>JAFWWB010000067.1 GCA_017518185.1 Lachnospiraceae bacterium
GCTGCCTGCTGATTAAAAATTGTCCTCTTTGTCATCTGACCTGTCAACATATTTTTTCTATTATCACTTTTACTTTAAATGGTCTCGTGTCGCTATTCCCTTACAGGTCCAGATCTCTGATGATCTCATCAACAGCTTCATCCGCATCCTGAAGCATCCCTTCATCTGCCTGCTTTACTCCGCGATCTATTTTTTCCAGAAGCTCCTCTTCTGTTTTAGGCCTGAAAGGATTATCCTGATTCTCGCTGCTGACCATAAGCCATCGTCTCCTTTCTTCTGAATTATACACCCGTGCCCGCCCGACGGCAAGACAATATGGACTCTTGGCACGTACGGGGGATTTCTACGGGATAAGATCCCTCGACTGCGGGTGCTGCACACCCTCCGCTCGGGATGACACGGTTCCTGCGGGTGCTGCACACCCTCCGCTCGGGATGACACGGTTCCTGCGGGTGCTGCGCACCCTCCGCTCGGGATGACACGGTTCCTGCGGGTGCCGCGCACCTCCCACTCCGGATGGCATGGATCATGCGGACTTTTCGTTATCTCTCGGGATGGCATTAATCTTACACCGTAAACTCCTCTATCCGGCACTCGTGGGTCTTTTCCTTTTCGTCGTAGTTCACGCCCACGAAGAGCAGACCGCCTTTGTATTCACTGAGGGGCTCGAAGTACTGTTTGTTGCGGATCTGGTCGATGGCGCTCTCCGCACACTTATTGTGCTTGAGTTCTATCACCATGGCAGGAACATCCTGTTTGAAGGGGACAAAGAGTACATCTGCGAAGCCCTTGCCCGCAGTAACTTCTTTAAATATATAATACTTATTCAGTGCATATATATATGCCAGATAGATGGCAGATGCAAGTGCATCCTCGTTATTGTAACTGCGATTACTTGTTACATGTATATGACTCTCATCAAGGGCCGCTGCAACAGCTGCTTCGTTCTTTTTCAAGGTTTCGGAGAGCAGCTCTTTGGAAGCCTTGATTATATTGTCCGTAGCCTCATAATCGCTCATGGTCGCTATGGCCATGGCCCATTCCCTGCTTATCTCCAGATTCGGAATCCTGCAGCTCTCGTCCTCTTCGTCATAAGCAAGATAGCCTATATGAATAAGGTATGTCAGGGCGTCGTCCAGAGTCGCAAAGCTGTCCATAGTGTTTAGATACTGCAGTACATTGACAGGCACATTCTCACCGGCCAGCATCCGTATCACGGCATCCTTGGTCCCCTTGAAATTGGCTTCCACACGGTCGTTTATAACACGGTATGAAGAGGTCTTCCCCCAGTAATTTGAGTATTTATGATCCATCATACTCCGTACCACAGACTCAGGATTGTATATCTCATACCCTCGCTGCGTGTACCCGTCGTACCAGCGCCGGCACTCTTCGAAATCCATATTCCATTCTTTGCAGAGCGCCTCCACCTCTTCCGGCAGAAAGCCCACAAAAGGCGCCAGCTCTCCCGCATCAAGAATGGTATACTCGCGAAAATTATTCAGTTTACTCTGTATCTTGTCCCTCACAACGGGAAGTATTCCCGTGAGATACGCAAGTGAGATAGCCGGACGTACGGTCGCGCTCTTAAACAGGCCGTTAAGAAAGCTCAGATATTCATCGAACAATGCCTGAGGAACCTGCTCCCGCACAAGAACATCGTACTCATCGATAATGATGATAAAGGTTTCCCCTGTTTTTGAATATACGCGGAGAAGGCACTGTGCAAGCGAATCATCTTCTTTCAAGTCTATACCCCGAAACTGTTCCTTCATCTCTTCACGGATCTCAGTGGTGAGCCTTGTGAGCATCTGCTCCTTTTTCATTGTATTCTGGTATTCACTGTTCAGGTCGATATTGATGACGTTGTATTTGTTCAGCTTTTCCGCATATCCTTCGGATTTCGATATTTTAAGCTTTTCGAACAGAGCGGATGAATCACAGCCCTTGGAATAATAGGCCGTCATCATGTTCTGGGCTATGGTCTTTCCAAAGCGACGGGGTCTGGATACACAGACGAACTTATTCTCCTTATCAATAAAAGAATTCAGCACCTTAAGCATCATCGTTTTATCAACATAGATGTCTGCTTTCAGCGTTCCCGCAAAATTATCATTCTTCGGATTCAGATATATCCCCATGCCTTACCTCTTTTTCGTTCGATGCATCTTCCCACCCATTTTGCATTATACATCACAGGCAAACAGTTTTCAAACCGGTACGACCGGCGACAAGAGCTTCC
>JAFWWB010000068.1 GCA_017518185.1 Lachnospiraceae bacterium
CGAGCAATTACTATGTTCCCATGGCCTCAGGTATAGTGCTGTGGCTTTTTGCGATGTGCGGATATCTGCGGGCAGGGAAAGAGACCGGGAAAAAGTACGGCTTTATCGTTCTCTCTTCGGTGATGATGGCCCTTGTGGCAGGCTGCAGACCCCAGCTGATACTTGGGGGGATATGTGCGCTGCCGGTGCTGTTTGATATAGTGTTTCCGGCAACAGAGGGCAAAAGAAGAACGGATATAAAGGCTCTGCTCTGTTTTTCGCTGCCGTATATTCCGGTGGCTGCAGGGCTTATGCTTTATAATATGCTCCGTTTCGGCTCAGTGACGGAATTCGGATCATCCTATAACCTTACCTATGCTTATGTGACGGACAGTACCTTCTATCCGGAACGTTTCCTGCCGGGGCTGTATTATTATCTTTTCAGGCCCTGGACCACAACTGATATATGGCCCTATATTTCCGAACGGCAGCTGGAGTGGAGCAATCCGGGACTTCTGGCGAACCATATCTCTATGGGAGGCATTTATTGCCTGTTCCCCGCATTGGCGGTCATGACGCTTCTGCTCTTAGTAAAGGATGAGAACAAAAAGAAGGAGAGCATTTATACCGGTGGGGCCTTTTTTGCGGCAGCAGTCCTGATATGCATGGCCGATGCCCTCAAGGGCGGGCTCATGAGCAGGTACCGCATGGACATGATGATCTTCGCGGCGGCAGCAGCTGTTACGGGGACACTGGGGATATCCTCAGGAAAAAAGGAAAATGCTGTCAGGCTTATGCGGCTGGGACTGGCGGCAGGTACGGCATCGGTGATACTGATGGCTGCACTGACCTATGGGGAACAGGGACTTAACGAACTTATGGTGGTCAACACCGACTGGCGTATAGCCCTGGAAAATGCTGTTGAGTTCTGGAGATAGTGGGAAACTTAAATTTTACTTTACATAATAGCACAACATCTGATATAATACCCCTGTTGAGCACTGCGACAGCGGTGCTATGGGGAAATACATAAAAGAAAGAGGGTAGAGGAATGGGGATTAGAATTAACGACGTGCTTATGGTGGCACAGCAGGCAAAAGCTTCCGATATTCATCTTACGGTGAACCTTCCGCCCATGATGCGTGTGAACGGTCATCTGGTGCGTATGGAGCAGTTCCCGGTGCTTACTGCCGACGATACTCTGGAGATAATGCTCTCCATCACTACTGACCACCAGCGGGAGATATTCAACAGCAAGGGTGAGCTCGATATGTCATTTGCTGTGGATCCCATCGGACGTTACCGAGTTAACGCTTTCCGCCAGAGAGGATCCGTGGCCATGGCCCTCCGAACCGTGAATACTCAGGTTCCCAATCCCGAGCAGCTGGGACTTCCCGAAGCATTCGTTGAACTGTATCAGAGAAAGAGAGGACTTATTCTGGTGACCGGTCCCACCGGTTCCGGTAAGTCGACTTCCCTGGCATCCATCATAAACATGGTAAATGAGCACAGGGATGCACATATAATCACACTGGAGGATCCTATCGAGTACCTGCATCTGCATAAGACCTCGATGGTCAACCAGAGAGAGATAGGCTTTGACTCGATGACCTATGCAAACGCCCTGAGGGCTGCACTCCGTGAGGATCCCGATGTTATCCTCGTCGGAGAGATGCGAGACTTCGAGACCATTTCAGTTGCTGTTACCGCAGCCGAGACCGGACACCTCGTGCTCTCCACCCTGCATACCATAGGCGCGGCTTCCACCGTCGACCGTATCATCGACGTTTTCCCGCCTCACCAGCAGCAGCAGATCCGTGTACAGCTGGCGAACGTGCTCGAGGCCGTTATCTCCCAGCAGCTGATCCCTCTTGCGGACGGCAGCGGCAGATGCGCAGCTTTCGAGGTCATGATAGCAAACTCCGCAGTGCGTGCACTTATCCGTGAGGGTAAGTCCCACCAGCTGCTCTCTGTTATGCAGACCAACGCTAAGATGGGTATGATCTCCATGGACGCATCCATCACCCAGCTTTTCCAGGAAGGCAAGATCACCAGGGATATGGCAGTGCAGTTCGCCGTGGATCCCGATGGTATGGCTCAGAAGCTCAGATAAGCAGATATTTTTCAGGATGATGAGCACCCCGGAGACTTCGGCTTCCGGGGTGATTTTTTTGGCTTGATTTTTCTTCAGGCCTGTAGTATATTTCTTTCATCGGTTTCCCCGATGGCGGTGTTCACAGCCGCCCGCGATATGCGGATATTCCCTATGCTGACGGACCATACGGAATACTGGCTTTGTTTTTTGTGTGCCTTAGGGCACGGAAAGGAGCAGGTATGGTCATAAGTGTTTGTACGGGGGCCCTTTGCGGCCTGGAATGCGATCTGGTGACAGTGGAAGTGGATATCTCCAACGGACTTCCGCAGCTGGATATGTCAGGCAGTCTGTCCCAGGAAGTAAGGGAGGCGCAGATGAGAGTGAGAGTTGCTCTGAAGAATGCAGGCATCGCCCTGCCGCCACAGAGGATCACCATCAATCTGGCCCCGGCTTCCCTGCACAAGGAAGGCAACCAGTACGATCTCCCCATCGCACTGGCGATGCTCTGCGCTCTCGGAGAGATAGAACAGGGAAGGCTGGAGAATGTGTTCATAGCCGGAGAACTGGGACTTGACGGCGAGGTGAAGAGCATCCGGGGCTGCCTTCCCATGGTGCTGAAAGCCAGGGAACTGGGTATCAGGGAATGTATCCTTCCCATGGCAAATCTTGCCGAAGGCAGGGTGGTGGGCGGAATGGAACTGGCCGGAGTGGGAAGTCTTGTTGAGGCAATGGATTATCTAGGAATGAAGGGGGCTGAAAGACAGGAGTTCCTGAACAGGGGAGAGAACGTGCTGCCGCCGGCGGAAAGCGGCCCTGAACCGGACTTCGGAGATATCTGCGGTCAGGAAGGGATGAAAAGGGCTATGGAGATAGCCGCTGCCGGCTTTCACAATCTGATACTCATTGGTCCTCCCGGAGGGGGTAAGACCATGGCAGCCAAGAGGCTTCCGGGCATACTCCCTCCTATAACCGAGGAAGAGGCACTGGAGGTTTCAAAGATATATTCAGTGGCGGGACTTTTGAACGGAGGCGGTCTGATAAGGAGACGGCCCTTTGTGGCGCCTCATCATTCGGCCATGCTGCAGGCTCTGGCAGGAGGAGGCAGAAGCCCGAGACCGGGGCTTATAAGCCGGGCCCATAAGGGAGTGCTCTTTCTGGACGAGGCAGTACATTTTTCATCGGCGGCGCTTGAGGTGCTCAGACAGCCGATGGAAGATAAGAAGGTGCTGATAGCAAGGAGCACCGCAAGCTATGAATTCCCTGCGGAATTCATGCTGGTGGCTGCGCTGAATCCATGTCCCTGCGGTAATTATCCGGATCCGCAGCGCTGCCGCTGCAGCCAGGAGCAGGTGAGACGGTATCTGGGCAGGCTTTCGGGTCCTCTGCTCGACAGGATAGACCTGTGTGTGGAGATGGGAAGGCTTTCCATAAAGGAATACCGTCTGAGAAAGCCAGGGGAAAAAGATGGTGAATACGGAAGCGCTGCCATGAGGGAGAGGGTGCTCAGGGCAAGGAAAGTGCAGGAGGAGAGGTTCGCAGCCTGCAGCATAAGCTTCAATGCCCAGATGGGAGTGAATGAGCTGCAGGATTTTGTAAGGCTCTCAAAGGAGGATCAGGAGTATATGGACAGCGTGTATGAAAGCCTTCATCTGAGCCTCAGATCCTATCACAGGCTGCTCAAGGTGGCAAGGACCATAGCCGACCTTGACGGCAGGTCAGATGTGGGAAAAGAAGATATAAACGAGGCTCTGTGCTACCGGAGCGTGGAAGACAGGTACTGGGGGTGAGGATATGTACGATGAACTGTTTCTGAAACGTCTGCATACCGCGCTGCTTGCGGAGATGATGCCCCGGGCGGTGAGAAGGCTGTGTGAGACTGAAGGCGGGGCTGAGGGGATATGGGAAATGAGCGAGGCGGTTATCGGGGCCTGTCATTTCCTTTCGGAGGAAGAAAAGGCTGAGCTCATTTCGGCGAAGAAAAGGGGACTTCCTGCGGAAACCGCAGGGAAGATGGCTGCGGGAGGCATAAAGGCGGTATGCATCGAAGAAGAAGCTTACCCGGAGAGGCTCAGGGAATGTACGGATGCACCATATATGATCTTTTATAAGGGCAGGATGCCTGCCGAAGAGGAAAAGCGGGTTGCAGTGATAGGAGCAAGGAACTGCAGTGATTACGGAAGAAGGATGGCAGAATATTTCGGAAGAGAACTGGCTGTGGCCGGGGTATCCATAATCAGCGGAATGGCCAGGGGTATTGACGGTATGGCCCAGGAAGCCTGCGTAAAGGCAGGAGGCAGGAGTTACGCCCTGCTGGGCAGCGGCGTGGATGTGATATATCCGAGATCAAATGCCGGACTCTATGAGAAGCTTCAGGAAAGAGGAGGGGTCATCAGTGAGTATCCTCCGGGAAGGGAGGCTCTGGCTTTCCACTTTCCGCTGAGAAACAGACTGATCAGCGCCTTTTGCGATATCCTGCTGGTGGTGGAGGCCAGGGAGAAGAGCGGGACGTTTATCACCGTAAACTATGCTCTGGAGCAGGGACGGGAGGTCTATGCCGTCCCGGGGAGGATAGAGGATAAACTCAGTTTCGGATCCAACAGGCTCATAGCACAGGGGGCAGGTGTGGCATACTGCGTGGAGGAACTGCTGCTGGCCCTTAAGGATACGGAGAGACAGAGAAAACTGCCGGATGTCACGAGGATAACCGGAGGAAAGCCTGCGCCTGCAGATAATGAGGGCTGGGAAGGCAGTATAAGGCGGGGAGTGCGAAGGGTGCTGTATGACTCGCCTGCCACTGCACAGGAGATATATGGGCGTATAGGAATGCCGAAGATGAAGATACAGGAGCTGCTGGCGGAGCTTATGAAGCTGGAGATCGAGGGCAGGGTGATCTGCAGGGCAGGGGTGTATGAGCTAAAGTAGGTGCTTGCCGCAGGCGACGGACGGTGGTAGAATGACAGGAGGTATATAATGGCAGAGGAACATACTATGGTAAGATATAGTGAGCTTTCTGATGAGCAGAAAAAAGAATTATTGTTTACAGATGAAGAGAGAAGACAATTGGATGAAGCACAGGACATGCCAATAGTCTACGATGAGGACAGCCCTGCAGTGACACCTGAAATGGCTCTAAGGTTTTATAGAGCTAATTCGGGCAGAAGAGTTATAGGATGAAGAGAAGCGAGGGATGGATATGGATACCTCGAAACCAGACAGGAGCAGGGAGTATACAACAGATGATATAGACAGGATGCCGGAGGAAATGCGGGTGGAGCTGATTGACGGCAAGCTCTATGATATGGCAGAGCCTACGGTAAGTCATCAGAGGATATCGTTTAATATAGCCCGGTTACTTGCAGATCACATAGATGCCAATCCCGACAGCTGCAAGGGCTGCGAGGTGTTCTGCCCTGCTCCGGGAGTGTATATCAATAAAAAGAACTTCGTGGTCCCGGATGTGATGGTAGTGTGTGACCGGGATAAGCTCTCGGTGCGCGGCTGCGAAGGTGCGCCGGAGTTTGTCATTGAGGTGGCATCACCTTCAAATAAGACCATGGATTATCTCCACAAGCTGGTGGTATACAAGAACAGCGGAGTGAAGCTGTACTGGATCGTGGACCCGATGGACGAGAGCATCACGGTGTATGATATGAGATCGAAGAATGAGGAGGGATACCTGGTGGAGAAATACAGCTTCAGTGACAGGGTCCCGGTGAGCCTGTGCGAGGGGCTTGAGGTGGATTTCGGGAAGATGGGGAAGTGAGAAAGTTTTTCTGAAAAGTCTGATAAGGATGGGGGCATTCAAAGCGGGATTGTATGGATCCGGAAAAGAAAAATGAAGAGTTAAAGCTGATAAAAGGGATGGCAGCGGCAGCGGTTCTTACCGGAGCTGCCTTTTCTCTTGGTTTTTTCCTTGTGGGAATGTTTCCGGGAGGAGAGCGCATATTCATGACGGGAGACCTCCTTCTGCAGTATGCCCCCATCAACCGGCTTTTCTGGAAGGGGATACTGGACGGAAGGGATATGAGCTGGTCCTTCTCGCTTGGGGCAGGAATGGATGGGATGGCCGATTATGCCCTGTATTGTCTGAGTCCCTTTCATATACTCTATGGATTGATCGAGGATGCGGATCTTGCGTCTTTTCTTGTTGTATCCATGAAACTAATGCTGGCGGCAGCATGTTTTTTCAGACTTGCAGTAAAGTATCATAACAGTACGTACACTATAGCTGTTGTTTGTGCGGTGTTTTATGCCCTATGTGGGTATTCTTCGGGTTTTACCTGCTTTGTAGTATTTCTGGACATGGTTTATCTGTTGCCTCTGGTTTGCTGCGGCATTCATAAAGGATTAAGAAGAGAAGGATTTTCTGAACTGGTTATTATTTATGCCATTTCTTTTATGATTTTTTATTATGGGGCCTATATGATGGGGATTTTTTCGTTTATTTTCTTCCTGATCATGCTTTTGGGACGTTATGAGTACAGAGGGAAAAAGGCTGTTGTATTTCTTTTTCACTATTTTGCTACAGTTATAGTGGCTATTATGATAAGTGCAGTAGTTACCCTTCCGGCGGGGGTATATATGCTTTCAAACCGGGCGGAAGATTCGACCGGTTTTATCAATCTTAAGATTAATGCCTTGGGGATCATTTCAAATCTTTTTATCGGACAGTTCCAGGGATACGCGGGAAGACTTCCTTTGATATACAGCGGATGCTTGAGCCTGCTATGTATTCCGGGGATGATATGGAAGGAAATAAGCAGAAAAGAAATGGTAAAAAGCCTCGGGTGGTTATTCTGGGTGTTTTTTATTTTATGCCTTTTTGTTCCACCGTTCTATCTGATGATCCATGCGTTTGATATGCCGGATACTTTTTATTTCCGTTTTTCTTATGTATTCAGTTTCATGATCTTGCTAAAAATGGCAGAGACGTATGAAAATGATTGCAGATCAAATAAGCGTACAAATGTATTAACGGCTGTATTTTTTGTGCTGCTATATGTAGTTTTGTATTTTTTTGAGATCAAAACAGAAAACAAAAGCGGGATGAGCCTGACAGGATTAATGGTAAATGCCGCGTTTTTATCTGCCTGGTGGGTAGCAGACAGAATACCTGATCCTTTAAGTGTAAAAAAATGGCTTTTTCAGATAATTGTATTTCTGGAATGTACGATAAATATTTATCTGATGCAGACTCCGGATGATAATGGTCTGCTAAGACAAAACAGGTTTTATCGTATGTGGAAAACCCAGGGAGAAGCCGGAAATACCCTCGATGGTGATGAGCCTTACAGAGTGTATTACGAGAATAGTCTTTTTTCCAATGATCCGGCTTTCTTTGATTATAAAGGAGTATCATATTTTTATACGGCTGAGCATCCTGCGTATAGAAATGCATTAAAAGATCTGGGATATGCGTCATCGGCAAGGGTGCTATGTGATTACGGTTCCACACCGGTAAGCAGGATGCTGCTTGCGCAGAAGTATATGATACACGGAACGGATCCCAGGTATGAAAGCACCGATGCCTTTACAGCCGTCCGTAATGATCATGTGCTGCCTCTTGGTTTTATGGTTTCAGAGGATATCAGGCATTACGAAGCAACGGACGATCCTTTTGAAAACCAGAACAGACTGCTTTTTCTAATGAACGGAAGCAGCGGAGAGGCTGTGTATGATCATTACGATCAGCTGCCCCTCATCAGGGAGGAGGGACTTGAGTGCGGGCCTAAGGATGGTGGTTACAGATTTACACGTACTTCTCAGGAGGGGGCGGCAAGAGCTGTATTCAATATCCCTTACGAGGAGGGCAGGCAGGCGTATGCCTATTTTGTACCGGAGATAAGCGGACTGTGGCCGGATTCGGCACTTCTGGTATCCGAGAGCACTGACACAGGGATGATCGCCTATGATTCGCTGCTTTCTTTTGCCCATATCCTTCCCATGGGACAGGATGAGAGCGGAATGAATGAAGCGGCAGTATATATAACGGAGGATACTCCAGAGGAACAGAGCTGCAAAAAGGCATTTTTCGCATATTTTGACGGGGAGGCCTTTATCGGATATTATAATGCTCTGTTACCTGGGGGGATGGAGATAAAGTCTTTTAAGGATACGGAGATCATTGCCCGTGTTACGGCAGGAGAAGACAAAAGACTTTTGTTTACATCCATACCCTATGATGAGAACTGGCATGTTTATCTGGACGGAGAGGAGACAGGAACAGAGGCAGTCCTGGACGGGGCCTTCCTTGCGGCAGAGCTTACAGCGGGAGAGCATGAGCTAAGGTTTGTTTACAGTAATAAATGGCTGTTTTCCGGCAGCATCATCAGCCTTATCGGTCTGATCACATTGTTCCTGATGAGAAAAAGAGAGTTGAGACGGGATCTTCACGGTGTTATAATCGGAAGATCCGGGGACCCCATTAAGGAAGAAATGCAGAAAAACGGAAGCTGCGGAGAGGAACGGGGAGAAGCAGATGGGAAAGGCCGTGCAGGATGATGAATAAAATAAAAAAGTCTGCGGCGGCGGGAGCGGTACTTGCCGGGATAATCCCTGTTGTCATATTTATAGCAGCTACGGCAGCTTCCGGCATGATGCCGGGACAGAAGTATTGTTTTCTGTACGGAGACGGACTTCAGCAGTTCACTATCTTTCCCAAGGCCTTTTTCAGAAGGCTGTTTTCGGGGGAGAGCCTGGTCTACAGTTTTGAGAATGGTATGGGAATGCCCACCGTAGCCATCAATGCTTTCTATTCCCTGAGTCCTTTTAATATTTTATTTCTCCTGATCCCCAATGTTGAGACTGCGGGTTTTGTGATCGTATGTTCCAAACTCTTCTGTGCTGCGGTTTCTGTGTATGTACTGCTGCTGAAGGTGATGGGGTGCGATCCCGGAGAAGCTGTATTCCTGTCGATGGCGTATGCGCTTTGTTCCTTTTTTTCATCCTTTTATATTTCATTAGAGCTTCTGGATATGCTGTATATCCTGCCAATGATCATCGTGCTGATAGTGAGGCTGTTAAAGACAGGAAAGTGGGTGGGACTCTGCCTGCTGTATGCCTACAGCTTTATCATACATTTTTACTGCGCTTATATCACCGGAGTTTTTTCGGCAGTGATCTTTTTTTCCTGTGCTATGTGTCTGTTCGGAAAAGATGCGGTGTCCCGGAAGCGTGTCATATGGCGTTACTTCATATGTGTACTGATCGCTATAGGCCTTTCATTGCCGCTGACGCTGCCTGCTATGATGGAGCTTTTTTCTTTACGTGCCGCTGATGTTACGGTTCTGAAAGATTTCAGCCTCTCTCCATGGGAATTCTGGATGGGCTTTTTCCCCGGAGTATCGGATACGGTATACAATACAATCCCCATGATGTACGCAGGTTTACCTGTATTGATACTTTCCGTACTGTTTTTCACCGATCCGGGGATCAGTGGAAGGGAAAAGCTGACGGCGTGTATCCCGCTTCTTTTTCTGACGGCCTGTTCCTTTATCGAACCGCTGTATCTTTTTATGCATGCTTTTGATGCGCCTAACGGGTATGCCTTTCGTTTTTCGTGGATGATCAGTCTGTGTCTGCTCCTGGCAGCGGCAAGGGAACTACGGGAAATGCGAGAGCAGTGGTCCTCACGGATAAAGCTATGGCTGACAGGTGCGGCATGGGCCGCAATGTATTTTGCCGGATATCTTCTGTACGTCTTTTCGGATGATAAGGGAGAAAGACCCATATCTGCAGGCAGAGGGGCAGTGATAACTGCTTTTATCATCATCTATATCCTTTTATTCTCTTCGATAAAGAAGACGGGCAGGATGATAGTCTGTGCGGGGCTTCTGCTGGCTTTTGAGCTGTTCATGAATGAACTCTGGTACCAGGCTCACGTACAGGACGAGATCCTGGAAAGAACGGCCTATGAGATCAGCGTTGAACAGGCAGAAAGATCTATGGCTTTCATAGAAGACAACGAGAAAAAGGATACGGATGAGTTTTACCGGGTCAGATATCTTAACTCGATAACGGATAACATTTCCATGCTGTATGGTTTTAACGGTCTGGGCTGGTTCTGCTCGGTGGAAAATGAGAATGTCAGGAGGATGCTTAAAGCTCTGGGTTATGCGGCAGCAAATCTGGTTGTAAATGACTATGGCTCCACGCCTCTCACGCAGATGCTCTTCTCACAGAAATATGATATAGAATGCGGATTCGCAGGAGGCAGTCATGCCCGGGAATTCTTCTGCAGGAAGAATGAGAATGTCCTGCCGCTGGGATATATGGCGGATGATGGGATAAAAGGTTTTTCTCTTTCGGGAGCGGATCCATTTGAAGCGCAGAATTCCCTGGTTAGCGCCATATGCGGAAATGAGCACAGGGTATATAAAATGTTCGAAGGTGGATACGCAGTGGAGCTTGACGGCCTGGAATTGTTTCCTCAGGAAGGCGGGATAAGACTGATCCGTACAAAGGAAAACGGTTCGGCGGCATATGTGCTGGGACCTGACGATCATGATATCATATACGCATACATGGCCAGATGGGGACTTGGGGGGAATTATCCAGATCCTCCCGCTCTGTTCTCAAATGCGGATATGGGTGGCATGGGAAGGATATCCAGTGTCACTATGCCACATGTGATCCCCATGGCAAAGGAGGAGGACGGGTATCACCGCTTATATCTGCTGCTTTCGTCTGAGCAGGGAGAGATCCTGGATTACGAGGCACTGTATTTTGCATATGAGGATACGGATGAGATCAGGGCTGTATATGATGACCTTGCTCCGGGAGGGATGGAAGTTAAGAGTTTCAGCGATGACAGGATAGAGGCTGAGGTTGAAGTCTCACCGGACAGGAAGCTGCTGTTTACGACAATTCCATACAATGAGAGCTGGCAGCTTTATGTGGACGGTCAGCGGAAGGATACCGTGCCACTGCTTGACGGAGCTCTTCTGGGGGCGGAGCTAACGGAAGGGAAACATGAGCTCCTGTTTATTTATCGTAATATCTGGGTCATAACAGGATGGATAGGGGGAGGCATCAGCGCATCGGTTTTATTGCTTCTGATATTCATGCGTTCACGTGCGGTCTTAAAGAACAGGAGAGTAAAAAGGAAGCATTTTTGACGGAACGGCTTTTGAGTAGTATCATCATGGATCGAGCCGGTATTCAGCAAAAGAAATAATCTCAGATAAAGGCATCCTTTTAAGGAATATCGTACAGGATGGAGGGTTGGTCAAAATATGCTTGAAAATGTGATAATACGTCCTTTGGAGCTGGTCCTTGAGATCTTTTTCTGCGTGATCAATAAGCTGCTTCATGATCCGGGTCTCAGCCTGGTGATCGTAAGCATCATCATAAACCTCATCCTGCTTCCTCTTTATATCAGTGCAGATGCTCTGAGCGACCGGAATCAGAGGGATCAGGAGCGGTTCGAGCATTACAGGAAGATGATCTCGGGGACCTTTAAAGGGGATGAACGGATGTTTATCCTGAATTATTACTATAAGATCTCAGGGTACAGTCCCCTGTCGGCATTAAGCTCGGTAGTCCCGCTTCTGCTGCAGGTTCCTTTTTTCATCGCAGCTTACAGTTTTTTTTCGGGCCTGGAGATCCTGGAAAAGGCATCGTTATTCGGGATCCATGATCTGACGCAGCCTGACGGGCTGATAAACGCCGGTAACGGGATAGTGATCAATGTTCTTCCTGTAATGATGACGCTGATCAATATAGTATCGGGCATCATTTATACAAGGGGGAAAAGCACAGGCCAAAAGGTTCAGGTATGGATCCTGGCTGCACTGTTTTTTTTCCTGCTTTACGGTTCGCCTTCGGGGCTGGTGATATACTGGACCATCAACAATCTCTTTTCCCTGGGACGCAGCATTGTATCGCTGGCGGTTAAGAAGGATGAAAGGAAGCCTGTAATAGAGCGGCCGGATAAGGAACAGTTTCTTGGAACAGTAGCTGCGGGGAGCTTTATCACTGTTTTGCTGGGAGTATACGTTCCTGCGGATGTAATTTCTCTGGGCCCGTCGGAATTTGCATTTGCATTGGGGGATACCAGCCCGTTTGCGGTGATCTTATCCGTCTTTTGTATTTTCCTGGGGATCCAGTTGTGGGGATTGGCCGTTTCGTATATAGGCGGCAGGATAAAACGTGCTGTTTATGAGTATATCCTGCTGGCACTTGCAGGGATGATGACCGCGGATATCTTTATTTCCGGGTATACCGGAGGAAAGCTTACCACTGTATTGAGCTTTATCACCGCACCGGCTGAGCTGGCCGTGAAGGATCTGATATATAACCTTTTTGTCGTATTTACCGTTGCTGCTCTGCTTATAGCGCTAAGCATCCGTTTCCGGAAATCCTTACGGAGCATTATGGTTGCCGCGACACTGGCACTTGCGGTCATTTCCTTTTACAGGATGAGTACCATACGGTCGGAGCTGCAAAAGGGTGATGAATACAGCGTGAAGGTGGAGGCCCAGGAGAGGGTCATCCCTCTCAGTACAAAGGGAAAGAACGTGATGGTCATAATGCTGGACCGGGCCATGAGCAGATACGTCCCTTTTATGTTCAATGAGGACCCGGAACTTATAAGGCAGTTTTCCGGCTTTACCTGGTATCCGAACACGGCCTCTTTTGGCAGGACCACAAATTACGGAGCTCCCGCCCTCTTCGGAGGCTATGATTATGCGCCGGCGAGGATCAATGAGAGAAAAGAAGAAAGACTGGTGGATAAGCATAACGAATCCCTTCGTGTAATGCCCGCAGTCTTTGCCGGGGCGGGCTTCAGGGTCACGGCTGCCGATATGCCGCTGGTGAACTATCAGGCCATAAGCGATATGTCCATATATGATGATATTGAGGGTGTTAACGGCATCAATCTGTCCAGGTATGTAAAAAGTGATGAATATGCAGGATATGCTTATGAGTGTATGAAGAGAAATTTTGTCTTCTTTTCACTTTACAGGGGGGCACCCAAGATACTGGCGGATCTTATATATGATGAGGGCTCCTATCTGAATCCGGAGGGACAGGTAAAGTATATAGACCCCGGGATGGCACATGAGTACAATGCCCTGAAGAGTCTGGAAAAGATCACGGAGATAGAGGAGAGCGAGGAGGATACGTTTTTCGTGATGAGCTCAAGCGTTACACATCAGCCTATGGTTTTAAAACTGCCGGAATACGAGATAGCGGTTTCCGGAAGTCCGCTGGAGGAACTGCCTGACAGGATGGAGTTTAACGGGCTTACCTGTGATTTTACCGGTTCCTTCAGTAAGATCTACAGTATAGGTCATTATCATGTGAACATGCTGGCATTCAGAACGCTGGGAGCCTGGTTCGACCGGATGAGGGAGGCGGGGGTGTATGACAATACGAGGATCATACTTGTGGCTGACCACGGATGGGATCTGTATCAGTTCGAGGATATGATACTGGAATTCGGTGAAAACAGGTTTGATATCGAAGCGATAAATCCGCTCCTTATGGTAAAGGACTTTGACAGCACTGAGATCGTTACGGATTTCAGCTTTATGACAAATGCCGATACGCCTGCACTGGCGATGGAAGGGCTTATAGATCATCCGGTGAATCCCTATACGGGGAAGTCCATTGACCAGAGTCCCAAAAGTGAAGGAATAGAGGTGCACCTGGGTACGATAACAGACACAAGGATCAATAACGGGACGACCTTCCTTCCGGAGGAAAGTCCCTGGTTCGGGCTTCATGACAGCATTTTCGATGCGGAAAACTACAGCTATTACTGGCGGTAGAAGTAAAATGATGAGGTTCGAAAGATCATTACATGAATTCAAAAAAAATCAGCATAAACAGTGTTGAGCCAAGGGGGAGATAGTGGCATAATGTGTATAACAAAAGCAGGGGGCACAGCCCCAGAAAACTAAAAATTCCAACAAGGAGGAAAGAACAAAATGAAGAACAACAAAGGTTTCTCACTGGTCGAGCTGATCATAGTTATCGCTATCATGGCTATCTTAGTCGGCGTTATGGCTCCTCAGCTGATCAAGTACATTGAGAAGAGCAAGGTATCCGCAGATACCCAGGCAGCAGACAGCGTACACAGCGCAATGCTTACCGCTATGATGGATCCCGAGGTTGTGAATAAGTCCGCTTATAATGCCAACTTCTCTAGCTATCAGACTGCAAAGAGTGTTTCCGACTTTGGTACTGGTGATACCGATCCTATCGGTTCCGCTGCTCTTGAGATCCTTGGCTACACCACCAGCATTTCGAGTGCAACCGAGCTTCTTAAGTCTACCGGTGCTACTGACATTCAGGTTCAGATCGTTGGCAACAACAAGGTTTCCGTTTGGGTACCCGGATCTGACTCCAGAGGTTCCAAGAGTGGTTCTCCTGCAATCGTAGTAGAGTAATCACAGAAAGCTTTAGCAAACAGACCGCCCGGCATAGCCGGGCGGTTTTTTGATATATGCATTGCCATTATCAAGCCGGAAAGGTATAATCACTGTATGTCAGCTGTAAAATATGAAAGTAAGAATACGTCTGTCAATGCTTGCATGGCCATGTTATTGACGGCATTGATCTTTGTGGTATCAGCGGCCTTTGGCGGGATGCTCCCCGGAGGAAGAAGGATATTCATCTCCGGAGATGCACTTATCCAGTATATACCATATATAAAACTTTTCCTCAGGAATCTGTCTCAGGGGAAAGGGTTAGGATATACTTTTGAACTTGGAATGGGCATGCCTGTATCGGCAATAAATGCCTATTACAGCCTTAGCCCTTTTAATCTGATCGTCCTGCTCTTTGAGGATATCAATCGGGCTGCTTTTATTCTAACCCTGGCTAAGCTTTTAGCTGCGGCCGGTTTTATGTCCTTCTTTATCCGAAAATATATATCTAAAGGGCGGCTGCAGTCCGTTGTCCTGCCGGCAGCCTATGCCCTGTGCGGGTTTGTTGCTGTTTTTTACTACGGTATAGTTTTTTTTGACAGTCTATGGCTTTTCCCCCTTATCATAGGCTCTGTGATAGATTACATCAGAGAAGGCAGATGGAGAAAGCTGTGCCTTGTTTATGCTGCAAGCTTTACCATACAGTTCTACTGTGCATATATTACCGGTGTGGCATCCTTCATTTTTTTCATATCTTATTCTGTATACTTCCACGGAAAAGATCTGAAAAAGATATCAGGGTCATGTATTCGTTATTTCCTGACTGTTATGCTGGCGGCATTGATCCCGGCAGCTGTCCTTCTTCCGGCAGGGATCGAACTGTTTTCACAGCTTGGCCGTGATAACACCGTATTTGAAGGGATAGCATTAAAGCCCTGGGATTTTATCGGCGGTTTGTTCATGGGCCAATATCAATATGTATATAATTCCGTTCCTATGGTATATACAGGAGCTGTAAGTGCGGTATTCGGTACGGCATATTTTCTGAAACCCGGAGACAGAAGGAAAAAGCTGCTCCTTCTTTTTCTTTTGGGAATCCTTATGCTGTGCTTTTTCTGGGGGCCTGCTTATCTATTTATGCATGCCTTTGATGCGCCTGACGGCTATCAGTGGCGATTCTCCTGGATATTCAGCTTCTGGCTGGTATGCACGGCTGCCATGTATGAGCCAGGTCAGGGAAAAAAGGAGAAAGCAGAACTTTTGCTTTCCGCCCTGATATTGAGCGGCATGTATTTTATCATAATGTTCCTTAAGATAAACTTTTCAAAGCCGGAGGATCAGCTGATGGATCTCAGGACCGGGATCTTAAGCGCTATTATCATCTGCGCAGCGTCCATATTCATGATAAAGAGATACAGGGTATTGACAGGAGTGCTGATAATACTTGAGCTTGCTATGAATATGGTGCTGGTTTATGATGCTTCAGAGGATGCCCTGACAGATCCCGTGTATTACCGTCTCTGGAGAGAGCAGGCAGGGAATGCCACCGGGATGATAGCTGAAGAAGAGGAAGGAAACACCGGTTTTTACAGGGTACATTACATGAATGCGCCTTCCGATAATATATCGATGCTGTACGGTTATAGGGGACTGGGCTGGTTTTCCAGTCTGGAAAATGAAAACGTGAGATCGGAGCTTTCAAAGCTGGGCTATGGGGCTTCCTCAAGAACTCTTTTTGACTATGGGCAGACCGGCTTTACCCAGATGATCTTCTCCCAGAAGTATTCCGTTGAATGCGGTTTCTGGAGAGGGGAACACAGGGAGCAGTACAGTGTAAGGAAGAATGAGTATACCCTTCCCGTGGCATTTATGACAGATGCGGGATTGACGGACTGGAAGGCGGAGAGCCCGGACCCTTTTGAGGTTCAGGAAAGCCTGGCTTCTGCCATGACCGGTGAAAAAGAGAAGCTTTTTGACAGATATACGGGAGAAGTACTTCTGGAAACGGATGGTGTGGAGCTGCTTCCGCTGAAGGGAGGGATACGCCTCAGAAAGACCGCGGACGTTGAAGAAGCAGGCACTGTCAGCATAGTGCTTCCACAAGCTGTATACGGGACATTGTCATATACGGCCATACCCGGAAAAGGGACCAATGATGAAAGATCTCCGATGATATGCAGCAGCAGGGATCTGGGGGACAACTGTACGGATTCCCGGCTTCTGATGCCTCATATAATGCCTCTCGGGGAGAATGAGGCCGGAGAGTACGGCTTTTCCATCATCATGCAGAAGGACTGTTATGATGAGGTAGATTACAGGGAGATGTATTTCGCCATGCCCGATGATGTGGGACTCGGGGCTGTATATGATAAACTCAGGGCCGGAGGCCTGACGGATGAGCGCTGCTCAGATTCAGAGATCGGAGGGACGGTTACTGCCACGGAGGAAAAAAAGCTGTTATTCAGCTCAATACCCTATGATGAAGGCTGGAAGGTTTATATTGATGGTATAGAGAGAGAGATAGTTCCCATAATGGGTGATGCCTTCTGTGCCGTTCTCCTGGAGCCGGGAGAGCATGATGTGAGATTTGTCTTCAGGAACAGATGGAGGCTTTACGGGCTGCTGCTGTCACTGGTCGGGCTTATCATCTTCTGCGGAAGCTTTATGATAAAAAGATCTTCTGGAAAAGACAGCGAGCAGGAGATAAAGCATGAGTGAAAGCAGGGTGATGACAGCGCCGGCCTCAGCGCCGGGGGCTGTATAGTCCAGAGTTATCTCGTGCGTGCCCGGGGTAAGAGAGAGGGAGAGGAAAGCATCTCCGAGTATGGGCTCGCAGCTTACTGCTATCCCGTCGACCGTGGCATGCCAGCCTTCATCCATGGGGATGGAGGTAAAGAGAGTGGTCTTATCGGAAGGAACCGTCACGGTTCCTTTTATATGTCCTCCGTGGTGGGCAGTGATATCCAGGCCGCCGGGCGCCAGGTCCCTGTGGAGAGAGGAAAGCTCCGTGGGATCAAAGCGTGAGAAATACATGCCCTTGCAGGGATAATCCTGACGGCTCTGGCCGTCGAAGAATACGGCAAGGGTCTCGCTGTCATCAGAAAAGCTGCCGTTTGGATTGCCGCCATAGTAAATGCAGCCGTAGGAGAGCGTGGTGGTCACATCACAGCCGTCTACCGCGCAGAGTATATGGGGGGCGGTGGCATCCGCAATGGGATCCTTCTGGCGGAAGCACAGGAGGAAGGGACGGCCCTCCTTCTTCGGAACGGAAAAATAAACGGCGGCTGAGGGGTACAGATCTGTTTTTTTGTAAAAGATATGATGTTCATCCACCGTACGTATGCCGGCGTTATAGCTGCTGATGGATATATCCTCAAGTCTGAGCCGATCAAAGAAGCGGTAGCGGTTCCCGGTCATGGCATATACCAGCTTTTCCTGGTTTTCAAAGGGGTCCTCTCCGGGAGAATAATCCCGGATGCTATCCGAGACCATATATGCTATGGGCAGGGAATAGGGGAGTTTTCTCAGAACGGATTCCCTTTCTGCGGAGGAGGCATCGGGATGAAGGATGGAAGCCTCATAGGCTGCTGAAAACAGAAGATAGGTCAGATCTGTGTATCCGTTTTCCGTGATGCTCCGGTTGGTCCCCGATATACCAAGGTCATAAAGAGCAGTCCGCATGCTGTAGTCATCGGAGGACGAAAAGGTATTGAAACCATTGTACCCGAAGAAGGAGGGGGCATTGTAGCTGCTCTCTCCGCGCATTATGACGCGGTAAAGGCCCTTGTCCTCCTTCAGTCCGGACAGAGCGGTGCTTTCCGCATCATACCAGCTGTCATATTCGGCTTCACTCAGGGGAGTCATATCTGTGTGGAGCATTGAGATCTGTCCGTTTACTGCCAGCTCACATATAAGTATGAGGAATGCGGAAAGAAGGGTAAGAATATGAATCCTGCGATACCTCTGACGATCAAGCCTCAGGAGAAAAAAGATAAGGCACCAGAGGGCTGTAAACAAAAGGTTTACGGCCAGCAGGGAGCTGTCATTTACGGAATGATAACTCAGAGCAGTCAATGGTGCAAGACCGGTCATAAAGGAATAGAAAGTGATCAGGAAGGCTCCCCATATCAGCAGATGACGGGGGGATATGTTCTGAATGCCTGCGGATATGCGTCTGCAGCAGAGTGAACATAGAAGGAAGCTCACACAGAAGCTGTAACGGAAGAAATAGTAATTGGGATAATCAAAAGCATGGAGAGCCATAAAGAGGGGGAGATAGAGCATTCCAAGTATATAAAATACAAGTAATGCCGATGAAAGCAGCTTCTCCTTAAAGGAAATCTCTCCTGAACTGAAATAGAAAGGAAGACAGAGAAGGACGGGAAGTCCGCAATACATCACAGGGGTGTGGTTGTCCAGATCAGGCATGCTGCCAACGAAAAGGCTGTTCAGCATATCGGGGATGGCTGTAGCAAGAGCTGAGAAGGCTATGTTGTCTTCAGCCATATGTGATATCAGGAACATCGCGCAGGGAAGAAGGATCACGGCGCTTATACCGGCAGCCAAGGCAACGGATATGACCAGGCCTGAAAGACGTTTTGCAGCCTGTTTCAGGCCGGAGGCATCAAATGCAGGCATACGGCAGATCAGGAGGCAGATAAAGACAAGTGCCGAAAAGATACCTACCATATAGGCCATATAAAAATTCGTGATAAAAAGATACACCCAGGCAGGAACCAGGGAAAGATACCGGCCTGTATCCGCAAGCCGGAATAGGAGCATCATCACTACCGGCAGCATAAATATGGCATCCAGCCATATGATGTTTAAATGGAAAGAAACGGCAAAGCCGTTCATGGCATAGCACAGGGAGAAAAAGAGGGAGATTGGAGCATTGCAGCCGAGCACACGCCGGGCAAACAGCGAGAAAAAAGCTCCGGAGAGCGCGATCTTTATACTTATTATACATATGGTCATGACCGGTACGGGCACGGCTTCGATGAGATAAAGGAGATTAAACGGGCTGAACACGTAATAAGCGTAGGTCAGAATGGTACCTGAGCCATAATAGATCGAGAAAGAGTACCAGAAATCTTCCTCGCCCTTGAGTACCCGGAGGAACATCCGGATAAAATCAACATATTGAACATACAGATCGCCTCTGAGTATGGTACGGTTTCCGGAGCCGAGCACCCCATAGAGCAGAAGAAAGAGCAAAAAGGCAGCAAGGCTCAGAAAAAACGAGATGACCGGGACGGGGAGACGGCGCTTCATGCTGCAGCCTCCTTACCGTTGTCTTCGGATACGGAGGAAAGGCTGTTACCCCTTCTCCGGAGAATGAGACAGATCAGGAGTACGGCACATACGGAGATGCTGCTCAATATCAATGAGATACCTGACATTGGATGGACATAATCCAGCTCTACTATATGTTCCCCGGGCGAAAGAGCAAGGGAGATGAAGGTTCCGTTTACGGTAGCCCCTATGGCGGCTTTTTTACCGTCCACCAAAGCCTCCCAGCCCTTCTCATAGGGAATGGAGGTAAAAAGCACAGGCCTGTCTTCGGTTACTGTCACGCTGCCTTTTATATGCCCGTCCGACCATTCGCTTACTTTGAGGACATTAGTGCCAAGATCTTTACGGATCTCCGGTATTGAGGATGTATCATAGAGACAGAACTGCATATCTTTTATGGCGTAATCATAGGCTCCGCCGCCGCCAAAGTCCAGCTCCGCGACCGGTGTTCCGCTTTCATCTAAAGGAAGCGCAAATATGGTACCGTCAGAAATGCGTACGGCCTTTCCGAAGCCGGTGCGGTCAACCGCGACGGAAGGAGCTGAGCTGTCCAGGACAGGCTCACCCTGGGGGGTAAAGTGTCCAAGAACAGAGGCATTGGGGAGATCCGGAAATGAAAAGATGACCCTGCCGTTAAATACCATGTCGCTGTGGTGTTTGAAAACATAAGCCTCCTGAAAGGGAAGGATCTCCATGTTCTTGTAATCGATCTTATCAATGGAAACAGTTCTGAAAATATCATATTTTTTTTCAGTCATGGAATCGATGAGATTTTCCTGGTTTTCAAAAACATTGCCACAGTCCTTCCAGCCCAGGATAGCTTCGCTGCACATAAAGCCTATGGGAAGGGCAAGGGGAGAGCCGGAGATACCGCCGTTTTCGTCTATCGTATACTTTACGGAAAAGAGCATATCCGTAAGATCCGTATAACCCTGATCGTAGGTGGTCGCAAAGGAAGTGCCTATGCCAAGGGATGACAGGGTGGATCTGAGCTTAACGTTATCGGTGGAGCTGTAACTGTTAAGTCCGGGATAGGAAAAATGCGAGGGGGAGTTGAAGGCCCGTTCTCCGCGTACGCGTACTCTGTAGAAATCCGGGTCCTCTCTGAGAAGGACCGGGATAATGGTTTCCTCACGTGAAAGCCAGTTTTCTATATTATCCTCGCTTTCGAAACCGAAGCTGTTGCGGGAGAGACAGGTGATGCCGTTTATCAGCAATTCCGCAGAAAAAACGATCGAAAGCAGAAGCGGCATAAGCCTGCGGGAATGCTTAAGTATACCGGAAAGGATCAAAGAGTAAAATCCAAGAAAGCCTGCATTGACAATGAGCCAGCCGTGGCTGTTGGTGGTATAGCCGCTATAGCACAGGCGCTGGAAGGGGATGAGGAGTGCGTAGAAAAGGAGTACGGCTCCGTAATATGCCCAGACAGATCTGCAGGTTACGGACGATATATCGTCAAGCGCCCGGAAAGCCAGGCTCAGAAGCAGGAATACCACACAGAAAGCATATCTGTGGGCATACCAGTTGGGAGCTTCGAAGGCGTGGATAAAGCGGTACAGAGGAAGGAACTGTGAGCCTGCCAGGTAGAATATGAGAATGGCCGCGATGCAGAGCTTCTCTTTAAGAGAATGGGCCTTTGAAGAAAAGTACAGCGGCAGAAGCAGTACCACGGGAAGTCCGCAGTATATCAGCGGAATGGGGCTTCCCATACCCTGCATCTGTCCCATAAGGAGATTGCAGAGAACGTCGGGTATGGTGACGGAAACCAGGGAAAAGGTGCTGCCGCCGGTGCTTCTCTGAGAAATGAGCTCGTAAGCCGAGGGGAGAAGGACTGCCGCACAGCAAAGGGCGGCCAGGATGACTGACAATGCGTAGAGTCCGCCTTTCCTGAGTGCGGACATCAGTGAGGCTTTATCGAAGCTGTCCGTGTGTATGATGATCAGGCCGATGAAGCAGAATGCTGTGAAGATGCCGGCTATATAGGCCATATAAAAATTTGACAAAAAAAGAAAGGCATAGGCCGGGATCAGCGGCAGAAAAGATCCTCCCTTTATAAAGCGCATCATCAAAAGCAGCAGCACGGGAAGTATATAAAGACAGTCAAGCCACATGATGTGCATGGACATGGTCACGGAAAAACAGGACAGGGCATAGGCGGTGCCGAAAAGAATGCTCACCGGGCGGCCGCCTTTAAGGCCCTTAGCCAGATAAAACTGGAAAGAGGCGGCGGAAAGGGCTAGTTTAAGCGTTATGATCACGGCTGTCATTGCTGATAAAGATATGCCTGGGATCAGGTATAGCAGATTAAAGGGACTCAGGCAGTAATAGCTGTTGTTAGCGGCTGAGGAGTTCCCCAGATAAAGGGAGAAGCTGTAATAAAAGCCGGCTTTTCCCTTGAGTATATCGATAAAATGACGGATAAATGAAACATACTGGGAGAAAAGATCACCGGTAAGTATGGTCTTGTTCCCGAAACCCGCGATACCGTTAAAGGCCAGGATCAGGATAAAGATCAGGGCGGTAAGCAGTGCAGAATAGAGAGGGTAAAGCTTTTTCTTATGATAAAGGGCATTTATGCGTTCAGCCATGGAAAGCCTCCTAAGGATTCAATGAGTGTATTATATTAGAAATCAGGCATTTGTTCAAGCTGATGGAACTGAAAAAAGGCGGACCGGTATGTAGCCGGATAAAATGGTAAAATTGCACAAAATCTGAAGGACGTATTTTGATGAAACGTAAAAATGAGAAGGCAGGGGTTTTATTTTGGAAATAAGTGTGAGATAATATGTCGGTGTAATTGTGTCTATTGGTAAATATGAACAGATAAAAGGCGGGCGGAGCCTTTGTTTTAGCTTGTGCCCGTGTGAATACACCATAAGAACGACAGGAGGTAGCACTCGTAATGGCCATTTTTGGTGCAAAGAAACGTCTTGGTGAACAGCTGATCGATTCGGGGCTGATAACCGAAGAGCAGCTCCAGCTTGCCCTTGCGGAGCAGAAGGAAAGAGGGCAGAGGCTCGGCGAGACTCTGATGCAGATGGGCTTCATGACCAATGAGAGCTTCAGTAACTTCTTTTCCAGCGTTATGGGTATTCCCACCGTTTCGCCGGAGGAATTGAAGGATTACGATCCGAAGGCTGTAGAGCAGGTGGGCGATGATCTGGTCAGAAAGCATATGGTCCTTCCTTTTGCTTTTGATCCCGATAATATCAATGCCATTCATGTGGCTATGGCAGAGCCCAACAATCTGGGCCAGATAGATGATATAGAGATGGCTTCGGGCATGGAGGTCATGCCTTTTTATGCGCCGCAGACAGAGCTGAACATAATGCTTGATAAGATCTACGGCAAGAGAAGTACCATGGAGGCCGCGGATGACTTCCTTAAGGAGCATGAGGAGGAGTACGGAACTGCACAGGATAAGGAAGAAGAGGACACCGTAGGTGAAGCTCCTATAGTAAAGATAGTCAGGAGCATGATACAGCAGAGTGTGCGTGAGGGGGCATCAGATATCCATATCGAGCCTATGGAAAAGCAGCTCCGTATAAGAAGCCGTGTTGACGGTATGCTCCAGGAAGATGCTGTATACAGCCCGGCCATGCTGGCAGCAATGACGGCACGTATCAAGATCATCTCCGGTCTGGACATTTCCGAAAAGAGAAAACCTCAGGACGGCCGTCTTACCTATATAGTGGACGGCGTGGAATTCGACGTCCGTGTGTCTATACTTCCCACTGTTTACGGGGAAAAGACCGTCATGCGACTTACCAAGAAGCAGGGTCTTACACAGGAGAAGAAATTCCTCGGTCTCTATCCCGATGACGAGGCGAGACTGGACGGTATCATGAACAACCCTCACGGTATAATCCTGGTAACGGGGCCTACCGGTTCCGGTAAGTCTACCACCTGCTATACCGTGCTCAACGAATTGAATAAACCCGATGTTAACATCATCACCGTTGAGGATCCTGTGGAGGCAAATATCGCAGGCATCAACCAGGTGCAGGTGAACGTGAAGGCAGGCCTCACCTTTGCCTCGGCCCTCCGTTCCATACTCCGTCAGGACCCCGATATCATCATGATAGGTGAGATCCGAGACAGTGAGACGGCACAGATAGCCGTTCAGGCATCCATAACCGGTCACCTTGTCATAAGCACGCTTCATACCAACTCGACATCAGCTTCGGTAACACGACTCATAGATATGGGTGTGGAGCCCTATATGATAGGTGACGCAGTGGTGGGTATAATCGCCCAGCGTCTTGTCCGCCGTCTCTGCCCTAACTGCAAGGTTGGGCATGAAGCAACCAGACAGGAGAAGATACTTCTGGGCTATCCTCTGGACCAGCCCCTTACGGTATATGAGCCCGGAGGCTGCGATATCTGCGGCAAGGGCTATAAGGGCAGGAAGGCCATCTATGAGATCATGCCCATAAGCGCAGCCATCAGGCGTGTTCTCCACGAGACTGTCACTGCGGAGAGGATAGAAGAGGCAGCTGTTGCGGAAGGCATGAACACACTGCGTATGGCCGGTGCCAGAAACGTTGTGGAAGGTATTACTTCCATAGCGGAGATGGTACGTGTGGCATACGATATGGATGCGCAGACCGCTGCCAATGCGGATGTGCTGTCCGGAGGCGAGGAAGAGCCCGCAGCATAATGATACGAGAATCACTGCTCAGGGGAGCAGAATAAATAAGAAGGTGGGGTAACTTATGGCACAATACGCATACCGGGTCATCACCCCGGCAGGTAAGGAAAAACGCGGTACACTGGAGGCCAAGACCAGGGATGCTGCGATGAACATGCTCAAGCAGGACAAGAATGTTGTCGTGAGCTGCGAGGAAGCTACGGGATTAAAGAAGCCCGTGGATTTCCTGAGTAAGGGTAAGAAGATCACACCGAGAGATTTTGCTCTTTTCTGTCATCAGTTCCATTCCATAAACCATGCCGGCGTCAGCGTGGTGGAGAGCTTTGAGATGCTGGCGGACCAGACAGAGAATGAAGCTCTCAGGGCAGCTATCAAGGAAGTCCATACGGATATATCAAAGGGTGAAACCCTTGCCAATTCCATGAGAAAGCAGGGGGGCGTTTTCCCTGAGATGCTGAACAACATGGTTGAAGCAGGTGAGGCTTCAGGTTCGCTTGATAAAGCCTTCGAACGAATGGCTATACAGTTTGAAAAGGATGCGGCACTGCAGTCGGCAGTGAAGAAAGCAATAACATATCCTATCATACTGCTGGTGGTCATGGCCGGAGTTATCGGCGTGGTCATGGTCTGGGTCATCCCTACATTCATGAACATGTTTGCCGATCTGGACGTGGAAATGCCCGCTATCACAATGGCTGTCATACACATATCCGACTTCTTCGTTGCCTGGTGGTGGCTGATGATAATCCTGATAGTGGCGATCATCTTCGGATGGAAAGCCTATGCTTCTACGGATTCCGGTAAGGAATTCACCAGTGCGGCGGCATTGAAGGTTCCGGTACTCGGCGGTGTAAAGACCAAGAGCGCCTGCGCGAGACTGGGAAGAACACTGTGTACCCTTCTGGGAGCCGGTGTTCCCATGGTGGATGCCATAGAGATAACCGGACGTTCCATGGAGAATATGCTTTACAAGAGGGCGATGAAGGAAGCGAAGGATCAGGTGCTCCGAGGCGTGCCTCTTTCCAAACCACTTCAGACCTGCGGTCTTTTCCCTCCCATGGTGGTACATATGGTTGCTATCGGTGAGGAAACAGGTAACATTGAGCTCATGCTTGAGAACGTGGCAAATTACTATGAGGAAGACGTTCAGCTCGCTACCGAGCAGATGATGACCATACTTGAGCCTGCCATAATCGTGGTCATGGCTGTTGTGGTCGGTTTCCTGGTCATAGCTATACTGTCACCTATGTTCACTCTCTACGACGCATTGTCCTGAGAAAGAAAAAAGAAACTGTGTATCACGGAGCCGGGGTTTTCTCCGGCTCCATTTTGTGATTTGACGGGGAAGAGATAAGGGCGCCAGTGGGAAATCCGGTCTCACAGTCCCGTATCAGTGAGGAAAAAGGAAGAATGGTTGAGATCAGGAAATGCCTTAAGGGTATGTTTATAAGCTTCTTCCTTACGGCGGCGGTGGTGACGGCAGCCATGGCAGCTGCCGGTATTTTTCCGGGAGGGCCGTATGCCGCCCTGCTCAATGACAGTTATGACCAGATGGCTGCTATGCAGGCCATGCTGGCAAGGCATATTATGGAGAAGGAGAGCATTTTCTATTCTACGGAGACATCCCTTGGACAGAACACTGCTCTTCTTTATGCCTTCTGTTCCTACAGCCCCTCGACACTGCTGTTTATGCTGATCCCTGATGCATATACTGCAATGGCAGTGGGGATCATCTTAAAGCTGGCTCTTTCATCAGCTATGTTCTATGCCTTTATCAGCAGGCTGCAGAGAAAAGATGGGTGGCTTTATGTATTCTTTTCGCTCTGTTACGGGCTTTGCGGGTATCAGTTCGAATACATGCTCTCTACGAATCTCCTGGATGCGCTTTATCTGCTCCCGCTGGTCATGTTATGTCTTTTGCGCGCCCTGAGGCAGAAACGTTTTACGGCCCTTACGATCGCTTATACCGCGGCTTTTGTCATACAGTTCTATTCAGGCTTCCTTATCGGTCTTTTTTCAGCAGCAGCCTTTATGGGAATACTGTATCTGAGAGATGGCAGACGCTTTATACAAATCAACATCCGGCTGCTGATGAGGTATGCGCTTTCCGCTGTCACGGCCGCGCTGATGTCCATGTGTCTTTTGTTCCCTGCGATCCTGTTTTTCTTATCCTCCACAGGTTTTAATTCGGTGATGGTCAGAGGGATCATTGCACCCTGGGATCTGCTCTACGGGCTGTATTTCGGAAGACCCACCTCCCTTGTGACCGATATCCCCTTCATATACTGCGGGACTGCAACGCTGCTCCTTCTTCCGCTTTATTTCCTTAATAAGGATATATCAAAAAGGGAACGGGCGCTCATGGGAGCATCGGTGATAAGCCTGGCGCTCACCATATATCTGGATCCGCTGTATTATTTCCTTCACGCCTTCAACAGGCCTGACGGTTTTTCGGTGCGTTATGCCTTCCTTTATGTTTTCCTGCTGGTAACGCTTGCGGTAAGAGCTGCCGGTAAGATCAAACTGCCGGAAAAGCCGGCGCGGGTGTTGTTCTATTCAGGGATCCATCTGGCGGCGGCAGTAGCGCTCATACTGATCCATGAGTATTTCGGCGAAGCGGCGGACGGTAAGGGTGTGGTTTTCGGGCTGTGGGGAAATATAATACTTTTCATTCTCTGGGGTGCCACTGCTGTGATAATAGGCTGTTTAGACAAAAAGAGAGCAGGAGCGGTGCTGGCCTTTGTGATACTTCTGGGAGAACTGACGGCACAGGCATATTTTAACTGCAGGGAACAGGGGCGCGTTGAATATACGGAACATAAAACTCTTGACCGCGCTGAAAAGAGTTTTGCGATGGATATAAACAAAGATGCCGGGAACAGGGGGAGCTACAGGGGCTTTTTCTATGACAGGATAAATGACAATGCAAATGCTCTTTACGGTTATCAAGGGATAGGACAGTTTGCATCCTCCAACTATACGGAACTTTATAAACTGCTCTCGAAGCTGGGAGATGCGGTTAACGGGATACAGTATACCCAGACCGGAGCTACCGATGCCACGGATATGATCTTCGGGATAAGATACAGGGGGAGTATGTCCAGAGGCGGAACGGAGGTATACGAAAGAGCACTGCCCGTCGGATTTATGGCTTCCGCAGCCATAGCTGCCGATCAGGGCTTTGACGGAAATGTTTTTGAAAACCAGAACAGACTGCTGAGTTCCCTTTGCGGATGCCGTATAGACGCCTACAGGAGGGCAGAGGCTTTTGGCTATGAGGAGAATAATGCGGTATATGAGAAAACGGAAAGCGGTTATTCCCTGCGGCGGAACGGAGAAGGGGATTACGGAGACCTGCTGATAGGGATCCCGGCGGAAGGGGCCGATCATGCGTATGCCTACTTCAGTCTGACTGAAGGCGGAGGGGAGGCAAAGGAGTTCCGTCTGCCGGAGGATATGGCCCTGGGAACGGCCATGTTCTCGCCGGATGACAGAAAGGGCAGCGGAGCAAGGTATGAGTGCCCTCTGGGAAACTCGGTCATAGAAATGTCTGAGGACGGGGAGCTCTTCCTTTTAAGACTTGCCGTATTTGACGGGGAAGATAAAGCCTTCAGATATGCGGAGCATTATTTCTGTTATCAGATAGAAGAAGAACTGGACAGGGCCTACGGGATACTTGCGCCCGGCGGCTGGAGGGTTAAGGATGCCGGAGAGGGCTTTGTCCGGGCTGATGTGACGGCAGGAGAAGAGAAGCCCCTGCTGTTTATGAGCATACCATATGATAAAGGCTGGAACGCCACGGTTGACGGGAAAAGAGCGGAGATCCTGCCCGTGGCTGAGAAGGCGTTCATGGCTTTATACCTTACACCGGGAGAACACGAGATCGAGTTATCCTATGAAGCTCCCGGAGCGGACGAAGGAAGGCTGCTGGCACTTGCGGGACTTGTACTTATGTTGGTTGAGGTCATTTGGGACAGGAGAAAAAGAAAAGATCCCTCGACTTCGCAGGCATCGCCTGCTACGCTCGGGATGACAGAGGAATAGGCCGTGCCTGCTGAGCTCGGGATGACAGAGGAATAGGCCGTGCCTGCTACGCTCGGGATGACAGAGGAATAGGCCGTGCCTGCTGCGCTCGGGATGACAGAAGAACGTGCTGTGCCGGGAAAAGGAGCGGGGCGACGATGTGCGCCTGAGTTTATGAATAAAGAAGTATGAGCCATAGATAATGACGCTTCCAAAATGTGCGGGTGTATTTTGTATAATATGCCGAAGTTTCTAAAATTGACGCAATTGTTTTTGTTTGTTATAATCAAGCATAAGTGGATATATTGTTTTATACAATTATTATTAGAAGGAGAAAAAATAGATATTAAAGGTGTTTCTATTGTTAATAAAAAAGATTTTACTGGAGTTATCCAGAAATATTCATATTTTGAAATTATTCGACTTTCATTCTCCTTTTTCTTTGAAGAAAATATATCATATGTATTTATTATAGTTTTTTTATTGATTAAATTAATTGATGGTTTTGGTGCTTCATTGGTTGGGGTTGTGTTTTCATTTATATTATTAGTATTGTTATTATTATTGGTACTACTGTTTATATTTATATTGCTATTTAAATAATTTAAACTGTTTTGATCTGCTGTTGAATTATTATTTATTTCTGTTGTGTTATTTATAGGATTTGTTTGAGTATTAATAATTGGATTATTTAAATTTGGTTTTATTTCAGTATTTATTATAGCATTTTCAATTATATTTGTATTCTTCCTTTGGATATAAGTATTTAACTTAGTATAATTTCTTATTTCTGGATTTATTTCAGTATCATTTTTATTGATTTCATTTGAATTATATTCATCTTCTCCATTCATATTATTGTTATTATTATCATTAATAAAAAAATCATTACAATTTTTTAATATTTTTGAAATCATTTCATTACTTTTTCTTTCAATTTCGAATTGAAAATTATTTTCTTTAAAATTAATAATTTTAGTCAATATTATTAAAAAACTATCTATTC
>JAFWWB010000069.1 GCA_017518185.1 Lachnospiraceae bacterium
CGCATATTTCGTTACCTGCACCGGCGTGGATAAGGATGCGGACGGAAACATCACCGCCGTGCACTGCACCTACGATCCCGAGACAAAGCAGGGCAGCGGCTTTGAGGGACGGAAGGTTAAAGGAACCATCCACTGGGTGGGCGCTTCCGATTCCAAAGAGTGCACCGTGCGGCTTTATGAGAACCTGGTGGATGAGGAGAAGGGCGTATATGACGAGAACGGCAACGTGAACGTGAACCCCGATTCCCTGAAGGTGCTCACGGGCTGCCGCGTGGAGCCCGGCCTCATGGAGGCAAAGCCCTATGAGAGCTTCCAGTTCGTGCGCCAGGGCTTCTTTACAGCCGATTACAAGGATTCAAAGCCGGGACAGCCGGTGTTCAACCGTATAGTAGGTCTTAAGTCATCCTTCGTATTACCTAAGGATGGCGGAACCAACTGAATTTAGGAGCGGACATATATGGGATTAATGGACGGACTTGAGGCACTGGGCCTCGGCGGCCTCGGAAAGATCAAGATCTTTGAAGAGGAAAAGGAAGAAAAAAAGCCCGAGCCCGAAAAGAAGGCCGACAAGACCATACAGGAAGAGGACATACTGCTGGAAAAGCAGTTTGAATGCAGCGTATGCGACCGGAAGTTCAAACAGCTTACGGTGCGGCCCAACAAGGTAAGGCCTCTGGGGCAGGACAGCATACTGCGGCCCATCTATAAGGATGTGGAGCCCATCAAGTATGACGTGATACTCTGTCCTTTCTGTGGCTATGCCGCCCTAAGCCGTTATCACGGCCCCCTGGCGAAGCCCCACAGGCAGCTGATAAAGGACAATATCTCTGCGAATTTCAGGCAGATGCCCACGGAGTGCGGCAGCACCCTGAGCTATGAAGATTCCTTCACCAGATATAAGCTGGCCCTCCTCAATTCGGTGGTAAGACAGGGAAAGAACAGCGAGAAGGCCTTTATCTGCCTTAAGACAGCCTGGCTGATAAGGAGCTGGAAGGATGCGGTCAGGGAGGATTCCCTGGAAAAGAAGAAGTTTGAAAGGGATGTGGCGCCCCAGGAGAGGGAATATCTGCACAATGCCCTGGAGGGCTTTATCAAGGCCATGGCTAATGAGCAGCCGCCCTATGCGGGCATGAATGAGATGACCCTGAACTACCTGATCGGAGCCCTGTGCGTTGAGCTGAACGAAAACCTTACGGACGGAGCGAGGGTGCTGCAGGAAGTCATAACCTCGACTTCAACCAACGCCACCGACAGGCTGAAGGACAAGTCGAGAGACCTGCTGATAGAGATCAGGAACCTTATGAAAAAGAATAAAGAGCAATAAAAAACCGCGGCTTCCGGGCCGCGGTCTTCTTTTATCCGTGATCTGCGGGATCAGCCGTTATCGTCATCAAAGAAGCTCTCTGATGTATCGGCGGCTTCTTCAACCTTATCCGGATCCGAGCTCTCCTCATCTGCCTTTTCTCCGGCGCTTTCCTCATCCTTTACCACTTCAACGTCGCCCTCTTCCTCTGCGGGCTTATCGGCAACGGCCTCCTGGATCTTCTTGCTGACTTCCTTGCCAACTTCCAGGGCAACGTCCTTAGCCTTGACGGCAGCATCCTTTGCCTTATCAAGGGCGCCGCTCATGAATTCCTTTGCGGAGTCGAGATCCACATAGCTGCGGCTCTTTTTCACATCGTCACAGTTGTCCAGATCCTCGAAATCGTCCACGTCCGCAAACTGCCTGTCTTTAGTCTGAAGATAATGGTATACCCCTGCTGCGGCAGCGCCTGCAGCTATACCAAGTAACAGAAACCCGCCAAACTTCTTTGCCATAAGTCATTGCTCCTTCCCATCATCGTATTTTGTCGCTCACGACACAGACTATTCTAATATAAAAGACTAAAAAAGAAAAGATATATTTCAAAAAAAGAAAAAATATGATATCATGAACAGCGCATTTGTTTTTATGGTGGAGACATGAACGAAAAATTTTATTCACTGAAAAAAGAAAAGCAGGACAGGATGATAAACGGGGCGATGCAGATCTTCGCCCAGTACGGCTACAGGCATTCCTCCACTGACGAGATGGTGCGTGTCAGCGGCGTCAGCAAGGGACTGTGGTTCCATTATTTCGAGAATAAGCCGGGCCTGTATTCCTTTATAACCAGCTACGGCCTGAAATACGCCATGCTGGAGCTCTCCATGCGCTCGGTGCGGCAGGGTACCGATTATTTTGAGCTCAGATACGAGGTTGAGGAATGCAAGATGCGCATGCTGGACAAATATCCCTATCTTCCCCTGTTTCTCGGCAGCGTCATGAGGGAAGAGGACGAGGATGTGGAGGAGCTCATCAGGGAGCCCAGGCAGAAGTATGCGGAGCAGCTTTCCTCGCTTATGATGCAGGCTGATTACGGGGCTCTCAGGGCAAAAGAGGATTATCTGCTGCTCATAGACATGGTGGATTACACCATTGAGGCGCTGCTGACGGATGCATACAGGAGCAGGAGCTTTTCACCCGAAAGGTATCTCATGGAGGTCCGCAAGCATCTGGACGCCATGAAAAAATTACTTTAAAGGCTTGCCTGAGGGCGGCATATGTGTTAAAATTTTCGAGTTTTGTAAATCATTTAATTAAGGAGACATACCGGCATGGCAGCTATAGCGGTTTTGGGATACGGAACGGTGGGCAGCGGAGTCGTGGAGGTGATAGGCGAAAACAGTGAGCTTATCGCCGGCAGGGGCTGCTCCCTGGAAGTAAAGTACATACTGGATCTCCGCGATTTCCCCGGGGATAAGTATGAGTCTTTGGTTACCCACGATGCGGAAGTGATCTTTGCGGATCCGGAGATAAAGGTGATCTGCGAGACCATGGGAGGCACCGGGGCTGCCTATGCCTTTACGAAGAGGGCTCTTGAGGCCGGCATCAGCGTATGCACCTCCAATAAGGAGCTGGTGGAGAAGCACGGCGCCGAGCTTTCGGCAATAGCCGCCGGGCACAGCTGCAGCTATCTCTTTGAGGCCAGCGTGGGAGGCGGCATCCCGCTTATCCGCACCATAAGGACCGGTCTGGTGGCCGAGAACATAAAAAGTATCTACGGTATCTTAAACGGTACCACCAATTATATACTGTACCGCATGGAGGAGCAGGGCCTTGATTTCGCGGCTGCTCTTAAGGAGGCCCAGGAGATGGGCTATGCCGAGAAGGATCCCACCGCTGATATCGAGGGCCATGATCCCTGCAGGAAGATTGCAATACTGGCATCTCTTGTATGCGGCAAAAAAGTGGATTACAGCGATATCCCCATGGAGGGATTGAGCGATGTGAGCCTCATGGATCTGGCCTATGCCAGGAGCCTGGGAGGCACGATAAAGCTCATCGCGATGTGCGACTTTGAGGGAGGAAAGCCCAGGGCCATAGTGAGCCCCAGGGTGATACTGGCGGACAATCCGCTCAAGAGCGTAAACGATGTATTCAACGCGGCGCTGATAGATTCCGATATGCTGGGACTGTCCATGTATTACGGAAAGGGCGCAGGAAAGCTGGCTACCGCCTCTGCGGTGGTGGCTGACGCGGTGGAATGCGCATCCACCATAGGAAAGACCGTGAAGTGCGGATGGACTGAAGAGAAGGCGGAGCCCGGCGATCCCGGAGAGCTGAAGGGGCAGTTCCTGGTAAGGATAAAGAGGAGCGCTCTTAAGGAAGCTGAAAGCCGTTTCGGGGCAGCGGGGAAGATCTGCTTTGAAAAGGGCGAGGCGTTTGAAAAGTATCCCGTGCTGAAGGGAGTGCTGGCTGAGGATGCCTTTGATGATGAGATGGCGCTCGTAACTCCTGAGATGAGCGGAAATGAATTTACGGATAAAGCCGCAGGGCTTGAAGGTATTATCAAATCTATCCGGTTGTAAAAAAGGGAGGAAGTTATGCTGATAGTCAAGAAATTCGGAGGCACCTCCGTGGCCAACAAGGAGAGGATACTCAACGTGGCCAGACGCTGTGCCGACGAGTACCAGAAGGGAAATGACGTGGTGGTGGTGCTTTCCGCCATGGGAAAGATGACGGACGAGCTCATTGACATGGCGAAGAACATCAATCCCAATCCCTCCAAGAGGGAGATGGATATGCTGCTCACCACGGGAGAACAGACCAGTGTGGCCCTTGCCGCAATGGCATTTGCGACGCTGAAGGTACCCGCGATCTCACTGAACGCATTCCAGGTGGCAATGCATACCACCTCGAATTATTCCAATGCAAGGCTTAAGAGGATAGATACCGAGCGTATCCGTCATGAGCTGGATCAGAGAAAGATAGTTATAGTCACCGGCTTCCAGGGTATAAACAAGTACGGTGATTACACCACCCTCGGAAGAGGCGGCTCCGATACCACCGCGGTGGCTCTGGCTGCAGCGCTGAAGGCGGATGCCTGTGAGATCTATACCGATGTGGACGGCGTCTACACCGCAGATCCCAGAGTGGTTAAGAAGGCAAGAAAACTGAGCGAGATCACCTATGACGAGATGCTGGATCTGGCAACCCTCGGCGCGGGCGTGCTGCATAACCGCTCTGTGGAGCTTGCAAAGAAATACGGTGTTCAGCTGGTGGTCAGATCCAGCCTTACTAATGAAGAGGGAACAGTTGTTAAGGAGGAAGTAAAAGTGGAGAGAATGTTAGTCAGCGGTGTGGCATCGGATAAGAACTGCGCAAAGATATCGGTTGTGGGTCTGAGCGATAAGCCCGGCTCCGCATTCCGCCTGTTTGATGCACTGGCGCAGGCAAATATCAATGTGGATATGATACTTCAGTCCGTAGGCAGGGACAATACCCAGGATATCGCCTTCACCGTTACCGGTGATTACGCGGATGATGCGATAAAGGTCATCGAGGACAACCAGGCAAGGCTCAAGTACCAGAAGCTGGAGTGCGAGAAGGGCGTTGCAAAGGTATCCGTTGTGGGCGCCGGAATGATGAGCAATCCCGGTGTGACAGCAAAGATGTTCGAGTGCCTCTACAACTCCAACATAAACATAAAGATGATCTCCACCTCCGAGATAAGGGTCACCGTGCTGATCGACGAGAAGGAAGTGGAAAAGGCTATGAACGCCGCTCACGATATCTTCGGACTGGAAGAGTAAGAGCGGATCAGCATATAAAAAAGAGATCTGAAAAGGCTGCAAGCCCCCGCGGATGCGGCCTTTTTTACTGCATTTTACAACTGGATAAATTTTTTGAAAAAATTTTCAAAAAAGTATTGACAATTAAAATATTTGTGGTAAGATAAGCACATAACAACAAGATAACAACTTGTTGATCACATAAAAGAGATGGAGGTAAGGTCCACCTAAGCATTAAGTAAAGTACCTCAGGATGAGCTGAAGGAGCAGGGCAGGAAATTCCAATGATTGATCATAGAACCTGCAGAGAGCTTACGGAAGGTACAGGGAATCAGTAAAGCCACTTGTTTAAGGTTCATCAAAGGAGAGAGCAGCGAGGAAAATATTACAACCGCTGCAGCAGATGTGCAAAGATGGAGGATGACAGGAAGGCGGAACTGACAGGAGTACAAGTGAATAAGGTATAGTCCGCATGGAGAACATGGGAACGGACGAAGACTAATCCAAGGAGGTATGGTCCATTGGACAGTGAGTCAAAGTGAGAGCCCTTGCAGTAGGTGATCAGAACTGCAAGGGCTCTCCACTTTTGTGCGCACATTGCGGAGCGGAAGGCTTCAGCAGTCTTTGGAGTATTTCCCTTGCATCCCGGTGAAAAAAGTGATATGATAGCGGACGGGTTTAGGTTTACATAAGGTGACTATCTGAGGCTACGGCCTTCCGGGAGGAAATAGAGATATGGCAAAGAAGGAAAAAGATCCCCGCAGGGAATACAGGCGCAGGCGCAGGATAAGAAACCAGCTGCTTGCATGGCTGGTGCTGATCGTGCTCCTTGCGGGCCTGGGCGCAGGCGCATATTACGCCACGGACTATCTGATGAAGCATCCGAAGAAGACGACTGCGGAACCTGTCAGCAGCGATAATGCGGATACGGAGCCGACTCCGGAGGAGAGCATCAGCGGAGGTACCATAGGGACCCCGGAGAATGTGGATGAACTGCTGGAGGAGCCGGAACCTACTGAAGCGGAGCCTGAGACCGATCCGGCCGTTATGTCCCTTATCGAGGACATGACAGTGGAGCAGAAGGTGGACGCGCTTTTTATCGTGTCCCCCGAGGCTATAACCAACGTGGACAGGGCTACCAGGGCCGGGGATGCCACAAAGAGCGGGCTTGAGCAGTATGCCGTGGGCGGCGTGCTCTATTCCGCAGGCAATATCGATAACGGCGACCAGTTCAAGGAAATGGTCAGCGCCACCAAGGAGATCTACAAGGAGATCTATAACAGAAAACTTCTTACCTTTGTGTATGAAGACTGCGGCAATATGACCCTTGCCGGAAAGATAAACGGGCTGGAGGGGCTTCCTGCGGCTTCTGAGCTTGCAGCAGGCAGCGAGACCGATGTGAAGACCGCTTATGCAGCCGTAGGAGCCTATCTTAAGGGCTACGACATTGACGGAGATCTGGCGCCTCTTGCCGCCGTGCTCACCGATGAGAACGGCTACCTTAAGGACCGCGCTTTTTCATCGGATGCGGCTACGGCAGCGGTGATGACCGGGGCGGCAGTGGAAGGTCTTAACGGCGGCGGCGTCATAAGCTGCCTTAATGCATTCCCCGGAGAGGGAAGCTTAAGCACCGATCCGGAAAAGGGAGCGGCTTCCACGGATCGGAGCCTAGATGACATGAGGAGCAGCGAATTCCTTCCTTTTTCCGCAGGCATAGAAGCCGGGGCGGATATGGTGATGGTGAGCAATATGAGCGCACAGAATGCCGCGGGTAACGGCGATTCCTGTATAATGAGCGAGAAGCTCATAAAGGAAGTGCTGAGGGAGGAGCTGGGCTTTAAGGGAGTCATCGTTACGGCGCCCCTTGAGCAGGCCGGGATGAGCGAGAGCGGAAAGACCGGCAATGCCGTGCTGAGATCCTTCAGGGCCGGAGCGGATATGTTCATCATAAGGAGCCATGACGATCTTAACGCCGCCAGACAGGTACTGACCGATGCCGTCGCAGACGGAACGATCAGCGAAGAAGCCCTGGATGAGGCCCTTATACGCATATATACCATGCGCCTGAACAAAAGTCTGTAAGAAAGATAAAAAAGTGAAAAAAGTTCTTGACTTTTCCGAAAGGCTGATGTACAATTCTTTTTGTCCCGTGCGGGAGATGAAAGATGCGATAGTGGTGCAGTTGGTAGCACACGACCTTGCCAAGGTTGAGCTCGCGGGTTCGAGTCCCGTCTATCGCTTAAAAGAATGCTGAGGCTTTCAGCATTTTTTTATTCACGTCATACAGAGAAGGTTGGGGTCACATTTTTTAGCTGCTTAAGGGATTGGGGGAATAATCAGCAAAGGATGTGATCATATGATCAGAAAGACCGTAACATTACAGAAGGATTACGGGGCTGATATAATACCCTGGCTGGTACAGTCTGCATGCCACTATGACTGCTCCCTCAGGATAGAGTCCCAGGAAAAGAGCATCAACATGAAGAGTATCATGGGAATGACGATACTCCGGCTTCAGCAGGGAAGCAGTTTCGACCTTATCGCGGAGGGCAGCGACGAAACAAAAGCTGCGGACGAGATAGCGGCCTGTTTTGAGTAAAACACATGATTTTGTAAAAGTCCACTAAATGTGGACTTTTTTATTGTCTAAAATGCCAGATGTGGCGGTTGACAAATTGTTACGAAGTTATTATAATTTGTTACGAAATTGTTACAGAAAAGGTTGACATAAGCGATGAACATGTTATTGAGAAATCTGAGAAAACCGGTAATGCTTTTTTCCGCCACTACGGCTCTGCTCTTTTCGGGTTATACCAGGAGCAATGCAGTAGAAGACAATGTGGGCTGTCTGGTAGAGGAGAGGGTAAACCTGCGCAAGACTCCTTCCGTTGAGGGAGAGTGGATCATGACCGTGCCCGAGGGGGCATATGTACAGCGCATAAGCGGTGACACCGACGGTTATACCCTGGTAAGTTATGAAGGCCTGAAGGGTTACGTGGATTCAAGCTGCCTGGACGGCGCAGAGGTCTCCGCCGATGAAGCGGAGGAGGAAAGCACGGAGAATATCACAAGGGCGGCCATTGCCCATGGCGATAATGCGGCCGAGACCAGAAAGGAAGGTCCCGTGCCCGAACTCAGGACCCAGGGCTATGTGGCTCCGGGAGAGGACAGGGCTGCAACAAGATCCGAGAACAGCGATCACGGCGTAAAGCTCGTGCTTGAGAAATATGCCCAGAGCGGCGAGATGATGAGCACCGCGGCTTCCGTGCTCATAAGCGAGGAAACGGAGACCAGGGCCGAGGAAGAACGCACCAGGCTCAGGGAACAGTTCAGGGAGATGCAGGCCGGCAGACCGGTGGTGACTCCCGAGATATCCTATAAGGTAGCCGGAGCTGCAGAGATGCGCAGGGCTCCCCTTGACAGCGACGGAAGCCTGGGAGTTATCCCCAAGGGCGCAAATGTAACGGTGCTCGGTGAATCCGAGGGCTATACCATGGTACAGTATGACGGCCTTGTGGGCTATGTCCAGCAGGATAAGGTCATGAGCTCCGTGGATTACGCCTTGCAGACCGGTGAGGCCATGCTCTTTAACCTGACGGCATACTGCCCCTGCTCCATCTGCTGCGGACAGTACAGCCCCGAGGTCAGGGGAGGCGAGCCCCATACGGCCACGGGGACGGTGCCGGTGGCAGGCAGGACCATAGCCGTGGATCCCAGGGTGATCCCCTACGGCTCCAGGGTCAGCATAGAAGGACTCGGAACCTTTATAGCCGAGGACTGCGGCGGCGGCATAACAAATAACCGCATAGATGTTTATTTCAATACTCATGAGGAGGCACTGGCTTTCGGCATGCACCAGGCCTATGTCACCATAGAAAAGTGATAATCACCAAAATTCCATCTTGATCCTAAAGATTTTTAGTCATATTTCTTGAATTTTTTTGGCGCTTGCTTTATAATGATCGGTGCAGTGCACGATAACGAAGGTATCGTGCGGTACAAATCAAGGGGGGTGGCCTGAGGCCACACGGAAAAGAGGTACAAGATGAGAATCTGCGCACAGTGCGGCAGCAAGCTTAAGAATGCTGATCGTTTTTGCAGCAACTGCGGCTCGTCCCAGATCAAGGAGACAAACATCTTCGGAGCGGAGATACCTTCCAAATCGAAGAGTTGTGTTTACTGCGGAGCTGCTCTTGAACCCAAGGCCAAGTTCTGCTGGTCCTGCGGAAAACAGTGTGACGGAGCGATCTCACTTTCATTTCTTGACGAGAAAAAGGCAGAGCCGGCACCGGCTGTACCGGAGCTGGACTTTTTAAAGAGTGCCGACGATTTCTCGGCCGGTCTCGGTACCGTAACGCAGGACCGTACCGGTCCCAAGGCGCCTACTTTTGTTTCCGAGCAGAACCGCGGGCCTTCCAAGAAGGAAGAGCACGTGGCTGCGCCCAATAATCCCATGCTCACAATGGAAGGGGGGCGTGCCCCCGTGCCCGATTTTCTTCCCCTGCCCATGCCCGGGAGGAATCAGGCTATGCCCGGCACCAATGCGCCCGCCGCGCCCGGCCTTACCATACCTGTAGGCCTTACCAGGGAAGAGGTGGAGGCAAAGGCCGCCGAGGATAAGAAGCGCGCTGAGGCTGCGGAGAAGGCGGCAAGAGAAGCTGCCATGACCGATGAGGAGAGGGCGAAGGCTGCAGAGGAAGCTGCAAGGAAGGCCGAAGAAGAGAGAAAGAAGGCTGAAGAAGAAAGCAGGAAGGCTGAAGAGGCGGCTAAGGAAGCTGCAAGAAAGGCCGAGGAAGAGAGAAAGAGAGCCGAGGAAGAACGGCTGAAGGCCGAAGAAGAGAGAAAGAAGGCCGAAGAGGAAAGGAAGCGTCTGGAAGAGGAAGCCCGCATCCGTGCCGAGGAAGAAAAGAAGAGGGCTGAAGAAGAGGCGCGTAAAGCTGAAGAAGAGGCGCGTAAAGCTGAAGAAGAGAGAAAGAAAGCCGAAGAGGAAAGGAAGCGTCTGGAGGAGGAAGAGCGCAGGCGTGCCGAGGAAGAGGCTAAGCGCATAGAAGAAGAACGCAGGATACGCGAAGAAGAGGAGCGGTAGCGCAGGGAAGAGGAAGAACGTAAGCGCAAGGAAGAGGAAGAGCGCAGGCGCAAGGAAGAAGAAGAGCGTCTCCGCAGGGAAGAGGAAGAACGCAGGAAGGCCGCAGAGGAGAGAGAACGGAAGCTCAGGGCTCTCAGGGAAGAGACCATGAAGAACGGCCAGAAGGCGCTTGAAAAGTGCGGCGATTCCGATGAAGAGGGACGCATCGCGCTGGAGGCAGCCCTTGATATGTACCAGCAGTATTTCAAGGAGGCACAGGTGAAGCCTCAGGAGTCTGAGGCTGCCGACGGGTATTTCAGGATCGCAGAGCATCTGGGCGTCAGTTATTATAAGGAGAAGTCCATCAAGCTGGCGACGCCCCTCCTTAAGGAAGCGGCAGAGTATGGGCGCAACAGGGCCAAAGTCTTTTATGTGGACTGGCTGCTCCGGAACAGAAAATATGTTCCTGAGACTCCCGGATATCTGAAGGATATGCTGGAAAGCGCCCTTCAGGATGAGGAAGTGACCAAACGTGAGGACGAGCGCATAAAGGCCCTGCTGGAGATGGGACGCATCTATGAAGAGGGTGTGACCGTGGACAAGAGCTTCCCCGATGCCTTCAGGTATTATATGGAGGCTGCGCAGGCGGGTAATCCGAAAGCGCAGGCCTGTGTGGGACAGTTCTACCTGTATGGCGACGGCGTGAAAAAGGATGCAAAGGAAGCCTTTGTATGGAATGAGAAGGCTGCGGCCGCAGGTGAGGAGAAGGCCATAAGGAATCTGGCAGTGGCTTATGATTTCGGCAGTGGTACCCACAAGGATGCGGAGAAGGCTGTCCACTGGTATAAGGAGCTCCTCAAGCTTGCCGGCAACGACAGATTTGCAATGTACCGGATCGCATACTGCCTGGCGGATCCCGAGATGGAATTCAGACGCAAGTTCAGCGAGGACAATATCAGGGAGGCTGTCTCTTATGCCGAGCAGGCGCTGGCAGAGGGAGAGAAGAAAGCGGATTACATCATAGGCTACTACCATACCCTGCCTCTTGATAACGGGCCGGATTACAATAAAGCCGTGGCCCACTTCTCCAAGGCCGCAAACCACGGAGAGGACAAGGCCAAGAGGTGGCTTTCCAAGTTTGTTAAGAACGGATCGGGCAGTTATACCTTAAGGTGATCCCGGGAGTTTTGGATCCCCGATAAAAAATATTCTTGACAGCAGTGCCACTATGTGGGATAATACTACTTGCGTTTTGCGCAGGTTCGTGTCCATAGCTCAGCTGGATAGAGCAACGGCCTTCTAAGCCGTGGGTCGGGGGTTCGAATCCCTTTGGGCACAGTATCCGGTACGCCGGATCATATGGTGGATATAGCGTAGTTGGTTAACGCGCCAGATTGTGGTTCTGGAGACCGAGGGTTCGAGTCCCTCTATCCACCCGGAGAACAGAGAGAGATTTTATCCGATGTGATAAAGTCTCTTTTCTTTATGCGCAGAATGATATATAATATTGTATGCTGTTATTTAATTATGGGGGGGTTATTTATATGTTCTGTCAATTATTCGGAAAATACCTGCAGGAAAAAGAACTTATAAACGATTTCGATTATGAGCAGCTCATCGAAGGACAGATGTCCGTGCGGGTGCGTCTGGGCACCATAGCCGTCATGGACGGTATACTGACTGAGGAGGAGGTCGAGCAGATAAACCAGATGCAGAAGAGCAGGGACAAGCGCTTCGGCGATGTTGCCGTGGAGATGGGCCTTCTCACCGACGATCAGGTGGGAGAGCTCCTGGCAAAGCAGGGCAATTCCTACCTTCAATTCGTGCAGCTCTTAATGGACATGACGGACATCTCAAAGGAGAAGCTGGAGGAGTGTCTGGAGGAATTCAGAAAGAAGATAGGTTTTACGCCTGAGGAAATGGAAGTGCTCAAGAAGGACGACCTGGACGAGCTGCTTCCCATGTTCGTGTATTCCTCAAAGCCCTATATCCAGGATATAGCGGGTCTTCTTACCAGGAACATCACACGTTTTGTCTCCAGGGATTTCTACATCGAGAAGGCACGGCACGAGACGGAGTACAGCTATACCCATCTTGCCTGCCAGGAGCTGGCCGGAGACGCTTCCGTCTTCGTAGGCATAGCGGAAGCCGAGGAGCAGGGAACCTTCCTTCAGATAGCAGCCTCCTTCTCGGGACAGGATATGGATTCGGTCTTTGAGGACGCCTATGATTCCGTGGCGGAGTTCATAAATGTGACCAGCGGTCTGCTTGCCACGGCGCTTTCCAAAAACGGCGTGAACATAGATATGGAGCCGCCCCTTGGCTTTGCGGGACAGACCGTGAAGGGTGATTTCTACGTGATACCCGTGGTGCTGCAAAACCGGAGGCTGGATCTGCTCATCGCCGTGAACGGCGAGTTCAATGCAGGAGATACCCCTGTGAGGATGGGCGTTGTAAGCCATGAGACGGCATTGGGCGACGGAGAGAGCAGGGAGGGAGGCATACTCATAGTCGATGATTCCAAGATGTCCCGGAAAATGCTGAGGAGCATACTTGAGAATGCGGGCTATCATGTGGTGGCCGAGGCCGGAAACGGCAGGGAAGGACTGGAGGCCTATAAGAAGTTCAAGCCGGATGCTGTGACCCTGGATATCACCATGCCGGAGATGGACGGCCTGGAGGCGCTGGAAAAGATACTGGAGGCCGATCCCGGGGCCAATGCCGTGATGATCACCGCAGCAGGACAGCAGGAGAAGCTGATACGCGCCCTGAGGGCCGGAGCGAAGAGGTTCATAAGCAAGCCCTTCAATGAAGAGGAGATACTGAGCAACATCAGCGATGTGCTGAAAAAATAAGTTAACCGGGCGGGTCCCGCTGTGCGGGCTTCGCTACGGATGACGGGGGAGGATACCATGGATGTAAAATGCGATTTCTGTAACGGTTACTTTGATGACCAGCAGGAAAACTGCCCCTTCTGCGGGGCACCCAATAACCACATAAGGCGGAATTCCGACCAGATACCCAAGACCATCGAGGAGCTGAAGCAGTTCTGCGCGCAGAAAAATGTCCCCGTAAAGCAGATGCACTTCTATATCGGGGAGAACTATACCGGCCCCAAGGCCTTCGGCATATACCGGGACGGGGACCGGGTGGTGGTCTACAAGAACAAGTCCGACGGCAGCCGTGCCGTGCGATATGAGGGTGAGGACGAGGCCTATGCGGTAAACGAGATCTACCAGAAGATGCGCTCCGAGTATGCCAGCCACAAGGCGGCAAACAGCTCCGGGCAGAATGCCCCGAGACGCAGCGGGGGAAACAGGAATAAGAAGAGCGGAGGCGGAGGCGGAGGCATCGCCATACTCGTGATAGTTGCGATCTTTATCGTGATCTGCATCGCCTGTGCCGATAAGAGCGGATACTACCGCTATGATGACGATCTTTACTACAGCCAGGGCAGCGACTGGTACCTCTATGACACGGTCATGGACAAGTGGATACCCTCAAGCCGCCCGCTGGATAACATGGATGACTATTACGAGTCCTACTCCTATTCTTCGGATTACGATGCCGAGGATTTCAGTGATTCGGTCTATTATGACAGCTTCTGGGATTCCGATTCGGATTCCTCGAGCTCTTATGACGACGATGACTGGGATGACTGGGACTCGGGAAGCGACTGGGACTGGGATTCCGGAAGCGACTGGGATTCGGACTGGTAAGCAAAGGCTTTTTATTCGAATCCCGGAGGCTTTTGAGCTGGTACAGGCAAGAAAGGCAGAGGCGGGAATGAAGAGGAAAAAGCAGACAGAAGAAAACGGAAAGGGGGCGTTCACCGCCCCCTTATCAGCTGGGCCAGCTGGATTCGAACCAGCGGGATGCAGGGATCAAAACCCTGTGCCTTACCGCTTGGCGATGGCCCAAAGTAACGAGCAGGATTTTAGCACATTTCCGTAACTATTTCAAGAATCATGTTTAAAGACAATACCGCCGGCACAGTCCGGCGGTATTTACTTTAATATGTCAAGCACCCACTGGTCTTTTTTCATGGCGGCCATGCGTTTCCGATAATCCGGCAGGACCTTTTCCACTTCGGCGTAGAAGGCGGCGCTGTGATCACGGTGCCTTAAGTGGGCCAGTTCATGGACGACCACGTAATCGATCTCCCAGCGGCACAGGGTCATAAGGAGAAAGCTGTAGTTTATACCGCCCTTTGCGTTGCAGGAGCCCCAGCTGCTGCGGGCGGAGGTGATGTGCACGCCTTTCGGTGAAAGCCCCATGCGGGCAGCATAGAACTCCGTTATCGCCGGAAGGAGGCGCTTTGCCTGGCTGCGGTAAAAATGTTCCAGCATAGCGGCGTTCTGGGCAAGCTCCAGGGCCTCATCCGTGCTGCGTATGAGCTCCACGCCGCTCCCGCGGGATGAGGGAGAAGGCATAAAGAGCCGGGCACCGCAGTCCGTACGGAAGCCCCCCTTCTGGATCTCGTCTCCGCTGCCTTCGGAAACGGGAATGCCCTCCGTATACATCTCCCTGCCGGCGTGATAGACAAGCTCCGCCATGAAGCCCCGGAAGGGAACAAAGCTTCCGGGTCTGAGGCTCACGGAAGCGGCTGTATCCGCCGTATTCTCCTTAAGGGCCATCTTCTTCATGATCCAGCTGCGCTTTTCCCTTATGAAGCGTATTATCTCGCTCTCGGGCATGTTCAGCGGCGCGCGCACCGTCAGAAGCCCGGGAGTCCTTATCTCCAGGGCCAGGGTCCTGCGCCTGCTCCTCTTCATTTCACAGTTTATGCCTTCAATCTCCATAGGCGTGATTATATCATAAAACAACACGGCTGTGGCCATTGATCGGTTGAAACCGGAGGGAAAGTGTAGTACAATCACTGTCATGAGAAAAAATACCGTTATAAAAACCATGGGAGCATTTCTGCTCGCTGCGGCACTGACAGGCTGCGGAAAGACCGGCACGGAGCATCTTGATGAGGGCTATGCGGCCCTTTCACAGCAGGATTACAGGGGGGCCGGAGAGGCTTTCTCCAGGGCCGTGCTATCCGGTGAGAACAGGGAAGAGGCATACAGGGGAGCCGGTATAGCCTATATGGGCCGGAAGGAATACACCAGGGCCATAAGCAGCTTCACGGAGGCCCTGAGAGAGGCAGATATCAAGCCCGGAGCCATGGAAACGGATATAAACTATTACCTTGCCACCTGCTATTACAAGACTGGGGAGTATGACTCCGCCATAGCGTGCTATGACGCCATCACGGATCTCAAGCCCCAGGAGAAGCAGGCATATTTCCTCCGGGGGAACATGAAGCTCTACCTTGGGGATACTGAGGGAGCCATGGCTGATTTTGACAGCGCCCTGGCGGTAAAGAAGAACGATTATTCGCTCTGCCTTGACATCTATGACTGCATGATGCAGCATGGGATGGGTGAAGCGGGACAGCGCTATCTGGACACGGTGCTCACGGCAGATGTCAAGGATATCAGCGATTCCGACAAGGGGCGGCTCTGCTATTACAGCGGGGAATACGCCCAGGCCTGTAACTATCTGGAGCGCGCCAGGAGCGAAGGTGAAGCCGATGCGGGGCTTATCAGGCTGCTGGGCGAATGCTATAAGCGCCAGGGGCAGTATGACTATGCGGCAGTGGTCTACAGCGGTTACGTGGACGAGCACGGGGATGCACAGATCTGCAATCTATGCGGCCTGTGCTACGTGGAGCAGGGAGATTACGAACAGGCCCTTTCCGTGTTCCTGAAGGGGCAGGAGATAAAGGAGAACAACAGCTGCATGCAGACCCTCAGGCTTAACGAGCTGGCCTGCTATGAGTATATGGGAGACTACCAGAATGCCGCAAAACGGCTTAAAGACTATATCGATGATTACGGCAGCAGCGCAGTCCTGGATAAGGAGTATGCATTTTTAACAACCCGATGATCTGAAAATTGGCAAAAACATAGAAATATTTTTACCGTAAACCGCAAAAACGCCACAATATATGGTATAACGGGCTTTTGGTGAACATAATATCTTGTGGCGGCAACTTGACTTTTATTCTTTGCTCTGATATCATAATCGTGCACTGCGGATGTGCAACTTATGTAAACCTCACTCAAACAAGATCTGGATACAGAGTTTACGCAAACAGGCTTAAATAGGATAATAAACTTGGCACTCTGTTTTCAACGCACTTAAAACCGGTTTACATAACTTGGCAGGGGAGGCAGGTGAAAGCCTGAAGACCGCAGGGCGGAAAAGAGGGGTGCCGGCATTCCGGCAGTAGAGCATTTACAGGAGAAGAGAGGAAAATGTTGAACGTTATCAAGAGAGACGGCGAGAAGGTGGATTTCATCTTAAGTAAGATCAGCGACGCCATCATGAAGGCTTTTGATGCAACGCAGATGGATTATCACAACGATATCATCGACATGCTGAGCCTCAGGGTGACTGCAGATTTCCAGCCCAGGGTAAAGGACGGCTGCATATGCGTGGAAGATATCCAGGACAGCGTAGAGAAGGTTCTGGAGACTGCGGGCTATACCGAGGTAGCAAAGGCATACATCCTCTACCGCAAGCAGCGTGAGAAGATGCGTACCATGAAGAGCACCATACTTGATTACAAGGATGTGGTGAACAGCTATGTCAAGGTGGAAGACTGGCGTGTCAAGGAAAATTCCACCGTTACCTATTCGGTAGGCGGCCTTATCCTCTCAAACTCCGGCGCCGTAACTGCAAATTACTGGCTTTCCGAGATCTACGACAGCGAGATCGCGGAGGCACACAGGAATGCCGATATACATATACATGACCTGGCAATGCTCACGGGCTACTGCGCAGGCTGGTCTCTGAAGCAGCTTATACAGGAGGGCCTCGGCGGCATCACCGGAAAGATCACCTCGGCGCCTGCGGCTCACCTTTCCGTGCTCTGCAACCAGATGGTGAACTTCCTGGGCATAATGCAGAACGAATGGGCAGGAGCGCAGGCATTCTCCTCCTTCGATACATATCTCGCGCCTTTTGTGAAGGTGGACAATTTAAGCTACAAAGAGGTCAAGAAGTGCATCGAGACCTTCATCTACGGAGTGAACACCCCTTCCCGCTGGGGCACCCAGGCGCCCTTCTCCAACATCACCCTTGACTGGACCGTTCCCGCCGACCTGGCAGAGCTTCCGGCCATCGTGGGCGGTAAGGAGATGGATTTCAAGTATAAGGACTGCAAGGAAGAGATGGATATGGTGAACAAGGCCTTCATAGAGGTCATGATCGAGGGCGACGCCAACGGCCGCGGCTTCCAGTATCCCATCCCTACCTATTCCATAACCTCCGACTTTGACTGGTCGGATACCGAGAATAACAGGCTGCTCTTTGAGATGACTTCAAAGTACGGCACGCCTTATTTCTCAAACTACATCAATTCGGACATGGAGCCCAGCGACGTGCGAAGCATGTGCTGCCGCCTGAGGCTGGATCTCCGTGAGCTGCGCAAAAAGACCGGCGGCTTCTTCGGCTCAGGCGAGAGCACCGGTTCCGTGGGCGTGGTCACGATAAACATGCCCCGCATAGCTTATCTTTCGGCCAACGAGGACGAGTTCTTCAAGCGTCTGAACCGCATGATGGACATTGCGGCAAGGAGCCTCAAGGTCAAGAGGGGCGTCATCACCAGGCTTCTGGACGAGGGCCTCTATCCCTACACAAAGAGATATCTGGGAACCTTCGACAATCATTTCTCCACCATCGGTCTCGTGGGCATGAACGAAGTGGGCCTCAATGCCAACTGGCTCAGGGCTGACATGACCAGCAGGAAGACCCAGGAGTTTACCAAGAAGGTACTTAACCATATGAGAGAGCGTCTCTCCGATTATCAGGAGAAGTACGGCGATCTTTACAACCTGGAGGCTACTCCCGCAGAGAGCACTTCCTACAGGCTCGCAAAGCACGACAAGGCAAAGTGGCCCGCAATAAAGACTGCCGGCCACGAGGGAGATACCCCTTATTACACCAACTCATCGCATCTGCCCGTGGATTTCACTGCGGATATCTTCGATGCGCTGGATATACAGGATGAGCTCCAGACACTCTATACTTCGGGAACCGTGTTCCACGCCTTCCTGGGTGAGAAGCTGCCCGACTGGAAGGCCGCTGCTAAGCTTGTAAAGACCATAGCTGAGAATTACAAGCTGCCTTACTACACACTTTCACCCACCTACTCCATCTGCCGCGAGCACGGCTATCTTGCCGGAGAGGTGAAGACCTGCCCTCACTGCGGAAAGAATACCGAGGTGTATTCCCGTATCACGGGCTACTACCGTCCGGTGCAGAACTGGAACGACGGAAAACTCCAGGAATATAAGAATCGCGTGGAGTATGATATAGAGAAGTCAGAACTGAAGATGCCTGCGGCAGCGGCAGCAGTCACGGTAGGCAGCATGGGAAGCGACGGGGAGTTCACCTTCTCACAGCCCGAAGAGGTGCGCTATCTCTTCACCACGAAGAAGTGCCCCAACTGCAAGCTGGCAAAGGAATACTTAAAGGACATCCCCTATGTGGTGATGGACGCCGAGGAGAATCCGGAGCTTGCCCTTAAGTACAAGGTGATGCAGGCGCCTACCCTGGTGATAGTCAACAGGGACAAGGTATATAAATACGCAAACGCATCAAATATCAGGAAGTTCGCGGAAGAGAACGCGCTTGTGAACGCATAAAGAGAGGCTCATATCATGATCATCGACAGGCTCATAGACGGTATAAAGGCAAAGAACGCGCCCATAGTTGTGGGACTGGATCCTACAGCTGCACTGGTGCCGGAGTTCCTTCAGAAGAAATACTACAAGGAAATGGGAGAGACTCCCGAAGCCATGGCCGAGGCCATAGTCGAATACAACAGGGGGCTTACGGATGCGATAGCAGATCTTGTGCCTGCAGTGAAGCCCCAGATAGCCATGTATGAAGCACTGGGGCTGCCCGGAATGTCGGCCTTTGAGCGGACGGTCAGCTACTGCAGGGAAAAAGGCCTGGTGGTCATCGGTGATGTAAAGAGAGGTGACATAGGTTCTACCTCTGAAGCATACGCCCAGGGGCATCTCGGATATTTTGAGATCGGAGGAAAGAAGTTCCCGGGCTTTGACGAGGATTTTGCAACGGTCAACCCCTATCTCGGAAGCGACGGCGTAAAGCCTTTTATAAAGGTATGCGCAGAGAATGACAGAGGCATCTTCGTGCTGGTGAAGACCTCAAACCCCTCCAGCGGCGAGTTCCAGGACAGGACTATAGAGGGCAGGCCTCTATACGAGCTGGTGGGAGAGAAGGTGGCCGAATGGGGCGCGGAGCTTACCGGTGAGCACGGCTACTCTGCAGTGGGAGCCGTGGTCGGAGCCACCTATCCCGAACAGGGAAGCATCTTAAGAAAGCTGATGCCGAAGAATTACATACTGGTACCCGGCTACGGTGCCCAGGGAGGAAAGGGAGCCGATCTGGTGAACTTCTTCAATGAGGACGGGCTGGGGGCCATAGTCAATTCCTCCAGAGGCATAATCGGCGCATATAAGCAGGAAAAGTACGCGTCCTACGGACCGGAGGGCTATGCGGACGCCGCAAGGGCCGCAGTCATCGATATGCGGGAGGATATAGCATCGGCGCTGGCGGGATAAGAGCCGGTCTTGAAAAAAATAATAGAATATGTTAAAGTGCCTTTGGCTGCATAGAGAAGATCCCTCGACTGCGCTCGGGATGACAGTGAGAGGGCGGGGGTGCGGCGATCACGAATTTTACAGGAGAACGATATGGAAGCCTATAAGCAGGGATTCATAGAATTCATGGTGGAGGCCGGGGTGCTTAAATTCGGGGACTTCACCTTAAAGAGCGGCAGAAAGTCCCCTTTTTTCATGAATGCGGGGGCTTATGTGACCGGTTCCCAGTTAAAGAAACTCGGTGAGTATTACGCAAGGGCCATCAATGACAGCTTCGGCCTGGATTTCGATGTGCTCTTCGGGCCTGCCTACAAGGGCATACCCTTAAGCGTTGCTACGGCCATGGCCATCAGCGAGCTGTACGGAAAGGATGTGCGCTACGCCTCCAACCGTAAGGAGATCAAGGATCACGGCGATACGGGCATCATGCTTGGCAGCAGCCTGAAGGACGGCGACCGCGTGGTGATGATAGAGGATGTGACCACCTCCGGCAAGTCCATAGAGGAGACCCATCCCATTCTGATGAGCCAGGGAAAGGTGGAGATAAAAGGCCTTGTGGTATCCCTGGACCGCTGCGAGAAGGGAAAGGGAGAGCAGAGCGCGCTGAAGGAGATCAGTGAGCTGTACGGCTTCCCCACCGCTTCGATAGTGAGCATGAAGGAAGTGACCGAATACCTTTACGGACGGGAGATCGGCGGGAGCGTGCTGATCGATGAGGAGAGAAAGGCTGCCATAGACACATATTACGAAGCCTATGGAGCAAAAGGATAAAGCGTACTGATAGGAGTAACCTGATGGAAGAAAGAGCATATACGGTGATGAAGCGCACCGGCGGCTGGAATATCGCCCTGGGTATCGTTACCATGGTAGTGGGGCTGAGCGCGGGAGTGCTTCTCATTATAGGGGGAGCGAAGCTTCTTTCAAACAAGTCCAATATCATGTTCTGAAGAATGGGCTTTTTAGAAAAATATAAGTTCACAAACAAAAGGCATCCCGTGAAATCGATTATGGGTGTTAATCTGGCACTCATATCGATCTGTGCCCAGGCGGCGGTCATAAGCTCTGCAAGCCGTTCGGGGGCGAAGGTGCCTCTTTCCCATGCTGCGGCCGGTGTGCTGGCCATTATCATGGCTGCGGTGGGCATGGGTTTATGCATTGCGGCCAGGCTTGAGCATGACCGCTATTATCTGTTCCCGAATATCGGGATAGTGCTGAACCTTGCGGCCTTTCTTGCGGGAGGCGGCATATTCATCATGGGGGTAAGATGATAGGACAGGCTGATATAGAGGAGCGTTATGAACTGGCGAGCCAGCGCATAGCCTCTTTTACCGGAAATGAGGATGAATCCCTGCCGGCTGAGTGGCAGCAGTATTTTGCGGCCCAGGCGGAGCTTTTTGCGTTGATGGAAAAGGCAGGGGAGGATCCCGGAAATAAGGAGCTGAACGCAGAGCTCTATAAGGATATTGTCCCGGAGAACTACGGCAGCAGTTTCTGTGATCCCGCATATGCGGTGAAGCTTTTCGGAAAGGAGAGCGGCAGGATCTTAAGCTGCGCGGCAGCGGAGATGAGGAGTGCCATCCCCTTTGTATTCGAAAAGGACAGGCATGCCCTGCTCATAAGGATGGAGCTTCTTCTGGAGCTGCATACGGCGGCGGCTGCGGCTTTCGCCGAAGGCGGAGCACCCGGGGCAGAGGAGCTCAAGGAGATCCTCAAGTGCTTTGTCAGTGATTATTATGAGACGGAGTGTGAGGCAAGAGTGGCTTCCATCGTGGATACCACAAGGAGCTTCGCTGCGGATATAGTAAGGAACGCGGATCTTTCCTCCGCGGATTACCTTTTCCTCTACGGGGAATATGTCACGGATAACGAGATAAGGCTGGCGGAGCATGTGAACTCCCTGCCTGAAGATAAGATCGCCATTATGGCGGATACCTGGAGCGAAGGCTACCGTAAGGGCTTCGAGCTGGCAGGCAAGGATCTGTCAAAGAAGAAGAGCGTGGACGTGCGGTATCCCATCGGCTTTGAGCGGGTGGTAAGGAAGGCCCTTGAGAATTTTGAAAAGCTTGGGCTGAAGCCTGTCATATACAGATCAAGGGACAGCATATTCTTCGGAAGGAGCGTCCAGAAGAACGGTTTTTACGGTGCCAATCCCAATCCCCAGTATGATTATGACCACAGGGAGGATGCGGCCCTTGTCATGGACGGCCAGCTGGTGAGCAGGAAGCTGGAGTGCATGAAGGCAGCCTTTGAAGAGCATAAGGAAGAGGCACGTGTTCATGCGGGCCCCGCGGTCATGGAGGATTTCGGAGGAAAGCCCTTCGTGCCGGCGGAAAAGGAGGAAGTCTGCCGCCTGAGCGCTGAACAGCGTGAGCTGGACGTGCGCCAGAGGACAGAGAACGTCAGGATAACCTACAGCTATATACCGGGAGAGGAGAGGAGCTTTACGATAATAGCCTTCCCCGTGCCGGATATAGGTGGGGATTTTGAAGAGATTTTTGATGCGGTGATACGCATAAATACCCTGGATTATGAGAAGTACAGCGCCATACAGATGCATATCATCGATGCTCTGAACGGGGCTGAAAAGCTGCATGTGAAGGGAAAGGACGGCAACAGGACGGATCTTTACGTGTCGTTAAAGAAGCTTTCCGATCCTTCAAAGCAGGCCATATTCGAAAACTGCGCAGCGGACGTGAACATCCCCCTGGGAGAGGTGTTTACCACCCCGGTGCTCGAAGGCACGAAGGGCGAGCTCTATGTAAGCCGTGTCTTCTTAAACGGGCTGGAGTTCAGGGAGCTGTCCCTTATATTTGAGGACGGTTTTGTTACGGAATACGGCTGCGGTAATTTCGGCGACGCCGATGCCGGCAGAAAGTATATAGAGGACAATATACTTTTCCATCATAAGAGGCTGCCCATGGGCGAAGCCGCAATAGGCACCAACACCCTGGCTTACGTCATGGGAAGAAAGTACGGCATAGAGGACAGGCTGCCCATACTGATAGCCGAGAAGACAGGCCCCCACTTTGCGGTGGGAGATACCTGCTATTCCCATGCCGAGGACGTGGCGGTATACAATCCGGACGGAAAAGAGATAGTGGCAAGGGATAACGAGGTCTCGCTCCTGAGGAAGACCGAGCCGGAGAAGGCTTATTTCGGCTGTCACACCGATATCACCATACCCTACGAGGAGCTCGGGCTCATCGAAGGTATAGCCGGAGACGGCAGCAGCATAAAGATAATAGAAAACGGACGATTTGTGCTCCCGGGAACGGAAGAGCTGAATAAGGCGTTCGGATAAAACAGGAGGTAAGGGTAATGGCTCTGGTGAGCATAGTTATGGGAAGCGATTCCGACATGCCTGTAATGAAGAAGGCGGCGGATGTACTTAAGGAACTCGGCGTGGAGAGTGAGATGCGCATAATCTCGGCCCACAGGGAGCCGGACATATTCTTTGAATATGCGAAGAGCTGTGAGGAGAGGGGCGTAAAGGTGATCATCGCCGGCGCGGGGATGGCGGCCCATCTTCCCGGCATGTGCGCGGCCATCTTTCCCATGCCCGTCATAGGCATACCCATGCACACCACTTCACTGGGAGGAAGGGATTCCCTCTATTCCATAGTGCAGATGCCTTCGGGGATCCCGGTGGCAACGGTGGCGATAAACGGCGGCGCCAATGCGGGGCTGCTGGCGGCCAAGATACTGGCGGTGGGCGACAGCGCGCTGCTGGAGAAGCTGAAGGCCTATTCGGAGAAGCAGAAGAAGGCCGTCGAGGAGAAGGACGCAAGGCTGCAGGAAGTGGGTTACGAGGAATACTAAAGTAACGCATTGTCATTCCGAGCGAAGGGAGCAAAGCGACCGGAGTAACGCATTGTCATTCCGAGCGAAGGGAGCAAAGCGACCGGAGTAACGCATTGTCATTCCGAGCGAAGGGAGCAAAGCGACCGGAGTCGAGGAATCATAAATCAGGAGGATCAAAAATGGATTACAAAAACGCGGGAGTGGACATTGAAGCGGGCTACCGTTCAGTGGAGCTCATGAAGCAGTATGTGGCCAAGACGGCGAGGAGCGAGGTCATGGGCGGTATCGGCGGCTTTGCGGGAGCTTTTTCCCTGGGCGCCATAAAGAATATGGAGAAGCCCGTGCTCATCTCCGGCACCGACGGAGTCGGCACCAAGATCAAGCTGGCCTTCCTGCTTGACAAACACGACACCGTGGGTATAGACTGCGTGGCGATGTGCGTCAATGATATAGCATGCGTGGGAGCAGAGCCGCTCTTCTTCCTGGATTACATAGCCTGCGGCAGGAACATACCGGAAAAGATCGCCATGATAGTCAAGGGCGTTTCCGAGGGCTGCGTACAGGCGGGCTGCGCCCTGGTAGGCGGAGAGACTGCGGAGCATCCGGGACTCATGCCCGAGGAGGAGTATGACCTGGCGGGCTTTGCCGTAGGCGTGGTGGATGAGAAGGATATGACGGATCCCTCCTGCATAGGAGCGGGGGACGTGCTTGTAGGCATAGCCTCCAGCGGCGTTCATTCCAACGGCTTCTCTCTGGTGAGAAAGGTGTTCACCATGAACAGAGACACTCTCATCAGATACAATAACGAGCTGGGGCAGCCTCTGGGAGAGGCGCTTCTGACCCCTACAAAGATCTATGTGAAGGCTCTTAAAGCCGTGCGTGACGGCGGTGTTAAGATAAAGGGCTGCAGCCACATTACCGGAGGCGGTTTTTATGAGAACATACCCCGTATGTTCCCCGAGGGCATAGGCGCCAGGATAAAGAAGGACAGTTACGAGGTGCCTGCCATATTCAAACTCATCCAGAAGACCGGCGGAATAGACGAGCATGTTATGTACAATACCTACAACATGGGTATAGGCATGGTGCTGGCGGTGGCTCCCGATGAGGCTGATGCCTGCATAAAGCTCCTAAAGGAGGCAGGTGAGAACGCTTATATCATAGGCGAGACCGTATCCGGCGCAAAGGAGGCAGTGTTATGCTGAAAGCAGCGGTACTGGTATCCGGCGGCGGCACAAACCTGCAGGCCATACTGGATGCGCTGGAGGACGGCCGCATCCACGATACGGAGATAGTACGCGTTATCTCCAATAAAAAGGATGCCTATGCGCTGGAGAGGGCGGCAAAGCACGGAGTGGCCACGGAATGCCTGGAGCTTAAGGATTTCGACAGCAGGGAGAGCTTTGATGAAGCCCTGCTCGGGGCCATCGAAGCCGCGGATCCCGATATCATCGTGCTGGCAGGCTTCATGCATGTGCTCTCATCGGAGATCATAAGGGCATACGCAGGACGCATCATAAACATACACCCTTCCCTGATACCTTCCTTCTGCGGCAAGGGCTATTACGGACTGAAGGTGCATGAGGCAGCCCTTAAGAGGGGCGTGAAGGTCAGCGGCGCAACCGTACATTTTGTGGATGAGGGCACCGATACGGGGCCCATAATCTGTCAGAAAGCCGTGGAGGTGCTTCCGGGAGACACTCCCGAGATATTGCAGAAACGCATCATGGAGCAGGCCGAGTGGGAGCTTCTTCCCCGGACCATAGATGACATTGCCTGCGGCAGGATCAGGATAGGAAAAGAGTAAACGGAGGTTGAGATGAAAGTTCTTCTTGTAGGCGGGGGCGGCAGAGAGCATGCCATTGCGCGTTCCCTGAAAATGAGCCCGGACTGCGAAAAACTCTACTGCGCTCCGGGCAACGCCGGCATAGCGCAACTTGCGGAGTGCGTGGATATAGGCGTGATGGAGTTCGATAAGCTTAAGGATTTCGCCCTTGAAAAGGGCATAGACTTTGCGGTGGTCGCACCGGACGATCCGCTTTACGGAGGCCTGGTGGATGTATTTGAAGAGGCCGGCATAAAGGCCTTCGGGCCCAACAAAGCTGCGGCTGTCCTGGAGGGCAGCAAGGCCTTCGCAAAGGACCTTATGAGAAAATACGGCATCCCTACGGCTGCCTATACCTGTTATGACGACGCGGAATACGCGCTAAAGCAGCTTGAGCTGGCAAAATATCCCCTGGTGATCAAGGCTGACGGCCTGGCTCTGGGAAAGGGCGTTATCATCTGCATGAATTATGATGACGCGAAGGACGCCGTTAAGGAGATAATGCAGGATAAGAAATTCGGCGACGCGGGCAGGCGCATAGTGGTGGAAGAGTATATGACGGGGCGTGAGGTTTCCGTGCTCACCTTTACCGACGGTAAGACCATCAGGATAATGTCCAGCGCCCAGGATCATAAACGCGCCGGCGACTGGGATACGGGCCTCAATACCGGAGGCATGGGCACCTTTTCGCCCAGTCCCTTCTACACCCCGGAGATAAACGACTGGTGCCTGGAGCATATCTTCAAGCCTACCGTTGAGGCTATGAACAGCGAAGGAAGGCCCTTTAAAGGCGTGATCTTCTTCGGTCTCATGCTCACGGAGGACGGCCCCAGGGTGCTGGAGTACAATGCGCGCTTCGGGGATCCGGAAGCCCAGGTGGTGCTCCCGAGGATGAAGAACGATCTGCTTGAGGTCATGCTTGCCTGCCGCGAGGGTACTCTGGACAAGATCGATCTGGAGTTTGAGGACAATGCGGCGGTCTGCGTGGTACTGGCCTCCAGAGGCTATCCCCTTCAGTATGATAAGGGCAAGGAGATAAAGGGACTGGAGCGTTTCGAAGGCGATGAGAGCCATTTCTGCTTCCATGCCGGGACTAAGTTCGCAGACGGAAAGGTGGTCAGCAACGGCGGAAGAGTTCTGGGCATTACCGCGAAGGGCAGTACCCTTAAGGAAGCCAGGAAGGAGGCTTATGAAGCCACCACCTGGGTGGAATTCGAAAACAAGTACCTGCGCAGCGACATAGGCAGGGCCATAGACGAAGCCTGAAAAAAATAAATAGTGGAAATTTTTCTGAGGCTTTGGTATAATGTGGTATTGAGGATATTATGATTTTATCCGGAAGGGAGAATGAGATGAAAAAGGTAACAGAGGCTAGAACGGGAAGGGTAATACTGAGAGCAGTGCTGGCAGTTCTGCTCTTTATGGTGCTGCGCATGTCCGCATTCGCAACAGAGGACGATGTGACCGGAGGCACCGCTACCGTTAAAGCAGGAAAGAAGGACATCAGGGTAAGGGCAACCGCCGTTGACGGAAAAGAAGTCACCAAGGTAAAGGGCGGCGACAGCTTTACCATAGTTTCCAGCACACAGGGAAGCGACGGTTATACCTGGTATGAGATAAGCGGCACCGTGGGCGGCGCCAATATCACCGGCTTTGTCCGCAGTGATTTCGTGGATGTGACCGCTCCCGAGCCCACAGAGACGGAAGAGCCTGAAGAGACCGACGCACCACCGGCAGATGACGGGGGAAGTACGGATACTTCGTCCTCCGACAACAGCGGCGCTGCCAACACTACCATGGGAAGCATCCTGGCTATGGATCCCCCCATGGATGAGGCAGGCAATGCACAGCAGCCCCCCGTGCTGCCCGAAGGTTTCTATGATACCCGCATAAGAGTGGGCGACCGTGAGGTACAGGCATGGACCAACGATACCTTCTACATCTTCTATGCTACATCTCCTTCGGGAAATGTGGGCTGGTATCTGTATGATTCTGCTGAGGGAAGATGGGTCCGTTACATGGATTTCCTTCTGAACTCCGCAGCTACCGCGCCTGCCGAGACTACTGAGGGCGGCGGCAGCAGCGTGCTCACCATAATACTTATCGTAGTCATACTTGTACTGGGCGTGGCCTGCGGCTTTATGGCACTTAAGCTCTTCGGCGGATCCAGGGACGACGATGACTATGTTGATGATGACGATGATGACGACGATTACAGGCCGGTACGCCGCCAGCAGAGCAGCAGCCGCCAGAACGTGAGCCCTTCAAGAGGCAGCTCCCAGGGCGTACAGCAGAGAAGTGCAGCTCCCTCCAGGGCAGCGCAGCCTACCAATGTCAGGACAGTGACTCCCCAGAGCGCTTCCAGACCCGCACAGCCCCAGGGCAGCGGACAGGTAGTACGCCGTCAGGGCGGCAGCGCACAGCCTGTCACCAGAAGAAGCCCTCAGGGCGGCGCAGGCCGTGCTCCCCAGGGAATGCAGGGTTCACGCAGCCAGGGCGTGCGTCAGAGCAGACCGTCCATGAACGATGAAGACGAGGATTGATATTTTGACAGGGATGCTTTATGCCTGCTGAATTTACTGAAAAGGCAAGGACCGCATTGGCGCTTGCTGAAAGATTTTCTTCCGAGATGCACTCAGGATATGTCGGTACCGAACATATCCTGGTGGGTCTCATAAGAGAAGGCACCGGGGTTGCGGCATCGGTGCTTTTTGACAATCAGATTTATGAGAGCCGCATAGTGGAGCTGATGCGGGATGTGATCACACCCGGCGGAGGCACGCTCATCAAGGAGCGGAGGGAACTGTCCCTCAAAGGCGCGGAGCTCCTGCGCCGTTCCCACCAGATAGCAAAAGAAAGCCATGCCGGAGCCACCGGTACCGAGCATATATTGCTGGGTATTTTTTCACTGCAGGACTGTGTCGCCCTGCGGCTTCTGAGCGCCTGCGGCATGGACGAGAACCGCTTCTACAGGGATATCGTCCGCTATATGGGCGAGGAAGGGGCGGCATATGTCAAAAAGGCCCTGAGGCTGAAGGGACGGAAGCACAGCGGTGAGTCCACTCCCATGCTGGATCAGTTCGGAAAGGATCTTACCCAGCTGGCAAGGGACGGGAGACTGGATCCGGTCATAGGCCGCAGCGGCGAGATACAGCGGGTGATACAGATACTCAGCCGCAGGACCAAGAACAATCCCTGCCTGGTGGGTGAACCCGGAGTGGGCAAGACGGCCATAGTCGAAGGAATAGCAAATATGATCGCCGCAGGGGCTGTGCCCGATACCGTAAAGAACAAGAGACTCATCACCATGGACCTTTCGGGCATGGTGGCGGGAAGCAGATACAGGGGTGAATTTGAGGAAAGGCTCAAGCGCCTCATGGCCGAGGTCATGGAGTGCGGCGATGTCATACTTTTTCTCGACGAGATACATACGGTGATAGGCGCAGGAGGCGCCGAGGGCTCCATTGATGCGTCCAACATAATGAAGCCCGCCCTTGCCAGGGGGGAGATACATCTCATCGGAGCCACCACGATCACGGAGTACAGAAAATATCTTTCAAAGGATGCAGCCCTGGAACGGAGGTTCCAGCCCGTTAACGTGGAGGAGCCTTCCATAGAAGAGGCCATAGACATACTGAAGGGCGTTGCCTGCAGATATGAGGAGCACCACGGCCTTAAGATACTTCCCGAGGCCATAGAGGCTGCGGTAAGGCTTTCGGAAAGATACATAAACGACAGATACCTTCCGGATAAGGCCATAGACCTGATAGACGAGGCGGCTGCAGCCAGGAGGCTCAAGGGCGTAAGCTGTCCGCCTAAGATAGAAGAACTCAAGGAAGAGATACGGAAGAAGGACGACCAGATAGACCGTTCCATAAGGATGGAGGCCTACGGTCAGGCGGGAGAGCTTAAGAGAGAACAGGAAAAGCTGAAGGTAAGGCTTAAGAAGCTCCTGGAGGACCAGGAGAAAAAGGGCAGTTCCGTGGAGCTGGCTGTGGATGAGGAAGCCATCGAAGAGGTGGTGAGCATCTGGACAAAGATCCCGGTAAAGAAGCTGGCAGAGAAGGAGAGCGAGAGGCTCCTTAAACTGGAGGACGAGCTCCATAAGAGGGTCGTGGGCCAGGAGGAAGCGGTCAGCGCCGTGGCAAGAGCCATAAGGCGCGGACGTGTAGGTCTCCAGGATCCGAGACGTCCCATAGGCTCATTCCTTTTCCTGGGTCCCACGGGCGTTGGCAAGACCGAGCTTTCCAAGGCGCTGGCGGAGCTGGTGTTCGGTTCCGAGGATGCCATGATAAGGGTGGACATGTCCGAATATATGGAACAGCATTCAGTGTCCAAGCTCATAGGCTCGCCCCCGGGATATGTGGGCTTTGAGGAGGGAGGACAGCTGTCCGAGAAGGTAAGGCAGAATCCCTACAGCGTGGTGCTCTTTGACGAGGTTGAGAAGGCCCATCCCGATGTGTTCAACGTTCTGCTCCAGGTGCTGGACGACGGTCACATCACGGATGCCCAGGGTAGGAAGGTCTCCTTTAAGAACACCATACTGATCATGACCTCCAATGCCGGAGCACAGCGCATAATAGCCCCGAAGAATCTGGGCTTCACGGCAAAGGCCGATGAAAAGCTGGATTATGCCAGGATGAAGGACGGAGTGATGGAGGAGGTGCGGAGGCTCTTTAAGCCCGAGTTCATCAACCGTATTGATGAGATACAGGTGTTCCATCCCCTTAACAGGGCGGATCTGAAACGGATCTGCGCCATACTCTGCAAAGATCTGGCCAGCCGGAGCAAGGACCAGCTGGGCATTAAGCTGGGGATCTCCGCAGGCGTAAAGGATATGCTGATAGAGAAGCATACGGATCTCAAGATGGGAGCAAGACCGCTGAAACGCGCGATACAGACTGAACTGGAGGATCCTCTTGCAGAGGAACTCCTTAAGGGAAGCTTCCAAAGCGGCGATACGGTGAATGCCGTTATCAAAGGCGGGAGCATAGCATTTATCAAAAAATGATCGGAGGTAAAAGAGATGGCTGTTGTCAAGGAACTGCTGCGTGCGGAGGAGAGCGGGAGCATCAGCTTCGGCGACTATACCCTTGCAAGCAAGTCAAAGCTTGAGGATTTCAAACACGGCGGGGATCTCCTGAAGGTGAAGACCTTTGCTGAGATCACCAGACTGGAGAAGAACGGCATGGTGCTCTATGAGTCCGTTCCCGGCACATCCGTTACGGATTTCACCGAGACTGCGGAGGGCATCTCCTTTACGGTGGAGGGCCCCGAGGATGCACAGATCACCCTGGGCCTTGCTGAGGATAAGGAGTACAGCGTAAAGGTTAATGGAGAGGATGCCGGCACCATGAGGACCAACCTGGGAGGCAAGCTTGCCATGTCAGTGGAGCTTTCCGGAGCAGGGGAAGTGAAGGTGGAAGTAAGGCAGCTCTGATATGGTTAAGACAAAGACCGTCTTTTTCTGCAAAGAATGCGGCTTTGAGAGCGCCAAGTGGAGCGGACAGTGTCCTTCCTGCCGCAGCTGGAACACCATGACGGAGGCAGAGGTCTCCGCCTCGCCTAAAAAGGAACGCGCCAGGGCAGCCCTGACCGGTTCAAAGCCCACCAGCTTAAAGGAGATAAGTCTTGACCGGGAAGACAGGATCAGCACAGGCATAGGAGAGCTTGACCGTGTGCTGGGAGGAGGCATAGTCCCCGGCTCCATGATACTTGTGGGAGGCGACCCCGGCATAGGAAAGTCCACCCTGCTGCTCCAGGCCTGCAGGGAGCTGAGCGCCAGAGGCGTGAGCGTGCTCTATATCTCGGGGGAGGAATCCTTAAAGCAGATACGCATGCGTGCCGACAGGCTGGGGGTCTTTTCGGGAGATCTGAAGCTCTTATGTGAGACGGATCTCACGGCGATAGGCGACATACTCCGGAACGAAAAACCGGAGGCGGTGGTCATCGATTCCATACAGACCATGTACAATGAGGATGTCAGCGGTACCCCGGGCAGCGTGTCCCAGGTAAGGGAATCCACTGCAGTGCTGCTGCAACTGTCCAAATCCCTGGGCATCTCCGTGTTCATAGTGGGACATGTGACCAAGGAGGGAACGGTGGCCGGACCCAGGATACTGGAGCATATGGTCGATACCGTGCTCTACTTCGAGGGAGACCGGCACGCATCCTACCGTATACTCAGAGGCGTGAAGAACCGCTTCGGTTCCACAAACGAGATAGGCGTTTTCGAGATGGGAGAGCAGGGACTATCCGAAGTCGAGAACCCTTCGGAATTCCTTCTGAGCGGAAGACCGCAGGGAGCAAGCGGAACGGTCACAGCCTGCACCATGGAGGGCACGAGGCCGGTGCTTCTGGAGATACAGGCCCTGGTGTGCCAGACCAGCTTCGGTCTGCCGAGAAGGCAGGCGTCGGGAGCCGATCTGAACAGGATAAACCTGCTGATGGCCGTGCTGGAAAAGCGGCTGGGACTTAAGCTGGGACAGTGTGATGCCTATGTGAACGTGGCAGGAGGCATGCGCATAAACGAACCTGCCGTGGATCTGGCCATAGCGATGGCTGTGGTATCCAGCTTTCTGAACATCCCCGTTGACGAGGGGATCATGGCAGTGGGAGAGATAGGCCTCTCCGGTGAAGTAAGATCCGTAAGCCAGGTACAGCAGCGGATAAGCGAGGCGGCCAAGCTGGGTTACAGCACCTGCGTGCTGCCTAAGGTAAACGCCGAAAAGGCGGAAAAAGTAAAAGGGATAAAACTCGTGGCTGTGGAATCCGTAAGGGATGCCATAGCCCTGATAAAAAAGTGATAAAGGAGGCGTAAGCTTAAAATGGCACTTATGGACAAGTGGCGGGCCATGGCCTATGACACAAAGAACAACGACAGGGGAAAGATGCAGAAGCTCTGGGATGATTATTTCAAGGAGGAGAAGCGGGTATATTCCGAGATCCTCAAGAATCCCGATGAAGAGATCAAGGGCACCGTGGCAGAGCTGGCGGAGCGCTTCGGTCTTTCGGTCATGTACATGACCGCTTTCCTGGAGGGAATAAACGAGAGCCTCAAGAAGGAGAATCCCATCGAGGAGATGGAAGAGGACACCGAGGTATCCCTGGCTTATGATAAGGAGCTGCTCTATAAGAATATGGTGGATGCAAAGGCGGACTGGCTCTACAATCTGCCCGAGTGGGACGCCATCTTCGATAAGGCAAAGAGGGATGAGCTGTATAAGGAGGCAAAACAGGCCGGTACGGTGAAGCACGAAGCTCCCAAGATCTATCCCAACGATCCCTGCCCCTGCGGCAGCGGAAAGAAATATAAGAAATGCTGCGGAAAGGCAGGCTGATGCAGAGATGACGAAGATTGATGTTATTTCAGGTTTTCTGGGGGCGGGAAAGACCACCCTTATAAAGAAGCTTCTTAAGGAAGCTTGGAAGGATGAGCAGGTAGTGCTCATAGAGAACGAGTTCGGAGAGATAGGCATTGACGGAGGCTTCCTTAAGGAAGCGGGAGTGGAGATCACCGAGATGAATTCCGGCTGTATCTGCTGCTCTCTGGTGGGGGATTTCGGCACGGCCCTTAAGGACGTTATGAAGCGCTTTACCCCTGACCGCATAGTCATTGAGCCTTCGGGAGTGGGCAAACTCTCCGATGTGGTAAGGGCCATAGAGAGCGCCGGCCTCGGAGATGACGTGGTGCTGAATTCCGCGGTCACCGTGGCTGATGCCTCAAAGACCAGGCTTTATATCAAAAATTTCGGCGAGTTCTACATCAACCAGATAGAGCACGCCGGCACCATAATACTGAGCCGCACGGGCAATATCAGCGAGGATAAGCTGAAGACCGCGCTGGAGCTCATAAAGCAGCACAATGACAAGGCCACGGTTGTCACCACTCCCTGGGACCAGCTGGACGGCATGTCCATAAAGGAGACCATAGAGGGCTCCGATCTTCTGGATGAACTGCTCCACGAGGTGATGGAGCATCATCACGATGAGGATGAATGCGACGATCCGGAGTGCGAATGCCATCACCATCATCACCACCATGAGGATGGTGAGTGCGACGATCCGGAGTGTGAGTGCCATCACCACCATCATCACGACCATGATGAGGATGAGCATGAGCACCACCATCATGACCACGATCATGAGGAGCATGAACATCATCATCACGATCATGACCACGAACATCACCACCACCATCATCACGCGGATGAGGTCTTCGTAAGCTGGGGCATGGAGACTGCTTCAAAGTATACGAAGGAGGAGATAGAGGGCTTCCTTGCAAAGCTTTCCGACGCCGTGACCTACGGCGTGGTGCTCCGTGCCAAGGGCATGGTGGAGGATGCGTCCGGGGGCTGGATCTATTTCGACTATGTGCCCGGGGAGAGCAATGTGAGAGAAGGCGCGGCACAGCCTACCGGCAGGTTCTGCGTCATAGGATCGAAGCTTAACGAGGAAGAGCTTAAGGAGCTTTTTGAGAAATGAAACCGGTATATCTTATAAACGGATTCCTGGACAGCGGCAAGACCTCCTTCATAAAGTTCACCATTCAGCAGCCCTATTTCCAGATAAAGGGAAAGACCCTGCTTTTGCTCTGCGAAGAGGGTGAGGAGGAATATGACGAGAAGGTGCTGGCCGCTTCAAAGACTGTGGTGAAGGTGCTGGAGGACGAGGAAGAGTTCACGCCTGCCAACCTTATAGCCATAGAAAAAGACTACCAACCGGAGCGGATCATCATCGAGTACAACGGCATGTGGAACATGAAGGGGCTGGCTCTGCCCTTCCACTGGAACATGGAGCAGCAGATCACCTGTGTGGATGCTTCCACCTTCCCTTCCTATTACACCAACATGAAATCCATGGTGGCGGAGATGGTGAGAAAATCCGAGCTCATCATCTTCAACCGCTGCGATACTGTGATGGATAACCTGGGAAGCTACAGGCGCAACATCAAGGCTGTTAATGCCACTGCGGATGTAATATTCGAGAACGCGGAGGGTGAGATAAACGAGATCTTCGAAGAAGACCTGCCTTATGACCTGAAGTCCGAAAAGGTGGTGCTGGATGATAAGTCCTACGGCATATGGTATATGGATGTGATGGACCATCCCGAGCGTTATAAAGATAAGATCATCGAATACGTGGGGCTCGTGATGAGACCCGACAAGTTCCCTGCCGGCTGCTTCGTGCCCGGACGCTACGCCATGACCTGCTGTGCGGAGGACATGGCATTCCTGGGCTTCGTGTGCAAGTACGAGGGAGCGGAGAAGCTTAAGAACCGCAGCTGGGTAAAGGTCAGCGCCACCGTTAAGATGGAGTTCTGGCAGGACTACAAGGGTGTAGGCCCGGTACTCTATGCAAAAGAGGTGACGGAGACCGAAAAGCCAGCCAACGAGATAATAGGTTTCTAAAAGCGCTCTGAGTTTTTCTCGTCACAATACCTGCAGCGGTATAATTCCCTTCCGGGATCGGAGAGATAAAAGATATGCGGCAGCTCCTGCTCGATAGACGTGATGCAGCGGGGGTTGCGGCATTTCATTATACCCTTCAGTTCCAGGGGCAGCTCAAGCACACGCTTTTCAACTATCTCACCGTCTTTTATGACGTTGACGGTTATGGTATGGTCGATGACCGCCAGGACATCCAGGTTAAGGGTGTTGATGTCGCATTCCACCTTTATGATGTCCTTCTTGCCCATAACTTCGGAACGGGCATTTTTTATTATGGCCACGGTGCAGTCCAGCTTGTCCAGTCCCAGATGGTAGTATATGGACATGCTCTTCCCTGCGGGGATATGGTCAAGCACGAAGCCTTCTTCGATCTTTCCTACGTTAAGCATAACAAACCTCCTTTATCTGACTCAGGCAACTTCTTTATACCAGTTCAAGCAGCGTAAGTATCAGGGCCATGCGGACGTATACCCCGTACTGTACCTGTTTGAAATATACTGCCCGGGGATCGTCATCCACCTCCACGGAGATCTCGTTCACGCGGGGGAGGGGATGGAGCACCAGCATGTCCTCCCTGGCTCTTTCCATCTTTTCTTTGGTCAGTACGTAGAAATCCTTGAGTCTTACGTAATCCTCTTCGTTAAAGAAGCGCTCTCGCTGTACCCTGGTCATGTAGAGCAGGTCGAGCCTGGGCATCACATCCTCCAGCCTTATGACCTCTTCGAAGGAAAGGGCCTTGTCCCAGAGCATTTCCCTTAAATATGAAGGGATGCGGAGTTCTTCGGGAGAGATAAAGACGAAATGCACCTTGTCATAGCGGGCCAGGGCGTTCACCAGGGAGTGGACGGTGCGGCCGAACTTCAGGTCGCCGCAGATGCCAATGGTGAAGTTGTCCAGGCGGCCCTTCAGTGAACGTATGGTCAGAAGATCCGTCAGTGTCTGGGTGGGATGCTGGTGACCGCCGTCACCGGCGTTTATCACGGGAATCCCGGAACGGGAGGCTGCCACCATGGGAGCACCCTCCTTGGGATGGCGCATGGCGCAGATATCGGCGAAGCAGGAGATGACCCTGATGGTGTCGGAGACGCTCTCACCCTTTGCGGCCGAAGAGGAGCCCGCATCGGAGAAGCCTATGACCGAGCCGCCCAGGTTTATCATGGCGGATTCGAAGCTTAGCCTCGTCCTGGTGCTGGGTTCATAGAAGCAGGTAGCCAGCTTTTTGCCCTCGCACATGTGGGCATACTTTTTAGGATCCTTTTCGATGTCTGCCGCCAGATCGAAAAGCTTATCCAGTTCTTCCACGGAAAAGTCCATGGGGTTCATGAGATGTCGCATGTTTTTCCTCTTTTCTTCTTTGCTGAAAAAAGGAGAAGCTTTATGCTTCTCCTTTGGGTTAACGGTTATTTGATCGTTAACAGATCATCTACGGCTTTACGTCTGGGAGCGGCAGGTTCTTCAGCTGCATATCCCAGGGGGATGAGCGCCACCACTTTCTGTCCTTCGGGAACCTCAAGAAGGGATGTCACCGTATCGATATCGAAGAGACCGAGGATAACGCTGCCGAGGCCGTGTTCATAAGCTGCGAGGCAGAGGGTCTGGGATGCGATACCGGTATCGAAGAATTCCCAGCGGTCTTCCCTTTCGGTGGAAAAGGAACCGTCACGCTCGAAGCCCGAACGTTTTTCAACGGCGCATACTGCCATGAGCACCGGAGCCTGGCGGATGATGTCACCGTTGCCGGGCCAGATGGTGGTGCCCTCGGAAGCTATCTTTTCCTTAAGGGCCTTATCGGTGACTGCGATGTATCTGGTTATCTGTGTGTGCTTCCAGCTGGGGGAATAGGATGCCTCCTCCACGATCTCACGGAGCACTGCTTCGTCAACGGGCTTATCGGAGTATTTACGGATGCTCCGTCTGCCAAGGATCATTTCTTTTCCTGTCATAGCCACCTCCTGAACTTTTCCCATTATCATAGCATAATAGCTTATCCCGGTCAATGAATATGAAGGTAAAAAAGTTGACAAAAGGCGGACGTAAAGCTATGATATATTGTTGTCTGGAGGATGGAAGAATGCTGAATAAAAAGCCTGTAAAGGGCATGAAGGATATACTTCCCGAGGAGATGAGGCTCCGCAATTACGTCAGCGGTCTCATCAGGGAGACCTATTCCTCATACGGCTTTACGCAGATAGAGACCCCGGCGGTGGAGCACATAGAGAACCTCTGCAGCAGCCAGGGCGGTGAAAACGAAAAACTCATATTTAAGATAATGAAGAGAGGGGAGAAGCTGGATCTTCAGAACGCGAAGTCGGATTCGGATCTTACGGATTCCGGCCTGCGCTATGACCTGACCCTGCCTCTGAGCAGGTTCTATGCCCAGCACTCCGCAGAGCTCCCCAGTCCTTTCAAGGCGCTGCAGACCGGCAGCGTATGGAGGGCAGACCAGCCCCAGCGAGGGCGTTTCAGGCAGTTCACCCAGTGCGACATAGACATACTGGGAGAGCCGACCAATCTGGCGGAGATCGAGCTCATACTTGCCATGAGCACCCTGCTCTCAAAGCTTGATTTCAAAGACTTTAATATAAGGATAAACGACAGGCGGATGCTCAAGGCCATGGCAGCCTTTGCCGGCTTTGAGGAAAAGGATTATGACGGAGTATTCGTCATCCTCGACAAGCTGGATAAGATAGGCACCGACGGAGTAAAGAGCGAGCTTAAGGAGGCGGGCTTTGACGCCGCCGCAGCCGATAAGTACCTGGCCATCTTTGAAAAGCTCGCGGGAAAGAACGGGGCGGAAGCACTGGCAGTCCTTAAGGATGAGCTGGGAGATGCCCTTCCCGATGAATGCCGTAAAAATATGGAAGAGATCTTCTCGGCGGTGAACGCTGCAAAGACCGCAGACTTCGAGCTGGTCTTTGATCCTTCCCTTGTACGCGGCATGGGCTATTACACCGGTCCCATCTTCGAGGTGGAGCTGAAGGAGTTCAATTCCTCCTGCGGCGGCGGCGGAAGATATGACGAGATGGTGGGCCGTTTTACGGGACAGAGCGTTCCCGCCTGCGGTTTCTCCATAGGCTTCGAGCGCATCATCACCATACTGCTGGAGAACGGCTATAAGATCCCGGTGGAGGAGAAAAAGGTCTGCTTCCTGCTTGAGAAGGGACTGGACAGCGCAGGCCGGGATAAGGCATTTAAGGAAGCGGAGGCTCTCCGCAGGGAGGGGAATACAGTCCTCATCCTTAAGATGGCAAAGAACAAGAAGTTTCAGAAGGAACAGCTTTCCGGCGAAGGCTATACCGATATAAGAGAAATATTTAAGAAGGCGGGTGAATAAAAAAATGGCCGGATCTATGAAAGGACTTAAAAGGAGCTGCCGCTGTGCGGAAGTCACGGAGGAAATGCTCGGAAAAAGGATCACCCTTATGGGCTGGGTGCAGAAGAGCAGGAACAAGGGAGGCATAATCTTTGTGGATCTCCGGGACCGTTCCGGCATAATGCAGATCATATTCGAGAACGGTGAGGGCGAGCGCTTCATCGACGAAAAGGGCTTTGAAGCAGCCGAAAGCTTAAGGAGCGAGTTCGTGATCGCAGTCACCGGTGTGCTGGAGAAGCGTGCCGGAGGCGTGAACGAGGGACTGGTGACCGGAGACAGGGAGCTCCGCGCCGAGTCGCTGACCATACTTTCCGAGGCGGATACACCTCCTTTCCCCATCGAGGCGGATTCAAAGACCAGGGAGGAGCTGAGGCTCAAATACCGTTATCTGGACCTCCGCCGTCCGGATCTTACACGTAACCTGATGTTTAGGAGCGCCGTGGCGGGAAGCATAAGGCATTTCCTGCTGGAGGAGGGCTTCCTGGAGATAGAGACTCCAATACTCAACAAGTCCACTCCCGAAGGAGCCAGGGATTATCTGGTGCCCAGCAGGATCCATCCCGGGACCTTCTATGCGCTGCCCCAGTCACCCCAGCTCTTTAAGCAGATACTCATGTGCTCGGGCTATGACAGGTATTTCCAGATAGCCAAGTGCTTCAGGGATGAGGATCTCCGGGCCGACCGTCAGCCGGAGTTCACCCAGGTGGATATGGAGCTTTCCTTCGTGGATGTGGATGATGTCATCGAAGTGAACGAGAGACTGCTCAAGTATGTATTTAAGGAAAATCTCGGAATGGATATACAGCTGCCCATGCAGCGCATCACCTGGCAGGAGGCCATGGACAGATACGGCTCCGACAAGCCCGACGTGCGTTTCGGCATGGAGCTTAAGGATGTATCCAAAACCGTGAAGGATTCTGAATTCGCCGTGTTTAAGAACGCTCTTGAGGCAGGCGGTTCCGTAAGGGGCATAAATGTCAAGGGACAGGCCGGCATGCCCAGGAAGAAGATAGACCATTATACCGAGTTCGTAAAGGATTACGGCGCAAAGGGTCTGGCATATCTGGCAGTGCAGGAGGACGGCAGCATAAAGTCTTCCTTTACCAAGTTCCTCACCGAGGAGCAGACTGCCGCGCTGGTGGCGGCAATGGAGGGAGAGAAGGGAGACCTGCTCTTCTTTGCGGCGGATAAGAACAAGGTGGTATGGGATGCGCTTGGTAATCTCAGGGTTAAGCTGGGAGCAGACCTGGAGCTTTATGATAAGAATGAGTTCCGTTTCCTCTGGGTGACCGAGTTCCCTCTTCTTGAGTGGGACGATGAGGAAAACAGATATGTGGCTGTCCATCATCCCTTCACCATGCCTATGGACGAGGATATCGCGCTGCTTGACAGCGATCCCGGAAAGGTACGGGCGAAGGCTTATGACTGCGTATTGAACGGCGTGGAGCTGGGCGGCGGTTCCGTCCGTATCCATCAGGGAGATATACAGGAGAAGATGTTCGACCAGCTGGGTATCAGCAGGGAGGATGCGCACGAGAAGTTCGGCTTCCTTCTGGATGCCTTCAGATACGGCGTACCCCCTCACGCGGGTCTGGCCTTCGGCTTTGACCGTATGGTCATGCTGATGCTGGGCTGCGATAATATCAGAGAGGTGATAGCATTCCCCAAGGTGAAGGATGCTTCCTGCCTTATGAGCGAGGCACCCAGTGTGGTGGAGCCTTCACAGCTTGAGGAGCTTGGCATAGCCATCGTAAAGAGCGAGGAATAGGCCTATGGCACAGATATATCTTTCGGAAGTAAAGCTTCTGGAAAATGAAAGGAACGCAAAGGAAGCCCTGGACGGGGTGGATCCTCTCCGCAGGGAGGAAGCGGCAAAGGTAAAGGATGTGAAGAAAAAAGCACAGATCCTTACCGCAGGCCTCCTGCTCCAGCACGGAGCCAGGGAATTCCTGGGTGATAAGGCGCCCGCGGGTATATACAACGTGGCGGTGGAAGAGGGCGGAAAGCCTTATTTCACCGATATCGAGGGTGTGTATTTTTCCATTTCGCATTCGGCGGATATGGCCCTCTGCGCCATCTCGGATGTAAGGGTCGGAGCGGATATACAGCAGAGAAGGGAGATACGCAGCGATATAGCCGGCCGTTTCTTCCATCCGGATGAGACAGAGTTTCTGCGCAAGCTCAGCGTCAACGAGTCGGAGAAGGCCTTCTTCGATCTCTGGTGCCTTAAGGAAAGCTATGTTAAATTTACCGGCGGCGGTCTGTCACAGGGACTGGATGAGCTTGATTTCACCCCTGTGCTGGGAGGCGGCTTTGCCGTTTTTGAATTCACCGAGAACGGGAGCAGGATAAGGGCGGAGCTGGTTGACGCTCCCCACGGATACTCCGCTGCGGTGATAGAGGAGGTACGATCATGACGAAGTCATGATTCTGCATCGTACCGACGACTGGCCGCCGACCGAAAGGGAGGGGGCGATACCTATTATAAAGGAGGTGCGATCTTGATCGATAATATGATGACCAGGGTCAAGGTCAATAATGAGATAGATCTTTGTGAGATAATCGCCGGAAAGACGAAGAAGGTTGAGGAGATACGCCACAGGATAGAGGCGGCGCTCCAGTATGAGCGGATCTCCTATTTCATAAGATGGCAGGAGCCCGGCTTTTTTTCAAAGCTTTTCATGCAGCAGAGGCCCAGGGTGGTGTTCTGCGTGAATTCCGCGCAGCTGGATGATGCCCTCAGGGTTTTTGACGATCTGCAGCTTACGGAGTCCGAGGTTCACATGCTCGGAGGCAGATCAAAAAATAAATATGTATATTCTGATCATTAAGTGTTGACAAAAGTTTTTGAATGTGGTAGACTCATTTCTCGGTGAATGTTGCTGCCTTGGCGCAGCTGGTAGCGCGCATCCTTGGTAAGGATGAGGTCGGCAGTTCAAATCTGCTAGGCAGCTTTCATCACTTCGAGGTGTGGCTCAGTTTGGCTAGAGCACCGTGTTAGGGACGCGGGGGCCGCTGGTTCGAATCCAGTCACCTCGACGATAATGGTTCGATACGAACCGAATGAACCCCCCGGTTTATCGGGGGGTTATTTTTTCAGGAGGTCCACGGACGCATGGATATACTTTATATCGTAATGCCGGCGTATAACGAAGAAGCCAATATCGAAAAAGTCGTCCGTGAATGGGCAGCGCAGCTTGAGGGAAAGGATCCTGCCTCAAGGCTGGTGGTGGCCGATGCGGGCTCCACCGATCACACCCATGAGATACTGGAGGGGCTTAAGAAGGAGCTTACGCAGCTTGAGATACTCGGGGATACGGAGAAGCAGCACGGTCCCAAGCTCATGTCCCTTTATTCATATGCCTGCAAAAGCAGAGCGGACTATGTGTTCCAGACGGATTCCGACGGGCAGACGGATCCGGAGGAGTTTGAGGCTTTCTGGCGCAAGCGCAGGAAATATGAGGCGCTGATCGGAAGAAGGCCCGTCAGGGGCGACGGCGCTTCCAGGGCTATGGTTGAAAAAGTGGTATGTCTTCTGCTGTTCTTTATCTTCGGCGTCAAGGTGCCGGATGCGAACGCGCCCTTCAGGCTCATGAGGAGCAGCCTTCTGGAAAGATATCTGGACAGGCTTCCGGACGATTATGCGATACCCAATATAATGTTTACGGCGTATTTCGCCTTTTACCGCGAGAACATAGCCTTCAGGGCCATAAGCTTTAAGGAGCGAAGCGGCGGAGAAAACTCCATCAACATACCGAAGATCTTCGTGATGGGCGTAAGGGCACTGAAGGAATTTGCCGTTTTCAGGTCAAAGATGAAGCGGCCTCGCGGTTGACGTAAAAGGCTGCGTACCCTATAATATAAAGGATACGTTTTTCTTGTGGGAAAATGGGGGAATGATATGATAAGGAGCATGACAGGTTACGGCAGGTGTGAGAAGGAGCTTCACGGAAGACGGCTTTCGGTGGAGATCAAATCCGTGAACCACCGCTATCTGGATGTGAGCATAAAGCTGCCGCGGCGTTTTAACGCCTTCGACGGCATGCTGAGGAGCCTTCTGAAGGAATATACCGAGAGAGGAAAGGCCGATATATATGTGAGCTGCGAGGAGCTTTCCGGCGGCGCAGGCAGTCTTAAATATGACAGCGCCCTTGCAGGGGAATACATGAAGTACCTGAAGCAGATGGCCGGGGATTTCGGCATCGAGGGCGAGGTGAGCCTGGGTCTGCTGGCCCGCTTTCCCGATGTTTTCACCACCGGGGATGAAGAAGCGGACGAGGAAGAGCTGAAGGCAGATCTGGAGGAGGTCTTCCGCGAGGCTGCTTCGGCTTTCAGCGAATGCCGCAGGGCAGAGGGCGAAAATCTGGCAAAGGACATGCTGGATAAGCTTGACTACATGGAAGAGACGGTGGCGCAGATAGTGGAGCGTTCGCCGCAGCTGGTGGGAGAATACAGGAAAAAGCTGGAAGATAAGATACGCGAGGTCATAGGGGATGCGTCGATAGATGAAGCAAGGCTCATGACCGAGCTTACCATATATGCGGACAGGGTCTGCGTGGATGAGGAGATGGTGAGGCTTAAGAGCCACATCACAGCCATGCGGAGCGAACTTAAGAGTGGCGGCGCCGTGGGCAGAAAGCTTGATTTCATTGCGCAGGAGATGAACAGGGAAGCCAATACCACCCTGTCGAAGATGAACGATCCCTCCATCACTGATGCGGCCATAGGACTGAAGACCTGCATCGAAAAGATAAGGGAGCAGGTACAGAATCTGGAGTAATGGGAAGACTGATAAACATCGGCTTCGGCAATGTGGTGAATGAGGACAAGATCATAGCCATAGTCCATCCCGAAGCGGCCCCGGTAAAACGCATGGTGGCCCATGCAAAAGAAGAGCACATGACAGTGGATGCCACCCAGGGGCGCAGGACCAAAGCCGTTATAGTTATGGAAGGTCATCAGATAGTGCTCTCCGCGCTCATGCCGGAGACCATTTTTGCCAGGGCCGGAGGCCGGGGGGCAAGAGAGGAGGCTGCCGATGAAACGTGACGGGATACTTGTTGTGATATCAGGTTTTGCGGGAGCCGGAAAGGGAACCGTGGTCAAAGGCCTGATGGAGAGACATGAGGGCTATGCCCTTTCGGTATCAATGACCACCAGGGCACCCAGACCCGGCGAAAAAGAAGGGGTCTCCTATTTCTTCACCGATAAAGAGCATTTTGAAAAGACCATAGCGGAAAACGGGCTTGTGGAGTATGCTCAGTACTGCGGTAACTATTACGGGACTCCCAGGGCCTATGTGGAGGAGAAGCTTTCAGAAGGCCTGGATGTCATACTGGAGATAGAGATCCAGGGAGCCATGAAGATAAAGAAGCTCTTCCCCGATTCGCTGCTGCTCTTTGTGATGCCGCCTTCAGCGCAGATACTTAAGGAAAGGCTCACGGGCCGGGGAACCGAGACTCCCGAGGTCATCAAGCAGCGCATGGACAGGGCTGCGGGTGAGTCCGAAGGGATTGAGGATTACGATTACATACTGATAAACGATACAGTAGACAGATGTGTGGAAGAAGCCCATGCCGTTATCACCGCATCCCATGCCAGACCGAAGCGGAACCTGGCGCTGATAGAGCAGATGCGCGCCGATCTTAAAAAAATGGCAGAGGAAAAAGATATTTAAGGAGGATACTACTATGATGCTGCATCCGTCATATACCGATCTGATGGAGGTCGTGAACAGCCAGGCTGAGGGCGCAGACGGGGATAATCCCGTGGTCAGCTCCCGTTATTCCATAGTCATGGCTACCGCTAAGAGGGCAAGACAGATCATCGACGGCGATGAGCCCATGGTGCATGCAAAGGGCAAGAAGCCCTTATCCATCGCGGTGGAGGAGCTGGCAAAGTCCAGGATAAGAATACTCGGGGACGAGGAATAAATTGCCGTCTGAAGGCAGACAAATGAAACTGATGCTCCTGTCCCTGGGCTGCGACAAGAACCTGGTGGATTCGGAGATGATGACAGCCGCCCTGTCGGAAGCGGGCTTTGAGCTCACGGATGAGGCGTCGGAGGCAGAGGTCATCGTTGTGAACACCTGCAGCTTTATCATGGACGCAAAAGAGGAGAGCATAAACGCCCTCATCGAATGCGGAAGGATGAAGGAGGAGGGTGTATGCCGCGTACTCATTGCGGCGGGCTGTCTGGCCCAGCGTTACGCGGCGGAGATAAAAGAAGAACTTCCTGAGGTGGATGCCCTGGTGGGTACCGCCTCCTTTGACAGGATAGTTGAGGTGGCGGAGGCAGCCCTTAAGGGACAGCCCTTCGATGCCATGGAAGATATGAACCGTCTGGTGTGCGGGAAGCGCAGGCTCCTTTCCACAGGCGGTCATTATGCGTATCTGAAGATAGCAGAGGGCTGCGACAAGCGCTGCAGCTACTGCGCGATCCCTTCCTTCAGGGGAAGATACCGTTCGGTGCCGGAAGAGATACTGGTCTCGGAGGCGGAGACCCTTGCGGCGGGAGGCGTATCGGAGCTCATAGTGGTGGCCCAGGAGACCACTGTCTACGGCGCGGATCTCTACGGAAAGCCCTCACTGCCCAGGCTTCTTAAGAAGCTTGCCGCAGTGGACGGTCTTAACTGGATACGTATACTTTACGCCTATCCCGAAGATATCGATGATGAGCTCATAGAGCTGATGGCAACGGAAAAGAAGATATGTCCGTATCTGGATCTGCCCATACAGCACTGTGAGGACCGTATCCTTAAGGAGATGGGAAGGCGCAGCCGCAAGGAAGAGCTGTGCGCCCTTATAGAAAAGCTCAGGAACAGGATACCGGGCATAGCCTTAAGGACTTCCCTCATAACCGGTTTTCCCGGGGAGACGGAGGAAGAGTTTGAGGCGCTGAAAAGCTTTGTTTCGGAAATGCGTTTTGACAGGCTGGGGGCCTTTGCCTATTCCGCTGAGGAGGGCACGAAGGCAGCCCTTATGCCGGGGCAGATACCGGAAGAGCTCAGGGCAGAGCGCCGGGATGAGATAATGCGCATCCAGAGCGGCATAGCGGAGGAGATATCCCGGGGACTTGTGGGAAAGAAGCTTCGCTGCATCGTAGAGGGCAGATTACCCGAGGACGATACCCTGGTACTCCGGAGCTACAGGGATGCGCCTGACGTTGACGGATATGTTTTTGCCCGGTGCGGGCGGGACATAATGAGCGGAACGCCTGTGGAAGTCAGGATCACCGGCTGCGACGGTTATGATCTGACAGGCGTCATAGAGGACGGAGGGGATGATGAACCTTCCCAATAGATTAACGACTTTAAGGGTAATACTGATACCGTTTTTCATAGTTTTTCTTATGACCGGTCTTGCGGGGGAGGCTTCCCGCTGGATCGCTCTCGGCATTTTCGCCGCTGCTTCGTTTACCGATTTCCTTGACGGCTATATAGCCAGAAAAAAGGGACTCATAACCAATTTCGGAAAATTCATGGATCCGCTGGCAGACAAGCTGCTGGTGTGTTCAGCCATGGTCTGTTTTGTTGAGCTCGGGCGCATGCCTGCCTGGATAGTGGTGATCATCATTGCCAGGGAGTTCATAATAAGCGGCTTCAGGCTGGTGGCGGCCGAGCAGGGCCGTGTCATCGCCGCGGGCTGGTGGGGCAAGTTCAAGACAGCCTTTACCATGATCATGGAGATCTTCATGATAATGAACATCGAAAAGCTTCAGCTTGTGACGGATATACTGATGTACATATCCCTGGCGCTCACGCTCATATCCCTTGCGGATTATCTGGTGAGGAACAGGGATGTGCTCAAAGAGGATAAAGAGATAAAAAAGGAGAAGTGATATGACTGCGGAGACCGTATGTGTAGGAACCGAGATACTGCTGGGAAATATTGTAAACACCAATGCGGCCTATCTTGCCGGACAGTATGCGGCTCTGGGCATAGCTTCCTATTACCAGACCGCAGTGGGTGACAACGAGGAGCGTATCATGGCTGCCATAGGCGCCGCCCTTTCAAGAGGCAGCGACCTGGTGGTGATAAACGGCGGACTGGGGCCCACCCAGGACGATATAACGAAGGACTGCACCGCAAAGCTGCTTGGCAGGACTCTCTATGAGGACGCCGAGAGTTTTTCCAGGATCAAGGAGTTCTTCGGAAAGAGGGGCAGCAGCATGTCAGCGAACAATGCCCGTCAGGCTCTGGTGGTCAAGGGTTCGGAGATACTGCCCAATGATAACGGTCTGGCTCCCGGCATGTTCATAGAACTCAAGAAGGCCGAGAGCAAAAAATTCGGATCGGAGAAAAAGCAGTATCTGATGCTCCTGCCCGGTCCTCCCGAAGAGCTCAGGATAATGTGGGAAAAGTATTCCGTTCCCATCTTAAGGAAGCTCACGGGCAGCGTGATCTATTCCGCCATGGTGAAGGTCTGCGGACGTTCCGAGAGCGAGGTGGCGGATATACTGGACGACCTTATCACAAACAGCAAAGAGGTAACGGTGGCGCCCTATGCGAAGACAGGAGAGGTGCACCTCCGTGTCACTGCTGCAGCCTCAGATGAAAAGGATGCGAAGAAGCTGGTGAAGCCGGTGGTGAAGGAGATCAAAAGCCGGCTGGGAGACAGCGTATATACCACCCATGAAGAGACCAGCCTGGAGCAGTCGGTGGTGGATCTTTTACTTGCGAACAAGCTTACCGTGACCACGGCGGAATCCTGTACCGGCGGCCTGGTGGCGGGAAGGCTCATCAATGTGCCGGGTGTTTCCGAGATCTTCAAATCCGGCTATATCACCTATTCCAACAAGGCAAAAAGAAAGATAATAGGCGTTAAGAAGAAGACGCTCCAGAAATTCGGTGCGGTAAGCGCTGAAGTAGTCAAGGAGATGGCAGAGGGCGTGGCCTTCTACTCCAGGGCTGATGTTTCCGTGGCGGTATCCGGCATAGCGGGACCTGACGGAGGTTCGGAGGAAAAGCCCGTGGGGCTTGTGTATATAGGCGTTAACGTCTGCGGACATGTAACGGTAAAGGAGTATCATTTCTCCGGCAACAGGGAAAAGATCAGGAATAATTCGGTGGCGCATGCGCTGATACTCATGAGACAGTGCATACTGGAGTATTACAGCAGGCTCACCTTCGGCGAGGCAGAGCAATGAAGACGGTGATACTGGCGGGAGGCTACGGCACCCGCATAAGCGAGGAAAGCCATCTGAAGCCCAAGCCCATGATAGAGATAGGCGGCAAGCCCATACTCTGGCATATAATGAAGGAGTATTCCTATTACGGCTTCAATGATTTCGTGATCTGCGCAGGCTACAAGCAGCAGGTCATAAAGGAGTGGTTCGCCAACTATTATCTCCATAACAGCGATGTCACCTTTGATTTCACGGACGGGGGGAAGATGCAGGTCCACAGCAATGCCTCCGAGCCCTGGAAGGTGACCATAGTGGACACCGGCCTGGACACCATGACCGGCGGCCGTATCAGGCGCATAAGACCCTATGTGGGGGATGAGACCTTCTTCATGACCTACGGCGACGGGGTCAGCGACCTGAACATAAAGGACCTTCTGGAATTCCACAAGAAGCACGGAAAGATCGCAACCCTTACGGCGGTGGCGGTGGGCCAGCGCTTCGGCGTGCTGGACATAGAAGAGGAGAGCAGCCTTGTAAGCTCCTTCCGTGAAAAAGATGTGGAGGATTCCAGCCGTATAAATGTGGGCTACATGGTATTTGAGCCCGGCATATTTGATTATCTGGACGGTGACGGGACCGTGCTTGAAAAGGACACACTGAACAGGCTGGCCACTGCCGGCGAACTGGCAGCCTACCGCTACGACGGCTTCTGGGGCTGCATGGACACCAAGAGGGAAAAGGACAAGCTGGACAGTCTGGTGCTGCAGGGAGCGGCGCCCTGGATGAGATGGGAGTGAGATATGAAAAAAAGGATAGCTGATATCGCAGCTGATTTTCTTGTAGAGAAGGGAATAAGCGACTGTTTCATGGTGGTGGGCGGAGGAGCCATGCATCTGAATGACGCCCTGGGCCACAAGGAAGGACTGCGGTGCATATTCCAGCATCATGAGCAGGCCAGCGCCATTGCGGCGGAGGGCTATGCCAGGCTTGAGAACAGGCCGGCGCTCTTATGCGTTACCACCGGACCGGGGGGAACGAACGCCATCACCGGAGTGGTGGGAGCCTGGCTGGATTCCATACCCATGTTCGTTCTGTCGGGGCAGGTGCGCTATGATACGACCTCCAGGTACTGTGAGGGCTTTACCGGAGGCATGAAGCTCAGGGCAGTAGGCGACCAGGAGTACGACATAACCGAGTCCGTGGCCAATATGTGCAAGTATGCCGTCATGCTGGAGAAGCCGGAGGATATACTCTATCATCTCGAGAGGGCCTGGTATCTTATGAAAACGGGCCGTCCCGGACCTGTATGGCTGGACATACCCGTGAACTTCCAGGGCATGGAGATCGAGACCGAAGGCCTTAAGGAGTACGATCCCGCTGAGGATAAGGGACTGCAGGATATGCCCGGTGAGCTTTCCGAAGACACGGTACGGGAGATACTGGAGCTGATAAAGGATGCGAAACGGCCCGTGTTCTATGCAGGCTGGGGGATACGTCTCTCAGGCGCCTACGATACCTTCCGCAGGGTGGCGGATAAACTGGGCATACCCGTATGTACTTACTGGGATGCCATCGACCTTATAGAAACCGAACATCCCCTGTACTGCGGACGTGCCGGGAACATGGGAGACCGAGCGGGAAACTTTGCCGTGCAGAACGCGGATGTGATACTGGCGGTGGGAAACCGTCTGCCCATACGTGTTACGGGCTATAATTTCAATACCTGGGCCAGGGAGGCAAAGGTGATAATGGTTGACATAGATGCGGCCGAGCTTAAGAAGCCCACCATCCATGTGGAGAAGCCCGTGCATGCGGATGCCGCGGATTTCCTGGCAAAGCTTGAAAAACTCCTGGATGCATCGGAGAGCCTGCCGGCCTTTAAGGCTAAGGACGGACTTGACTGGTGTGAGATATGCCGCGGGTGGAAGCGGGATTATCCCGTGGCCCACGAAGGACATAAGAAAGGACAGGAGGGCTTTGCAAATGCCTATGCGGCCTTTGACCGTATCAGCAGGAGCCTTCCGGAGGGGAGCGTCACTGTGACCAGCAACGGTACCTGCTGCGTGGCGGGACACCAGAGCTGGTTCATAAAGAAGGGCAGCAGGTTCTTCAACAATAATGCCATTGCAAGCATGGGCTACGGCCTTCCGGCTGCGATCGGCGCCTGCTATGCAAACGGCTGCAGGGAGGTGATTTGCCTCGAGGGTGACGGCAGCATCATGATGAACCTGCAGGAACTGCAGACCATTGTGACCTATAAGCTTCCCGTGAAGATATATCTGATAAACAATGCGGGCTACCATTCCATAAGGCAGACCCAGACCAACCTGTTCGGGCATCATACAAAGGTCGGCATAGGCCCCGAGAGCGGGGATCTTTCCTTCCCTTCCTTTGAGAAGCTTTCCGCTGCTTTCGGTATCCCCTATATGGCTGTGCATGACAATGACGGGGTGGAGGGCGGCATAGCCTTTATGGAAAAGGAGGCAGGTCCGGCCCTGTGCGAGATATTCGTATCGCCGGAGCTTTTCTTCGAGCCCAAGAATTCCGCCAGAAAGACTGCCGAAGGAAAGATCGTCAGTCCGCCTCTGGAGGATCTGGCTCCCTTCCTTCCCAGGGAGGAGTTCCTGAAGAACATGTATATAGAACCCCTTAAGGAATGCAGGGAATAAAGGAAGAGGTTTTTAGTGATGAACAGACTGGACGTGCTCTATGCGGCAGACGATAATTATGCTCCCTTTCTGGGAGTATCACTCATGTCGCTGCTTGAGAACAACAGGGATATAGAGGAAATACGTATATATGCGGTCCTGGACAACGTTTCGGAGAAGAACCGCGGCAGGCTTGAAAAGACCGTGGAGAGCTTCGGACGGGACTTGAGGATCACGGATGCAAAGGATTTCAACCGGCTGATGGAGGAACTGGGGGTTCCCAAATACAGGGGCTCCTACGCTACACATTACCGGAAATTCTTTCACCTTATCATAGATGAGGATGTGGAGAGACTGCTCTACATCGATTCCGATACGATAGTTGACGGCTCCTTAAAGGAGCTGCTGAGCCTTGATATGGGCGATGCCTGCGTAGGCGTGGTGCTGGACGTGCTGGGGACAAAGTACAAGAAGCTTCTGGGCTTCGGCGACGATGAGACCTACTTCAACGCCGGCGTGACACTTATCGATGTTAACAACTGGAAGAAGAACGACTGCACCAATGCGATGATGGAGCATATACGGAAGGTCCGTGCGAAATACTGCAATCCCGACCAGGATCTCTTTAATGTCGTACTGCGGGGAAAGACCATGGTCCTGCCGCCGGAGTACAACTACATGCCGATCCACGAAGCCTATTCGGACGACATGTACGAAAAGAACTACGGCTTTGCGCATTATTACAGCAGGGAAGAGGTGGAGAAGGCCAGGAAGGCGCCGGTGATCATCCATATGTTCCGTTTTCTCGGGGAGTTCCCCTGGCATAAGGGAAATCTCCATCCCAACACGGAGCTCTTCGATTCTTATCTCAAACGTTCCCTATGGGCGGATTATGAGAAAAAGCCTTCCGGCAACCAGACGGCTCTCTTTAAGATCGAACGCCTGCTTTACCGCATGCTCCCCCGCGGGTTGTTTTTGAAGATCTTCCGCATACAGCATTACCGTTCATTCTACAAGAGGGAGATGGCATACCGTAAGGAAACGGAAGGCATGGTGTCGAAATGAAGAACGGACTGGATGATCTGGCATGTTCCCTTAAGAGATCCCTTCCGAAGTCTTTTTACCGCCCTTACGTGCGGCATCAGTACAAACGTTATTTCGGGGTGTATCCCGATCTGGACGATCCGAAGAAGTACAGTGAAAAGATACAGTGGGTGAAGCTGTACGGCAACACGCCGCTGAAGACAAAGCTGGCCGACAAGCTGGCGGTGCGTGACTGGATCAGGGAAAGGATAGGAGAGGAATACCTCGTTCCCATAGTGGGAGGCCCGTGGAAGAGCGCAAAGGAGATCGGCTTTGACAGTCTTCCGGAGCGTTATGTGCTAAAGACCAATCACGGCAGCGGCAGCGTCATAGTCGTGGACGGAAGGAAGCCCCTTGACCGTAAGGAGGCCGTGAAAAAGCTGGACCGCTGGCTTCATACCAACTATGCTTTTTACAGCTTTGAGCTTCAGTACAGGGATATCGAACCCTTTGCATATGCGGAGGAATACCTTGAGGACGAGGTGCTTGCTGAGCTGCCCGATTACAAGTTCTTCTGCTTTGACGGTCATGTTTACTGCTGCTACCTGATCTTCGGGCGGCGCAGCCATGACGAAAAGAGCCGCAGAGGCTTTCTGGACCGGGATTTTAAGGTCCTGCCGTTTCAGAGAAAAGGCTACCATCCTCTCGGGGAGGATGTGGAGCGCCCGGAGAATTACGATGAGATGGTAAAGCTCGCCGAAAAGCTTTCGGAAGGATTTTCCCATGTGCGTGTGGATCTGTACAGCGTGAAAGGGAAGATCTATTTCGGTGAGATGACCTTTACGGGCTCTTCCGGGTTCTGGCGGCTGGAGCCTGAGGATTATGACAGGGTACTGGGGGATCAGTGGGATCTGCATACAGAGCAGCGCATGCCTCTGTGACAGTCGGGAAATATGAATGTAGCTCAGAACGCAAGGCGTAATATGATATTCGGTGTGATCAACCGTATCGTGCTGATCGCCTGCCCTTTTATAAACAGAACAGTGCTGCAGAGGGTCCTCGGGGAGGAGTATCTCGGACTGGACAGTGTTTTTGTTTCGATACTCCGTGTGCTGAGCCTTTCCGAACTTGGACTTGGGGCGGCCATCGTCTACAGCATGTACAAGCCGGTGGCGGAAAACGACACGCCCATGGTGGAGGCGCTGCTGGCCTTTTACAAAAAAGTCTACCGCCTCATCGGACTGGCGATACTGCTCATAGGTACAGCCATTCTGCCGCTGCTCCCTTTTCTGATAAAGGAAGAGATCCCGGGGGATGTGAGTCTTCCGGTATTGTATATGGTCGTTCTGATCGACACCTCGCTGAGCTACTTCCTCTATGCATATCTTTCGTCGCTGATCATCGTTTACCAGAGGGATGATTACAGCAGCAAGATTAGCATAGTCATCAGTGTGCTGATGACCGCGAGCCAGGTGATCGTTCTGGTGCTTAGCCGGAACTATCTGTACACCATACTGGTAAAGCTGGTCTTTACGGTGCTCTCCAATCTGCTTACTGCAGCCGTGGTGAAAAAGAAGCTGCCTTCCTACCGCTGCAGGGGCAGCGTGCCGAAGGAGATGCTTAAGGATATAGCCGAAAAGGTCAGCGGCAGCGTTGTGGTCAAGGTGAGCAAGGTCAGCAGGAATGCCATCGACAGCCTCTGCATCACGGCCTTTATCAGTCTGGCCATGACGGCTAAATACAATAACTATTATGTGATCATGAACGGGGTGATAACCATACTGACCGTGGTCTCCGCCGCATTTAAGGGCGGTGTGGGGAATCACACGGTGACCTTAAGCCGCGAAAAGAATTACAGTGAACTTAAGAAGCTGGATTTCGTATATATGCTGATCACCGGCTGGTGCGCCTGTTTTCTGCTCTGCCTTTCCCAGCCCTTCATGGAACTGTGGATGGGAAAGAAGATGCTTTTGCCCGAAGGATTCGTGTATCTCCTCGTGACATATTTCTATATCCTTGCGATAGGGGACATGAGGAGCATCTATTCCGAGGTGCTGGGGCACTGGTATCATCAGCGCTGGAGGGCAGTGATAGAGTCAGTGGCCAATGTGTTCCTGAATGTGGTGCTGGGCAGGCTGTGGGGCGTATACGGCATCATGCTGGCAACCATAATCAGCATGTTTGTTTTTCATATCATATGGTCTTCCCGCATTACCTTCCGTGAGTTCTTCGGAATGGAGCATATGAAGGATTATTACCTTTATCATCTGCTTTATGCGGCTGTATCGGCGGGAGTGGTGGTGATCTGCTATATGCTGAGCGGGATGCTGTCAGAGTACCCGGCATTGCTCCGTCTGGGCGCTTCGGCCGGGATCTGCCTGATCGTGCCACTTGTCTGGTACCTGCTGGTCTACGGCAGGACAGAACGTTTCCGTGAGATGATGGCATTTATCAGACATTAGGAGGAGAGGAATTGGGCTTTGTTGGACAGGCGGGGCGCATCCTGCCGGACAGGCTTTATATCACACTGGCGTTCCTGGCGAGGCTTCACAGCCTCCCGGATCTTAAGCATCCGAAGACCTTCAACGAGAAGCTTCAGTGGCTGAAGCTGAACGACAGGAGAGAGGTCTACAAGACCATGGTCGATAAGGCGGAGGTGAAGGCTTATGTGGCGGAACGCATAGGGGAAGAGTATATCATCCCCACGCTGGGCATATGGGGGGATGCGGAAAGCATCGATACGGATAAGCTGCCGGAGCGTTTCGTTCTGAAGTGCACCCATGATTCAGGATCGACCTTTGTGATAAGTGACAAAGCCGCTGCGGACTGGCCGTCGGTGAAGGCCGGGCTTACAAAGTGCCTTAAGAGCAACTATTATATACTCGGAAGGGAATGGCCTTATAAGGACTGTGTCCCGCGCATCATCGCCGAGGAGTACATAGGTGACGGGGAGGATCTGACGGATTACAAGTTTATGTGCTTTAACGGAAAAGTGAAGTGTACCTTTGTATGTACGGAGCGCTTCGCGGAAGACGGGGTAAAGATAAACGTGTATGACAGGGACTGGGAGCTGCTCCCCTTTGAGAGGGATCATCCCAGGAGCAGCCGTCAGATACCGAGACCGGAGGCTTATGAAGAGATGATAGGTCTGGCTGAGAAGCTTGCCGGAGATATCCCCTTTGTGCGGATAGATTTTTACAATGTGGGGAGCAGGGTCTGTTTCGGTGAGATAACCCTTTACCCGGGGGCGGGGTTCCTCCCGTTTTATCCGGCGGAATGGGACGGCATACTCGGCAGCTGGCTAACCCTCCCGGATAAAGCCGGAGCGTAAGTTTTAAGAGGTTTTACATGAGAGATGAGATGAAGGGCATACGTTACAGCGTGATCATACCGCATTACGATGATGTGGAGTCCCTTGCGCTGCTCCTTAAGAGCATACCGGAGCGGGAAGATATACAGAAGATCGTTGTTGATGACAATACCTACGGTGACCGCAGCACCTTCCCGCGAAAGCTTAAGGAGCTTTATGACGGAGAGGTGGAGCTTTATAAGAATCCCTCTTCGAGACATTCTGCGGGCAGCTGCAGGAACGTGGGGCTGAAATACGCCTGCGGGGAATGGCTGCTTTTCGCGGATGCGGACGACCTGTTCACGGAGGGAGCCTTTGACTGCTTTGACCGTTATGCCGACAGTGATCTGGATATGATACTTTTTACGCCGACTTCTGTGGTGCTTCCGGAAGGGAAGCCCGGGGTAAGGCATATAAGCTTTGAGGAGATCATAGACCGCTATCTGAAGGACCCTTCCGAAGAGACGGAGCTGCGCTACCAGTTCATAGCGCCCTGGTCAAGGATGGTGCGCCGGAGCGTGGTAGAGGAGAACGGGATACGCTTTAAGGAGACTCTGGTAGGCAATGACCGGCTGTTTTCGGTAAAGTGCGGTTATTATGCGAAAAAGATCGGCGCTTCGAAGGAGGTCGTTTACTGCGTGACCAGGAAGGAAGGTACTCTTTCCTCGGCCCGCAATGAAAAGAAGCGGCGGGCGGGGATAGATGCCTATATCTCAGATTATGTCTTTCTGAAGAGCGTGCTGGACAGGAAGACCTTCCTGAAAGCCATCGACTGGCCGGGGGGCAGGGTGATACGCGCGCTGTGCGAGGGCTATGGCCTGTCCATGGTCAGGTACATACTGTACCGCTACCGGCAGAACGGGGTGAGCCTTCTTGACGTGGATCCCGCAAGCTATATAAGAAGATCAGCCAGGTTTGTCAGGACCAAACTGCGCGATTCCAAGGTCAGGCGGGTATAACGTCCGGAATGCGGCGGTGTGAGGTGACGGATATTGTCGTTAAGCGGTAAGATACGGTATGTGAACAAGTGCATAAGGGAGTTTTTTGCCGGCGGCGGCAGCGAGCACTGCTGGAAAAAGATGATGGCGGAGATAAAGCCGGATGCCGGCTTCTTCTGGCGTCTTACCCATTATCCGGACATGCTTTTGGCGTCACTGTACTGTCCGGGGCTTGATACCATGGATTATCTGTTATACCATTTTCCGGAGATCGGCAGAAAAGAGAGGAAGCTCTTTATCACCGAGGGAGGACTGAGGGAGATGGTAGTCCATTTTAACGGCATACCCCAGTCCGGGCCATGGAAGGTGCTGGAGGATAAGACGGAGTTTAACCGGACCTTCTCGGACCTCCTTGGAAGAGGCTGGATCACCGGGGATGCGGATGATGAGAGCTTTGCCGGATTCTGCAGGGATAAAAAACTGATCGTGAAGCCGGTGGACGGAGGACAGGGAAAGGGCATATTTACTGCTTCCCCGGTAAGCGATGAAGAATGTCTTGAGCTTAAGCGCTCCCTGGGAGACGGAAGATACATCATAGAAGAGCTGCTCCGCCAGCATTCCCGGATGGCAGAGCTAAATCCTTCCTCCGTGAATACCGTGCGTATCTATACTGTGCTGGATAAGGACGGCGTTACCGTGCACCTGACGGGAGCGGTGCTCCGTATCGGCAGGGCAGGGAACGCCGTGGACAACTGGCATTCGGGAGGCATCGCCGCAGAGGTTGATACGGGGACAGGGACCGTCATAAGCGATGCCGTGGACGGAAAGGGAAACTTGTATTCCGCACATCCGGACAGCAGGATCGTGCTGAAGGGCTTTCGGATACCGGAGTGGGATAAGGCTGTTGAAACCGTCATAAAGGCTCATAAGAGAACAAAAGGGCTCCGTTACGTGGGCTGGGATATAGCCTTCTGTGAGGACGGAGGCATAGCCGTGCTTGAGGGAAATCCCTTCGGAGGCGTGCATCTGCAGCAGCAGCCGGGAAGAAAAGGCAAAAAAGAGGAATACGCGAAACTGTGGTGAGCGTGTGAGGTGTTTTCATGAGAGATCTTAAAGATATAAGAAGCGAGCTGGATCAGGTGGATAAGGATATGGCGGAGCTGTTCAACAGAAGGATGAAGCTCTGCGAGGAAGTGGCGGAATACAAGGCAAAGAGCGGCAAGGCTGTGTATGACCGTCAGAGGGAAGAGGAGAAGCTTGAGGCCATAGGCGCCTACGCAGGGGACGAACTGGCCGAAAAGGGCATGAAGGAGCTGCTGGCACAGCTTATGAGCTTCAGCCGGGAGCTGCAGTACAGGAAGCTGACCGAAGTGCAGGAGAAGGGTCCCGCAAAAGCCGGAGATGCCGGAGGTGAGAGCGGCAGGATAGCCCTCTATATGGACATAAGGGACGAGAGCGGGGCCCTCTACCGCATCATGCCCCATTTCGTGTATAATGAGCTGAAGGTCACGAGCATAGAGGGCAGCAGCGATCTCGCCGGAGACGGGAAGTTTCGGCTGTTTGCGGAATTTGAGGGGCATATGGAGGATAAGGCGGTGCAGAACGCCTTAAGAGGCCTTAAGGAAGAGTGCGAGTGCCTTAAGATACTGGGAAAGTAAAGGACCGGGTACCGTGAGGATCCGGATAATTAAGAGATAAGGAGAGATATCATGGATTACGGAAAGATAGCAATGGAGAAGCATGCTGAGTGGAAGGGCAAGCTGGAGATCAAATGCAGGGCGGCTGTGGACAGCTCCGAGGCCCTGAGCATAGCCTATACCCCGGGAGTGGCGCAGCCCTGCCTGGAGATACAGAAGGATATCAACAAGAGCTATGAGCTCACAAGGCGCTGGAATACCGTGGCAGTGGTCACCGACGGTACCGCCGTGCTGGGGCTCGGCGACATAGGCCCCGAGGCCGGCATGCCGGTAATGGAAGGCAAGTGCGTGCTCTTCAAGGCTTTCGGCGATGTGGATGCCATTCCCTTATGCGTGCGCAGCAAGGATGTGGACGAGATAGTGAACACCGTGCGCCTGCTGGCAGGATCCTTCGGCGGAGTCAATCTTGAGGACATCTCCGCGCCCCGCTGCTTCGAGATAGAGAAGAGGCTTAAGGAATGCTGCGACATCCCCATCTTCCACGACGACCAGCACGGCACTGCCGTCATCACCCTGGCAGGCCTTATGAACGCCCTGAAGGTGGTGGGAAAGAAGATAGAGGATGTGAAGATCGTGACCTCGGGAGCCGGCGCCGCAGGCATCGCCATCATAAAGCTGCTTATGGCTATGGGACTGAAGAACGTCATCATGACGGACCGTCAGGGGGCCATCTATGAAGGCAGGGAAGGCCTGAACCCCGTTAAGGAGGAGATGGCGAAGATCACCAATTTCGGAAAAGAGAGCGGCAGCCTTGCGGATGTCATAAAGGGGGCTGATGTGTTCATCGGCGTATCCGCGCCGGGCACCCTTACACAGGATATGGTCCGCAGCATGGCAAAGGATCCCATCGTTTTCGCCTGCGCAAATCCCACACCGGAGATCTTCCCGGATGAGGCAAAGGCTGCGGGAGCTGCAGTGGTATCCACCGGCAGGAGCGACTATCCCAACCAGGTCAACAACGTGCTCTGCTTCCCCGGCATATTCAGGGGGGCGCTGGATGTGAGAGCCAGCGATATAAACGACGAGATGAAGATAGCGGCTGCTAAGGCCCTGGCGTCTCTTATCCCCGAGGAGGAGCTTTCGGCGGAGAACATACTGCCCAAGGCTTTTGATCCAAGGGTTAAAGACGCTGTTGCAAAGGCTGCGGCCCAGGCTGCCATCGACAGCGGAGTGGCAAGGATCTGAGCGGAAAAGGAGCAGAGGAGGAACGGGCGGGAAGCATGATCGTTCGTGCCCCATAAATGCCGTTTGGTACGGATATGCTTGACCTTATTATAAGTATAAATTATAATTATGCTTTCAGAGAAAATGATTTTCTGCATAAGGAGGAAGGATCCTCGGGGGGTGTATATGTCCAAAAAGGATGATGCTCTGAGAAAGAGCGGGAACATGGATAAGATGCTGGAGTCGCTGACAAAGCGAATGGAGGTACCGAAGAGTGCCTATATTCTGATACTCCTGCTTTATTTTCTCGCTTCCTTCATTGTAAGCTCATCCGCCCGCAGCGCCGGACAGATGTTGAACATCATGGGACAGCAGGTTCCCGCCACTGCCCTTATGGGTGTATTTTCAGCGCTTTCCAACATATGCACCATTTTCCTGGTGGTGTTCTTTCACAAGGTCGGGTTTATCACTTCCCTGGTGCTGGTCTGCGTACAGTTCCCGATGATCATCATGACGATACTGCGCGCTCCCGAAGGCATCAACAGCGCGGCGGGTATCTTCAGCAATATCTTTGCCCTGACTGCCAGCTTTATAATCTTTCTGAATGACCAGAGGATAGAGAAGTATCAGAAGAGGATGCGGGACCAGGCTGTTACGGATAACCTGACCGGCCTGCCCAACCGTTTTGCCAGCAGTGAGTTCATGGAGGATCTCATCCGGCGGGATGTGCACTTTGCTCTGGTGTCCTGTGACTTTAACAATTTCAAGAGCATAAACGATACCATGGGTCATGTTGTGGGCAATCAGGTGCTGATAGAGATAGCTTCACGCTGGAAGAAACTGGCCGAATCCTACGAGTCCGGGACCGTTGATTTCGTGGCCCGCCTCGGAGGAGATGAGTTCGCCATAGTTATCAGGGGAGGCCGTACCGATGAGGATGTGCTTGAGACCATCCACGCCTATGAGGACGAGCTGGAAAAGTGCATCACCGTGGATGACTGTGATTATTTCATGACGGCCAGCTTCGGATATGCCGAGTATCCCGCGGACGGGAATACCGTGGGCGTGCTCTTCTCCGGCGCCGATGCCGCCATGCATGAGGCTATGAAGCAGGGCAGCGGCAGCCGTGTAAAGCATTTCACCGGTGACCTGCTTGAAGCCGAACATGCCATGGAGATCGAGCGCAAGCTCCGCCTGGCGCTGGAGAGCAACCATATACTCTGTTATCTTCAGCCCCAGTATGATATGGATCATAAGCTCAGGGGTTTCGAATCCCTTGCGCGTATGAAGGACATGGAAGGCAAGCTGGTGTCTCCCGGGGAGTTCATCCCCGTGGCGGAAAAGACAGGCCTTATCGATAAGGTGGATATCTGCGTGTTCAAAAAGGCGGCGGCTTTCTTCGGAGAACTGGTAAAGAAGGGCAGGACTGACCTTATCCTCAGCATCAACATTTCCGTGCGTCACCTTATGAAGAACAACTTCCTGGATGAGATCAGGGATATAATTGATAAGAACGGCGTTCCCGCAAACCAGCTGGAGATAGAGATAACCGAATCCATCATGATCGATTCCGCCGAGAAGGCGCTGAAGTGCATCGACAGCATCAAGGATCTGGGCATAAGGGTGGCCATAGATGATTTCGGAACAGGCTATTCCTCACTTAGCTACTTAAACAGCTTCCCTGCCGATCTTCTTAAGATCGACAAATCCTTTATCGATGTCATGAACAACAGCGAGCGTTCAAGGCAGTATGTGGCCTCCATCGTATCCATAGGTCATATCTTAAGGCTTGAGGTCATCGCGGAAGGCGTTGAAGCGGAAGAGCAGCTGAACACTCTTAAAGAGACGGGCTGCGATCTTATACAGGGCTTTGTATGGGGACGTCCCATGCCACTGGATGAAGCGGCCAAGCTGGTCGGATAAAAGAAAACAGCAGCGTTACAGATAGCTCATCAGTCCATCCAGTCCCTGCTCGTTGTAGATATCCTTATAGAACGCAACCTCTTTACGGATGATGCCGTCTATGGCTCTCATACCCAGAAGCTCTACGGGAGCTTTATCATCGGTAAGTATCAGATTTCCGGCCTCATATGTTTCCAGACCTTCAGCCACTTTTTTCATCATACGGTAAAGATCCCTGTCCTCCTCGGCTTCCCGGCCCTCTTCAAAGGTCTTTAACATGTTTTTGTTATCGGAAGCGAAGAGCTCCCGGTTGGTATTGTTGCTGACATCTACGGTCACCACCTCCGAAAAGACCGAGGCTATGGTATCGGAAAGGTATTCGTTTATCCCTTCTTCACCGTCTGAGCGCATGTTCATATTAACTACCATGACCCCGTCATCCTTAAGACTGTCCTTTACGAGACGGAAGAATTCCACTGAAGACATCTGGAAGGGGATGGTTATATCCTGATAGGCATCCACCATGATGACGTCGTAAAGCGTCCTGTCTTTTTCGGCGTTCAGGGCCTGAAGATAGGCCCGGCCGTCGTAAGTGGTGACCTTGAGGTATTCGGGCAGTTCGAAATACTTATGGGCCAGCTCGGTTATGCTGCCGTCTATCTCCACACCTTCAAGACTGACATTGTCGAAATAGCGGCTGCACTGGGTGGCATAGGTCCCGGTGCCCATGCCCAGGATCAGTATGTCGCAGCTGTCCTTATCCTTTATCCCCGCCATATAGGGAGCAGCCATGGCGTAATCGTAATACATGCCCGTCAGGGCTTTTTCTTTACGGTATACGGACTGTACCCCGAAGAGCACGTTGGTGGAGAGTATGACGTTATTGTCGTTCTCGTAGACCTGCAGGTAATTATATATGGATTCACCCTCATAGGTCAGGTCATCCTGCCAGAAGGCGAAGGAATTGTTATGGCCGAAGATACAGGCCGGGATGAAGAGCAGTATCCCGACTATTGAGCTGACTGACTTCTTCTTTCCCGAAACGAAATAGATAAGGGCCAGCAGCAGCAGTATGCCTGCGAAGATCAGGAAGGTAACGGAGGTGCCTACTGCCGGTATGCTGACGAAGGTGGGAACGAAGGTGCCGATGATGCTTCCTATGGTGTTTGAGGCGTTGAGATAACCCACCACCTTTCCGCTGTCGTCAAGACTGTCCACGGTGTACTTCACAAGGGAAGGGGTCACTGTGCCAAGCAGGAACAGGGGAAAGACGAAGACCGCCATACAGGCTGCGAAGGCGGCTATGATCAGGAAATTGGTGCTGACCGTAAAGATCAGCAGCGCGGATATGCCAAGTATGATGTATTTACCCGCAACGGGTATAAGGGCGATCCATACAGCCGCGATGATGATACGGCGGTAGAGCTTATCCGGGTTGGGATCCTTATCCGCCCAGCGGCCTCCGCAGATATTTCCCAGTGCCATGGCTATCATTATCGTTCCTATGATGATGGTCCAGACTATCTGGGATGAGCTGAAGTAGGGGGCCAGCAGGCGGCTTGCGCCAAGCTCCACAGCCATGACGGACATTCCGGCAAAGAATTCCGTGAGATACAGATACAGTTTGTTTTTCAATATGTTTTTCATAGGGCTATTCTAATAAGATAAAGCTCCTCTGGCAAGCTTTTTTTCGCGGATGCCAAAACGGTGATCCTGTGGTATTATATAGAGAGAGGAGATCCCGGCATGAACATATCGGATAATTTCAGAGAATATGATACCACGGCGGAGCAGGCTTTCCTGCTTTTTTCAAGGGACGGGAAGCGCAGGGAAGTGCGTGAAAGTCTCATACATGAGCATTTTACGGAGATCAGCGTAAACTGCACCCCGGTGCTTAAGCTTGCCTGCACGGGGGATCATCTTAAGGAGCTGGTCATCGGCAGGCTTTATACCGAAGGCATGATAGACGGCACTGGGGAGGTGGAGAGGCTCTTCATCTGCGGACAGGGCCTTAATGCGGAGGTCAGCCTGAAGAAAAAAGTTGAGTTCGGCGCAGTGACGGAACGGGAGCCCAGCTGCTGTACAGGAAATAAAATGCTGGCTTCGGTGGTTGGTGGACGGAAGATGAAGCCCCTTCCGGAGACGGAGCCGGATGAGAAAGCGGTATTTGCCCTGGCAGACAGGTTTAAGGAGGATTCCGCCCTTCACCGGGCCACCTTCGGGACCCACAGCTGTTATATATATCTGCCGGATGGAAGTATTGAGTGTTTTGAAGATATCAGCCGGCATAACGCCATGGACAAGGCCGTGGGCTATGCCCTTTTAAATGATATAAAGCTTTCGGAATGCATGCTCTATACTACAGGGCGTGTGCCTGAGGATATGGTGAGGAAGGCGGTCATGGCCGGAGTCCCGGTGCTCATCAGCAAGGCGGTGCCTACGGATGCCTCCGTAAGGCTGGCAGCGGAGTACGGTCTGACCCTTATATGCAGTGCATGGCCCGACAGCTTTAAGCTCTGCCTTTGTACGGAGTCCGGAGAGGAGAGCTGATGGGATACCTTCTTAAGCTTTCATTCCGTTACATACGAAAGAACCCTGCCCGCACGGCCTATTCCGTGCTGGGCATATGTCTCACTGCCATCATGTGCTTTGGCCTGATGACAGCCTTTTATTCCGCCTGGGATTACAGCTGTCTGGCTGAGTACAGGCAGTTTCCCTATGAGCTTTCCGTCCCCTTTGGCGAGGAAAACTGGACCAGGGAGATGGTGAGGGCAGCATTGGCCATGCAGAAGGATGAGGCAGTTAAGGAGCTTACCATAAGGCTGCGGGATCCCTATTCAGGAAGGGGCAGCAGGACCGTGTTGCCGGTACAGATGAAGGAGGGGGAAAGATACGCGCTCTGGATAAAGCTGAATGACACGGAGAAGCTGCAGGCTTCCGCAGATGCCCTGGCAGAAAAGTATCATTTTGATGTGCGGGTAAACAGCGCCGCCGCCTTTTATTTCAGGCAGGATGATTCCGGCAGCATGGCCATGCTGAACCTGATGCTGAGCCTGGCGCTCATGATCTTCGGAAGCTTTTTTGTGGCCATAATAAGAAATACCATGCTCATTGCCGTTACGGAACGGGTACGTGATCACGGGCTTCTGCGCTGTGTGGGCATGAGCGAAGGGCAGCTGCGCATCCTGCTTTCGGCGGAGGGTCTCCTCATGAGCCTTGCAGCCTCATTTCTTGGGATAATGCTGGGCTACAGCGGCATGTGGCTTCTGGAACCCTGGATAAGGGAGACACTGGGGCTGGAAGCCTTTTTCCATTTCGGTTTTTATCCCGTTGCCGTGATCTGTACCACCATCCTTGTGGCGGGGGTCACGCTCTTTGCACTTATCGAACCTTCAAGACAGGCCGGAGCGCTGTCCCCTCTTGATGCCCTTCACGGCATATACAGCAGCACACAGAAAAGAAAAAAGAAGAAGCTGCCCTCCGGAGGATGGGAGGAAAAGCTCTTCGGTGCGGCCGGCTTTTATGCCAGGCGGAATTACAAAAGGGGCAGGGGACACCAGTGGGCGGTTTTTACGGCCATGTTCTTCAGCATGGCATTCCTTCTCACGGTGCTGGCCTTCTGCAACACTTTTACCGCCACCACCAAAAAACAGATGAAGCTGGACTCGGAGGGCAGCTCGCTGTACCGCGAGGCCCTGTCCCGTACCGGCGGTACCGGACCAGCCTGGGCGGGATCCGTAATTGAGCAAGGTGATATCGAGAATCTGAAGAAGGAGCTGGAGGCCCGCGAAGATGTGACGGATACGGTAACTGTGGCATATGCAGTAAACTCTGCCAGGGGATCGGGGTTAGTGCTGGAGGATCCGAAGCTCCGTTCCCTGCTGAAGGATAAGACTGTAAATATCATCTATGAACTGGCCTATGACCGGGAAGGGTTCGAAATGGAAAAGGAGTATCTTCTGGAGGGCAGCGCGGATCATGATGAGCTGCTTGAAAAGAAGGGGATACTCATATGCGATATGGCTGCAGACGGAAAACGCCACACGGACTATAAGTGCGGGGATACGATAAAGATGCTGACCCCCGATGCTGCGGCGGAAGCTCTTAAAAAATACTGCGCCGCATTGGCAGTGGTATCCGGGAAGCATGACATGCCTGCGTGGTCCGACTACAGCGGACAGTATGTTTACTTTGAGAACGGTGAGGAAAAGAGAATGAGGCCGGATCCCGGGAACAGATCCGAGTGCCTGGCCTACCGCGTAAAGAATGGCGTGGAGGATACGGAATTTACGGAGCTTAAGGAGGATATCCTGGATGCGCTTTCGGCGCAGGGGACAGATCTGGACCGGGCTGAGCTTGCAGACAGCATATCGATCCTGGATATCCTTCATGCCCTGGAGTCGGCGGAGCTTGAAGCAGGAGGATATGAGAGCTTTGAGATCTGCGGCATACTCTCGGATGATTTTTATATGAGGGTGGGAGATCATGAGAACCCGGCGGGCAGACTTAACGGATTAAGGATCATATATCCCATGGAAACGGCAGCCGGGCTCATTGAGGCTTCGAGGGAAGCTTCCGAAGCAGCAGGCTTTCCGCAGCCCGAAAAGGGAATGTACCTGAATGGAATACAGGTTTTTGCCTTCGGCCGGGGCTGCAATATCCAGATAGGGATACGCAGGGATATGGAGCTGCTGGATCCGGGGATCAGAAAGCTTGCGGCAAAGCTTTCCGGCTGGGAATACTATAACAGGCTCTGGGATACGGCGGGAGACGGTTACTTTGAAGCGGTGCAGCAGATGAAGGTATTAAGACTTGTCGTGATGCTTCTGGGTGGCTTCATCATGACCATATGCCTGGTGCAGGTGATCAATACCCTGCAGGCCAACATACGTTTGAGGAGAAAGGAACTGTGGCTTTATGATGTAGTGGGAATGAGTCCCGCACAGCGCTTTAAGATGCAGCTGGTGGAGCACGGCATGAGCGCCATTGCCGGCATGGGGCTGGGTATGCTGGCAAGCTTTGTCTTCAGTTATGTATATATAGAAAAGCTTCTGGACTGGTCCGGCAGCGGCTTTGAGTACCGCTGGCCCTGGTCCGTGGCACTGATCATGACTGCAGCGGTATGCGGGATACTCTTTCTGGTGAATCATGTGGAGCTTAAACGTTCGGCTGTTTACCGCTGAACGCCGCTCATCGTGTCTTGTCTGATAAGGAGGGAGCATGAGCTTTCTTGAGGTTAAGGGACTTACAAAGGTATACGGCAGCGAGGAGACGAAGGTGGTGGCACTGGACAATGTGAACTTCTCCGTGGAGAAGGGAGAGTTCGTGGCGGTGACCGGGGCCAGCGGCTCGGGAAAATCCACGCTGCTCTCAATGCTCGGGGGAGTGGACCGGCCCAGCTTCGGCGAAGTGATACTGGACGGGGAAAATGTCCATGCCATGAAAGGGCGGAGGCGCGCGGAATTCCGCAGGCGCAAGATTGGCTTCATCTTCCAGGAGTATAATCTCATACCCGTACTGAACGTGGAGGAGAACATAGAGATCCCGGTGCGTCTGGACGGTATCAGGATGAAGCCGGAGAACATGACGAAGCTCCTTAACATGCTGGGGCTGGAGAGCAGGCGCTATCACCTGCCTGAGGAGCTGTCCGGAGGGCAGAAGCAGAGGGTGGCCATAGGCAGGGCCTATGCGCATCATCCCGCCCTTATCCTGGCGGATGAGCCTACGGGAAACCTGGATAAGGCTAACGGCATGGAGATCATGAAGATACTGACGGAGTCTGCAAAGAAGCTGGAGCAGACCCTGATACTGGTGACCCATGACGAAAGCATAGCCGCCATGGCCGACCGCATCATAACTATATCTGATGGGAAGATAGTGAGCGCGTAAGTTATATTCACGTTTTTTTGCGCTCATTGACACAAAGTACATCCTGGTGTATACTATGTATACACGGAGGGCTCCGATATGACTGTTAAACTCAGATCAGTTGGGAACAGTATGACTATTACCATTCCCAGGGATGTCGTAAAACTATATAATCTGACCCAGGGATCAGAAGTATCTATTGAAGCTGTGAATGATGGTATTCTGGTAAAACCGGTAGAGCATCATCAGGATGTTACTGTGCGTTCTTTGTTTGCCGGGTATACAGGTGACTATAAGCCGACTGAAGTAGACTGGGGAGACAAAAGAGGTAATGAGATATGGTAAGACAAGGAGATATCATTCTTATTGATTTTGGTCCGGTGATAGGGCATGAAGAAGATAAATACAGACCCGGCCTTGTAGTCAGTAATGATGATTATAACGATTATTGCGGAGGTATTGTTTTGGTGTGCCCTATCTCTCATTCGAAAGATTTTCCGCTCCATATCGATCTGCCGGAAGGATTGAAAACCGATGGAAAAGTATTATGTGAGCATATACGTTCATTAGATATAAATGCAGGGAAATACAAGTATGTGGAAACTGTACCGGGATTTTTTACGGATACCATTTCTGATATATTAAAAGCCTGTGTGGATGTTAATGTAAAAGCAAGTGATGTTTAGCCTTATTATGGCGCATTATTGCCCTCCCCCCTTGGGGAGGGCTTTTTAATGTCGAAAAAAATATTTATAAAACCTATTGACATAGTAGGTATATGGTGGTATAGTACGTAACATCAAAGATGAGAGGAGGAAAACTGAAGTGAAGCGTACCAGCAGAGAACTGATGTGTATGTGTATGTGTCATAAGTGTTTCTCCCGGGCGCGATGCAGGACCGGGGAGACGGCTCGAATGTCGTGTCCCTGAACATGTTGAAGAAAGATAACATGTTGTCATGAGCCCGGGGTTATGCCCGGATTTTTTTTGCCAAAAATAAAACATATACACGGAGGAAAAAGATTATGAAAAAGAAGAATATTTTGGAAGGAATACTTGCACTGGGACTCGGAGCGGCACTGCTCACCGGATGCTCAAATGCACAGGCCGCCGATGCGGAGCCTTCGAAGGCTCCCGAAAGCGGCTCCCGCATCTACAGGACGGTGGATGAGATCAAGGCAGCCGGCAGCGTGAACATCGGCGTGTTCTCCGACAAGAACCCTTTCGGTTACGTTGACGAGAACGGAGAATATCAGGGCTATGATGTTTACTTCGCAGAGCGCATAGGCCGGGATCTGGGAGTGGATATCAACTACGTATCCACGGAGGCCGCCAGCAGGGTGGAATACCTGGAGACCGGTAAGGTGGATATAGTGCTCGCCAACTTCACGGTTACCGAAGAGAGGGCACAGAAGGTAGATTTCGCACTTCCCTATATGAATGTGGCACTGGGAGTTGTTTCAAAGGAAGATCATGTGATCAGCGACCTGAGCGAGATAGGTGCGGACGAGCAGGTGATAGTCATCTCCGGAACCACCGCAGAGACCTACCTTGAGCAGAACAACCCGGAGATAAAGCTGCAGAAGTTCGATACCTATGCGGCAGCCAAGACCTCTTTTGAGAACGGCAGCGGCGTGGCATGGGCAAACGATAATACCGAAGTCATCGCATATGCGCTGGAGAATCCCGGATATGTGGTGGGCATCCCTTCGCTGGGCAGCCAGGACACCATTGCCCCCGCAGTATCCAAGGGCAATGAAAGCCTTCTTAACTGGCTCAATGACGAGATCAGGACCCTGGGAGATGAGAATTTCTTCCATGCTGATTATGAAGCAACCCTGCTTGATACCTACGGCGCAGATTATGAGGATACCCTTGTTGTGGAAGGCGGTGTGACCGCTGGCGGCACAGCTGTAGAGACCGGAGCAGCCGGGAACGAAGCACCCGCAGCTGAGGGCGGCCTGGATATCCCTCAGGGTAACGGCGAAGTCATAAAGATCGCAGCATCCCCCATACCTCACGCAGAGATCCTTGAGAAGGCAGCGGACATACTGGACGACTACGGTTACGAACTGGATATCGTGGAGTTTGAGGATTATGTACAGCCCAACCTGGTAGTGGAATCCGGCGAGTTCGATGCAAACTATGTGGAGCATGTGCCTTACCTCAACAGCTTTAACGAGGAGCAGGGAACCCATCTTGTAAATGCAGGCGGCATCCACTATGAGCCCTTCGGTATCTATCCCGGAACAAAGAACAGCCTTGCCGATATCGCAGACGGCGACCATATCGCAGTACCCAATGATACGACAAACGAGGCACGCGCCCTTCTCCTTCTCCAGGACAACGGGCTGCTGACCCTGAAGGAAGGGGCAGGCCTTACCGCCACCATAAACGATATCGTGGAGAACCCTTACAACATCGAGTTCGTTGAGCTGGAGGCAGCACAGGTGGCAAGAGTGGTGAGCGAAGTTGAGTATGTGGTGCTGAACGGCAACTACGCACTGGAGGCAGGCTACTCCGTAGGAAGGGATTCCATAGCATATGAGTCCACGGATTCGGTGGCCGCACAGACCTACGTAAACATCATAGCCGTATATGAGGGCAATGAGAACAGCGATAAGATAAAGGCGCTGGTCAGCGTTCTCAGATCCGAAGAGATCGAGAAGTTTATCACGGATACCTACGACGGAGCGGTGGTATTCTACAAGAACTGAGTACAGATCATCTGAGGGCCCTTCGGGGCCCTCTTGCAGGCGAAGGAGAACACAATGGGCAGGATAGAGATCAGACATCTGACAAAGAGATTCGAGACGCAGGAGGATAGCCTGACCGCGCTGGATGATGTGAACCTTATCATAGAGGAAGGCAGCATCTACGGCATAATAGGAATGAGCGGTGCCGGAAAGAGCACCCTGGTGCGTTCCATAAACCATCTGGAAAAGCCCACGGAAGGACAGGTCCTCATCGACGGAGTGGACCTGGGCAGCCTTTCGGAGAAGGAGCTTCGGGCGGAGCGCAGAAAGATAGGAATGATATTCCAGGGCTTCAATCTCCTGGAGCAGAAGAACGTTCTGGATAATGTATGTTTTCCCATGCTGATCGCGGGGATAAAGAAAAAGGATGCAAGACAGAAGGCAGAGGGACTGCTTGAGAGCGTAGGTCTGAAGGATAAGATGAAGGAGTATCCCTCCCGTCTTTCCGGAGGCCAGAAGCAGCGGGTAGCGATAGCAAGGGCCCTGGCCATGGAACCGAAGATACTGCTCTGTGATGAGGCCACCAGCGCGCTGGATCCCAGGACCGCCGGTGCCATACTGGAGCTTTTAAAGGATATAAACAAAAGACTTTCCATCACCATAGTGGTGATCACCCACCAGATGAACGTGGTAACGGAGATCTGCGACAGGGTGGCTGTAGTAGAAGACGGAAGGGTCATAGAGGAAGGCCCTGTGGACAGGATCTTTGAGGATGCGGAGCCGGGACACACCGGGGGCGCGGTTTTCGGAGGAAGAGAGAACATACGCTTTAAGCTTAAGGAGGTGAAAAGATATGCCTGATGAGAAAACGGTACAGATGCTGCTTGAAGGAATAAGGGATACCCTTTATATGACCCTTACTTCCACAGCCCTGGCTTACCTGCTGGGCCTTCCCTTAGGCATATTGCTCACCCTCAGCCGTAAGGACGGCCTTAAGCCCAACCGCGTCATCTACGGCATACTGGGCACTGTCTGCAACACGGTAAGGAGCGTGCCCTTCCTTATACTGCTCATAGTGCTGATACCCTTTACCAGGGCTCTGGTGGGCAGAAGCTATGGCTCCACCGCCACCATAGTACCGCTGGTGATCTGCGCCGCACCCTATGTGGCAAGAGTGGTGGAGGCGTCTCTGAATGAAGTGGATCCCGGAGTCATCGAGGCGGCCAGGGCCATGGGGGCATCCAACCTTCAGATAGTATTCAGGGTGCTGCTGGTGGAGGGCAAGACCTCCCTGCTGGCAGGGGCGACCATAACCACAGGCATACTGCTGGGTTATTCCGCAATGTCCGGAACAGTGGGCGGCGGCGGCCTCGGAGACATCGCCGTGCGCTACGGTTATTACCGCTGGCAGACGGATATCATGGTAATAACGGTGGTTTTGCTGATAGTGATCTTCCAGCTTATACAGAGCTTCGGGAACGGCATAGTTAAGCTTACTGATCACAGGAAGAGGTAGGAGGCCCGGATGGATACGGAAGCCATAAGGGAATATCTGCCGCGCTTTGCAGAGGCCTTTCTCCTTACCGTGAGGATTGGCTGGATGGGGATAGGTCTGTCCCTGGTCATCGGTATAGCCGGGGCCTTTATCCTGCATTACCGCGTCCCCGTCCTGAAGGGACTGACGAAGGGCTATATCGAGCTGTTCAGGAATACGCCTCTTCTTGTGCAGCTCTTCTTTATCTATTTCGGGCTGCCGAAGCTGGGAGTGATGATATCCCCTGAGGTCTGCGGCTTTGTGGGACTGGGGCTTCTCGGAGGCAGTTATATGGCCGAGAGCTTCAGGAGCGGTCTGGAAGCAGTGCCCGGCATTCAGAGCGAGAGCGCCTTGAGCCTGGGTATGAACAGAAGGCAGATCTTCTTCTATGTGGTGCTTCCCCAGGCCTTTGCTGTCAGTTCGCCTTCCGTGGTGGCTAACGTCATCTTTCTCCTTAAGGAGACCAGTGTTTTTTCAGCCATAAGCCTTATGGATCTGATGTTTACGGCTAAGGACCTTATCGGTCTATACTACAGGACCACGGAATGCCTGACGCTGCTTGTGGTATTTTATGTGATAATGCTGCTACCCGTGTCGATAGTGGGTAGAGTCCTTGAAAAGAAAGTCAGGAGCGGGTACAGTCATGGGTGATGTGATAACAGGGCTTGGATTTGACGTATTATGGAAAGGCAGCAACTGGCTGCGTCTTCTCGGTGGCCTTCTGACCGCCCTTGAGATCAGCCTGTTTTCGGTACTCATAAGCCTGGCGGCGGGAAGCCTGCTGGGAGTGCTCATGTCCCTGAATAAAAAGGCAATAGACATTTTTTCAAAGCTGTATCTGGAGATCATACGCATCATGCCCCAGATGGTGCTGCTCTTTATCGTATATTTCGGGGCGGCAAGAGCCTGGGGGCTGAACTTCTCCCCTGAGACGGCTTCTGTCATCGTCTTCTCCCTCTGGGGAACGGCAGAGATGTCGGATCTGGTCAGGGGCTCGCTTCAGAGCATACCGAAGGCCCAGTACGAGAGCAGCGCTGCCCTGGGCATGAGCACGGCAAAGACGTACATATACGTGATAATACCCCAGATGATACGCAGGACCCTGCCGGGCACCATAAATCTCATCACCAGGATGATAAAGACTACCAGTCTTGTGATGATGATAGGCATCGTGGAGGTGCTGAAGGTAGGGCAGCAGATAATAGAGGCAAACCGTAAGAGCTCGCCAAATGCGGCATTCGGCGTGTTTGCCACCATATTCCTTTTGTATTTTCTGGCATGCTGGCCCATAAGCTGCCTGTCAAGATATCTGGAGAAAAAGGCGGTGTGAGATGGACAAGAGAGAACTCCTTTCGGCAGAACATGTTTATAAATATTTTGATGGTACTCCCATACTTCAGGATATAAACCTGAAGATAAAGAGCGGCGAGGTGGTGGTGATCATAGGGCCCTCGGGCTGCGGCAAGAGCACACTGCTGCGCTGCCTGAACGGACTGGAAAAGATCGCTGAAGGCAAGATAGAGCTTGACGGGGATATGGTGGATCCTGCATCAAAAGAGATCTGCAGGCTGCGGGAGCGCATAGGTATGGTGTTCCAGAGCTATGAGCTCTTTCCGCACAAGACCATACTGGACAATATCACCCTGGCACCCATAAAGGTGCAGAAGAGGAAGCGCACAGAGGCGGAGGAAGAGGCCCTTAAGCTTCTTGAAAGGATAGGCTTAAGCGCCCATAAGGATAAGCGTCCTTCACAGCTATCTGGAGGCCAGAAGCAGCGTGTAGCCATTGCCCGGGCGCTCATCATGCATCCCGAGCTGCTGCTTTTGGATGAGATCACCGCAGCGCTGGATCCGGAAATGGTCCGGGAGGTGCTGGAGGTGGTGCTGGATCTGGCAAAAGAAGGGCGTACCATGCTGATCGTCACCCATGAGATGGCTTTCGCAAGAGCGGTGGCGGACCGCATCATCTTTATGGACGAGGGCCGTATCATAGAAGAAGGCACTCCGGAGCGGATCTTCGAAGCCCCGGAAACGGAGCGGCTTCAGAGATTCCTGGATAATATGAGCTTCTGACAGCGCCGGTACCCATACCGCAAAAAATGACACATCAAAAATAAAAAATTAAAGGTATTGACTTTTCCGGAATATGTATTATGATGTTTCTGTAAGCAGAAGCTAACCATGTTCCGCGGTTAAGGCTGTCATGGTTTTACCGGAGGAGATAAGATGACGCTCAACGATGCGGAGCTCGGAAAAGAATACGAGATAAAAGAACTTATCCTGGACGGGGATGAGGAGCTGGAGTCTTTCCTTTTTACACTGGGATGCTACAGCGGAGAGAAGATCACGGTGGTGGACAAAAAGAAAAACCTGGTAGTCTCCATCAAGGATGCACGTTATAATATCGATCCCGAACTGGCGGAAGTCATAAGGATCTGAATGTAAATGCCTTCTGAAAGGAAGGCAATAATTTTGGACTATAGGTTAGCGTAAGCTAATTATAGTATACAATTCAAAATCAGGACCATGCAAAAAAGGGAGGAGAAAAAGCATGAGGATCGCATTGACGGGTAATCCGAACAGCGGAAAAACAACGATGTTCAATGCACTGACCGGCCGCAGTGAAAAGATCGGCAACTGGGCGGGTGTTACGGTGGACAAGAAGGAGAGCCCTATCAAAAAGAATTACAATCAGGGCGGGCAGGAGCTTATAGCCGTTGACCTGCCCGGGGCATACTCGATGTCGCCCTTCACTTCGGAGGAGAGCATCACCAGCGGCTATGTAAAGCATGAGCATCCCGACGCCATAATCAACATAGTGGATGCCAGCAATCTCAGCCGCAGCCTCTTCTTTACCACGCAGCTCCTGGAGCTGGGGATCCCGGTTGTGGTTGCCCTGAATAAAAGCGATGTTAACGATAAGAAGGGCAACAAGGTTGATGCAAAGAAGCTTTCCGAGAAGCTGGGCTGCCCTGTTATAGAGACGGTGTCCACCGAGGGAAAGGGTCTTGCAGAAGTGGTGAGTAGAGCCGCAGAGCTTAAGGGCAGCGGGCAGAAGGCACCCTATGATGAGGGAAACGTGGACCTCACCGACAAGGTTTCCGTGGAAGCTGCCGACCGTAAGCGCTTTGAATTCGTAAATAAGATCGTTTCCGAGGTCGAAGTACGTAAGACTCTCACAAAGGATAAGACAAAGGGAGATGCCCTTGATAAGGTCCTTACACATCCGGTATTCGGACTTGTGATCTTTGCGGGCATCATGTTCCTGGTATTCTATATCTCACAGACTACTGTAGGCACCTGGGTTGCGGATATACTGGCGGGTGCCATAGATTCCTTCAAGGAATGGGTTGGAGAGAAGATGGCAGATGCGAACCCCCTGCTTTATGCTCTGTTGGTGGACGGCATCATCGGCGGCGTGGGAGCCGTTGTGGGCTTCCTGCCGCTTGTCATGGTGATGTACTTCCTGATCGCGCTGCTTGAGGATTGCGGATACATGTCACGTGCTACCGTAGTGCTGGATCCCATCTTCAAGCGCGTGGGTCTCTCCGGAAAATCCGTGATCCCTATGATCATCGGTACCGGCTGCGGCATTCCTGCCATTATGGCCTGCCGTACAATACGTAACGAAAGGGAGAGAAGGGCCACCGCGATGCTGGCGACCTTCATGCCCTGCGGCGCAAAGCTTCCGGTCATCGCGCTTTTTTCGGGAGCCTTCTTCCCTGAGGCTACCTGGGTGAGCTTCGTATGTTATATGCTCGGTATCGTGCTGATCCTTCTCGGAGCGCTGCTCATCAAGGCCATCACGGGGATGAAATACAGAAAGAGTTTCTTTATAATAGAGCTGCCCGAGTATAAGGCACCCAGCCTCGTCTTCGCACTCAAGTCCATGCTGGAGCGCGGTAAGGCGTACATCGTAAAGGCCGGAACAGTCATCCTTGTCTGCAACACCGTGGTCCAGATAATGCAGGCCTTCAATTGGAACTTTGAAGTGGTTGAAGAGGGCATGGAGGACACCTCCATCCTGGCATCCATTGCCGGTCCCTTCTCTGTGCTTCTGGTGCCTGTCGTGGGTGTGGCTGCATGGCAGCTGGCAGCAGCGGCTATCACCGGCTTTATCGCAAAGGAAAATGTCGTGGGTACCATAGCAACGGTTTATGCCATCACCAATCTTGTGGATCCCGAGGAGCTGGAGCTCGTGGGAGAAGGCACCTCTGTGGCGGCAGTTATCGGCATCACAAAGGTGGCTGCCCTTGCATACCTTATGTTCAATCTTTATACGCCTCCCTGCTTCGCGGCTCTCGGCGCTATGAATTCCGAGATGAAATCCGCCAAATGGCTGTGGGGAGCTATAGGGCTTCAGCTGGCAACGGGCTTTACCGTAGGCTTCCTGGTATATCAGTTCGGAACCCTCTTTACCACAGGCAGCTTCGGCGCAGGCTTTGCAGGCGGCCTTATCGCGATACTGGCGTTCGCAGCGATCATCACAGGTATCATCCTCAATAACCGCAGCAGGATGGTGACGGAATACAGTCTTAAGGCAAATTAAGGCTTACACTTATTATGGCGCCGGATGTGGCCCGCGAAGGAAGGATATCCCCATGACTAATGTGATCATAATCCTGACAGTGGCAGTATTGATGGGGCTTGGTATAAGACATATATACCGCTCCGTAAGATACGGAAGCTCCTGCTGCGGCAGCGGCAGTGCGATGGACAAAAAGATCAGGGTCAGCGACAGGAATAAGGCAAATTATCCTTTTTCCTATAAGCTCAGGGTTGACGGCATGGTATGTGCCGGATGCGTGAGGAAGGTAGAGAATGCCTTAAACTCTGATGGGGAACTGTGGGCCACGGTCGATGCCGATGATAAAATAGTCAGGGTACTGGCTAAAAGAGAGATGAAAAAAGATGATTTTCTTGAACTGCTGAAGGAGACGCCGTATACATTGCTGGAAGTGGAATGATATTTTTTTGATATGACAGTTAGCGATTGCTAATAGATCATAAAGGGAGGAGAAGTAATGAGTCTGAATGAAGTGTTCGGAGTGCGCAATGCACTCCGGCACCGCGCCGTGTAAAGGCTGTCTTCCGGAGAACGGCTTTAAAAATATGGGGGAAATGTGGGAGGTAGTAAAGCCCAAAGACTGATAAAAGCAGCATTCATTGACATTATGTGGTACAATACAGAGTGCTGACGGAGGTGGCGATGATGTCGGGCTTTAACAGGGTATTCCGGGAAGAAAAGGGTATGGCGCCGGGCGAGTACAGGGCGCTGTTCGTGAAAAAGTGAAAATGCAGAACTGTGTGACTGAAAGCTTCCCTTAAGGAGGGAAGCTTTTGGTATAAAGGTGGTTTATGGTACGTTATAATGTGACGGGGATGAGCTGCGCGGCCTGCCAGGCAAGGGTGGAGAAGGCAGTAGGCGCCGTGGAAGGCGTGGAGAGCTGCGCTGTGAGCCTGCTCACGAATTCCATGGGAGTGGAAGGCAGCGCAGCTCCGGAAAAGGTGATCAGGGCAGTGGAAGCTGCCGGATACGGGGCAAGTCTTCAGACTGCAGGACCGCGCGGAACGGAGGCGTATGAAGATACGCTTAAGGACAGCGAAACGCCGGTACTTAAAAGGCGTCTGACCGCTTCGGCGATACTGCTGATCCCATTGATGTATGTATCTATGGGACATATGCTCTGGGACTGGCCTCTGCCTGCATTTATGGACGGCAACCATGTGGCGATGGGCTTGTATGAACTGCTGCTTGCCGGCCTGATAATGGTGATCAACCGGAAGTTCTTTGTGAGCGGGTTTATGGGGCTGATCCGTCTGGCACCCAATATGGATACCCTGGTGGCCCTGGGCGCGACGGCATCTTATGCCTACAGTGTGTACGCGCTTTTTGCGATGACGTCTGCAGTGGCAGCGGGTGATACTGAGCTGGTCATGTACTATATGGATCAGTTTTATTTTGAGTCTGCCGCAACGATACTCACGCTGATCACGGTGGGAAAGACCCTGGAAGCCGGGGCCAAAGGAAAGACCACGGATGCGCTTAAGTCCCTGATGAGGATGGCCCCTAAGACCGCACATGTCATAAGGGACGGCAGAGAGGAGACGGCTGCTGTTGAAGAAGTAAAGGTGGGAGACCGCTTTGCCGTGCGTCCGGGAGAGAGCATACCTGTGGATGGTATCGTAACGGAAGGCGAAAGCGCGGTCAACGAATCGGCCCTGACGGGAGAGAGCATACCCGTAGAGAAGCAGGCGGGAGACCGAGTATCGGCAGCGACGATAAACACCTCGGGCTATATGGTCTGTGAAGCGACAAGAGTGGGCGAAGATACCACCCTTGCCGGTATCATACGGATGGTGAGCGATGCGGCGGCGACCAAGGCGCCGATAGCGAAGATCGCAGACAGGGTTTCGGGAGTGTTCGTGCCTGTTGTGATAGGGATAGCGCTCGTCACCTTTACTGTATGGCTATTGACGGGACAGAGCACCGGTTATGCCATGGCAAGAGCGGTCTCGGTGCTGGTCATAAGCTGTCCATGCGCACTGGGGCTGGCTACGCCGGTTGCCATCATGGTAGGGAACGGCGTCGGCGCAAGGACAGGCGTACTGTTCAAAACGGCCGCTGTGCAGGAGCTGGCAGGCAGGACTCAGATCGTGGCCCTGGATAAGACAGGAACGGTCACCACCGGCAATATGTCCGTGACGGATATCCTTCCTGCAGAGGGATACAGTAAGGAGCAGCTGCTGGAAGCGGCATATGCTCTGGAGGCAAAAAGCGAACATCCTGTGGCAAAGGCCATTGCCGCATATGCGGAAGAACAGGGAGTGAGGCTGTCCGATACCACCGGATTCGAAGCTTTATCCGGAAACGGACTGAAAGCGGAGATAGCCGGCGTCACGTATCTCGGTGGAAGTATAAGGTTTATCTCTAAGGCCGTAGGAGATATTTCGGCCGGGCATAAAAGCTCGCTTGAAAATTGGGCGGAGCAGGGAAAGACGCCCACAGCCTTTGCGGGGGATAACAGGCTCATCGGTATGATCGCGGTGGCGGATACGATAAAAGAGGATTCCGCTGATGCGGTCAGAGAGCTTAAGAATATGGGCATCCACGTTGTTATGATCACCGGAGATAATGAAAAAACTGCGGCAGCGATAGCAGGTCAGGCCGGTGTGGATGAAGTGGTGGCGGGTGTGCTGCCGGACGGCAAGGAAGCTGTCGTGCAGGAGCTGATGAAACACGGAAAGGTTGCCATGGTGGGAGACGGGATCAACGACGCTCCGGCGCTTACCCGTGCGGATATCGGCATCGCTATCGGAGCAGGAACGGATATCGCGATCGATGCGGCGGATATCGTACTGATGAAGGGCAGCATCCGGGATGTGGCGGCAGCTATACGTATATCCAGGGCAACGATAAGAAATATCCACGAGAACCTGTTCTGGGCATTTTTCTATAACGTGATAGGCATACCACTTGCGGCAGGCTGCTATGTGGCGGCCTTCGGCTGGACACTGAATCCCTTGTTCGGAGCTGCGGCTATGGGGCTGTCCAGCTTCTGTGTGGTATCCAATGCACTGCGGCTCAATCTGCTCAGGCCTTATGACGGAGGAAGGGATAGGAAGATAAAACAGGCTGTAACGGAAAAGATATTATTAAAGGAAAAGAAGGATACGTATCAAAAGGAGGATAACAAAATGCAGATCAAAGTAAACGGGATGATGTGTGCGCACTGCGAGGCTCATGTGAAGAAGGCGCTGGAAGCGATCGACGGCGTTGAGAGCGCGGTGGCTTCACATGAGCAGAACAGTGTGACTATTTCCGCAACTAAGGAGCTTGATGAAGAGCTTATCAAAAAAGCGGTCATCGATGCGGGCTATGAATACGAAGGGATAATGGGCTGACGCTCGGTACCGGCATTAGTTTGCGGCAGAGGAAGCGGCCGAATTGGCGGCGGCTATAGTCATGAGCATCATCAGGACTATCTCTTCCGCGATGAGGATGGCAACTGCGCCGCCCAGCGCTGTGGAAGTGCTGCCGTATTTGTCGGCAGCATGGTCTTCAGCCACAAGGAGAGCGGCAAACATGGCTCTGGTTTCCTTTCCGAGGCTGAAGTTGCCGAAGCCCTTATGTTTTTTCAGAAGATCGGAGGCTTCTTCGATCTCCTTTGCCATCAGTGCGGGATCAATATCCACATCCACAAGGGCGCCGAGGGCGGCCAGCTCAGTGGACTTGCCGTATTTTATCCCTTCTTTCTTAAGAGCATCAAAGATATCCGAGGCCTTCTTGCATTTGTCCTCGCCGGCCATATTGCTGAGAGTGAGCACCTGGCAGAGGCCCTGTACGGAGTCCTTATGAAAGGGGAATTTCTTCTTCAGTACATCGAAGCATTCCTCCATATCTGCTATGAGCTTTGATTCCTCCGTGGGCATCATGGCCATAAGGGTGGCGAAAGGGATATCCTCACTGCCGGTCAGGATAGGGTGTTCCTTTTTCATGAGTTTTATTATCTTTTTGGTCTTTTCTATGATCTCCTCAGCCTGCAGGGCTTTACGCTGGTCGCAGATGATCATCGCGGAGAGCACCATGTAGTCTGTGGTGAAGATCTTTCCTTTTTTGATCTTGCCGTATACGTTTATAACCTCATCCAGATAATTCTCCGGAACGGAGGAAACAGCCATCTTGGCGAGGAGTGCGAGTTCAACTGTACCGCGGAGATCAGAAAAGATACTCTGCTTTTCCTTGAGGATGCGTTTGCAATCCTTCATCTTCTGGATATCGGCTTTCATGCCGGCATTGGTGTAGATGCTGGCAGCCACGATATTCATGATATCGTATTCCCACTTGAAGTCATTGTGGATAAGGGTATAATTGTCTGCAAACAGTTCGCATTTTGCCTTCAGTGTTACGTTCATGGGATCCCTCCTTAAGAAAAAGGTTTATGACTACGGGAAATATTCTATCACAGGATGAGAGATATTGCAAAAAATACCGGCTGTTATTGAGCACTTTTGAGCGGCAGGAATGACGCCGGACGATGACTCTACTTTCCGTACGTTGAAGAGGGCAGTCGCTGTGAATGCGGCTACGTTTTTTGTCCAACAGATTGATTATTCGTCCAAATTCGACTATAATTGGACGAAAAGAGAGACGCTGGACGAAAGGAGTTCTAATGAGATCGTTTGATTATAGCAGACTATATGACAAAGCATGGGATACAGATATTTTGAACCTTGTTGCGAAGATTCACGAGTGCAAAGGAAGACAGGATTTATTCATCCGTCAAAAGCCTGTGGAGTTGGATCGCCTTGTTGAGATTGCCAAAATACAGAGTACAGAGGCATCCAATAAGATAGAAGGCATCGTCACAACCAGTACTCGTATGAAGCAGCTTTTTGAGGATAAAACTACTCCAAGAAACAGGAATGAAGATGAAATTATGGGTTACCGGGACGTTCTGAACACGATTCATGAGAGCAATGAATATATCCCGATCCGTCCTTCATACATTCTACAGCTTCACCGAGATCTTCTTAAAAGGGCAGGGTTCTCATACGGAGGACATTTTAAGAATGTGCAGAACTACATCAATGAAACAAAACCTGACGGAACCGTTGTAACCAGATTCACGCCGATTGCGCCTTATGACACACCAGATGCTGTGGAGAATCTGTGCAATGCCTATGAACAGGCTATCGCAAACGAGAAAATAGATTCCCTGATTCTTATTCCGACATTTATCTGCGATTTCATATGCATCCATCCGTTTAATGATGGCAATGGAAGGATGAGCAGACTGCTAACGCTGCTCCTTCTGTATAAAAACGGCTATAGCGTTGGGAAATATATCAGTATTGAAAAGCAGATAGAGAAAACGAAAGATCGTTATTACGATACTCTTGAAGAATCCGATGCAAGATGGCATGAAGAAGAAAATGATCCGACACCGTTTATAAGATATATGCTGCAGGCAATTCTGGCCTGTTATACAGAATTTGAAGAACGGGTCGGATTAATGACTGAAAGGGGAAACGGCAGTACAGCATACGACATTGTCAAAAAGTACACCGAAGAAAAAATCGGCAAGTTTACGGGGGCGGATGTTGTGGCTCACTGTCCGAGCATAGGAAGATCATCTGCGCTGGCAGCATTAAAGAAACTAACTGAGGAAGGACTTATCATCAGAGAAGGTTCGGGCAGAAGCACATTTTATGTTCGTGCGGACAGCAAATAGCTTTTCGTCCAAAAAACAGCCAATTTGGACGAAATAAATGGATGTTGGATGATCGGTCACAGAGCTGATCTCAGGCAATACCATTCATAATGCGAACGTATCCGCCAATATGCTGCGGTCAAAGTTTTATGTCTGCCCGGTCTGCGGAAACGTGGTCCACAGCATGGGTGAGGCGGAGATCCACTGTCACGGCATACGGCTTACGCCTTTAGAGGCGGAAGCGACAGCCTTGATGCTTTCGATGCGATTGTTCTTCAGGAGCAGGAAGGTATCTGTGTAGAGCTTCATCCGCCGCTCCGAAAGAAGATATTCGATATCCCGTTTGACCCCGGGATCATTCAACAGCTCGGGCAG
>JAFWWB010000070.1 GCA_017518185.1 Lachnospiraceae bacterium
ACGTAAAACATATTCCGGCATGGCTCTACGGCCAAGTTCCCACTCCTGCATGGTCCGATAAGGTACACCCAACCATACAGAAAAATCAGTTCTGCTCATACCGGACTTTTCCCTGATCATTCTGAAACAATAAGCCAGGCGTCGACGCTCAGCATCCTTGTCATTTTTGTCATACTTTTCTACTTCAATCTCGATTCCTTCGAGGTTATATATTTCCTTCTTCATAGGCACCCCCTCCATGTAGTCAATGCGTGTGCTTCTGTTTTATTATATGTAGTCACTGACTACATGTCAAGAAATATCCGAAATATCCGACAAAACAGAAAAAGGAGCCGCTCTCGACTCCTTACTTCTGCTTTTTCGCTTATTATTTCCGCTTACATGAGGCTTCAAGAGACCTCACTTTTCGGCTCAGAAAACGCGACTTTTTGCGTCTACATGCCGTTGTCCATACTTGACCGTAGTGTGACGAAGCGTGACAAGGAATGACAAGGAGCGACGAAATTATAGACTTTTTAACGTCGGGAGCTACAAGCATCCTGAGTTTTCAAAAATGCCGCTTGGACCTCTTCCTCTGAAGGATTATTTGATGAAAGATTCAGTAGTTTACGGATTTTTTGAATGATCGTATCTTTGTCCATATGCCTTTCCGCCTTTCCAAAACATATTAAATAATTATAATCCGTTTGTCTGTGAACCGGGCTAATAGCAAAAAAGCCAATAAAAAACCCCGATTTTCATCGAGGTTTTCAGCCGCGCTACCGGGGCGCACGATGTCCGGTGGGCATCGGTTCTGTGCAGACCGAAGCGAAGCATAGATCGTCCCTGAAAATGACACTGCATTATAACTGCATTATCTGCAAAAGCGTTTCCTCAGTCCCTGAGCAGATCAGCCAGGTATAGTTCATCCTTCCTGTGTGCCTTCTTTATCCGATGGTATTCTCTGATCGAGTCCACAAGCGGCTCCGGCCTGCTTCCGAAGTATTCTTTGAAGAAGGCTGTGCTGTTATCGTATTGAGGCGCTTCATGCTTTCAGCTCCCTTTTAAGGTTCATCAATTCATCATAATTGACTGCAGTTTGGAAAGCGTTTTTATAATACTGCTTGCTCTTTAAGAGCTCAGGCCTTATCTGATAGTCTTCATACATATTGAAGAGGGAAATCTGCTCCCCTGCTCTGCATATCCAGATATTATCCTGCCGTCCCATCTGATCGAGCACCTCACAGTAATGCGTAGTAAATATCAGCGTGGCATTATGTTTGTTTACGGTCTTATCCTTATACAGACCGAGCATGTTTTCAACAAGCGTCTTGTGGAAGTGGTTCTCCACCTCATCGATCAAGAGATCAAATCCTTCCTTCAGTGATGCGACCATCAGCGTATAGAGCAGCAGGCCTTTCGTGGTACCGCTGGACAGCATATATATCAGTTGTGTATCGGAAAGATTTTTCGTCTCCCCGTTGAAGGTCAGGCGATAGTTATGGCCGTCCAGCTTCTGCAGATCCTCAATGTTTTCGTCAAAGATCTTCATGATCTTTGCCAGAATCGTTGCTTCGATGTCATAGTTCTGCATAGCTTTGAACATCATCTGATATGTCTCCGCCCCGTTTCCGAAGCTGTCAAAGTAGATCGCTCTTGTCTGCTTCTTCTTTAAGATGAAGAACACATTGGAGGTATCCTCCGGCAGATCTCCGAGATCATTCAGCTCTGTGAAAGAATCCGTATCATAGATTTCTTTAATATTTGTCTTATAATACGGTTTCCGGTAAATATGCTCGTTTCGGAAGGACGCTTTATTCCCAAGAGACGGATCCGTTCCGAGGATTACTGTATACCTGTAAATGAAGAAATGCATCAATCTCAAGAATATTCCATTTTCAAAACTCTCTTCAATTTTCGGGATTTTCATAATACACTTTACCCTACCCGTACCTCTGCACGGTGACGGCGAGCTTGCCTTTTTTGGTGGCGCGGGCTTCGCCGAGGTATTGGAAGCGGCCGTAGCCGCGTACGGAGAGGCGGCTGTCGTCCGGAGGGACGGTATCGGGATTTGAGCAGATCCGCCCGTTCAGGGAGACTTTCTCGGAATCGAACAGGGCCTTTGCCTCGGAACGGGAAAGATGGCAGAGTCTGGCAAGTATCGCATCCAGCCTTATGGAGGAAACCGTCACGGTCTCTTCTATGAGCCTGGGCAGGCAGTCTTCGGGCACTTCCTCCGCCTCCCGGCATCTTACGGAGGTGTGGCGCACACGCTCAAGGTTAGCCCGCACATAATCCGCCATTTCTTCCAATATAAAAAAGTATGCGCCGCCTTCGCATACAAAGATATCGCCGGTCACATCCCGCTCTATACCCAGGTTCATAATTGCTCCGAGGAAATCCCTGTGACCCAGCTCTTCGGAGAATTTCGGCTGTGTCGCCCCGGCATACATAAGCCTTATGGGGAAAGGTTCTTCATAGCCGATCTCTTCCGGATCCCCGAAGCGTATCACCACACGCTCGCAGCATTCCGCTCCTCCCCACAGCTTTACCCCGCGCTCTGCCGCAACCCTGTAGGCAAGGGCGGCTCCCTCCCTTGAATGAAAGGATGTGTAGGTATAGGATCCGGTCTTTGCGGCCCTTTCCGCCAGCTCACGGAATCTCCTGATGTTCTGTTGTTCGTGTTCGTTATCTTTCATACCGTCAGATCTTTAAGGATATCTGCGATGTCTTCCGGCTGTGCCGATGCGTCACCTGTGGCCGCGCCCGCATCAGCAAACCATCTGTTCATCTCCTCTATACTCAGCTCTTCCCATCTTCCGCCTCTCCTGATCTCCGTGGGAAGCGCTATCTCTATGCCTCCCATACCGTCAAAAAAGTCCCCGGGATAAAAGATCCCCGGCTTTTCGCGGCGGAGGAGACGGTCTGCGTAGTCCTCAGGGGACATGATGGGCTTTTCGTACATTATGCCGCCGCTCTGCTCCCCAACCCTTGAAAGATGGTGGGTATCGGAACCGGCCTGTATCATCAGACCGAAATGACGGGCATAGCAGAGCGCCGCCAGATTGTCGTTGGCGGTATTGGCCGTGTTGATGCCTTCGATGCCGTCTATATCTTCCGGATAGAGATGTATCCTGCTGATATAATGCCTGTCCCTGAATGGATGGGCCTGCATCACGGCGCCTCCTGCTCCATGTACAAGGCGTATCATATCCTCCCGGCTCCAATGGGGTATCTCCGGATGCGCCAGGAGAAAAGCCTTATCCACGCCGTAGATCAGGTACTCGTCACATTCGAAATTTTCCTCAATACCGAAAAAGACCTTAAAGCCGATGGCATCACCGGCTTTTCGGGCCTCTTCGTAGCCTTTCATATAGGCCTCCACATACTCCGGCCAGGGCAGCTCCCTGGAGGGCCTGGTATTCCCGTGGTAGAAATGATCCGTTATAAAGATCCCGTCATAGCCGAGGGCTTTATAAAGGGCGGGGTATTCCTTTCCCGGAGCGGAGGCGCAGGCGCTTCCTTCCGCTGTGTGGAGATGGGTCTCGTAGCGGTACATTTAGTCCAGCAGGTCCTTGCCCGGACCCATTACCATGATGTCTTCGGCTTTGGCGTCCTCCAGATGGAAGCACATCATCTTCTTGCCGCTCTCTTCATTATAAATGGAACGCAGATGAGGCGCGCCGTCCAGCATGGCCTCCGCATATTTTTCATCGGTCTCGAATACGGCTTTTCCGGTGTAGCGCATCCAGTGGCCGTCCTGCTTTGCGGCAACTATCTCGCACTTGGGATTTGCTACAAGCTGGGCATAGACATTCTTGAAATCTCCCACTCCGAAGATGACCTTGCCGTCCATTTCCATATGGGCACCGAGGGGGCGGCACTTAGGCTGGTCGCCGTCGGTGGTGGCAAGAAAGAATACGCCCGCTTCCGTAAGGTAATCGTTGATCTTACTCATGATGGTTTCCTCCTCGTGTATTTTATAAAGATCCTTCGACTCCGCACTCCTTCGGAGTGCTTCGCTCAGGATGACATGCTGTGTCGGTCTCCTTCGCACAGGATGACATATAATATGATACCATAAATTCCCTGATATTTCGACATTTTTTTCTTGTATGGAGGGGTGTGCTGTGGTAAAATCCATCAGATGAAAGAGATGACAAAGGGGAATCCCCTTAAGATAATAATACTATTCACCATACCGCTGATCTGCGGGAACCTGCTTTCCCAGCTGTACAATATAGTGGACAGTAAGATCGTGTCGGAATATGTGGGCACCGGGGCCTTTGCCGCCGTGGGCATGACCGCGGTGGTGAGCAACATGCTCGTAGGCTTCATCAACGGCTGCACCCAGGGCTTCGCCATTCCCGTAGCCCTGCATTTCGGTGCCCGGGACCAGGCGCGCATGCGCAGATACATAGCCGGCTCCCTTAAGCTGGTGCTGGCAGACGTTGTGCTGCTCATGGCCCTTGGCCTTGGCTTCATAGAACCTGTCCTCCGGCTCCTGCACACCCCGGAGGACATACTTCCCGATGCCCTTTCCTATGTCCGCATAATACTGCTGGGCATACCCTTCATATCCCTCTATAACGAATGCGCCAATATCCTCAGGGCCGTAGGCGACAGCCGCACGCCCCTGTTCTTCCTGATGCTGTCGGTGATCCTTAACATCGGCTTCGACCTGCTCTTCGTCCGCTTCCTGGGCTTCGGCATACAGGGCGCTGCCATAGCGACGGTCATAGCACAGTTCATCTGCGCCGCTGCCTGCATCATCTTCATATTGCTGCGTTACCGTGAGATAATCCCGAAGAAGGGGGAATGGGATACGGACAGGCACATCTTTTCCAGGCTTCTGACCACAGGCCTTTCCATGGGACTCATGGGCTGCATCGTCAATATCGGCACCATAATCCTGCAGAGCGGTATCAACGGCCTGGGCACCAACACCATCGCAGCCCACACCTCTGCCCGCCGCTTCATCGACATGCTGATGATACTGATCTACACCTACGGCTTCACCATGACCACCTATGCCAGTCAGAACCTGGGAGCCGGTGAATATAAACGTATCAGGGCCGGTGTACGGACGAGCACGATCATAGTCACGGTGGTTTCCACCGTACTGCTGGTGTTCTGTTTCATATTTGCGGAGCCCATAGTGCGGTGGATCGCCAGCACCGATGATACTGCCATCATTTCTCTTTCGGTGAATTACTGCCGCTTCAACGTGTGCTTCTTCTATGTGCTGGGTCCCCTGTTCATACTGCGCTGCACCCTCCAGGGACTGGGGCACAGGGTGGTGCCCCTTGCGGCCTCGGTGCTGGAGCTTTGCGTAAAGATCTCGGCAGTGGCCCTGCTGGTGCCCCGCTTCGACTATAACGGCGTCATCGTGGCCGAGCCATTGAGCTGGTGCATCATGACGGCGCTGTTGAGTATAGGGTACATAAGGGTGGCGTTGAGGTTTCCGGTTAAATAATAAGATCCCTCGACTGCGCTTCGCTTCGCTCGGGATGACATGGGGATTCGACTGCGCTTCGCTTCGCTCGGGATGACATGGGGATTCGACTGCGCTTCGCTTCGCTCGGGATGACATGGGGGTTATTCTATAAGTACGAAGGTGGTCCTGCGGAAGGCCCCGATAATGCGCATTATGGCGGAATAGGCAAGTCCTATGCCGTAGATGATAAGAACAACGTCCGTTTGTTTTATGTACGCAAGGCAGGCCAGGGCCAGGGTGAAATCTATGATGCCGTGCATCAGCTTCAGCCTCCAGGGGCCGTCCACCGTCCTCTTGGCCTCCAGGGCCCTTAAGGTCTCCACCACGCCCGAAAAGGCATGTATTCCCACCAGATACATCAGTATATAGATCTTCGGCACATCCGAAAGTGAAACGGTGATCAGGGCAAAATCCAGGATTATCACACCCTGGAACAGTATCACCTTTCCACCCACCATATGCTTTGCCATGGTAAAGTAGAAGATGATGTCCTTTATACCCTTTATGGCCAGGCCCAGTGCCAGTATCGTTATCAGGATCACATACAGGTCATCCGTGGGGTTCAGGATAAAGATGACCGAAAACAGGAGCATGATCAGGCCTATTGCCACATCTCTGAATCTCTGTAATATAGTCATGAGCCCGCCCGCCTTTTCGCCACACCGGCAAGTCTGTTTCCCGAACGGCAGATCTCATCCACCACCATGCCCTTATGGGCAAGGGCTCCCCGGATGAACCTCCCGATAAAGCTGTCTTCCGCATCGGAGCTTCCCGTATATGCGTCCAGATACTTATAGATGGAGTACTCCTCCACCGGCTTCCCGGAAAGCTCTTCACCGAAGGCCTTCCAGTCATCGGAAGCTATATGCTGCCGCTTTTCCAGTATCTCCCTTATCCTTTCCCTTAAGGAGGCGACTGCTTCATCATCATACTGCTCCTTTTCAAAGGCAGGGATGTCCCCGCGTATATATTTCATGGCGCTTATCATCTGGGTGAAGGCCTTCATATAATCATGGGGGTTGTCCTTTATTATATCTTCGTAATCTCCCCAGGCCGGCAGGTATCTGTATCTCATGAAGCTGTAATCAGGGATTTTTCCGGCCCGGCCGTGGCCCAGGTTCATGATGGTGTTCTCGTTCCTCTGGTACAGACTGTTGGTATAGATGCTGTTCTCCAGGTCATCCGGTACGGACTTCTTATGTACAAAGCTTATCTGCTTTTCCCGGAAGCCCTCCCCCTCGGGAAAGAGCTCGTAGAAAACATAGTTTGTGTTATTGATGACAAAGGATGGGGTACCGGCGAAATTGGCATGTGCCCAGGTATCCGCAAGGACATGCATGGCTATGCCCACGGACTGGAGCGGCTTATCCTTTGCCAGCTCCACGGTCTTTAAGACAAGATCGCTGTTCGGGCCTGCGATGAGCCTGAACTTGTCCATATAGCGCTTCGAAAATTTTTTATTCTTTTGCGCGTGGAGATCCTTCGGCAGAAAATGGAAGGAAGCCCAGATCCTTGTGATATCCTGAAGTCCCACCGGGTCCGTCCTGGCGTCCATCATCTCCAGCTGCAGCTGGGTGGTCGCAGCGGAAGAAGGCGCCTTTATCTTTGCCAGCAGCGTCCTTGAACAGTCGTCCACGAACTGGGCGCTGTAGGCTATATCAAGACTCTCCTCATGGGTAAAGCCGGCGAGATATGCCGCGCAGTAGGTGGCGTAGTAGTGAAAATCCATCTGCATGAGCTTATTCTCCCGCCTCTGAGGCCTTGAGCTTTTTGATCCTGTGGGCGGATCTTACGACTATGAAAAAAGTGTATGTCATGGTGATATCCACAAGAAGCGAGGCCAGGGTCGTATCGATGTTGGCAATATCTTTAAACATGTTTCCGTAGCTGATATAACTCAGGAACTGGAGCGCCAGCGCTATCACCGCCCATACAACATAGCCCCGTTTATGCTTCTGGCCTCTTGCAGCTTTCATTGCGTTCAGTCCCACGTAGAGATGTACCTGCATGATAAGGAGAAGGATGAGCAAAAAAATAACGGTGAATAAGATAACACCGAGGGTCTGCGTCAACTCATCATCCGCCTCCAGTTCCAGCGCCGAACTCTTTATCATGGTGAAGAGCTGCATTATGGCCTTTACCACACTCCAGGCCCCGAGGACTATGACTCCCAGTCCGCCAACGTTCAGGTCGTCTTCATAACGTCTGAGCAGAACTTTGTTGTTATTTACCGCAGTCTCCGTTTTCAATATCTTCCTCAGCCCTTACGTTCGTTCATATATGACAGCATGCCGCGGAAAACGGCCCGGGTATCCTCCGGAACCTTCATTTCACCGATAAGCTCCAGTGCCTTTGCGTTAAAGCTTTTGCATAGCTCTTCGGCGGCGGCATGTGCCCCGCTCTCATCCAGAAGTTCACGGATGCGGTCCGCAAAGGGATCGGTATAGCTGCCCTTTCCGTAGATGCCGGAAAATTCGGACTTCTGCGCTTCCGTCGCCTTATCCCTGAAATAAGCCGTGAGCACGGTCTTCTTTCCCTCTTCCATATCAGAGAGACTGTTCTTCCCAGTGTCACTGCTGCTGCCGTAGATACCCAGTATATCGTCCCTTATCTGGAAGGCTATGCCCATGAGACGACCCAGTTCTTCCGCTTTTTTAAGGAGCTCTTCGTCACCTCCGCCCAGTATCATACCCAGCTGGAGAGGGCCTGTGAAGGTATACCAGGAAGTCTTGAGCTCATACATCTTTATCACATCATCGAAGGAATGATCCTCTTCCTCCGAAAGCTCTATGTCCTTTAATTCTCCCGCTATGGTAAGACGGAAGACCTTATTCTGGTTTGCCACAGCCTTCACCTTTTTATCCGCATCAAAGGCAGTGGAAAAGATGGCATCGGCAGCGGTGGTTATGCCCATATCCCCGACGCAGATGGCTTTGGCTATACCGGTCTGACCGCCTCCAAGGGCGATGTGCATGGAAGGCCTGCTGCGCCGGAGGTCACTTTCATCGATTATGTCATCATGGATCAGTATACCGCTCTGGAAGATTTCATATGAAAGAGCTGCCCTGAGTATGTCATCATCACAGTCCTTCCCGCAGAGCCTGTAGCCCAGGGTGACCATGAAAGCACGGATCCGTTTTCCCCCTTCCGAGAAGGTATGAAAGGCATCCGTATACTGTCCCATAAAAGGGACTTCTGCCGCATCACGGAGCAAAGCATCAAAGCTGCCGTCCCTAAGAAGTGCTTCGATGCTTTCGCGGCAGGCTGAAAGTGCATTGATAAAAAGCCCGGTATCCGTCATCATCTTATCTGAATGCTCCGAAGAGACGGTCCTGCCATCCTTCCTTCATTGCGCGCTTCTTCAAATCCGCCATGTACTTCTTCTTTTGTTTCTCATCGAACCGGGGACCGAAATTCACACCTCCCTCACTTTCCGCAAAGACCTGTCTGACAGGTTCAAGTCCCATCTCAAGCATCTCCTGATTGGGCTTTTCCACCTCTCCTTTACCGCTGACATCAGTGAGCCCCTGGCGGAGATACTGCGTATAGTAAGCTACCATATTGAAATAGTAATCCTGCAGCCCTTTCATTTCCTTATCCTGCTCATTATTCTCAAAATCAAAATACTTGGGGGCACTGGTCATCATCTGCTGTACATCCTGGACCATCTGCGCATTCTGAACGAATATGCCCCAGCTCGGGATCTGCCGCAGGAAATCATCGGGATGCATCTGCGTAGGCATCCTGCCGTAGGTGGCCTCCAGCTTCTTAAGCTGCTTGTAATAAAGATTTTTGAGCTTTATCATGCCATTATCAAAGCTGGTGTTCTTTGCCGCGACCATATCATCGCTGTAATCGCCCTCATCATCGCCGGGCCTGCCGGAGGCGATCTCTCCCACCATCTCGTCTATCTCTTCTTTACTGAGATCCGCCCCGGTAACTCCCTGAAGCCCGCTCACTATACGGCTAAGGTTCAGTCCGCTTATATGGATGCTCTTGTCACTGTGCACCGGTTTTGCTTTCGGATCTTTCGCCTTTGCTTCTTTATTGATCTTCTCATCGCGGAAATAGCTGGCATTTCCTATATCATAGTTTATTCCGCCGTATTTTTTGTCCAGCTCGGCTACGAACTTTCTGTGAGTCTCGGGCTCATCCTTTTCCGTTTGTTTCTTCCAATCGAGAAGGCCCCTGTCCTTATTCACCTTTCCGATCTTCGAGGGATCTATCACCTGACCCTTATGGGGGATGTATGCCATACCCGGTCCCAGCATCTGAGTCTCAAGATCCACCCAGTCATCCCCACCCTCAGGTTTGTTAGTCACACCTTTATCCTTATCTGGACTGTCTTTGGAGGATAAGATATTATCCTCCTTTTTTACTGTATCATCCCCGCCGCCCTCAGGATAGTAAGAGCCTGTAACCTCCTTCTCATTCTGAGTCTTTACTTCTTTCAGATCAGGAAGCTTGCCGTTGCTTATGCTATGCGCCTTCCGGCTTACATCATCAATGGTGGGCTTTTCCGGGAGGATGTTCCCGGAGGCTGAAGCCTTGCTGCCCGAGTCCTTATCACCCTTCCTCCCGAAGACATTCCGAAGCCAGCCCATGAAACCGCCGCCCCCGGAAGAGGCAGAGCTTTTCCGGGAAGGATTGACTCTGAGAGCGATATCGTCCTTAAAATACATTGACGGATTTAAGAGATCCGCTTCAGTCATGAATCTGCCGTCTATCATCTCATATCTTGAATCCTTCGGAGTCTTCAGACCGCTGTCATTCTTTGTCCCGCCGGAAGAGCCTTTCTTCTTTCCCCAGCCGCGGAACCAGTCCAGCAGACCTCCCTGCTCGCTACCGTAAGCTACGCTTCCGCTGTCCTGCTGTGCCACATGGGCAAGCTCGTGGGCAAAAAGCCCGTTGGCATCCGCCCTGCCGCTGCCTATAAGCCCCGGACGCATGAAAACATCCCGGCCGCTGGCAAGACCGTCACGGCCCACGCTGTCAAGGCGCTGCGCTGCCGCCGCGTCATCATGGATGCGGACACCGGAAAGGGCAGAACCGTAATCACGCTGCATATCCCCCAGGACATCGGAGGATCCGATGTAGCGCTCTGCGACTTTATTGGCGTCCCGTTCGGCACCTATATTTTTGAGAAGTTTTCTGGACATATTTTTTCCTCTTTCATAGACAGTCAGCTGCACTGACACCTTCCCTCAATGTGGGGTAAAGCCTCAGTCATGCAGCAGGTAAGCGTAGCCGCCGTAGTCGCCGTCAAAGGCTATGCGCTTCGTCTTGGTGTTCTCGCGGTATACGGCCTTCATGATGTGACGCATGGCCACCTTGCCTCCCTCTGCCGCACCGTAGAAGGTGGCGTTAAGTACTATGTTCTTGATCTCGCCTCCGGAAAGCTCAAAGGCATCCGCCAGGAAATCATAATCTATATCATCCGCCAGAGGCACCTTCTTTCCGAAAGCCCCTCTCCATATCTCTTCACGCGCCGCCTTATCCGGCATCTGATAGCTTACCACATAGCGTATACGGCGCATGAAGGCCTTGTCGATGTTATTGAGATTGTTGGTGGCCAGCAGCACTATGCCGTCATATTCCTCGATACGCTGCAGTATGTAGGATATTTCCGTATTCGCGTATTTATCCTTGGCCTCCTTCACCTCACTGCGCTTGCCCATCACTGCGTCGGCCTCATCGAAGAAGAGTATCATGTTGCTCTTCTGGGCCTTGGTGAAGACCTCCTCGAGACGCTTCTCCGTCTCGCCTATATACTTGTCCACTATCTGTGAAAGATCGACCTTGTAAAGCTCCAGTCCAAGCTGTCCTGCCAGCGCATGGACAGTCATGGTCTTTCCGGTTCCCGGAGGGCCCGCCAGTATCACCGATACGCAGCGGCCGTAGGCATAACGCTTTCTCAGTCCCCAACCTTCGTAGACCTGGTGTCTCATCTCGACCTGATCCACTATATCCCTCAGCACCGCCATATTGTGGTCGTCAATGCGGAGGTCATCCAGGCTAAAACCGGGCTCCACGCGCTTGATGTTCGCGTAACGCCCGTCATCCAGCACCTCATAGCAGAGGCGGCAGATGAGTCTTTCATCTATCTTCTCTTCCGCAAGCTCGGCAGTCTCCATCGCCATGGTCACGCGCCGTATCTGGCCGGCATTCAGCTGCATCTTTGAAGCCAGCCGTTCCGCCAGCTTTTTGTACTTCTTCGGCAGATAACCTTTCCAGCGCTCAAGGCAGGCCTCGTCGCTCTTCGGTATGTTCATGGCAAGATAGTTCTCCTTAAGGAGAGGTGCCGGCTTCACCTCCGGCTGCGTCAGCAGGAAAAGGGGCCTGATGCTGTACTCACGGTAATGCTGTTCCAGCCGCTCCAACAGAAAAGGCGTTTCGTTCTGCTGCGTTATGTTCCTTATGCACAGGGCCCTGTCCTCCAGCACGCAGCAGCGTGATAATCTGTGGAGCAGCGCCTTGGGCGATGCATGGTTCTTGATATATGAAAAATCCACGGAAAGCAGGTTCACCGGCAGGTCGCTGGCTATGCTGCAGGCCGCCGTATATCTTCCGCTCTCATGCTCCCCGGTGATGATGACTGCTGCCGGCAGCTTCTTATCCAGGGAGGATATACGCTTTACCATGAGCTTGAGCTCGTTTTCCATACCCCACACGGGACCGCAGTCCTCCACGGGATCGCGGTTTACGGCAAAGCCTTCAAATGCGGGATCCGTATCCCTGCTGCCGGAAAGATACCCCAGCAGATAGGTGTCCGCAAAATAGGGCCTCAGATAGAAATCCGGCACCTCCTCGCAGGCAAAGAGGAAGGATGCTCCCGCCTCCGCGTCCTTCATATGGAGCATGGCTTCGTCTATGCCCCCCACAAAGCCTGCCGCCCTTGCCGCGGTAAGAAGCGTGACTCCATTTCCGTTGCCGGGGCTTACAAGCTCCAGAAGCTCCGCCGCATCGGGCTGCAGATGCCGGAACATTATAAGCTCCAGCAGGCTCCTGAGCACCAGTCCCCCGGCCTTTGCCCCGCCTCTTGAGGTAATGGAGGGAGCCTCGTCGCAGAAAGTCACCAGACGCCGCACGCGGTCGTCGATGAGCCTGTCCTCAGCAATGTTCTCGGAGAAAGCGAAACCTTCGCTCTCCTTTATCTCCTGTAAGGTGACATCCTCCGCGATGATACCGTCAAAGCGTTCGAATACCTCCTTCTGCGCCCTGCCCTTAAGTACATATGAGATTCTCATGGCCCCCAGGGCCGCCAGTCTTTTCATTTATTTGATACCGTTCTCGTAAATGCCGAAAAGCCTTTCCTTCCACTCATTCTTTGTTGCGCGTCTTCTCAGGCCTCTCAGATAACGTTCCTTCTGCTCCTTTGTCATGGAAGGTCCTTTCTGGACACCGCTCTCGTTTGCCGAAAACCGCTTGTGGGTATCATTGACGCTGCCTGCCAGCACGTTGTGGTTCACCCTTTCAACACGGGCACCGTTTTCACCGGCTTCGGATATTCCTTCATTTACATACTGTTCGTAGTAGGTGAACATCAGGAAATAGTAGTCCGTCAGCGCCTTCAGCTCCTGATCCTGAGGATTTTTCTCGAAATTGAAATATCTCTTTGCTCCCTCCATCATCTTTCTGGCATCGCGCACGATGACGGCATTCTGCTCAAAGCGTCCCCAGCTGGGCAGCTGCTTCAGGAAATCATCGGGATGCATCTGGGAAGGAAGCGTGCCGTAGGTTGCTTCTATCTTCTTCATGCGTCCCAGAAGGACTCCCTTAAGCTTGTTCATTCCTTCATTGAAGCTGATATCACGGTCTTTGATCTCTTCATCCTTATAGACAGTCTGAGGATCCAGCTGACCCTTGGTCAGATCCGAAATAAGCTCTATTATCTCTTCGTTGGTAAGCCCTTCTCCCTGCTCATACATAAGAGTTTCTATGAGTGTCTTGAGGTTAAAGCCTTCTATCTCGAGCTTATCCTCGGGCTCCGGTATTTCAAACTTCTCATGCTTCTCTTCAGCTTCCTTTTTCTTTTTCTTATACTGTGAATAAGAAGCATTGATAAGGTCGAAATCCAGCTCTCCGTACTGCTCACGGATCTGTGCCATGAGATCGTCCATCCCCGCTCTCTTTTCGCCCCTGTCCGCAGCGGTTTCCTGGATCCACTGTACGATGTTCCTGTCCGGATTGATACGTCCGGACTTGGAGGGATCCAGCGTCTGCCCGGCGAAAGCTCCCTCTCCGGGATTGGGCACATATCTGCCCTGATCCTCACCCGCAAAGGGTCCGTAGAGCGCAGCACCCCATTTCTGGTTCTTTGATCTTGCAGCGAGCTCCTGCTTATATGCCGTCATCTGTTCTTCATCCAGATGAGGTCCGCCTATGCCCTCCTCGGAGGAATCCCCGCCTCCGAACATAGCCCTGTATTTTTCGGGATCGGCAGTCTTATTGAGCAGATCCCTGGTGTTTCCTTCCATGGTGAGCATCTCTTTGGTCTCTCTGTCCATACGGTAAGCATGGTTGATGTAGAGCTCCATGGTCTTTCCCACACGGCTGAAATAATCGGACAGCTTCTTAAACTGCTTATCTTCTTCATTATTATCAAAGTCGAAGTATTTTCCTGCCCCGTTCATGAACCTGACCGTATCCTGCAGGATCAGGAAACGCTGGAAGAACTTCGCAGGTTCCGCGAGCTGGTTCAGTATATCCTGGGGATGCATCTGGGTGAGAAGAGTGCCGTAGGTAGCCTCCATACGCTTCAGCGAGACAAAATAGAGCTCCTTCAGCTTCAGCATGCACTTGTCAAAGCGCTGCTGCTTTCCGGTAAGTGCCTCATCCCGTTTTGCCTTCTTTTCGATGAGCTCTTCTCTCTCCCTGGCCTTCTTATTCCTGGCTCTCTTTGCCCGGTAATTCTGCACTCTGTTCTTTTCGGGATCCGGCACAAACTCAGGTACCTCGGGGGGCACCTCTACATCCTCGGGAACAGTCATATTCGAGACTTCATTGAGTTCCTTATAGAAGCCGGCAAGCTGGTCGTCGGAGAAGCCGTCTCCCAGTGCCCCGGCCAGCATTCCTCCTATGCGGTTTATCATGATGCCCGACAGATCCACACCCTCCACGCCGGGAGAATTGATGCCGCCGTAGTTGCCTTTATTCTTTGCGTCGATAGCTGCCAGTTTTTCCCTGAGATCCTTGGAATTTGTTCTTGCATAAGCGCTTCCCGGCCGTGGATTCATGGCAGCATTGTAAAGCATCCTGACATCCACCGCCTCGGCCTTGGCTGCCGCTTCCTGGGTCCCTATCTCATTCTCGTCGGCATCCCTGATAAATTCAGGTCTCTGAGCCCCCTCAAAGATATAGGCTTCCTGCTGCTGATCATGATGCTGTTCATCATCCTGTTCATGATGCTGTTCATCATCATGTTCATCATCATGGACTACCGGAACCTCATCATCACGAGGTATCTCGGGCACGTTGGCCCCGCCGCCGCCTTTCTTAAACAGATTACGGAACCACCCCAGTATGGCTGCCATCTTCCCCGGGGCTGCCGGCTGCTGCTGCTGAACAAGGTCTTCCGGATTGCCCATGTCATTCAGAGATATACCTTCCTCTTCATCGTCGAGCTCTTCTCTCTGCTGAAGCAGCGGCTGCTCAACCGTCATCTCCTCCTCCTGCTGCTCATCCCGTGGCTGGGTATTTCGCTTGAACTTCTCCCTGAACCAGTTAAGTATCCTGGTCGGGAGGCCGGGAGCGGATGCCGCATCCTCCTGCCGCTGCACGAGCGGGTCTCTCAGTCCGAACTCCTCATCATGATCCGGGTTAAGGAGATCGGCATCGATCTCATCCTCCATCATGGTGCCGTTTATACCGTTGCTGTCATCTATGCTGATATCATCATCATCGTCGTCATCACCCTCGTCATCCAGCAGCTTTTCGGGTTTCCCGCCCTTCTTTCCTGTTTTCTTCTTATCCTCCTGCTCCTCTCTCTCATCGTCATCCAGCTCATTCAGAGGGAGCATCTCCTGCTCCAGGATCTCATCCTCAGGATCCTTCTTTCCGGTTATCTTGTCTTTTAAGCCTTTAAACCATTCCAGCAGACCGCCCTGCTCGCTGCCGTATTCCACGCTGCCGCTGCCCTGCTGCACAACGTGGGAGAGCTCGTGGGCAAGAAGGCCGTTGGCCTCGGGCCTGCCGCTGTTCACAAGACCGGGACGCATATAGACATCACGGCCTGTGGCAAGGCCGTCGCGTTCCACGGAATCAAGACGCTGCTCAGCCGCAGAGTCGTCATGGATGCGCACGGAACCCAGGACTCCGCCATAATCCCGCTGCATATCGCTGAGAACATCGGAGGAATCCATGTAGCGTACCGCTACGTCATTGGCTTCCTGCTCAGCCTGTTGGTTATCGAGTAATTCTTCCGGCATCTAACTACCTCTGTTTATGCAAGTCCCACCTGTTCAGCGTAGGGCTCGAACTCCGCCTTGGTGAATACTTTCCCGACCTTGACGAACTCGTACTTGATGGCGTTCAGATAATGTCTCATGCACACATTCCCGTTGGCGGTGGGATCCGCTGCCGCAAGGAAGGCTGCGTTAAGTATACAGTTCTTGATATTACCGCCGGCAAATTCGTACTTCTCGGCGAGATACCGGATATCCACATCCTCGTCCAGAGGAGTGGTCTTGGGGATCGTGGTGCGCCAGAGCATCTCGCGTGTATCCGCGTTGGGGAACTGGAACTCCACGATGTATTTCATTCTTCGGAAGAAAGCGGGGTCTATGTTGTGCTTGTAGTTTGTGGCCAGCACGCAGACACCGTCGTAGGCTTCCATCTCCTGAAGGAGGAGTGCGGTCTTGTTGTTTGCGGAAGCCTGGTTGGAACCGCCGTCGTCGGAACGTTTTGCAAATATGGTATCGCACTCATCGAAGAAGAGGACGACGTTACACTTCTTAGCCTCGCGGAAGATCATGGACAGCGACTTCTCGGTCTCACCGACGTACTTATCCACGACCTTGGATATATCGACCCTGTAGAGCTCCAGGTTCAGCTCGTGGGCAAGGACCTGTGCCATCATGGACTTACCTGTACCTGGTGCGCCGAAGAGCAGCACCGTAAGGCCTCGGCCGTAAGGGTATTTCTTCATGTAGTTCCACTGCTCGTAGACCTGCTTCTTGAAGTTCATCTGCTCTATGGCGTGGGTGATGGTCTCTCTCTGGCTGGGGTTCATGACTATGTCATCGAAGCCGAACTTTGCATCCACCCTGGTGGCCTTCTGCGAAAGCTCGGAGGACATCTGCCTGTTGCAGCCCTTGAAGAGGTTGGCCCTTGAGATATTCTTCTCCTTTGCCATGAGGGAAAGGCTCCTGGCTTCCTTCAGGGCATCCTTTACCTTTCCGGCAGTGAATATGAACTTGACGGACATCTCCAGCAGATCCACATCGTCCTGGAAGGTATACTTCTTTGCAAAATAGTTCCAGCATTCCAAACGCTCGGTATTGGTGGGAGTGGGAAGCTCGAACTCCGCGAACACTTCCTTTGTCATCTCCTTCAGGGAGATGTTGAGCTTGGACATGGCGAAGACGGTTATGTTCTTCTCTGTCAGCCTGCTGAAGGCAAGATCCATATACCCGAAGAACTTTTCCTTCTCCTCTTCCCTGTATTCGAGATTTGTAAGACAGCAGCAGGCGTTGGTGAGTATACACTCCCTGGTGGCCGCCCAAATGGCCTGCTCAACGAAACGGAAATCGTATACGAAGAGCTTTTTGCAGTCCATGGCCACTGCCCTTATGCCGTTCTTCTCGCAGAACTTCTTCACGAAGAACTTGCGTCCGCTGCCCTCGTCTCCGTAGTAATAGAAGATCCTGGTGCCTTCCGCATAGGCTATCTCCATGGCATCCAGCACGCCGGCATTGGCCATGATGGGATCCAGCTCCTCTTTATCATCTGTGAGCATAGTAAAGAAACGGTCGTAATTCTCATCCAGCCTCAGCGGATGACGTCCGAAGAGGAAGTCGATCATACGCTTGTCGGGGGATACTGCCGTGGAGAAAGGCATGCTCTGCCGCACATCCAGGTTCAGCACGGGAGTGAGCTGCTCAAGGCATGCCGACATATCGCCGTAGGCCCCCGTCATGGAGAATTCCTCTCCGTAATACAGCTTGGCCGCAGATTCTATGGTAGGAACGGAAAGGTTTCCGTTCTCGTTGATTATCTGGAAAACGCCGGCGTAATCCGTCTGTGTTGAGGACAGCACCCCGCAGGCAAAGGTGAACAGCGTAAAGGGCTCGAAGCCCAGCTTTCTGGCAAGCTCGTGAAGGGGAAGATGGATCCCCGCCTCCACGGTGGCATCTCCTCTTTCCTCGAACTGCCTCATCCAGTCTTCCGTGGACATGTTCTTATTGTCCGGCATTGCCGTAGCGGAAGGGGTCTCCGCCGCAGGCTCGGATTCGGATGCGGTCTCGTCCACGCCAAACTCCGTGAGCAGTGCCAGAAGCTCGTTGTCGATGGCCATATCGTCATCTTCTGCTTCTGCCTCTGCCTCTGCATCAGCACCGCCCTCTCCGGGATCGGATACACCTGTCCTGCTGCGGTTCTTGAACTCACTCAGCTTCATCTCCGCCAGATCACCGGCTATCTCAAGATCGGGATAAAGCACGTTCTTATAGCCGCCGTTGCCGGCGCTGTAGACCGTCTTCATCTTCTCCAGATAAGCGCTTATATTGGTGTTCAGACAGTAGAACAGGTTATCTACATAGTCCCCGTAATCCGCAAAGGGGACTATATCTTTTTTGTTTTCTTCGCCTTCGGCGGCCTTCTTCTTTCCGGCCATATCCTTCTCCAAATGATTATCTGATGTTTAGGTCAACAGGGTATTCAATCATCTGTCAGCCCCATTTCCCTCATGGCTTCTTCAAAATCTATCGGAGGTGAAAACTCCGAGGATAACTCGGCTGCCTCTCTGTCCTCCCGGCGTGCTCTGATACCATCGGCAAGCCTTACCGTCTCTTCCTTAAGGCAGTCATATCTGTTGGCAGTCTTCACCATCTCGCTCAGCGGGCCATCCCATTTGACCGGATCCACTCCCGGCGTTTTCTTCTTCTCGGTCATGTAAAGCTCGGCTGCGCTGGTCCTGATCCCATTCAGATTGATCTGAACCAGTCTCAGATCAGCCAGCATCTTCTGAATGCCGTCATACTCCAGCATGAGATCATTTCCCTTAAGGAGCACATAGGCATATTCCAGATGTGCATGTTCGGAATCTCCGTCCACTCCTTCCTTAAGCATTACTTTGGGTACCGGCCTTTTCCTGTAATCCTCGATGAGATTTACTATCTTTATCTCCAACTCAGTCCTGTAAAGGCAGATCTCCCTTATCATATCCTGGCTCAGACGGCGGATCAGGAAGCTGAGTGCTTCACGTCCGATGTCCTCAAGCTCGGGGCTCACATGTGTATGAGAGTTATAGAAAACTATCTTTGACAGGATGCGGAGAAAATCATGATCGCTCTTTCCGGAGAAAAGCTCACCAAAGGCTTCCTGCCTGTACACATGCTTCTCATACCATTTCTTTTCCTGCTCCGTTGCCTTGGCAGACTGATAATACTCATGCTCATGCATGGAGGATAAGGTATTGTTGAAGTATGCGTTCTGGGGCTGCGCCTTCGTGGTATATTCCCCGGCTACCTCCGCGGACCAGCCCTCGCTGTCCACGATCCTTTCCGGATGTTGTGCGATGAGTGTCTGCAGTCCCTGTATCCTGCTTCGCAGAGCCGCAAACTCCGCATCGGATATCAGATCCGACAGCCTCCTGTGAAGCTCGTTCATATCGATCGCAGCTATTGTGGCAGCCATCTCGGAATCTATGAAGGGGATCTGCATATTTCCGCTGGCATCGACCGGACTTACCATCTTGGCCAGACCGTCGGCGTGGCTTATGACATTCTGCCAGTCTACGGTACCGAAGGAAAGGTCGTTATCTATACCCTGGATAGCCGTGATGCGGTACACTTCCCTATCAGCGCCCTGGATATCCAGCGGCTCGCCGATACAAAAGATATTGGAATAGTTCCTGTCAACCTGTCCGCAGATGATATCAAACAGCTGAAGCCTTGACAGCTGCTTAAGAGCCTCAGGCGTGAATACGCCCTTTTTCTTGCCGCCTACGAACTCTCCCATGGGGATACCATCGGCTCCGTCCATGGAAACGCCCTTCTTTGTGACTCCGTTCACATTGATCTTTGTCATTCTGGAATTCGCTATCATAGAAGAAAGGCCCATATAATCCGCAACCCTGCTGGTCGCCACATTCCTTTTTTCCAGGGTCTCACCCACAGGTATGCCTGCCAGCCCGGCAATTCCATTCCTTGTCACCCACTTGGCATACTCGGGACATAGGCTCAGCAATGCCTGCCTTGTGGCCTTATCAGCCATACTCACCTTCTGACTGAAAAGATCCCCCTCAGGAGTACCTTCCGCTCCCTGTAACCTGTCATTTATAACCTCCATGGGTGTGGAACCCAGGCTGGCGCTTATAAGTGCGATAAACGCCTCGTCGCTAAGAGTGTCATAGCCGGGATAAGAAGGATCCGCAGCCTTAGCGGCTGCCCTCAGGGCCAGGAGCTTCTGCGCCTGGTCCGGTGAGCCTTCCCTGGCTCCCCTGTACGCGGATCTTGCCTGTTTTACTGCCTGAACATTAAGTATCCCCCTCTTTTCAACGGCTTTCGCTTCAGCCACCGCATCCAGGAGAAAGCTCATCAGCTTTTCATCATTGTAGTTGATGGTCTCTACCACAAAAGCGTCATGCTGTTCATTCATCAATATACTGCGGATCCTGCCGGTAAGCTCCTGCTTCTGGCTGAGATCCAGCGTATTCCAGTTGCTCTCAAGCACCATGTTGATGAGCTCGCTGTGCTTCTGAAGGACCTCCTGATACTCTGCCACCCTGAGACTGTTTATAAATTCATCCGACTTAAGGGCCGTAGAAAGAATGGAACCTTCACCGCCGCTCACAAGTATGTCCAGGACATCCCGCATCTTTTCCTTGACTGCGGGATAATACTGGTCTGCGATGAGCTTCTCGCCTTCCTCCTGTATGCTCCCCATCCTGGACGTTTCCTTGAAATACTGGGGTGTGGAAAACTGGGTATATACTATGACCTTACTGGTGCCGCCACCTGTGATCATGTAATCATCCGGACCGAGAGTCCTTTCTCCCGACCTTATCTCACCCAGGACGTTCACCCACAGTTCGCCCGCTTCCATGCCATGGAAGATCATCTCCATGGCCTTCGGCCTGAACATATCGAATTCACGCTTCGCGTTGATCATGGTGTTGCGCACAAGGTTCTTCCTGGCCCTGCCGCTTCCCGAAAAGCAGAAACGGTGGCTACTCAGATACGACTCACATTTGTTTATAAGAGTGGCATAATCTCTCTCGATGACGGCCAGCTGGCCCTCCGGATCGCTGATATTTACAGGCTGATAAAGATGGTCGTGAAGACTCGTTGACGCCTGCTTCACAGCGACCATGGATTCGGTATCATCCTTTTCCCTTCCAAAGATGTTGACAAAACGGCTGCTCTGAAGCTGCTCGTAATTCTCCTTCTCGGTCATCTGTGCATTAAGATACAGATTTTCACCGCGCTGTGCATCCCTCTGGCGCTTCTGGTGGTCCGTAAGCGTGTCTGAGAGAAACTCGTCACCCTGCTTCATTTTTGTACCAAACATTAACATACGCACATACCTCCTTTAATCCGAAGTGCGAAATACCGCAGTACGGTCAAACACGGATTCCGCGGTGTTTATACCTCCGGGCCCCTCGTCGCCGAAAACACCCTTGTACCGGTTTATGTCCGTAATGCCCTTCCAGTCGTCATAGCGCAGGGTCTCCTCGTCCTCGTCAACGGGCTTCCTTCTTCTTTCATCTGCCTTCTTATTCTGTTTTACCAGGCGTTCATCCATTCTCATCGGGCTTTACCTGTACTCCTCCGGGAGCTCGCTCTTATCTATCTCTTCAAATTCCATGTACCTGTTGAAGCTGTAGCCCGCGAGCTTTCCGTCCTTTGTTACTATCCTGGACCACTCTTCTCCCTTTTCAAGCACGTAGCCTTCCCTGCCGGTCTTCATCCTTCCCAGGACCTCCGCGGAAGTGTTGGGCTCTTTTCTCACCATGAGGCTCGATTTTATCTTTCTCACCTTAAAGCTGTAGAAGGGTCCGTTGCCCTGCACCGTATCCTCCGCCGCCTCAGTGGGCTCAGCCTCCTCTGCTCCGGGAGCTTCGGTGGGTGTGGCAGCGGCCTCTTCACCGTCTTCGGGAGTTTCGGTGGATGTGGGAGCACCCTCTTCACCGTCTTCAGGAGCTACGGTGGGAATGGGGAGCCCCTGATCAGCCAGATCCTCGTCGGTTATGGTACCGTCGCTGTAGACCCAGGTATTGTCCACGGGAGCATCCTTGCTGGCATCACCTATGGTCCGGGCTTCCTGTCCTGCCTTAACGGATTCGGGCTCCTTGGGCTGGTCCCCGGTACTCTTAGGCATGAACATCAGTAATACGACAACTGCGATGACAATGTAGATACCTATCATCACCAGTAAGAGATTGGATCCCTTTTTCATTCTTCAGCCTCCTTTGCCCTTCTGCTGGCGGGGAGCTGGATGTAGATACCCATTCCCTGGTCGGGCATTGATCTTCCGTATATATTTCCTCCGTAGGAATCGACTATAGCCTTGGCCTGGGTAAGGCCCAGTCCGTTTCCGCTTATCCTGTTGGAGCCCTGATAATTGAGCTCGAAGATGTGCTTCGTCTCCTCTTCACGCAGGCCCGCACCGGTATCCTTCAGAACGATAAAGATGTCATCCTCCACCGTGGAGATGGTGATGACAAGGGATCCGCTGCGGTTCATGTATTTGATGGAATTATCTATTATATTGCGGAACATGATGCGGAGCCTGGAAGGCTGTGCCTTTACGTATATCTGCTCCTCGCCTGATGAGACCCGTATGTTGAGGCCCACCTTCCTTGCGGGACCCGCCAGCTCATCTGCCGTATCCTTTGCTATCTTTATGATATCCACCATGGCCGGCGCATCGGTAGCCGGAGGCAGGAAATCGTTGGCATCGTCCCTGATCTGTGCCAGCTGCTCCTCGGCATTCTTCACCGCCGCCTTAAGGGCATTCATCTTCTGCTCGTTGTCGCTGGCCTCACTCTGGAGCCTCTTCAGTTCTTCAAGCCTTGAAGTCAGCTCGGCCTCCCTGGCATCCAGCGCCCTCTGCATGGTGTTGCGCTCGCTCTCACTCTCACGCCTTAAAGAGGAAAGCTCCTCCTGCAGCTCCTCGGCGCCGGTGTAGTCGTTATGCTCGGCGCTGTAGATAAATGCCAGCAGCATAAGGCAGGCGCTGTGCAGAAGGATCAACAGGAGCAGCAGCCAGCCGGCCCAGCCCTTTACAAGGCCCGCGACGGCAAATCCAAAGAACACACATGCAAGTAAACCTGTAAATACCTTCCATTTTCGCATCTCTTATTCCCCTTTACATATCCGGAAGCTTAAGCTCGCGGTAAGCTACTTCTTCCGAGATTATAGAATCCATATCATGGGTGGCCATTATGACCGTGGTACCCTGCCTGTGAATGAGCTCCAGAAGCCTCACCAGTTCCCTTGAGGAACGCGGATCCAGATTTTTCGTGGGCTCATCCGCCAGCAGTATCTTCGGGTCGTTCAGAATGGCCCTGGCAAGACAGACCTTCTGCTGTTCCCCCCCTGAAAGCTCATCGGGATAGCGCTTGTGGAAATGGTCTATCCCAAGGAACTTCAGAACATGCATAATGCGGGTGTCGCTCTCCTTCTGCCCCCAGCCATAGATCCTGCGGCTCAGGTTAAGGTTGTCGTACACCTGCATGTCCCGTATCAGCTTGAAGTCCTGGAAAATCACTCCCATGCGCCTTCTGTAGAAGGGCACCTTTGAAGCCGGTATCCTTCCGATATCTTCATCATCCACAACGATGCTGCCTTCGGAAAGCTCCAGCTCCCTGAGCAGCAGCCGTATCAGGGTAGTCTTTCCTATACCGCTCCTGCCGGTGAGAGCCACAAATTCCCCGTTCTGGACTTCTTCGCTGAAATGACGCAGGACGAAGCCGCTCTTTACGTCATAGGCAAAGCCCACGTCTTTAAATTCTATCATTCCTCGATGTTGAGAATTTCGGAAAATCCGGTGTCCTCAAAGATCTCCATAACATCCTCGTTCACATGGGCGATGATGAAGGAGCCGTTCTTGGAAGCGGCTGTCTTGTGTCCAAGCAGCAGCGCACGAAGCCCCGCGGAAGAAATGTACGCAAGGTCGGTGAAGTCCATCCTGATGGTATCGCACTTCTGGAAGCCCTTCAGTATCTGGTCCTGAAGCTCGGGACTGGTGTTGGTGTCAACGCGGCCCTCCACGGCCAGTACCAGGCAGCCCTCCTCTTTTGTCTCGGTTATCGTCATTTATAGATACCTCCCGTTTAAGTTTACCTCAATGTTATCATACCGCCCATGGACATGTCGCCGTCAAGGACGGGCGAAGCCCCTTCGGGTATGGTAGCATTCATATCGAGGTATGCATTACCGTCTATTGTAGCATTTTTATCCAATTGTATCAAATGAAGTCTTGAACGCACCGGTTTGAACTGGTCCAGCAAAAACATCAGCTGGTGCCTCATGGTCTCCTCTATCTTTCCGTGTACCAGTATGGTCACATCCAGCACGCCGCCCTCCTTAAGATTCTGGGGCAGCTGCGCTCCGTCAGAAAGGAGATACCCGCGCATGGTATTGTGCTCAAGCACCTCCGCTTCACAGCCCAGCACTATGCGTATGAGCTGCTCCATGGCCTTCTTCGTGCCCTTGTATCTGCAGAGCGTATAGCCTTCCTTTACAAGATCCCGGCAAACCTCCTCGGGAAGGAAGCCTCCGGTTATGTCTATACCGAGCCAGGAGGCGTACTCCGGGAGCAGCTCCGCAGGACAGGTATCCACATCCAGCAGGGCAGGGAGCGCGTCTATATCCTGCTGCAGATCGTTGTAGATGCTGGAATACACGCTCATCCAGCGGTGGAAGAAGCTGTTCCTCTCACGGTATACCTCAGGGAAGGTCTGCATGAAGTTGTCGCCCTGGGCGAACACCTCTATATCGGAGAGCATAACCTCGCCGTTGCCTATGACATCAAGCGCAAGAAAGAGAAATCTTCCTCTTTGCTTATAGAGCAGTATGTCATCCCTGTTGACTCCCTTTTCGGCTCCCAGCGCCTTAAGGGTGGAGAGCTTTGCGGCCCTGTCGATCTCCGGATCCAGGAAATACTCCGCAGGATCCCGGCCATCTATGCCGCGGTCGATGTCCAGCGGGTTGGCGGCCCAGGCATATATGTAAAACGCCGTGTCCCCGCCGTGCTCCGCCTTGAGCTTGAGGCGTCCCCACTCCCCGTTTTCCGTTGCGGAATCCAGGGGCGCGAAGAAGACGGTGTGGAAGTGGACGGGCTTTCCCTCTTCATCCTCGGTTATGGTGGTCACGCCGCCCTCGGGCAGCATGGAAAAACCCTCTTTACAGGCGGTACGCCATCTGTATTCCTTTATCCTGTATCTTTTGTCTGCCATTTTCCCTTAATCTCCGGTTACTGTTTCTATGTTTATCTCTCCGGCCCTGCAGAGCACATCGGCCCTGGGGTATACGTCCGAATCAACAAGCTCGGCCAGTGAGCGGTCGTCGGGTATCAGCGAAAGCTCATATACGAAGGACACGCAGTCCAGGGCTTCTATGGCTGAGAAGATGTCCCTGAAGCGGATCACCTCCCCGAAGTTCCTGTCGGTGTTCACATCGTCCAGCATACGGTCGATAAGGCTGATTATCTCGGACGCCGGATCGTGGTAATGCCTCTTCACGTACACCGTGCCCCTTACATGTATATCCACGTAGGAGGGTGAGATGATGTTCACGCGGGTAGTGAGCAGTCTCCTCTCCTCTATGCGCTTTGCGATCTCCTTCCTGTAGATCTCGGAAAGCTCCGGTCTTTCCCCGCCGTAGCCGGGAAGCACAGCCAGCTGGACCAGGTTCTCCGCCTCGTCTATCACGGCATGGGCCTTCTTCAGGCACAGTCCCGGGGTCTCGAGGGCTATTCGCTCGTAATCCCCTGCGGTGACGGCGGTATAGGGAGTGTCTATGTCGCGTCTGAAACGTATGCTCATCTCCCTTAAGGTCTCTCTGCGGGAACCGCCGGTACCGGGACCGGGAGTGTACCATCTGGCTTTCGGCAGGTCGCTCACGGGCCTGAACTCCGACCCCGCGCGCACATTGCCCTTCTCGCCGTCGAAGATGGCGGCGGAGGCGATAAAGAGATCCGCTCCTATGTAGTCTCCCGCCTCTTCTATCAGTATGCGTCCGTCGTTCTCCAGGAGGTGGTAGTATAGAGCTCCCTCCTCCTTCTTCCCGGGACGCACAAAATCGTAAAGGTATTCACCGTTCTCGTCGGTGCGCCTTGCTATGAGGCTGAAGGAATCCTGCACCAGCATGCTGAGGGGCAGCTTCAGCTCCTGCATGTCGTAACCGAGGACGGTGCCTATCTGGTAGCTCTTCATGACCTCGGGGCTGTAGAGCACCACTCTCACAGGATCCTTGAGCTTTGCATCGGGCTTTATGCCGCCGGTGAAGGATATGGTGAAATCCCTCTGCCTGCCCCTTCTGTCCGGGTCTCCGGGAGTATATCTCACAAATCTTCCCTCTTCGGTCCCGTCGTAGGAGAGCATGTAGCGCCTGTAGCTGGAGCCCTTCTCCTCCTTGCCGAAGATCAGTATATGTTCATATTCCGCCAGGGGATGCTTAACGGTAAAGCTCTCCGTGCGGCCCAGTATTATCGTCGCTGCCCTGGTATCCCTCTGCCAGAGCTCGAAGAGGAAGCTCTCCACCTGTGAGATGCGGGGAGCCACATCGTAATCCGCCCTCTCCAGCACCGCGCGCAGGCAGTAGCCCTTTACGGGAAGCCCGTCGTATTCCGCGGCACCCTCGGGTATGCGCAGCCTTATCTCGCCGCCGGTGAGGAAACAGCCCGTGAAATCCCTGGCCTTTATCTCCTTCCAGCCTTCTGCGGTAAAGCATTCCCATCTTACGGAGGCAAAGACGTTGGAAGTCCTCTCCTCCACGGCGTTACGGCTGGGAACCCCCTGCAGGGTGACATAGAGTATCAGCTCCCTGTCCGCCTCGGGAAGGGAATCCGTCACGAAATAAAGGGTGTTGCCCGCCACCGGGGTGTCACCGAAGGCTGCCATGCCCACGGGCACGTCGGGCTCGGCGATAAAACTTAAGTCCCTGGTCTCCTTTGCGTCTTCGGAGAAGATGCCCAGCATCTGTCCTCCGACCACGGTGGGGCGGTTGGTCTCGAAGATGAGACCTCCCAGTGAAAAACGGGAACCGGAAGGTATCATTGCCCTGTCCTTAAGCTCGTGGGGCTTAACCAGCACCCTGGCGCACTTTGCCTTACCCGGCTTAAAACCGGCCAGTGCAAAGAGCTTGAGCTTAGCCTCATAGGAGGCTCTGGGTATGCCTGCGGCCTGGATAGCCGAAAGGGCACTCAGATTCTCCAGTATGGTGATACCGGGGTCGGAGGCATTGTAATTGGTCCATTCCGAAGAATAAAGGGGAATGGTGGATATCGCCTCGCTTATGTTCTCGTCATAGGTTTTTACTCTTGCTTCTTCGATCCTGAGCATATTCTTTCCTCAGCGTTTATGATTCTTTTTTATTGTCGTTATAAAGAATGTTCACCGTATGCGTTCCGCTCTTTACCACCATGAAGGGTCCGGGGACGAGGTCCTCGTAATCCATCTCGTGCTCGCCCTGGTAGTCGCTGTATCTTACAGTCACGGAGGTCTTCCTTATGAGGGCCTGGTTCTTAAGGCCGGCCAGCTGCAGCAGTATCTGGGTCTTCTTGGGCATGGTGCCTATCTCCCAGCCGAGATGCTCCTCTCCCCCGCCGTTTACGGGATCCAGATAGCTGTCCAGTATCTCCTTGATGCCGGTCTGGACCTCGAAGGAATCGTCCATATCCATCACCTGTATCCAGGCCGTCACCGAAACGGCGACGAAGATGGGTTCCACTATATGAAGCCTGTGGGGCGCTACGGTGATCTCGCAGATGTCCAGCAGGTACTTCTTAAGCGCCGCCTCCAGACGGTGGAAGGAATAGGATCCCTCGCCGTGATCCTTCATCAGAAGCGCGAAGGAAAGCTCGGCAGCGTTTGTCCTGCCGTCCACGGTAATGCCGGGTATGCAGCTCACCTTGTCTATCATTCCTGAGAAGCGCAGTATGGCGCGTCTGTAATCATTCTCGGTAACACATCTGCCCCTGGAATATATCCTGTCGGCTCCGCGCATCAGGGCCTCCTGCACGGTCTCCATATCGCCACCGCCGTAGGCCTGGACAGGATTGCTCACCGTATCCACGAACATGATGCCGCTGGGCAGTGAGGAAAGCTCACCCACTCCCACATTGCCGGCTTCGCCGGAGCTGGTGCGCAGCTTCACCCTGAAGGCCACATCATCCGTAACGGAAGGGATATAGCTGTGTATGCCGTCCCCGAAGAGTATCTCACTGGTAAGACGGTCGATACGGTATACCCTCCTGGCATCCCATCTGTTCCCGTAGCCGGGGCCGTCGTCCCACTCGTTGAACTGGTCAACTTCATGCCAGCGTACGAAGCAGGAACGTATATTTCCTATCATATCTGTCTCGAGGCGCACATCCGCGGAATGCTCCGCAGCCAGCTGGCGCATGTCCTCGGCGCTTAAGCTGGCCCTCTCGTTTACCCACACATCCGCGTCCAGGATGTTCCCTGCTCCCAGGAAATGCTTCTGGTATGCCGTTGCCTCTTCGATGTAATAATCTTCTTCACTGCCGTTGACAGCGTTCACCACCGTAACGGCATTCATGCGGATGTCCATGATCTTTGTCATGAACTCCTGCCTCTCATTGGGAGACTCGGGGTCGCTTCTTACTATCTTGAGCCAGTACCTGCGCCTGCCCTCCAGCACCCTTGCAGCCATATCCGAAGGAGGCAGGAACATTATGATACCGGAATGGGTAAAGCTCTCGGTACCGTCCGACACCTTCAGCTGCCTGAAGCCCCTGCGGCTTGAATACTCAAAGGTGCAGTCTATGCCTTTCCGGCCGGTAGCGCTCTCCACCACGAAGAGCATTCCCACCGGACCGCCCTCCAGCGGAGCATCGAAGCCCAGATACAGGGCATCGTCCGCATAGCTTATGGGTGTGAATATATTGTAAGGCTCTTTCTGCCTGCTCTTTAAGGTAAGGTCGCTGATCTCGGTGCCGCAGATGCTGCGAAGGAGTGCGGGCTGCATCTCCCTGCCCCTGTAAGTGTAGGCTATCTTAAGGCCCGTGAGCACCGGATAGTGATGCACTGCGGGACGGAGATAGCAGTTGTCGGCACGGAGAAGACGAAGCCTTAAGAGGCGTCCGTGATAGGAGCCGTTCTCCGTTTCCGCCCAGTCGGAGGGGCAGATGAAGGAGAGACTGAAGTCACCCGGTGTGTCAGCTGAAGCGAAGAGCTCCCTGTACTCCCGGTCACAGTTAAGGTACTTCCAGCCTATGCCGTTGAAGTACTCAATGGAGATCTCATCCGCATAGGCATCCGAGACCTGCTCCACGTTGGTGGCCCTGGCCTTTCTCTTTATTATCTTCAGCTCTTCGTTGACCTTTTCCTCCGTAAGCTCCATGGTATGATCCATGAAGGACAGATGGAAATCTATGGTAACTACCGAGCCTGCCTTATCAAAATAATCCTCTTTTCCTATGTAGCACTCCGCAAATACCGAGAGCACATCGGAGAAGGGTGCGAAGCTGTCGGGCTTGAATTCGGAATTGCCGTCGCCCACATAGTCCGCCTGACGGGCTTTACCATTTGAGGCCAGTCTTATATCGGATACCTGTATCACTTCGGTGACCGGCTTCTCCGACGTGAGCACCACTACGCTCTGCTCGCCGGCCTCCGTCTCTATCTTGAAGCACTTGTCATTCTTTAGCAGCCTGAAGGCTCCCTCGCCTGTTATGGACATGTCGTCGAATTCCCTGAGGCCGCCCTCGGCAAGCCAGGAGAATCTTATATCCCCGACGGATATCATGCGGGTCAGCTCCTCGCTGCCCTTTATGTCGATGAGTATCTCCTCATCCTCCACATCAAAGATGCGGGGATGCATCATGGCCAGCGCATGCTGCCCGATATTGTCTCCTTCTCCGAAGAGCACGAAGGGCTTCAGCTCCACACCCTTCTCCTCTTCCTCTTCCGGACTGTCAGGCCTTTCGGGCTCCGGGATCTCCAGCTCAGGCAGAAGCTTCGCGGGCTTGAAATCCCCCTTCAGAGGGATGATGGTGCCATCCTCCCTGTCGGTCATGAAGATGTCCTTTATCTTTGCGGAGGTGATATACAGCTCCCTGTCTGTCTCAAATACGGGAGGCATGAAGGACGCGGGTCCCTCTTCCGCGGCACTCTCCGTGGTTATCTGGGTGCCCTTCACTACCTGCGTCCCGCTTATGGTGCTGTCCACAAGGTTAAAGCAGACTATGCAGCCCGCGGGTACGGCCCTTTTCAGGGTCAGATCCAGGAAATTTACAAACTCCGCATGATAGATCTCGGTCACATGGTTGATGGTGCGGATATTGTCCTGCATCTGGCGCGCAAATATGCGGGATATGGTGGATCCGATATCGGGATCCTTTACGGAAAAATTCCACTCGGGCACATAGCCGGCCGCAAGCTCGCCTATGCGCTGTTCGATATCCTCCGCGGTACGCTTATCCGGTTTATACTTCTTCAACATTTTCCGGCTCATAGATCTCCATCTCTTCCTCTTCGTTCTCTTCCCAGTCTGCGTTCAGATAGAACGGGAACACCAGATTATCCCTGGTATTGGTCCTGCGTATCGTATAATCTATGTTGATGAGGAGCACTCCCTTCTTGTCCCTGAAGTCGGTGGTGATGCTCACATCGCCTATCCTGGGCTCCTGTCTTATAAGGGTCTCCGTCAACTCCCTCACAAGTATGTTCAGTGAAGTGTTGTTCATATCCATGAAGGTATAGTTTAAGAGCATGCTGCCGAAATCCGGGCGCATGATCCTCTCGCTGCGTGTAGTCATCAGTATGAGATACACCGATTCCTTCACACTTGCGTTTTCCGATGATACGGCGATCCTGCCGGTTGCGGGATCTACCTGCGGCGGGAATTTCATGCCGCTTCCCAAAAATGATCCTGCCATTTATCCTCCTATCCCAGTTTTATAGGGGTGCCGCTGATGGTGACCGGGCCGCTGCTCTCCACCTTTGTCATGGAGTTCCCCTTCATGGTGGTATTTGCTCCCGAAAGCTCCAGCTTGCTGGTGGAATCCACCAGTATGCTGTCTGTTGCCTTCAGGTTTATCTTCGATGCGTTGAGCTCCACGGTGCCGTTGCTGCCGTTCATGGTAAGGGTGATATTGTCCCCCACCTTCACCGTGAGCTTCTTCTCGGTCCTGACCTCTATGTTCCCCTTGCCTTCCTCGGTGACGATCTTTATACTGTTGTTGCCGCTCTTGTCCGAGATGAGTATGTAGTCCTTCTCGTTGTCCATCTCGATGCGGTGCTCGTCCTTGGGAGTCTTTATGAAGATCTTGTCCTTGCCGCCCTCATTATCTTCATTGTCATCCTCAAAACGTATGGTGCTGCCGTGGCGGGTAACTATGCGCTTGATCCTGTTGTTCTCCTCCACAGATTTCTTGAGAAAGTTGTCATTAAGGAGAGGCAGGCAGCCCACTACATAGGGCCGCTCGATATTTCCCTGCTCAAAGGCCACCAGCACCTGGTCACCCACCTCAGGAAGGAAGTAGTGTCCCCATTCCTTGCCGCCGGAAGGCTGTATCACTCTCGCCCAGAGCAGCTCGTTGGCCTTTTCGTCCCTGGATGTTATCTGTACGCATACCCTTCCGGGCATGTTCTGGTCGTAATTCTTGGAAACCTTACCAAGCACCAGGCCGTAGATACGGTTGTCCCCCGTCTCGGTCTTCTCTATCTGTCTCTGTGCGATCTCGTCTACGATCTCAAATAATGCCATTCTCTATCCTCACTCAAGAGTGGCGGCCTTGCCGCTCACATGTGTCTGGAAAAAGCCCTCCTGCTCCATGCTGTGCTTAACCTGGGTAATGTAGAAACGGTTGGAAGCCCCTTTTCCCAGACCGTCCACACTTACGAACTTGCCGGGCATTATCTCCGGAAGTCCTATAAGATCCGCCTCCAGCGTGCCGAAACGGTAGCTCATCTGCTCCAGCAGGTAATCCGCCCTGTACTCCGCATCCTGCTGTGTCGCAGCTGTGGGATCTATATAGATCTTGCTCTGCTTCTGGATCAGTGGCTTGGCCTTGCTTCCCATTGACATCTTGCTCTGCAGCTTCTTGGCAGCCTTTACCATCTTGCCCTTGGCGGGATCCACGTTCCTGACCTCCACCTTTCCGGAAAGCCCGGTGATGTCGTAGCCTATCTCAAAGGTCATCATACCCGTTTCGGGAGACATCTTCATCTGGTCCTGGGTGTCCGCCTTGGCCTTCCTGAACATCAGGGTATCGTAAAACTGGAAGAACTCATAGTTGAAGCGCTTTGCCGCCCTTACCACAAATTCGTAATCACTCTCGTTCACCATCTCTATGGTCTGGTCGGTGGTCTCGTTTCCTCCTCCGCCACCGCCCGCCTTTTTATCCGGGGTGTCCTGTATGCTCAGGCTCTTGAAGACCTTGTCGTCTCCCATGAGCTTCTGGTAAAAGCTCTGGTCCATGAGCTGCTTCACGGCATCGGAATAGCAGTCAGCGCTGATCTGCTTTGCGTATTCATTAGCCATCATGATACCCTTGATGTCCATGCAGTGAACCTCCACTCCGGGTATCTCTCCCATGCGGTATATGAAGTTCACCTGGCTTATGAAGCCTTTGAACACCGGGGTAACGGAGGTCGAATAGCCCACGGCTATATCCACCGATGACCCCAGGAAGATATATTTCTTGACCTCCTCGAATCTGAATGCATGGCTGTATACGTCATAGGTATTGAAGATCTTGAATTCCGCAACTGAAGCCTCAAAGCCGCAGGTCATCTCTATGATTATGTCGTTCAGGCTGAAGCCGCTCTTATCATCGGAAATATTCTTTCCGTTGACCTTTATAACGACCCTGGGGAGCTTGAAGCTGTCGTATTTATCTCTCAGTGAATCGTAATCTATCATTTCTCTTTACCCAAGATTCAGTATGCCTCCGAGCTTCTGCGCCGCTCCGGCTGACCTCAGCTCGCTGGAAACTCCGAAAGCCGCCTTATAGGCCTCCTCCCAGGCTCCCAGATTATTGGGATAGGGACTGTTCTCCATCAGCATCAGCGAAAGGTTTATATATGCTCTTACGGGCTGCCCCTTTCTGTTGAACATCACGTACTGTGCCGCTACGTTATTCAGCACTCCCGCATAGTTCATCTTCCCCCAGTGGAAAGTGACTATACGCGTATACGGACTTCTCAGGGCCGCTATGAAGCCCTCCACGATCTCGACCACGCTGGCTTCCTTATTGTTGACGCCGAAGCCTTTTTTTATCACGTTCTGTGTGAGCTGGGTGGGAGAGAGGTTAAGCTTGTCCTCGGTAAAGGCATCGAATTTGTCCACCTGATCCACCACCAGTTTCACACTGAATGTTATACGCACGCTCTGCTTTGCGGGGGTGACGGTGGAACCTTCACTACCGTAGCTCAGCACGGGCATGAAACCCTGGCCTCTTCCTCTCAGGGATATACTGGAGGGGTTAAACTGTACCGTATACCTTTTTATATTTGCATTACTCGCAAAATCCGCCAGAGAGCTCTTACCCTTCAGAGGGTTCAGCTCAGTGCTCACCAGGCTGCCCATGGCGCCCGAATCGCTGAGGAAAGATCCTCCAAGCGACCCTCCTCCGGCTGCGGGAGGCTTCGGGGGCTGCCCGGGCTCGGGTACAGCACCCCTGGAGTCCACGATCTCCACGATAGCCTTTTCTACGATCCCAATGTTCTCGGCTATGGTGTTCCCGGCGCTTTTTAACAGATCCATTGCTCCCATATCGTTACCTCTATATGCTGAAGTTCAGAAGGGCGTTGTTGCTTCCCTTTGCCCAGCCGCTGGCGGCTCCCACCAGATTATCCATACCGGCTTCACCGAAGGCCTTATCAAAAGCCTTATACCAGTGACTGCCTCTCTGGGAGCCCTCGGCCTTGTGATCCTGCTGTATGGCTATGTCCACGGTGGCCCTTATGGGATTGCCCTTCTTGTTGAACATGGTATAGTTAGCGTTGACCTGGTTCAGCTCTCCCTTGAAAAATATATCCGACCAGCAGAAGATGATGCGCCTGGTCAGGGGGGAGAGCAGGCAGGCTATGAGCCCTTCAACCTGTGTCCTTACCGAAAAGCCCTCGCTGTTCCACAGATCCTGCACCATGGATGCCACTCCGCCCGCACTGAGCAGGGAAGGAGAATCCAGCATGAATGCATCCTGCTGGTTCATGGCATCAAATACCAGCTGCATACCCAGGGTGGTGATGGAGTCCGTGGTTATCTGCGTGACCTGGTTGTTCATTATATTCGAGATACTGCTGTTATCGATCTCGCGGAGACCTGCGGAGGTATCCAGATAAATGCTGGAAGGGTTATACTGCACCTCCATGGCCACATAGCCGTTCAGTTCCGCCTGAGCCCTCATCCTCTCGAAGGAAGCGCTGCCTCTCATCTGGGCCCCTGCCCCGTCAAGGGCATCCTGCATTTTGCCAAGGCTCGTATTGGTACTGTCAAGGGCTGTCGCCCCCATATTCTGAAGGAAGCCTTCCATCGAAGCCTTTGCTTCCTCTTCGGCCATACCCTGCATGAGCTGCTCCTGCGTCTGCAGCTGGCTATCCGTATAAAGCAGGTTCGGCTGGTATCTGCGGACAAATATGACGGCCTTGGGAAGATCCCCTGCCGTATTCGCGACTGTATCTAAAAAACCCATCAGATCCCTCTCCTGGCTTTCTCACTCCTTAGGCGCTTCTCAAGTCTGGTATATACCTCGTTTGAGATCATTCCCAGCTGGCGCCGCACCCTTCTCTCCACAAGCTCTTCTATCTCTTCCTGCTGTACCCTGTCCATGGGACGGGCGGCGTTCTCGATCACCCTCGCAGGTTCCTTCGTCCTTATTTCCGTTACCGTGGCGGCCTCATGGGTCACCTTCTGCTTAACACTCTCGTTCCTTCTGTATTCCTCAAGGAGCTCTCGCACGTCTTCCTCCGTCATCTGCTCCTCTATGCGGTGTATGACGTTCACCACGCTGCGCCTGTCTGTGAAGCTCCGGAGCTGTATCCTCTCTTCCGGAGCCTCCGGCATCCTTTCTGCAATAGCGTTCAGGAGATATACCGTCTCCGCCGGATTCTCCACCGCGCGCATGATGCGTTCTCTCTCCTCCAGCCTCTCCTCTCTCTCCCTGAACTCGCTCGTGATGAGCTCATGGTAGCTGTTGAGCACGGTATTGGCCCTGGAATCCATCAGCAGCTGGGTCAGTATCTCCCTGCTCCGTTCTCTGTAGACCCGGTCGGCGACCTCCTCTATCACTTCCTCTTCGCCGTGCCAGACCAGCTCCTGCTCTCTGTAGTCTTCACCTCTCCGGGCTGCCTCTCCCGCAGTCCTCTGCAGCCGGTCTTCCGTCCTTCCGGGGATGCTCTCAGGCTGCTGCCCTGCTTCCCTCTCCCTCTGACGGAGTATCTCGGTCACCTCTCCGGGCAGATACTCCCTTATGCGTTCCTGCACCGTCTCTGTCCCGGAGGATCTCAGCACCCGGTCCAGTATCTCCCTGCTACGCTCCCTGTATATCCTGTCGGCAGCTTCTTCTATATCTTCGCCTTCGGTGTAGCGCAGCCGCTCCTGCTCTTCCGCCCTCTCTGCGGCCGCTGCCTGCTCACCTGCCCCTCTTTCAAGGTCCGCATGGAGCATGGCGGGCTCTCTGATGGCCTGTACACCCTTTTCTCCTCTTCCGGCGTCTTCTATCTGCTTAAGTATCTCTACGGTATCCCTGGGCAGGATCTCGTAGATCTTCTGGAGCTTCCTGTCCACCGCTGTGGGAGTCTCTTCCTCTTCTTCGCTTAAGAGCTCCAGCAGGTGTTCCCTGTCGGTGAGGCTCATAAGGCTCTCCCTTATGGTACGCTCCCTGTCACTGGTGCGGTTGGTCCTCTCTTCCTTTTCAAGGAGTATGCGCCTTATCTCCCTGTAGCGCTCCAGTTTTTCGCTGTTCTGTTCATTTACTCTTTCAAGCCTGTTCTCTATGCTCTCTTCCCTGTTGTTCTCAAGGAATTCACGCTGCGCCGAATAGAAGCTGTGGTCTCTCTGCTCCTCTCTTATGCGCTCCAGCTCCTCAAGGCTGTAGGTATCGCTTTCATACCCCTCCCTGTAAAGCTCCTCCCTCAGGATCTCCACGAAGCTGTTCCTCTCATTCATCAGCTCGGTGGAGAGACGGTCGGTATTCATGACTATCTCTTCAAGGACGTTCAGCTCCTGTCTCTCGGCCCTGTTCACCACCGTAAGGCTGCCGTCCCTCAGCTGTATGGGAGTCCTGCCCTCCCTGGCCTCTATGAGAATGCGGCTTAAGCTGTTGTCGGCAGTGCGGTAGAAGCTGTTCCTCAGCTCCATCCAGCGCTTCACTTCCTTTTCGCTGCGGAGAGCCATGGTGTGGTCGAAGCTTCTCAGCACCTCCAGCAGCACTGCGGAATTTATCCGCTCCCTGATCACGGGCTCGCTTACCTCGCCGCCTTCAAGCACCTCTTCCTCATAGCTGTTCTCTGTCCTGTATATCATGGGCACAGACTCGCCCATCGCGATCTCACGGAACCTGTTGAGCAGCAGCTGTCTTGCGGTATAGCTCTGCTCAGAGATGTTTATCTCCTCAAAGCTCAGGCTGTCCCCCGCATTGTTCCGGGACATGTTCTGGACGGTCTGGTAGATTGCTCCGGTCTGCAGGCGTTTCATTATGTTCATGAAAAGATAGTTGGTATCGGCGGCCCGCTGCGGCTCCTCATCCTCCTCTTCTGCCTCCTGCCTTATCTCCTGCCAGCTGTTTATCAGCTGCGTGATCTGGGGAAGGTTTTCCAGATACACGTCGGTAAGGCGGCTGCTCATCTTTGTCTCCTCCAGGAAGGTCCTGGCCTCCTCCATGAAGCGGCGGTCATCCCTGATCCCCAGCTGGTGGAGCACATTGCTTATATAGACCCTGTCCTGGTAGCTCAGGTTCACGTCGCTGCTGATGAGTATGCGGTTGGCCACATTGCTTATAAGGGTCTGCTGCAGCTCCGTAAAGGAATATACATTATTCTGTATGCCTGTTATGCTGTCCCCTCCGCCCTCTGCAAGAAGTATCTGGGGCGGGGTATGGAGCATATGTGTCAGGCTCTGTTCGCTGATATGCGCTCCCATCATCGCATAATTTCCTCTTATGCGCTCGCCGAAGCCGTCACCTCTTCCGATGGCAAAGCCTGCGGTCTTCAGTTCTATGGGGGCTTTCATTATCAGCAACTTGGGATATCTCCGTTCTTATGGTTTTATTTCAACGCATCGACCATCCTGGCTCTCTTATCCTTGGGCCAGCGTACTGTCGGGGCATGGGTGGAATCGTTTTTCTGGGATATAGCTCTGGTAGAAACGGAAGGATCCTTCTGCCCTATAAAGGTATTGCTGTCCACCTTTGTCGATCCGTCCCAGCTTGCCTTATACCTGGTGCCGTCGGCACCCTCTGCGGCTTCCACTTCCGTTGCACGGGTGGCCGCGCTGCCCTTCTTTCCGATACCGCTGTTCTTATCCACCTCGGTGGAACCTTCCCAGCTGAAGGCGTAGCTTCCGTCAGCGGAACGGCTGTCGTCCACCGGAGACCTCTCCGCCCTTACCTGTGCGGACTTCTCCCTGGTCTTGGTCTTATTTTCAACAGTCTCCCCGAGGCCGTCCCACTGGAATTTGTACCTGGTCCCGTCGGCACCCTCCACAGACTTCACTTCCGTTGCACGGGTAGCTCCGCTTCCCTTCTTACCGATACCGCTGTCCGCATTCACCTCGGTGGAACCTTCCCAGTGGAATTTATACTTTGTGCCGTCCACCGGCTTTCCTTCTTCATCCGTTGCGGGAGTGACCTTCGGCGCGCGCGTTTCGGGAGGCAGCGGTTTTCCGTCCTTATCCGTCTTTGGATTACCCTCTTCGTCCACGGGACCCTTACCGGTCCAGTGGAAAGCATCTTCTCCGTTAGCGGCATATGTATCGTCGGTGCCCGCCTTCGAAGCCCTGACGGCGGCACCTGCTTCCTTTTTCTTTGTCTTATGCTTCACCGTCTCTCCGAGGCCGTCCCACCGGAATGAATACTTGGTGCCGTCCACCGGATTTCCTTCTTCATCCGTTGCGGGAGTGACCTTTGCCGCACGGGTACCCACGGGCAGTTCGTTCCCGTCCTCATCCTTCATCGGATTACCGTCTTCATCCACAGGAGGCTTTCCGGTCCAGCGGAAAGCATCTTCTCCGTTAGCGGCATATGTATCGTCGGTACCCGCCTTCGCTGCCCTGACGGCGGCACCTGCTTCCTTTTTCTTTGTCTTATGCTCCACCGTCTTTCCGAGACCATCCCAGTGGAATTTGTATTTCGTTCCGTCCACAGGGTTGCCGTTTTCGTCTGTAGCGGGCGTGATCTTCGGAGCACGTGTATCGGGAGGCAGTTCCTTGCCGTCCAACCCCGTTTTGGGTTTGCCCTCTTCATCCACAGGAGCTTTACCGGTCCAGTGGAAGGCCATACTTCCGTCCTTGGAGCGTGCACTGTCATTTGTCGGCTTTCTTGCCCTTGTGCTGCCGGCCTCCAATGCGACTTTCTTCTTGGCTATCATCTTACCTGAACTGTCTGTTATCGGTTTGCCGTCCCTGTCTTTGAGGTATACGATATTTCCGTCTTCGTCAGTTTCATCCACGACGCGTCCGAAAAGCTTGACATTGGGATCCATAAGGCTGGAAAGACCGTCGGGTACGGTGACCCTCAGGAGCTCCCTGTATGCTATGGTGGTAGTCTCGGTCAGAAGGCCGCTTGACTCGGCGTTCAGCTCACCGTAATCCTTGCTCATAACGGTACAGCCGGTGAAGGTATAAACCCTGAAAGGGGTAAAATTCTTGTAAAAAGGAAGACGCCATACCATGAGCACTATGGGGAGGATAAGATCCGTACCGGGCTGAAGGGGATCTATATAATCCACGCCCACGTATCTTTCCACCTGGAAGGTAAAGGGCTGGGACACAGGCTTGCGGCGCATATGCACGTAGTCGTTGAGGCCTCCCTCCTGGATATACTCGTACTCATTGGCCTTGGTAAAGTTATGGACCTTGCGGCAGGGCAGATCAAAAAGCCCCTCCACCCTCAGCATGAAGTTGAAGTTGGGGCTTACGTTCCTTCCGGTGTTGTAGACCAGCCAGTTCTTATCGGTTCCCTCATACTGCTCGGGAATGGCAACCGCATCGTTCGCGTCTTTTATCGCTTTCCGGTCTTTATCTCTCTCGTCATTATCTTTATATACGGATGTTTCTGTCGTTTCTGCCATTCTTTCATCCCTTTCCGCTTAGCGGCTTGCTTTCATTTCAAAGATACTCTTTTCTTTCTTTTCCTTTGAGGGATTCAGCCTTTCGTTTATCCCGGAGATCTCGGCGCACCAGCGTCTTCGGCTTCTGTGGTCTATGGCCTGCACCTCCTCATGGCTCCAGTGGAAGTAGTAGGAGATAAAGGCCATTTCCCGGTAAAGCTCGTCCTCGGGATAGAGCTTAAGCCCTCTTAAGTAAAATTTAGCGGTACCTCGAAGGTCCTGCCGCAGTCGGGGCAGGTGACCTGCATCACCGGCGGTTCGATGTCGTTGATGCGCTGGTACATATCCTGGAGGAAGGCCAGGTCGGCGGTGAAGAGCTTCTCGACCAGGGTGGCCGTCACGGACTCCACGCCCTCCAGCTCGGTGATCACCTTGCTCAGTATGACTATCGTAAGGTATGAAGGGTTCGAGAGCACACGGGGATCGTGGGTGGCGCTGATCTCGTCGCCTGCAGTCGCCAGACGCATCTTGCCCCTCTTGTGCAGGTCTCCCGTGCTGTCCATATAGCCCTTCGGCAGGGTGAATTCATATACTGTTTCCATGGTTTCCTCCTTGGATATAAAAAATCGGCCGATCGTCTCGAAGCTTTCGGCTTACCGGTACTCTCGGACGCACGGGGCATGTGCCCCGTACGCCCTGACTGCCGGTAAGCAGTCGTAAGTCTTAGTTGGGGATAACCAGCTCTTCGTAAGCGATCTCGACTGACTCTATAGCCACATCACTGGTCTTAGCGTCCAGGTCGGGAGCGTTATACTTGGTAACCCATGCGTTGGTGAGGGTCCACTGTCTGGTACCTACAGCTGAGGTGACCAGAGCGTTGGGTGCACCGGTGTTAATGTCGATAAGCTCTATCGTAACATTATTCCTGGGGATCGCACCACGGATCTCGGTAACGCACTCCTTGATCCACTCCTTAAAAGCACTGTCAAGGATGTATCCCATCTTCAGCGTAACATTGCCGTGCTTCACAAGGCCGGGGATCTTAACCGGTGCAAGTGAGCCGGAGTTGCCCTGACGGAACTCGATCACATCGACCGATGCCTCTACGCCGGACACCTCGCTGAATGCCGCTGTTCCCGCCACGGAGTCAACCGTGACGAGGAAGTTCATTTTAGTCAATGGATATGAAGAACCGTTTGAATTTTCATATTCTGATGCCATCTGTCAACCCTCCATTCTTTACTCTTCGCCGCCTTCGCCGCCTGCTTCTGCCGTGTGCTGAGTCACGCGGAAGATAACAAATTCAGCGGGTCTGGACGGTGCGATGCCTATGTTACATATCAATCTGCCGTTCATGATATCATCACGGGACATCGTAGAAGGGCCGATCTCGACGAAGTAGCTCTCTCCTGCGGAGTTACCTGCCAGCATACCGTTTCTCCACAGACCATCCAGGAAGGATGAGACCGTAAGAGCAACACGCTGCCAGAGAGTAGCATCGTTGGGCTCGAATACGACCCAGTTGGTATTCCTCTTGATGCTCTCTTCCACATAGATGAAGAGTCTCCTTACGTTGACATACTTGAAAGAAGAGTTGCTGGATGCGGTTCTTGCACCCCATACGCGGATACCCTGGCCGGGAAGCGCACGGATAAGGTTGATGCCTTCGGGATTCAGTATATCCTGCTCAGCCTTCGTATAATTGATGGAAAGGCCGGTGCACTGTACGATCTCGTTAGCAGGTGCCTTGTGCACGCCGCGGGCGATGTCCGTTCTGGAGTAAACACCCATGATGGCTCCTGAAGGGGGAATGAAGGCGGGCTTGTTGGCCGCGCGGTCAAACACCTGGATCCAGGGGTGATACATAGCAGCATAGGTGGAATCCACCATGCTCCTGTAATCTATAAGATCACTGGTCTTGTAGAGCTCCTGAGGCATATCAAATACGGCGAAACGGCTGTGGAGATTCTCGCAGTGCGCTATCAGGGATACCATCACCTCGGGTGTGGTCACGCCCGGGACTGCCATCATGCTCACATTGCTGTTCTCAAGGAAGCTCTGGATACCGGTACGCTTGCCGGGTCCGTTGTCCTCGCCGATGAAATCACCTGCGGTGATCTTGGAGATATTGCCGTTGGTGCCTCCCTCAAGAAGGAAGCTGCCTGCCTCTCCGCCGTTATCGAGGATGGCATCCACGGGGTCTACTGCCTCGTCGGGAACCTTTACCTCGACGTCAACCAGCTCGCTGGAATCAAGTCTTGCTCCAACGAAACGGGGTGACCTGGTGTTAAGGCTCAGCTCGGTATAAACCTCGACCTGATCCGCATAACGGACAGTCAGATCAAAGTTGACGAGCATGAGGACATTCTTGGGAACAAGGGCATTGTCGATAGCCTTTGCGGGAAGCTCCGCATCAAAGGTCACAACGTTGTCCATGATGGTCTCGATGAGGTAGAGAGCGCCGTCGAACTCAACGGTGTCACCCTCACGGAAGCCGTCTGTGGACTTTACCTTATAGCCTGTATCCTTCTGCTCAAGTACCTGCATCTTGATCTTGCGCAGCGGCGCTACGGAGACCTGGATACGGTTGCCCCACTTGCCGGGGTTCTTCGCACTGACCTTGAGTATGCCGCTCTCCAGAGAAGCGCACTTTGCGTCCTTGGGAGCCACACGGCTTACATAGCAGCGTGTTCCGCCGTTCACGAAGAACTGCTCAACGCTGGGTGCGAGATAACGGTACTCACCGTATTCAAACTCGGAAAGATATCCGCCGAACTGCTGTACAAAACTCTTATAACTTGTGACGAGCGAGGGAGCGCCCGTAACGGGACCTTTCTCGGTCAGGCCGATAAAACCTGCCGTGCTCGTTCCTACTCCTTCAATACTTCTGGGGGAATTGTCATACTCCTCCACATATACTCCGGGTGATAAATACTCAGCCATCTGTTTCCTCCTTTATTTGATGTCTGTTATGTCCGAATTATCAGCTTGCCGTTACCTTTACCTGTCCCGGCATTACCATCGAGATATTGCCGGCATATGCGCACATCATCTTGCAGTCCGAGCAGAGGACCGGTTTGCCTCCGATGAGTATCTTCGGCTTCGTCGGTATCCAGGTTCCCGCCGGAGCGGGTACACAGGGCTGGGGTGTGAGCACTCCCAGGGCTGCTGCCGTTGCCGCCGCCACCTGCGGATTTGCGAGGGAATTGCACATCCCGAAGGGACCTACATTCGCCATTGCCGCTGAATCCTGAATGGTCGCCACAGGCTTTCCGTCAGCCATCACCGTCTGGTTCGTGGTGACCTTTACATCTGCCGGCATGGTACCCATCGTGCAGGTCGCCTTGCCACTCATCACCACTATCTCACTCATCCTTCGTCTCCTCTTCTTCCTGCTTTGCGCTTTCTGCGTTTTTCTTCCTCTTCCTGTGGGCAGTGAGTACACACTTTTCCGGATCCTTCAGGTCTATCTGCTGAAAATAAACCTCGCCCTTGTGGACGTAGCGGACAAGCCAATGGGGGCTTCCTCCGCTGTCCCGGACCCTCAGAAGGTAATTTCCCTTCTTGTCACAGCTTCCGAAGACTATCCTGCAGATTGGTGCATTAACGGTACACGGCATTTCCAGCAGCTCTTTTGTTGTGACAGTTGCTGCCGCATCGGTTTCGGACACAACAAATTTTTCGTAACTGTTGTTGTCCGCCGCAAGGATTCCGTACCGGCCGTAATCCATATCCAGCATCCTGCCCGTCTGTTTGATGACGGTCATCTGTCTCTTCTTCGGCTGATAGCTCGAAAAACGACATACCGGATGATTCACGTCCACGGCTTCCAGGGCTTCCAGATAAGGAAGGTTTCCGAAAATGCCGATGACTGTCTCCCCTTTTGCATGCTTCTCTGACGGTATCAGGAAGATGTCGCAGGTTGGGATCCTGTCGTCCAATTCCTCGTAACGAACATCGACGCCTGCTTTTTCATAGCCGAAGGCCTCCACGTCAAGACGGAAATCATGACGTTCTGTGTTGATGAACACGAAACAGCCGTCTCCCCGCGGTGCCGGTCGTGCGCTCTGTCCGTTCTCGAAGAACCGTACATTGCCTTCTTCGACCGCAGCTCCCGTGGTGGTGTCAATTAGCCGGATCAGCAGTCCGAGCTGTGCACGTATCACAGAAGCCATTAACTCTCATCCCTCCTTTCATCTCTTAATTGCAAAGAAAAGCTCGCGTCCACGACTCTCGGCGTAGTAATGACTTCCGCACTTGAGAGGAAGACGGGTGAAGCCTTGTAAAAAAGGCTTACCTGGTATGGCTTGTTGATAGCCTGCCATACCCTGACCTTCTCCTCCAGGCTTATCTTCGCCTGAGACAGCACTATCGGAGGTTCTTCGGCAGTGAGCCAGCTTTGCAGTTTATCGGGACGGACAGCGTTACTGTCATTGACGATCTGCGCCGCCTTACCGATAATCTTCTGTACATCAGGATCTTTGAGGCCCATCTGGCCTCCGCCGTTGATAAAGACCATGTAATACAAAGCGAATGGTCTCGGCGCTTTCTGCAGCTGTACCCTTCCGCGTCTTACATACTCGGGCTGGGTCAGCTGAACATCCTCGCGCACGTCGTAGAGGTAAAGTCCTACTATGTAGTCCACGTCCTGGGACGCGGGTGAGGATATCTCGATATTGTTCGGTGAAGGGATGGGCTCCGGGCACATCCTTTCACGCAGTGTTTTGACTATGTATGCACTTACGTCAGCTATTATTGAATAATCTGCCATGTAGGTATCTCCTTTATAAGATCCCTCGACTCCGCCTTGCAGGCTACGCTCGGGATGACATCCGTCAGTCGCCGTGGTTACAGGAACATGTCCAGCAGCTCCTGCGCCTTCTCATCCACGTTCTCCGTGACGCATATAGAGTAATCATTATTGGCTATATACTGGGCGCTGCACTTCAGGTACTCCTGGGTGTCATCCTCTCTCAGGTAGAAGCCTCCGCTCAGGACTCCCGGCCCGTGGAGTGTTATCTGCCCGCCGCCGTGGGTTCCGTAGCTCATGCCTACGGTAAACTCGTACACGCTCGATCCCTTCGTAAGGGTTGCCACCTGTCTGGAATCGCTGTATACGTAACGGTAGGAGGTCACATCGGCTATGGTCTTCACCAGCACATATTCCATCTGTGCATTTCCCGTATATTTCTTATAAATGTACTTGTTGCCCCTTGCTATTGCTATGGCGGCGTAATCCCTGCAGAGCTTTCCCGCAGCATTGCAACCCTTGTCCGAAAGCTGTGAAAGTCCGTCTACCACGGCAGCCAGGTCCTCATCCTTCATGCTGTCCGCATCCCCGAAGAGCGCCGCTATGGCTGCATTCAGATCATCGGCGGTAAGCTTTGAAAGATCCTTCTTTCCGGAATCGCTGTCTGAACCTGAACCGCTTCCCGAGCCTGAGCCGCTGCCTGATCCGTCTCCGCTTCCGCTGCCGTCGCCCGAGCCACTGCCGTTGCCCGATCCGCTTCCCGAACCATCTCCCGATCCGTCTCCGCTTCCGTCTCCTGAACCGTCTCCCGTTCCGGATCCGTCTCCGCTCCCGTCTCCTGAACCGTCTCCCGTTCCGGATCCGTCTCCGCTCCCGTCTCCTGAACCGCTGCCATCGCCCGATCCGCTTCCCGAACCTGAGCCGCTTCCCGAACCCGAGCCGCTTCCTGAGCCTGAACCCGAGCCGCTGCCGTCTCCAGAACCGCTTCCGCTGCCGGAGCCGCTTCCGCTGTCAGCAAGAGCCTGCTCGCCTTTGCTCTCCTGTATGGCGCTGTTCACCGCCCTCATGGCTTCCGCAGATACACCGGCATCCTCCATCTTATCCTTCAGCCTGTTCAGTGAATCCGTGGCTCCTATGGCTGCCAGGGCGCCTATGGAATTCATAAGCCCGTCTATATCACCGTCATTGAGTCTGGATACCGCCCTGTCCTCAAGCCTGTCCTGAAGGGCCGACATGGAATCTCCGAGATCCACCAGCGCGGCCGCCGCATCTCCGGCATTATCCGCATTCTGCAGCTCGTTCCTGAGCCTGTCCTCCTCGTCCGCGATATCCTGATCCACTGCCGCGATCATCGCTTCGATATCGGCTGCTCCCGCAAGATCGTTATCATCCAGTGCCGCCTGCAGCTTATCCTGCAGCTCCTCCTTCTTTTCCTTCAGGGCATCAAGCTCGGAGCTTAAGCTGTCGTTTTCGTTCTGTATGCTGCGGGCCTCTTCCTTGAGCCATATTATATGCTCGTCAATGGACTGGTTAGCCCTGCTGCTGAAGGCATCGCCGGGTACCGTTTCCTTCAGGTCGTTGGCTGCGGTGATCCTGTCATAGATCTCTGTCAGCATGGTCTCCGCTTCATCGCGCTTCCTTCTTTCCTCTATGAGGAACTGGAGCTCGTTCCTTTTGGCTTCCAGCGTGTCATGCTGGGAATTCAGAGCATCCTCTCTTGCGGCATCGCCCCTGTTGTTTGCCACTGCCGCAGCGTACTCTGCCCCGGTGCCCTGCCTTGTAGCGTCTGAATAGGACTGGTCAGCCCTGGGAAGGAGTATGTCCTTGAGGATCTTAAGCTCGCCGGGGCCGTCCTCCACGATGCCTTCCTTTATGTTCAGGATATGCTTGAGGCTTGTGGTGTCACCTCCAAGCCCCTGGGCATTTGCGGTGTTGATGATATTTTCGCTGTACTCATATTCCGCATGGCCTATGACGTTATCCGCATCCCTGAGGCGGTTGCCGTAATAGTTTCCGTAGCTCTCCTGGCATTTCTCTATGCTGTCGGTGACCGCGGAGAGCAGCCCCTCATCGGGAGAGATGGGATCCTCCGGCTCCGGAACATCTTCATCTTCGTCCCACTCATCCGGTACGATGGGTATCCACCAGTTATCGTATCTTCCGTCATCTCTTCTGCTGCGCTCTCCGTCTGTAGTAAACGCGAACTCGTGGCGAACGCTGTTGCGGAGGATATAGATATAATCATCGACGCTCCTGTCGTCCGAGTACTTGAAGTTGCCCTTTGAAGTATAGTAGGAGCCGCCAACCATGTCATTCAGCTCGCTCAGCACGCTTATATCCAGCTGGCACAGCTTTTCGAAGACCACGCAGCGCCGTTCCGCATCGACCTTGCCCATAAGGGAGTAGACCAGATCCGCCTCGCTGTCATTTCCGTCTTCCTTAAGCCTGGTATAGCAGGCATAGAGATTAGCCAGCTGCCTGTCACATTCATCGGTATGTGCATCCCTGAGGTTCAGGGAGAAGAAGGTGGTGATTATCTGGTAATAGTACACATCCGCCCTGAGGGTCTTCTTGTCCCATGAATTCCTGTTGGTGAGGAACTCGGTCTCGCTGATGCTCGTCACCTCGTTGGAATAGGTATACTGGGTACGTATGGGATCCAGCTCGGGCAGTTCGGAAAGATTGTAGGGATCCACCAGGTCGAAAGGATTCTTGGCCTGTCCGCTCATCACATCTATCAGTATGCCGTCACTGCCCACATAATACTTTACGAAAAGGTCAGCCATCTCCTCGGGCTTTACTATGGTACCGGAGCCTGTGATATCCGCCAGGGCAGTGCTGTTGCTCAGGTTGAACCAGTTCCCGTCAGCCAGCTCCGACTTGTAATACATATCCTGCTGGTTCCAGTCGCTGGCGGACTGCTGCGCCTGCTCATAGAGCTCATCCGTAAGGGAATCCTTGTGGATGAGATAGACCCCTATGAAGATCACGCCTTCTTCTATGTTATGACTCGCGCTGTAGGCCGAGAACCTCATGGCTTCAGCCTCGTTCACCACAGCGGAGACGGTATCTCCCTGAGCAAAGACAGCTACCAGTATTACCATGGCCAGAAGCAGTACCACCGTCTGTCTCGGAAATGCTCTGTTCTTTTTTCTCTTTTTATCTGCCATACGCTTATCTCCGTCGCTGCTCAGATCACTCTGTTATCTCTTTCCTTATCCTGTGGTTCTGCATATCGAATCGGGCGTTATAAAGGAGGTTCCCTTCCTTGTCCAGAAGCTCTATCACCGTTTCCTCCAGTCCCGTCTCCACCAGTGTCAGATGCCTGAATGACTTTCCGTTCTGCACCGGGGAGGATCCGCTCAGGTACTTTCCCTCCGCGGTCCTGACCCTGTAGGAGGCCACCGCGGTATCCTCAGTTATATCAAGCCTTATGTCCAGAAGTCCCGTTCCGTCGGAGGTGGATATCTCCACAAGGCCTATATCCTCGGGATTGACCTTTACTATCTTCCTGTCCTTTACTATGGGCAGGGGACCGCTGGTCTCCGAGGGATCTATGACCACATCGTCCACAAACTCCTCACCGTTATAGAGACGGATCTTCACCGCATTTACTCCGTCCTTTGCGATGGCCAGATGTCTGAGCTTTTTGTCTATCTCCGTCCTGCCGCCTATCCTCTCCTTATCGCACCAGAGTTCGAAATGGGTGATCTCCACCTCGAAGTCCTCGGGTATGTAGATGGAAAGCTCGAAGGCCTGGCTCTGTATTATCTGCTTTATGTAGTAGGATGCGCCCTCCGTTGTCTCCTTCTCCACATGACTGGTACCCACCCCGCCGGTATTGAAGCCGGCATCGTCTCCTGAGAGATATGCGGAGATGCCCCCGCAGGTAAGCCTGTCGTAGGAATAGAGGGTCTGGGAATAGGTCTTCATCAGCTCGAAGATATCGTTCTGCTGCTGCTCATAATCCGAGAGCTCGGAATCATATTCCTCGAAGGACAGCTCGCCCAGCATGTTCCTCAGCTTGTCTGCTTCAAGATCCGCCTCCGCCTTGTCCAGGCTCTCAAGCCCCTTTATGTAGGAGGTACGTATCGAGGCATAGGTGTCAAAGTTGTCTATGACCTGCTCCTCAAGATCCGCCTCGGCGGCCAGCTTCGCGGAAGCGGCCTCGGCATATTCCAGAGTAGCGGAGTAGAGTACGTAGGGATCGTCGTCTATATACCTGGTACCGTCCAGGCTGCCCTTCATCCATATCCTTGGGATCTTTATGAAGAGGCAGATCCTCTTTTTGCCCTCCCAGTAGCTGTCTATCTTATTGATGAATGCATCGTAATCCTTCTTGAAAGCCTTTGCGGTACCGCCCTTTATGGTCTGTCCCGAGAGAGCCATGTTCACGTAGGGGGCTATCATGTTGATGTCCCCGCCGTACTTGTTCTTCATAAGACTGTAATTGATCTGCAGGTTTATCCTAGCTGTGGTCTCGTCCAGGCAGGCCGAGTAATAGGTCTGGTCCCTGTCCAGAGTGTACTGGATCAGCCAGGGCAGGGCCGCTCTGGGTACCTGTGCCTCCTGAAAGGGTGTCTCGAAGCTGTAGCCCGTAGACACATCCGTTCCGACCTTGTTGCTGAGCTTGCGGAGATCGGAGGCCAGATTGTTCTTGTCCGTGGACACCTTGGTCTTGCACTGCTCCAGCTTTTTCTCTATCTTGTCTACGTCGGCCTGAGTGCCCTCGCCGGTGAGGAGCCTGAGCTTATTTTTCTCGAGTCCTTCCTCATAGGCCGCAAGGCGTTTCTCATTAAAGGCTATGGTGCGCTGCAGCACAACGATGTCAACGTAGAGATTGTTCACTTCCTCATATATGCCCAGCTTCGTGTCCGTAAGCTTGTGGGTCGCCTCGTCTATCTCCGCCTGTATGGATATGGGCTTGAACTGGAACTCGCAGGCCTGGGCCTCCGTAGGCTTGGTAGGGAACTTCAGGCTTAACAGCGGCGACCAGCGGAAGGTCGACATGCTGATCTGCTTCAGCTTTATGGCCTTCTGGGCACTCTTAAGCGCAGCTTCCTTGGTGGATATGGACTGCTCCACCTGGAAATACTCCATGCTCTCCTCCAGGGCCAGGGCTCTTGCTGCCTTCATGGTGAGGGTCCTGCCGGGAGCAGCCGAGACCTTTCCCTCAAATACAACCGCAAGCACGGCGCTCAGCAGCACAACCGCTGCAGGGATCATAAGCTTTATTAACTTTTTCCCTGCTCCTTTTCTCATTCGGCCTCCTCGTCACCGCGGCTCATGTAATAAAATCTGAAGTTTCCGTCTCTCTTCTCGGAAACAAAGGTATAGATAAGTCCGTTTGCTTCATAGCTTGTAAGATATACGCTGTAATCCTCATCCATACCGGACACGATGCTGACATCCGTATAGGGTCTGGTCTCGATCAGCTTTACCTCTCCGGAAAAAGCGGGGCTGTACTCGTTGAGAACGTTGACCGCGACCGCCTCGGGAAGTATCACAGCGGAATTTCCTTCGTAGATGGGTTCTCCCAGGCTGTCCCTTATATCGTTCAGATCGCTGCTCTCCCAGGTACCCATCCTGAAGGTATCCGAGAGTACGTAAACACTGTCTATCACAACATCGTCAGAAAGCTTTTCCTCATCCGTGTGTCCGGAATACAGGGCCCCGATATCGCTCATGTATATGCAGAAGGTACCGTCGCCCTGCCACACCCGGCGGTCACCCGTATACATGGCTCCGGCCTCGGTAGTGGTCTTTCCTATGAAGGTGGCATACACTATCTCGTCGGAAGCAAAGGAGCCGGTAAACACCTGACTGCCGTTCTCCGCGTAGAGCGTTCCCTCGCCGCTCTTTAAGCCTGCGGAGAAATTGCCGTCATATAAGAGACTTCCGCTGGCACGGTAGAACAGGCCGTGACCGTCAAATTCGTTGTTATGGAAGCTGCCGGTATACTTCAGCGCCCCGTTATCATAGTAGGACTTCCCGTCACCCTCAAAGCGGCTCTTTTCGAAGTTCCCCAGGTAGACCATGTTGCCCTCGGGATCGTAGAGCGTTCCCTGGCCGCTGGCATAACCCTTGTCCACCTGTCCTTCATATGCCAGGTATCCGCTCTTTCCAAGGATCCTGACCTTGTCCTTGGCCAGCCTGAGCTGCACGGAATTGTACTTGTAGGTACGGACACCGTTGCTGCTGTTCATGCCGGCAAAGACCTGTTTGACCGATAGTATGTACCAGATGCTCACCACTCCGCAGATTATGATGATCGAAGTAGCCAGCTTCTTGCTTATCATCCAGCCGAAGACGGTGAAATAGTCGTCCTTGTGCTTAGGCTTTATATCAAAGAGCTTTGTAAAGAACTCCCTGATACGTGTGATGATCCTCGACTTGATGAAGTTCCAGTTTGTCCACAGCCTTATCTTGGATGTGATACTGGCAAATCTGGACTTTATGGTCGATATCAGTATGGAAAAAAGATTTCCGCCGCCCAAAACTGTTCCTCCGTTTTATTTACCTGAGATCCGCCCTCAAGGCTCCGGCGCGTTCCGAAGGATCGCCTGTCTTATCCAGAAGCCTCTCGCATTCAAACAGGTACCATCTCGCTATCTCGTCTCCCGGATTACGCTTGAGTATATCCGAGAAGGCATTCCTTGCTATGTAGTAATCCTTCTTGTAGAGGTGCTCCAATGCCTCTCCGAAGCGCTCCCTGTCCTCAAGCCTTGCCTGTCTCTCACGCTTGGAGCAGGCATCCAGGATCTCGTAGAAGCGGAGCTCCCTGCCGTTCTCCAGTACTGTGAAGCCCACATAGCGGAGGTCGTAATCCCCGCCTTCCCTGTCTATGACCTCCTCGGTGACCACAGCGTAGATCCTCTTCTGATGGAACCACTCGGCAAAGGCATTGAGCTGTCTGCTCTCATCGGAAAGGATGAAAGGCATACTCTGTATGTTGGTACCGGCCACGCCGTACATGAAGCCGCCGTAGTAAAGGAGCACGGACAGCTCATTCTGGTTTATGCCGTAATCCGATTCGCTGCGGATGAAGTCCACCGCGAATTCCTGGGTATTTGTTGCTCTTTCAAGGAACAGGAGCTCCGTCACCGTAAGGCCGTTGCTCTCTTCGACTATTATGCCTTCCTTATCCTCATTCTCCGAAAGGAAGGTGAGAAGGCCGTTCAGCTGGTTCACACGGATATCCGCGGAGGCTGTCCTGTTGCCGGCCACAAATGCCAGCGTACCGGTCACATTGGCTGTATTCCCGCATTCCACCTCAAAGATGGAGTTCTTCCTCAGGATATGCTCTATGTTCCTGGGAGCGAAACGGTAATATGCCTCGTATATCTTGTAACGGCTGTAATCTATCTTCTCTATACGGCGGTCGATCTCACCAAGGCTGTTCCACATGCTGTCGAGATCGTGGCCCGCCACCGTGCGCCTCTTCTTTCCGTCCTTCTCCATGCTGCCCTTGATGGCCACATCGTTCAGGGCGCTCTCGAAACGTCTGAGGTCGGAAGCCTGCAGCCAGATGATAAGGAAGAGCACCACGCTGCCCACCAGGAAGATGAGGAACAGGTTTCTCAGCATCATGAGGCTGTCACTGTTGTCATCACTTGCGTTGGACTCGTTTATGATGGCCACCAGCCCGTAATTGGAACGGGTGCCGTTCTGAAGCAGTGCCTTCGCCTCAAAGCCCCGTCCCACTATACCGAGCACATACTTGCCGGAAACATCTTTGTTCTGCAGATCCTCCCAGAGTTCACTCTCACCGTAGAACTCGGAGGCTATCTCACCGCTCCTGCCGCTGGCGCTGCAGATGATGCTGCTGTCGCTGCAGCGGATCACCAGGAGATCGTAGAAGACCTTGCTGTTGCCGTCCTGCTTTATGAAATCCGACAATGTACCCTGTGCCCCGCGGTAGGCAGTGGAGTCATACCACTTTTCCCCGCCGCTTCCGGCTGCCCAGCGGTCGATGTCGCCCATCTCCGCCGCCAGGAAGTTCATGCCGTTATCAGCGTAATCCTCTCTTGCATCGGCCTTGAGCTCCCTGCTCCTGTTGGAGTAAGCCACAAAGAATGCGAAGAGCATTGCCAGGAAGACTATCTCCACCAGCAGTCCCGTATACACCAGGCGCCTTCTGTTGGAGAAGGCCATGAAGGTGAGGATCAGGAATACCAGCATCAGAGCCGTTCCGGCTGCCCAGTATATCGCAAGGGAACCGGCCATCTTTACGCTTTCCTTAAAGCTGAAGTTTATGCTCCTTATGGCTCTCTTGAGCCCGGGATCGTGAGCGAAAGCCCCGATGGGCGGATCGCTGTCGTTTCTTGTATAGAGCTCGCCCTCCCTGTAGAGCGCATCCACATAGAAGCGGCCCTTTCCGGCTTCCTTCAGCATGATGCTGTCGCTCATTGTAGCGGGAGGTGCCTCGTAGACCTCATCCTTCTCCTCGGCTTCCGCACGGGCCTTTGCCTCCTCTTCCCCTGCGGCCATCAGGGGCTGCAGCTCCAGGGGATAGACCTCTGCCACCTTGCCGTCCGCCGAGATGGAGGTGATATACACTATTCCGTTCTGAATGTAGATGTCAGAAGCATGCTCGCCTGCGTGGAGCTCAAAAGCCGAGCTTGTGCCGGTAGGCAGGAGAGAATCCGTGAAGCACCTGAGCCTGTAGCTCCTGTAACGTCCGGTGACGTCGGTCCTTATCTCATCCTCCTGGAGCACGTAGAGCTGATCCACATCCGCCGCTATATCCGTAGCGGTAATATCAGGCGCGGTATAAAGTCCCAGGACTTCGCCGTCTGAAGAGAGCTTGAAAAGCCTGAAGCCCTCTCTTCCTCCGTCTACGTAATAATATTTCCCGCCGCTCTCAACTCCGCTTCCGAAAGCGTCGCTGGAAGGCAGCTCCGTTGCCCTGTCCACTGTCTTTACGAATATGAAGCCGGACAGAGCCACAAGCAGTAAACATATCAATATCGCCGATCTCTTATACATCGGAAAACCTTCCTCACTGCAGCAGGGACTCGGTCCCTATCTGCTTGAAATTATTTACAAAAAGCCTCAGCCAGGGTATGTCACCCAGCAGCAGGTTTGAAAACAGCATTGCAATGGCCACTATCACCAGCACCAGACTGATCCAGAACACTATGCCCAGCAGCCTGTCCTTCCTGGCTCCGAGGAAACGGCCCAGCCTGTAGAACAGTCCTCTCCTGCCCTTGGATACCGCAGCTATGCGCACGTCCCTGTACAGCTCCGTGAATTTCGCATAGCTCTGGTTCTCGATCTTTTTCCGCAGGAGAACATAGCTGTCGGCCTTAAGCGTGGCCTTGCTCTCCAGAAGCTTTAAGAGCACCCTGGCACAGGCTACCACGCAGTCCTTTTCCTTAACGGAAGGATCCAGCTCCTTTAAGTCCACATCGTAGCTTAAGAAGATGGAGTCGTCCTTATTAAGGTTCAGCTTCTTCTGCTGGAGCACCAGATAGAGGAAAGGCCAGGGCAGCGCGCTGGTCATGCAGGCAAGGATAACGTTTATGCAGATATCCTCGCAGCGCTCCAGCGGCATCGCATCTCCCATATAGAACTGCTCCAGTTCCCTGGACTTTCTGTAAGGGAAGACGAAAATGTGCATTCCGTCGGATGCGAAGCTGTCCACCAGGCAGCTCTCGGCAGCCTCGCTCTTTTCAAAGACAGCGATCAGCTTTCGCACGGTGTCATGGCTGGAAACCTTGAGCACCGTATAGAGGGTAGCTCCCTCCATGTTCAGATCCCGGCAGATGAGACAGTCACCCACTACCGAATGGTACAGGGTACCCACATCCTCCAGTCTGAGTTTTGAAGATTCCAGTATCATTTCAGTCTGCTCTCCAGATCAAGGACTGCCAGACCGCCGTTCTTCTGATCTGCCGCGGCCTCTTCCATATGTTCCCTTCTCTTAACGATGGCGTATGCGTAAGTGCATATCACCGGTGTATCCGTACAATAGATATGTATCTCGTACACGCCTTCCTTGGCAGGTGCCGTATATATACCGTCCGCGCTGATCTCGCCGCTTCCGGGCGAAGTGAGCTCGTAGGTTATGCTGCAGGCCTTCATGTTGTTGAACTGCACTCCGAAGAAGTGGCTCTCCTTCGTGCCCATGGTCACGGTGGGAGTCTCGGCGGATATGCTCCTGTCGTAGAAGTCCTCCTCCAGCTCCAGATCGTTGCCCGTAGGGAACTTCATGGCGACCCAGCGGAAGCTGAGGACCAGATGATCCACGTTGCCGAGGAGCCTCGCAGCCACCACGAAGCTTCCCTTGTCATTCAGCACCCTGACTGCGGTCTCCACCTTCACCATCTCCTCGTTCCTGGTTGCGAAGAGGTCGGGATTGCCGTAAATAGTGCTCTTTGCGCTGCCGCCAAGGCTCCTGTCCTCGGAGATATACTCATAGCCTATCTCCACATATACATTGCCCTTTCCAAGACCATGGGCGATCTCGCCTGAATAGCGGATATCGCCGGGGCGGGCATTCCTGCCCAGAGGTATCTCGAGCACGCCTGTGGCGATCTCGGGCACCTCTCCCTGGCTGGTGCGGTTCACCGATCCGCCGGACTGGGTGCTCACCACCTCGGTTCCCGCCCCCAGCTCCACGTCCTTGTTGTAATACTCCATATAATGGCTGCGCAGCAGTTCCTGGGCCGGCGCCGCGATATGCTTGCGGCTTCCGCTCTCCTTAACTTCTTCTATCAGATAACTGGAATCGGTGCGGGCTATCTTTATGTCGGCCAGGCGGATCAGGTTCTTCTCACCGCCCATGCTCCGCATCTCCAGGTTCATCCTGCCTATCTCATCGTTCACCAGCTCAAGAGGCGAATCCTTGGTAAGGCGCAGCTTGCTGGTAAAGCTGGCCACTGCGGTAACTGCCGTATCATTCTCAAAGGCAGACATGGAACCGCTCTTAAGGATTATATTGGTCTCGTCGCCGGGTACATCCTGCACCTTCACCCAGTAGTCGCGCCTGAACACCTCGCCTCTGCCGAGTCTCAGATCCTCTGCCGCGATCTCCAGGTCCTGGCTGCCGTCCGCAGTTGCGAACACCGGCATCTCCAGCACTCCTCTTGCGGAGAAGCGCACATCCTCATCCGAAAGCTTCTTTACCGAGAGCACTATGCGGAGGTTCCTGCCCTTGCTGACTATGGCCGGCATTATGACCTCGGCATGGTAATTCTCGCTCTTGAAGATGGTCTCCCTGAGCAGGAATTCCGTCTGAAGCTCATAATCCTTTCTCTTTTCCTTCTTATCCGTAAGGAAGAGCTCGTATCCCTCGCTTACTCTGTTGAACTCATATTCTTTGTCGCTGTCCTTGTGGCTCACGGAATAGACCGTATGTACCGGTTCCTCCTTAAAGCGCACGCAGAGGGTCGCGGTCTCTCCCTTGATGGTATCGAAGCCCTCGATCGCGGAGAGCTTCCTCACCACAGAGGAATCCACAACGATCTCCCGGCCCGTGCCGTCGATAGCGACGCCGCTCTCCACCAGTATGGAGAGGTCGTCCAGGGAGAAGACCCCGAGGCCGCAGACGATTCCGGCGCCGTACATCAGACTGTTCATGAAACGGTTCTTGTTTATCATGTAGTCCTGTTCGGCCTGGAAATCAGCGGTGGTCAGCATCTTTCCCGGGTAGTAGCGGTTTCGTTCAAAGGGATACAATTGATTGTTCATTGTCAGCTCCTTCCAAAATATGACAGATTACAATCGTGCCAGTTTAATAAAAATACAGCATATTTTACCACAAGATGAAGTGTTAAGTAAACCACTTTTTGTAAATATCACACAAATTATCTGCTTTTCGTCGGTTTACATATTTCTGAAAAGTGGCAGCCGGCACAGGGGGCTTTTCCCTTATATGACCGGAGTATATCACCCCCTGTCCAACAAATGTCCAACAAATCAGGGCATTTTGCCCTTTTTTTTCTGCTATTTTACCTTCCTTAATCCTTTCCGATCATCTCAGAGCCCTTCTTAATATCCTTTTCTTCCTCCTCCATCTCATCTTCGCTGCCGTCATAGCTGTCATCGTCCTTATCTGAGTCTTTGATCTCTTCCTTTATCTCCTCCCCGGCCTTCTCCTTTACCTCTTTCCCGGGCGCTGCCTTGGCTTTTTCTTTATCATCCTGCACGGGCTGTTCCGGCTGTTCCTGCCGCCTGACTCCGTTCTGTTCCTCCAGGCGCCTCAGCTCTTCAGCCTCTTCCCTTCTCCTCTTTTCAGCCTCAAGCCTCTGCTTCCGTTCTCGCTCTGCCTTACGCTGGGCCTTGGCCCTTCCTTCGGATTTATAGATCCTGTATCCCAGGCTCCCGCCTACACGCCACGCCGTCTTCGCCAGCAGCCAGGGATCGCTGAAGATATTTCCCATGACCTTTATGAAGTCGTTCTTTTTGTATTTGGTTGCCTCCTCATTGATGACGGGCTCTGTCTGGAGCTTCAGCATGCGCGTTGCCACCGGCATATAGAGATCCATGAACTCCTTACGGGCGTTTTCTTTTTTCTCCCGGTCCTCTTTCGTGGCAGCCTCTGCATTCTTCTCTACTTCACGCATCCTGTCATAAGCATCCTTCAGCTGCTGCCCCTGGGTCTTATCCGCGAACATTTCCGCAAGCTCGGCCTTTATCTTTTCATCCTTCCGGGCAGCCGCTTCGGCATCCAGCCCCTCAAGGCTCAGGTTCTCCAGGACCTGCCGGTAAAAGCTCTTTTCTGATTTCCCCATGAGCCTGTCCAGTTCTTCAAGCTTATCATAGACCTCGAGAGCCACCGTATCCTTCTTACGTTTTTCCGCCGACTTCCATTTTTCCGTCAGGTTCATCAGCTCTGCGGTCTTGGCAAACTCATCTTTTGACCTCTGCATAAAGCCTGCCAGATCATCCAGTGCGCGTATATCCCCGCCCTTTCCCGCCTTCAGGATATCATCAAAGCTTTTTCCGTTATAGGCGCGATTGTCCACATATTTTTTGAACGCTTCAAATACTATCTTGCCCCTGATCTCCGCCTCAATACGCTCCATGGCATTTTTTATCTCCGCAGCCCGCGCGTCTCCCTCCTCCGGCAGCTTTGCCTTCTCGTCATTGATCATTTTGATGATCCCGCCAAAGGGGAACATCTTTGCCTGGAGATAATAGTTGCTTTTGTACAGATCAAGATAGTCGTTCATGAACATGGTCTTCGCAGTCAGCTCCATGGTCAGGACATTATGATCGCTCAGCACATTCATGAAGCTCGACTTTCTGTCCTTGCCGATGTTATCCATTTCCTGTTTCCAGAACAGCGCGTATTTGGGGTTCAGGAGATTGACCGACGCCATTTCATGGACCTTCTTTGCCATAAGCAGCCTGGGGTTCACATAGTTTTCCCCGCTGACGCTCATCCCTCCCATATCCTGTATGGCCTTCTTAAGGGTCTTCAGCTTCCCGTTCATTTCATCAACGGTGTTCATAAGGCGCAGCTGTCCCTGGGAAAACTGATATATCTCGGGCGGGACCTTTACCCCCAGCTCCTGCGCCTTTAAGAAGCAGGCCATTATACGCTGTCCGGTCTGCTCGGTGTTACCCATATTGAGTATCCTTGCGAAGGCCCTTCCCAGCTGTTCCTTCTTCTGCGGGGTATAGAAGCTCCTGAACTGCTCATCGTTCTTATCCAGCAGCTCATCGAAGGCCTGGGTGAACAGCTCCCCGTCACCGGTGGAAGCGGCCGCCAGCATGGCGGAGATCCACTTCTGATGCTTCGGGGTAAGCTTCACGGAGTTACCGAAATCTATGACTGTGACCTTTTCATCGGTAACCATTATATTTCCCGCATGAAGATCGGCATGATAGAAGCCGCCCTTCATCATGCCCTCCTTTACCCATATGCTGCATAGCTTGCACACATGATCCCTGCGCTTTTCAAGCCGCCTGAGCTCTCCCATCAGCTCATCGATGCTTCCCTGTAGCCTGCCCGCGTTCTCCGGCGTAAGGGTCAGCTTATGGTCATTCGCGACCCTGAAACGGCCGTGGATCTCCGCGATCTTTTTGTCTATATCCTCAAGATAACGGTCTATGGTTGTGCCCTCGGCCTTTTCACCGACCAGGAAATCCTGTCCGGCCTCGACATCATGGATCATCTTCATGCTGGTGACTTCCGCTTCCTGGCCCTCGTAGATCTTTCCGGCATCCACGTTCCTGCTCTCTATGGTGAGGTCCAGCTCCTTCTCATAGCCTTCGATCTGGCCCTCGAAGGTCTTCAGCATCCCGCCGGTATCATCCGTCTGCTCCGCGTATACGCGCATGATGCGTTTTTCCCTCTCCATGCGGTTTTTGGCATCGGGACGGAGTATCTTTATGCACACGTCCTTCCCCTGCCGGTATTTTTTCCCGTATATCCTGCAGAGGAAGGCCTGGCCCACGGATGCCGCCCCCAGGGGCCGCACTATCTCGATCCTGCTGATAGCCCTGTGGGAGCGCTCCACTATGCTGTTCATAACATCCTTAACATATTCATCCGGAATGGGGAGCAGATTTGACTTCATGTCCTTTACTGCAACGAGCATCGAAGCCGGCATATCTCCAAGGGGGACCCCCTGCATCACCTTCTGCATCAGCGGGCCGGCGCCCTTCAGTATACCGCCCAGTACTGCTCCGGCCACCTCACGGTTCCTGTATTCCTTCTTGAACTTATCTATCAGCAGCCTTTCATCCTTCGAAATGACCTTCCTGTCCTTAAAGAACCTGTCCGCATGGTACGGCTTCTCTCTGAGAAGGCCGTCTATTGCCTCCTCATCCGTAAGCTCATAGGCCCGCTTCGGCTTGACTGAGCGTATCATGGAAGCCAGCATGCAGCGCTTGTCCATGATATCGGAATCCTTAAAATACCCCTTGAAGATCAGCTTGTTAAAACGTCCCTGCCCCTTCTTCCCTTTGACCAGGGATTCCATCATCTTATCAAGTGTCTTCGGCTCTTTCTCCTCCTCTTCCAGCTGATCCTGCACCTGCGCAGCCCCCTCGGGCATGCCTCCCCGGACATTCTGCTTTCTTTCCTCCTTATCCTCTCCGTAGATCTCGTCCGCCTGCTCGCTGACCATCTCCTGGAGCTCCTCGCAGATGGTATTGACCATTTCATCCAGGTTAACGGCCAGTTTTTCGAAATCCTCCTTATACTGGGCATAGATCGGAAGCAGATTTTCGCCGCTGAAAACAGAGGAAAGCACAAAGTCCGGCATAAGCCTCAGAAAACCGACTATCGGAGCATTCTGGATCTTTCCGATCTCTTCCTTAACATAGAGGCTGAGGCTCCTCCCGTCCTTCATCTTCACATCCGGGAAAGGGATCTTTTCCAGGAATTCGTTCACATAGTCGGGATCCTTGATGAAAGCGGATATGGCTTCCGTATGCCGCCCCATCCTCCTGCGGAGCGCCTCGCCCTTTGACACCTTCTCTCCGGTGGTCCTGTCGGCAGAAAAGCTCTGTGAGTCGGAGATCATGTCCGCAAAGAGCTTCACCATCAGCTCCTCTTCATAATTCCAGTCTTTTTCCGTCTCCGGGGCAGCCTCATCCCAGCGGTCGTGCTTCTCCGGCATCCGGACCGCATTTTTTTCATGTTCTTTGTGATAGCTGCGGCTTTTCTGGGCTTTTGCCGTGTTTATATTGGTAAGAGCCTGATCTGCGTATTCATTTATCCTGTCAAGCACTTCTTTTTTTGTATTCAGTATCAGGCCCGAGCTTACCGTCAGAGCCAGGTTCCGGAGCTTCTCCGCCGGGATATTGTCAAGAGAGGGCAGCTCCACACCTGTCGTTTCCCTAAGATACTCGCAGACCTGCTGCCTTCTGAACTCATATTCACCGCTGCCTTCCTCATACTTCGAAAAGTCCATGCGCAGGAAGAAGTCCTTCATGTTGTCATTGCCGTAGTACTGCTGGTTCCTCACCATGTCCATTTCCATACGGTCCAGGAGGGTGGGGATGCTGCAGGGGAGCTTATATTCCCTTTTCCCGTCAAGAATGCTCACGCTGTTGTCACTGCGCTGCAGAAGGCGGAGCCTGACCCCCATGATGGTGACGTTCCTCACAGCCACCGTATCCTGTGGGATGGTACGGAGCTCCTCCATGACCTGAAGGGCAGACTTAACGAGACCCGGACGCTCCTTCTTTTTGGCCGCCGCGATCCTGTCCGAGAGCTTATAGTCCTCCCCGAACATCTCCGCTATCCCCTGTATCTCCCTGCTCATATCCGAAAGGCTGCATTCCCGGGCAGGCGCGGTCCTGTCCAGGGCATTATGCTGCGCTTCCGCATCCGCGGTCCTGTCCATGCCCATGTGGGTCTCCAGTGAGTAGGCCATGGAAAGGTCGTAGTCATTACTGCCGCCGGCGCGCTCAATGGCAGCCCTCCGTATGAGCACCATCCTGTCTATCTGGTAACGTACAGCCGCATAATACTCGCGTACAACCTTCTTGCGCCTGTTCTCACGCTTTTTGGGATTCTTGATATAAGCTTCGCAGGAAGCGGCAACAAGCTGGAGGTTAAGATCCAGCTCGTCGAATATCTCATTATCCATCATGGAATGGCGTTCGCTGTCCAGAAAATCGTCCAGACGGCGGGCATACCTCTTTATCTCCTGCATCTCGACGGAATCGGAGCCCCCAAGGTCCTGGAGCATGGTTTTCGCACCCTCCAGGCGGATCTGCTCAAGACGTTTGACGTTCTCGGAGCTCAGTTTAAGATCCCTCGTGGTCTCTTCACTGCCCAGGAGACGTGCCAGCCTGTCCGCATTCTCCCTGGCGCTCTGCACGCTCATGCCCTCGCTTCTGTAGCCCTCAGCCAGAAAAACATCCTTTGCGGCCACGTTCTCATCATGCAGCCGCTTTTTTGCCTCCTTCTTCCTGTTATCCAGCTCAATGTAATCCTGCCTGTGGGCATAAAGTGTAAAGGTGGTATTGTTTTCCATCGCTCCCCTCCATATGGATCATTTCTTCTTTTTCCGCATCTTCTTAAGCTCTGCCAGCTGGTATGTGGGAGGTATCGGTACCTTATCATTATCGCCATGGACTTGAATATAGCCCAAACTGATCTCATACAGTTCCTGGGGGCCGATCGCAAGCTCATCAAGTTCGGTCTGGGCCTTCATGTATTCCAGGCACCTCTTCATTATATCCGCCTCGGGAACCGTATCCGGATCAGCCGCCCCGTTCTTTCTTCTCTCTTCTTTCAGTTCATGGATCGCGATCTCGGAATAGAAATCGTATAAGGGGTCATCTTTGGTGAGCACCGGTTCCCGGTTCTCCGCCTTAAGCCTCTCCTCCGCTGCCTTAAGCCTCTCCTCTGCTTCCTTCTCGGCCTTACGGGCTTTCTTCGCCCTGCTGTCGGATTTATATATCTTGTAGCCCAGCCTTCCGCCCACATGCCATGCCGTCTTTATAAGAAGGAAGGGATCTTTGAGTATATCTCCCATGACCTTCAGGAAGGAATTGGGCCTGACCCGTATCTTTTTGGGATCATAATAGAGGTCATACTGAAGCTTGAGCTGGTACAGGGCCACCTTCTTATAGGACTCCAGGAAGCTGTCCATAGCCTGATTTTTCTGCTCCTCCGTAGCCGCACCGATCTTCTCGCTATCCCTGAGCTTATCGTAAGCGGTCTTAAGGGCTTTACCCATCCCGTCCTTCTGTTCCGCAAACATCTCCGCCAGCTCTCTCTGTATCTGCGCTTCCCTTTGGGCGGCTGTTTCCTCACTCAGTCCGTCGAGTTTAATATTCGTCTTTACCAGGGACATTATGCCTGATTCATCCTGCTTTTTCGCAAAGCGGGCATACAGTGCATCCCAGTGCGTTTTGTGCTTATCGTCATCTCCGTAGTTGCGGGCTGTCCTCCTGGCATCACTGACCTTACGGGCAAAGAGATGCTGGGGATTGACATAGCAGTCTCCCCTGACGTTCATATTTCCCATACTAAGGACGGCTTTCTGTAATTTTTTGATCTTCGTGTTCATGTCCTCAACGGTGTTCATGAGACGGAGCTGACCCTGGGAAAAATTGTATATCGCGGGGGGGACCTTGACCCCCAGCTCCTGCGCCTTAAGGAAGCAGGCCATTATCCTCTGTCCGGCCTCGGTCTCGTCTCCCATTCTGAGGATCTTCAAAAAACCTTTTTTGAGCTCTTCCTGCTTATCCGCATCATAGAACTGCACGAACTCCGGGTCACTCTTGTCCAGCAGTGCGTCGAAGCTCTCGAAGAAAAGCTCCGCATCACCGGTGGCTGCGGAAGCCAGCATGGCGGATATCCACCTCTGCTGCCCTCCGGAGATCTGAACGGCATTGCCGTAATCTATGACAGTGACCTTTTTATCCGTCACCATGATATTACCTGCGTGAAGATCTGCATGATAGAAGCCGCTGTTTATCATGCCCTCCTTGACCCAGATGCTGCAGAGCTTGCACACGTGATCCCTGCGCTTCTCAAGCCTCTTTAACTCTGCCGAGAGCTCCTCCGAGTTCTTTCTGAACAGGTGCACGTTCTTATCGTTAAGCTCCAGATGGCTGCCTCCCTTGTAGAAGGGAGCGGTCAGTTCTTCTATCTTTTTATCTATATCTTCAAGATAGCGGTCCACGGTGGTGCCTTCGGCCTTCTCACCCATAAGGAAGTCCTGTCCGGCCTCCACATCATGGATCAGCTTCATGCTGGTAACCTCTTCCTCCTGGTTCTCATATATCCTGCCCGCATCCACGTTGCGGCTCTCTATGGAAAGGTCAAGTTCTTTCTCGTAGCCCTCCAGCTGGCCCTCCAGGGTCTCCTTCATACCGCCGCTCTTATCGGTCTCTTCCGCATATCTGCGCAGGAGTACCTTCTCTCTCTCCATACGGTTCTTTGCGTCGGGGCGGAGCACCTTGATCACCACGTCCTTCCCGTCGCTGTATTTTCTGCCATATATCCTGCAGAGGAAAGCCTGTCCCACGGAGGCTGCGCCCAGGGGACGTACCACCTCTATCCTTTCTATTGCCTTATTGGAACGCTCCACTATGCTCCTCATTACAACCTTCACGTATTCATCGGCTATGGGGAGCAGGTTGGACTTCATGTCCTTTATGGCAAGCTTCATCGACTTGGGGGCTCCCCCCAGTGACATGCCCTGCATCAGCTTCTGGAGCAGGGGGCCCGCCCCCTTCAGCATACCGCCCAGAAGAGCTCCTGCCATTTCATCCCTGCTATGGAGATCCGCGTAGCTGCGCACAATGGCGCGCTGGAAGTTCTGAAGATCATCCAGGTACCCGACATATCTGAAAGACGCATTGCTCGGATCCTTCTTTAATTCCTCAAACGCCTCTTCGTCTGTCATCATATATGCCTGCTTAGGCTTGAGGAAACGAATCATCGAGGCCAGCATACAGCGCTTATCCATGATATCGGAATCCTTGAAATACTGCTGCAGTATAAGCTTGTTAAAGCGGCCCTGGCCCTTCTCTCCCCTGGTCAGTACCTCCATCATCTCATCAAGTGTCTGCGGTTCTTTCTTCTCCTCTTCCTTCTTATTTCCGCGTTTTTTGCCCCCGAACAGCTCATCCGCCTGGTCGCTGATCACCTTCTGCATCTCATCGCAGATATTGGTGACGACCTGGTCCAGCCTGGCTGCCAGCTTTTCGAATTCTTCCGCATAGTCAGCGTAAATGACGTTCAGCGACTTGCCTGAAAAGATGAGATCCAGCAGCGGCCCGTCCAGCTTTGCGATGGGCGAGCGCCTGATGGTTTCGATCTCCTCCTTCATGTATTCCGCAAGGGTCTTCCCGCCGCAGTCTTAACCGCGGGAAAAGGCATCCTGTCAATGAGGTTATCTACCAGATCCACCCTGACCTTTCTGCCGTTCACATCCGTTTCTATCAGTTCCCCGTGCAATATGAGCTTCAGGGCGTCCATATGCCGTCCCATCCTGCGGCGCAGCATTTCTCCGGGGCTCAGCTGTTCGCTCTTCGCATTGTCCGAGGTAAAGCTCTGACTGTCGGAGATCATGTCGGCGAAAAGATTTACCACCTTTTCCTCTCCGTAGTTCCAGTCCTTTACCTTTTCGGGGTTTACTTCCTTGCTCCAGCGGTCATACTTCTCAGGCATCCTGACCACTTCGTCTTTTTTCTCTTTCTCCTCCATGCCGAAAAAGCTTTTAAATCCGCTGAAGAGATTTCCGAAGAAGCCGTTCTTTTTTTCCTTCGCAGCTTCATCCAGCTGCGCGTAATAGTTAAGGCTGCTCAGGGCCTTGCCGGAATTATCATAGGCTTTCGACTGCTCATCGAAGGTTTTTATGAGCCTTTGCATCTCTACCTTCGGATCCTCCTGGGGAGCCAGGATATAGAATTTGACTGCCTCCAGCAGGGTTTCCGTCGGAACGTTGTCAAGAGTTGCCACCTGAAGCCCGGTCCTCTCCCTGATATACTCGCAGATCTGCTGTCTTTTAACGGCGGAGTCTGCACTGCCCTCCTTGAGGCCTGTGAGGTCTATCCTCGCCATCAGAGCGTCCGCAGCCTCGTAGCCGTACAGTTCCTGATTTCTCAGGACATCCATTTCCATACGTTCCAGGAGTGTGGGGATGCTGCAGCCAAGTCTGATCTCCTTCTCACCGTCCAGAAGGCTTAAGCTGTTGTCGCCGCGCTGGAGAAGGCGCACCTTCACCCCCATGAGGGTGATGTTCAGCACCTTCACGGTCCCGCTCTCTATACCGCGGAGCTCATTCATAAGCCCCATCGCCTTTTTCAGCTGCTCACGTTTGTACTTCGGCTTTAGGCCCTTTACGGACTCCGAAAACTTAAAGTTATCGTCAAATACGTCAACAACCGGTTGAAGCTCTTTACTGATGCTGTCGGAAACGACTTCCTTCAGTCCGGCAAGGGGGCCTACCATATCAGCCATACTCAAGGAGGCCGTCATACTGCCCTTCTTTATGCTCTCAGCCGACCTGCGCCTGGCGTTATTGATCTCCGCCGCCTTCTTATCCATGCCCAGCCAGGTCTCCAGCTCGCAGTTTACGCTCAGGTCATACTTCCCGCCGTTGGCAGCCTCATCCTCGGCCTTCTGGCGCAGCAGCTTAAGCCTGTCTATCTGGTATCTCAGGGACGCGTAATACTCCCTGACCGCGCGCTTGCGCCTGTTTTCCCTCTTTCTGCGGTTGTTTATATAAGCCTCGCAGGAGGCCGAGACAAGCTGCAGGTTCAGATCCAGCTCGTCAAATACCTCCTCCGTCATCATCTTCTTTCTGTTACCCTCCATATACTGGTCCAGACGGCGGGCATAGCTCTTTATCTCCTTCATCTCGGGAGAATCGGAGCCGGTGAGGCCAAGGAGCAGCGTAGTAGCTCCCTTCAGGCGGATCTGGTGAAGACGCTGAAGCCCGGTCTCGGAAAGCTTAAGCTCCTCCGTGGTCTCCATATCCTCCAGCAGCATGCTGATCCTTTCGGCATTGATGCCGGCGGACTCAATGCTCTGCGTCCCGCTCTGGAAAGATTCGTCCAGAAGCTCACTTGAGGTTATCCTGTCCTTCTCGAGACGCTGCTCCTTTTCCCGCTCCGCTGCTAACTGCCTGTCTGCATTTAATAAAGTTGCCCTGTTTTCCATATCTGTCTCCGTTAATGCTTATTCTTACTCGTTTCAGTCGTCCTCTTTGTCCAGCAGGTCGTTGTCCTCGTTCCCGTCCTCTTAGTCTTCCTCTATGATCTGCTTTTTTTTCTTTTTCTTGCCCTTCTTTTCTTCCTCTCTCAACTTCTTTATCTCTTCCACCAGCTCCTGCCTGAGAAAAATGACCATATTAGCCTTCGGGTCTTTGGCCAGTTGTAATCTCATCCCGGCCTGGGACTCCTCCCAGCGTTCGACGCCCATCTCCCTAAACTCTCTTTCAGCCAGCATTTCTTTTTTCCTGACTTCCTTCATCTTGGCCTGAAGCTGTTCGGGCGATATATTCTCCGGGTTTGGAACCTTATTCTTTTTATTTGCCTCCACCAGCAGCCTGCGCGAATAAGGCTCATACAGCAGATAATCTGCGCTGTCGGGCTCTATATCCTTCCTGTCTTCCTCCTCCAGGCGCTTAAGCTCCTCTTCTTCTTCCTTCTTCTTTCTGTCCTCTTCCTCTTTCTTCTTCAAAGCCTTCTCGGCCTTGCGCTGCGCTTCGGCCCTGCTTTCGGACTTGTAGATCCTGTATCCCAGGCTTCCGCCCACACGCCATGCCGTCTTTACGATAAGCCAGGGATCGCTGAAGATCCTGCCCATGACCTTGATGAAGTCATTTTTATCGACCTCCATTGCCTTCGGATCCGAATATATACCCGCCTGGCGCTTCAGCTGGAATGCAGCCACCCTCTTATACATATCCATGAACCGGTCACGGGCCTGCTCCTTCTCTTCCGCGGATACATCAGCTGCCTCTTTCTGGCGCATGTTGTCAAAAGCGGTCCTGAGCTGCTGGCCCATGTTGTCCTGCTGCTCCGAGAACATACCCTGAAGCTCTGCAACTATCCTGTTATCCTTCTCGGTTGCCTCTTCCATGCTCAGACCTTCAAGGCTTAAGTTTTCCCTGACCTCTTCGAACAGGCTCTTCTCTTTCACGCCTTTAAGCTTATCTATCTCAACCGAAAGGTCATAGATTTCATTCGCGGCGCTTCTCATCGCTTCCTTCTTCCCTGAATTGTATGCCGCCTTAAAGCTTTCTACCCTGAGCCGTAGCTGGTCCGACTTAAGGATCTCTGTCTGTATGTTCGTAACAAGCTTTTCCAGCCCGTTAAGTCCTTCTATATCTCCCTCCCTGAGGATATCCATCAGTCCATGATATGAAAGGCCGTTATACCTGCGTTCTTTGGCATGGTCCATGAACACGGAATAATCCTTTAATTCCGAGATCCCCTTGATAAGCTTTCCGGTCTCCACGCGGTACGAAAAATCATCGATATCCTCACCCGAAGTCAGCGTGTTCTTTGCATTTCGTATCATCGTAAGGACCTGTTCGAAACCAAAATTCCTGAGCATGGGGAAAACGCCGCTTTTCGTCAGTTCATACGTTTTTCCCATGAACTGCGGGACCACATAGTACTGGAAGTGGAGGCCGCTTGTCGCCATTGCGCTGTCTATAAAGAGCTTCTTTTTGCCCCCCTCCAGCAGTTCCGCTTCGTTTTTCCAGTACGTGGGATAGTTGGGTGCTCCCGTCGCCTTCATGGCATCCTGCCTCACTCTTTCCGCCATCAGATGATGGGGATTCACAAGGCTCTTGCCCTCTACGTTCATCCTTGACATATCGTACACGGCCTGCTTTATGGTATTGATCTTAGCGTTCATCTCATCAACGGTGTTCATGAGACGCAGCTGGCCCTGGGAGAAATTATAAACCGCGGCGGGGACCTTGACTCCCAGCTCCTGGGCCTTCAGGAAGCAGGCCATGATGCGCTGGCCCGTCTCGGTGGTATCCCCCATGGCCAGGATCCTTCCGAAAGCTCCCCTGAGCTCCATCTTCTTTTCCTCGGTATAGAAGGTCCTGAACTTTTCATCGCTCTTATCCAGCAGCTCGTCAAAGCTCTCGAAGAAGAGCTCCGTATCACTGGTAGATGCGGCCGCCAGCATGGCTGAGATCCACTTCTGCTGGTTCCCCGTCAGCTTCACGGCGTTACCGTAATCGATGACGGTGACCTTTTCATCGGTTATCATGATATTTCCCGAGTGAAGATCGGCGTGATAGAAGCCGCTCCCCATCATGCCTTCCTTTACCCAGGTGGAACTGAGCTTGCACACGTTGTCCCTGCGCTTCTCCAGCCGCTTAAGCTCCGCCAGGAGCTCATCGGTGCTCTCCTTGAGCTTTAACGCGTTTTCGGGAGTAAGGCTCATTTTTTTTCTGCCCTCTTCGCGGAAACGGTCGTGTATCTCCTGTATCTTTTTATCTATATCCTCAAGATAGCGGTCCACGGTGGTGCCTTCAGCCTTTTCGGCCAGCAGGAAATCCTGCCCCGCTTCCACGTCATGGACTATCCTCATGCTGGTGACTTCCGCGTCCTTGCCCTCGTAGTAATGCTTTCCGAGATCCACATTGCGGCTCTCCAGGGTAAGATCCAGCTCCTTCTCATAGCTTTCCAGCTGTCCCTCAAAGGTCTCCAGCATGCCGCCGCTCTCATCGGTTCTTCTCGCATATTCCCGCATGATGCGCTTCTCTCTCTCCATGCGGTTCTTTGCGTCGGGACGCAGCACCTTTATGACCACATCCTTTCCCTCCGGATACTTCTTTCCGTATATCTTGCAGAGGAAGGCCTGGCCCACGGTGGCCGCGCCCAGGGCGCGCTGCACCTCTATCTTCTTTATCGCCTTGTTGGAACGTTCTATTATGCCGTTCATCACGTCCTTCACATACTGCTCGGGTATGGGCAGCAGATTGGACTTCATATCCTTTATGGCACGTTTAAGTGACTTCGGAACCCCGGCCATGGGCATACCCTGCATGACCTTCTGCATGAGAGGGCCTGCCCCCTTTAGCATACCTCCCAGCAGAGCGCCGGCCATCTCTTCACCCCTGTGACGTTTCTTGTAATCTTCTATAGCCATGCGGTCACGCCTGGACAGATTGTCCCTGTCACGGAAATAGTTTCCCACATAGCGGGGATCCTCCTCTATCAGCCCGTTTATGGCCTCATCATCCGTGGGATCATAGGCCTCCCGGGGCTTGGCCGAGCGCATCATGGATGCCAGCATCGAGCGCTTTTCCATAATGTCGGAATCCTTAAAATACCCCTTGAGTATCAGCTTGTTGAAACGGCCCTGGCCCTTCTTTCCCTTTGTGAGAGACTCCATGATGCCTTTCAGTGTCTGGGGCTCCTCCTGGGGCTCCTCTGCTATCTCTTCGGGCGGGTCGGCCTCTCTCATGCCTCCAAGCTCTGCCTGCTGTTCCCCGGGATCCTTTCCGAAGATCTTATCCGCCTCCTCGCTGACCGCAGTCTGCATCTGGGTACAGATGTTGTTTACCATATCGTCGATGGTCTCAGCCAGCTTCTCGAATTCATCCTTATAGGACGAGTAAATGAAGGGTATACTGTCTCCGCCGAAAAGGCTGTTTATGGCTATCCCCCGGCCAAAGAACATGTTCCTCAAAAGCTGTACGACTCCGGAATCCTGTATCTTTGCGACCTCGTCCTTCAGATACGCATGTATGGTCCTTCCGTCCTCCATGCGTATATTGGGCAGGGGAAGCCTGTCCAGGAACCTGTTCACATATTCGGGATCCTCGATAAACGCCGATATAGCCTCGGTATGCCGTCCCATCCTCCTCCGGAGGGCTTCGCCTTTTGACACATTCTCCTTTGTCATATCATCCGCGGCAAAGCTCTGGCTGTCGGAGATCATATCCGCAAAGAGGTTTACCATGAGGCCTTCATTGTAATTCCATTCCTTTATGACCTCAGGGTTCTCCTCATCAAAGCGGTCCTCTGCCTCCGGCATCTGCACCGCGTCCTTTTCATGCTCTTCACGGTATTTCCGGCTCTTTAAGGCTTTGGAGCTGTTCTGGCGTTTGAGAGCCTCGTTCTCCAGCTGCTTTATCCTGTTAAGCACTTCCTTTTTGGGGTTCAGGACCATCTGTGAACATGCCAGCAGCGCCAGATCCTTAAGCTCCGGATCCGGGATAGAGTCAAGGGAGGGCACTTCCACCCCCGTTTTTTCCTTCAGATACTCACAGATCTGCTGCCTCTTGAACTCGTAAGCTGCGCTGCCTTCTTCGTACTGCGAGAGGTCGATGCCGTTAATGTAGTTAAACATATTCGTATCGCCGTAGCACTCCTGGTTCCGCACCATATCGATCTCCATACGGTCCAGGAGGGTACTGATGCTGCAGGGCATGGGGAACTCCTTATCCCCTTCGAGTACGCTTAAGCTGTTGTCGCTCCTCTGGAGGATGCGCAGCTTTGTACCCACGAGGGTTATATTCTTAACCATGACCGTATCCCTGGGTATGGAGCGGAGCACGGCCATAAGCTCCAGCGCCGTCTTTGCCATTCCGGCACGTTCCTTTTTGCCTGCCGCCTTAAGGCTGTCCGAGATCTTATAATCTTCCCCAAATATCTTTGCTATCCCCTTGAGCTCCTTACTCATCTCCGAAGGATCGCCTATGACGGAGTCTCTGTGACCCGCCATGTCCACAGGCATCATGCCGGCCTTCACAGCGGGCTGCTGCGCGTTCTCCTGCACGTTTGCCTGCGCGTTCCGGGCCTTTCTCTCCCTGGCGGCACGTATCACCTCTTCCTTGTCCATTCCCAGATGGGTCTCAAGGTCGTAGGCCATGTTGAGCTCATAATCATTCTTTCCGCCGGCTGCTTCCTTTGCCTCACGGCGCATCAGCGTCATCCTGTCTATCTGGAACCAGCAGGCGGTAAAATATTCACGTACAACGGCCTTCCGCCTGTTCTCCCGCTTTTTGGGATTGCTCAGATAAGTGTCGCAGGCAGCCGCAACCAGCTGGAGGTTCAGATCCAGCTCGTCAAAGATCTCGTTGGTCATCCTGGACTTCCGTTCTTTCTCCATGAAGTCATCCAGACGGCGGGCGTATCTCTTTATCTCCAGCATCTCGGGTGAATCGGAACCGCTGAGGCCGAAGAGCATGGTATGGGCGCCCTTAAGCCTTATCTGCTCCAGGCGCTTGAGCTGCATGGAATTGAGCTTAAGATCCCTGGTGGTATCTTCGTCATCCAGTATGCGGGCCAGCTTTCTCGCATTCTCGGTGGCCATGACTGCGCTCTGGGCGCTGCTCTGGAAGGTCTCATCCAGGAAGGAGTCCCTTATGTTCTCGTTCTGTTCCCGGAACTGCCTCTGCTGCTCCTGCCTCCGTCTGTCGTTCTCTATAAGCTGCTGCTTATGCTCGTTGTTTAAGCTGAAGGTTCCGTTGTTTTCCATACTCTCACCTCATACCGTTCTTTGTTTTCACTATCAGGTTATAGTTACCGATACTGTATACTATTGTACACTCTCTTGTCCAACAAATGTCCAACAAAAAAGAGGGATCTCTCCCTCTTTTTATCCGAAACCGGTCAGTTAAGCCCCTGTTCTTCTTTTCCGGCTATTTCTTATTCTTCTCCCTCTCGGCTTTCAGGATATCAATCTGTATCTTCACCTCATCATCCGAGGGGTTCCTATACTCACTGGCAGAAAAGAGACGTTTTTGTATCATATCATACGCTTCTCTCCACAGCTCATGATACTCCTTTTCCTCATCGGTCATGTCGGCGTAATACCCTTTCTTTTTCCTGGCCTTTTTGTCTTTCTTTTCCTCTTTCTTATCTTCCTTCTCTTCTTCCTTTTTATCCTCTTCTTTTATGTCTTCCTTCTCATCCTCGTTCTTTATCAGGTCTTCCTTTACATCTTCTTTCTTCTCTTCCTGCTCATCCTGTTTTTCAAGAACGATGTCATTTGTCGTGAAAAGCCTGTTTTCCTTCTTTGCCTTAGCGATCTGCCTCATCACCTGGACGCATTCATCATGCTTGACCCCGATAGGTTCCACTCCGGTCTTTTTCAGGTAATAATCCTTCAGCAGCTCAGATGCCCTCAGCAGGAGTTTGTCCCATTCGTCACTGTCCTCTTCGGGAAGGTCAGCATTGGGATCTTCCTTCTTTTCCTGCTGTTCGAGAATGATGTCGTCAACGCCGAAAGGCTTCTTTCTCTTCTTATCCTTTTCGGCCCGCAGTATCTGCTTCATGACGGACTCCAGCTCGTCCTGCGGGAAGAAGTTCGGAACATTCCTGTTCAGCTTTTCGTAATATTTTATCAGCAGATTATACGCTTTTTCCGCAAGATCGGTATATTCCCTGTCGTCGGGATCAGGAAGCTTCACATCATCCTTAGCCTTTCCTTCGCCGGCCTTCTCTCTCTCTTCCTCCTGCTTCCGCTTCTCTGCTTCCTCCTTCTGCCTCTTGAGCTCGCGCTCCAGCTTGAGCTGGCTCTTCGCATGGCTCTCGGAGCGGTAGATCTTCCAGCCTACCGAACCACCCACGCGCCATGCTGTCTTGACGAGCAGCATCGGATCGCTGAGTACCCTTCCCATTACATGCAGGAAGGAGTTACTCTTAACCTTGGTGGTATTCTCGTCATAAAGAAGATCCCTCTGGCGCTTAAGCTGGCGGATACCCACCTTCTTATAAAGCTCCATGAACCCGTCCATGGCTTTATCCTTATCCGCCTCCAGATCTGCCTTAGTTTTTTTCTTGTCTATGACGACCGCATCATCGTCCTCTTCCATGATGATGTCATCGCGCTGCTCCTCACCTCTGATGAGAGCCTTCTGCGTTTCCCTGAGCTTATCATAAGCTGCACGGAGCTGCTCACCGTCCGTCTCGTCCTCGAACATTCCCTGAAGCTCGGCTCTTCTCTCCTCGTCCTCCTTGCGGAATTCCTCAGGATCCTCCTCGTCAAGCTCCATCTGCTTACGTACGTCGGCGAATATGGTGGTATCGCCCTCCGACATATCCTTCAGTTGATAGTATTTATCACAGAATTCCCTTTCAAGACGTCTTAAGGTCTTTGCGGAGCGGCCATCTTCCTTTGCCTTCTCCCACTCCTTCAGCTTCGCCCCCACCTCAAAGACCAGGGGCAGCCGTTCTTCAAAATACCGGATGTATTCATCCATCTTTTCAAAGCGGCAATTGGCGACATCCTGCCACATCTGGGCATAGTACCCCTTCATATATGCCTTCAATACGATATGGGACGGAGCCGTACTGACCAAAGGGAGCACCTGTTCGATCAGCGCCTTTCCCTCTTCCAGCCTCTGCTCATACGAGATCTTCTCCTCATATTTTCTGTCTATACAGTCTTCATCGTTAATATTGTACTTCTCCTTTATCCTTTTGATCCCATCCCTTATGAAAGCGGCAGCGGCTTTAGGCTTGAAGGTAGTCGCTTTAGCCGGATCCAGGGCGACGCTCACGTTCACCTCATCCGCCGCTATGCTGTTCCTGAACCTGGCCAGGGCGCCCTTCTTTTTAGCGTCCACATCCTTCATCTTTTTGAACAGCTGTTCTTTTGTTTTTCCCTCAAGCTCTGCTATCTGCTGGTCGATCAGATCCTTGCCGTTCCTGCTAAGGTCCTGGGAGATGGCCAGATCCCTCTTCTTAGCCGAGAGGAGCAGTGGATTGACGCTGTCATTTGCCGAAATACCGGCATTTTTCATGGTGCCCAGTTCCCTGATGGTATCCTTCAGGCTTTGGATCTTGCCGTTCATCTCATCCACAGTGTTCATAAGGCGCAGCTGGCCCTGGGAGAAATTGTACACTGCAGGCGGCACCTTCACGCCCAGCTCCTGTGCCTTCAAAAAGCAGGCCATGATACGCTGTCCCGTCTCAGTGACATCTCCCATGCGGAGCACATCCCTGAAGGCCTCCTTCAACTGGCGCTTCTTTTCATCGTTGTAGAACGCCCTGAACTTTTCCTCTTCCTTGCCGTCCAGCAGTGAATCGAAGCTCTGGAAGAAGAGCTCCACATCTCCGGTGGATGCGGCTGCCAGCATTGCGGAGATCCACTTCTGCTGGTGTTCGTTTATCTGCACGGCGTTACCGTAGTCGATCACGGTCACCTTTTCATCCGTGATCATCATATTTCCGGAATGAAGGTCGGCGTGATAGAAACCGCTCTTTATCATGCCTTCCTTTACCCATATGCCGCAGAGCTTGCAGACGTTATCCCTGCGCTTCTCAAGCCGCTTTATCTCCTTCAGCAGCTCCTCGTTGCTCTTAAGGAGGAGGGCTGAATTCTTTTTATCCAGCGTCATCTCATTGCCTTTGCCCTCACCGAGGCTCTTGAAGAATTGCCGGCGTATCTGCTCGATCTTTTTGTCTATATCCTCCAGATAGCGGTCCACCGTGATGCCCTCGGCCTTCTCCGCAAGCATATAGCCGGGTCCGGCCTCAACGGTATGGTCGATGCCCATGCTGACCACTTCCTTTTCCTGGCCCTCATAGATCTTTCCGGCGTCAACGTTGCGGCTCTCCAGGGTAAGATCCAGCTCCTTCTCGTAACCCGCGAGCTGCCCCTCGAAGGTCTCAAGCATTCCTCCGCTCTTATCCGTCTGCTGCGCGTATCCCCGCATCAGCACCTTTTCCCTCTCCATATGGTTCTTCGCGTCGGGACGCAGGATCTTTATAACTACTTCTTTGCCGTTCTTGAACTTTCTCCCGTATATTTTGCAAAGGAAAGCCTGTCCCACGGAAGCCGCTCCGAGGGATCTCTCTACCTCAATCTTCTTTATGCCCCCGTTGGAACGGTCTATTATCACGTTCATCACGCTCTTTACGTAATCTTCCGGTATGGGCAGCAGATTGGACTTCATGTCCTTTATGGCCATCTTCAGCGAATCGGGCACGCCTTCCATGGGCATACCCTGCATGACCTTCTGAAGCAGGGGCCCGGCGCCCTTGAGCATGCCTCCGAGTATGCTGCCCGAAGACTCGATCTGCGCATAGTCTTTCTTGAAGACCTCCATAATCTTGCGGTCAAAATCCGTGAGATTATCGGGATCCTTGCAATAGGTCTTGCCCCATTTCTTCCTCACGGCTTTCACGGCTTCCTCATCGCTCATCACGTAGGCCTGCTTAGGCTTGACGGAACGCACCATTGAAGCCATCATGGCTCTCTTGTCCATCATGGAAGAATCGCGGAAATAATTCTTGAGTATCAGCTTGTTGAAACGTCCCTGTCCCTTCTTGCCCTTGGTAAGGCTTTCCATGACCTCCTCAAGGTTCTTCGGTTTCTTTTCCTCCTTCTCTTCTTCCTCT
>JAFWWB010000071.1 GCA_017518185.1 Lachnospiraceae bacterium
GGATATGCAGATAGTGAACATAGCGGAGAAGGGCATGCCGGCATGGCTGAGGCTGCTTACGGCTAAGGCAGAAGAATCAGATCTGAAGAAAACGCAGACTGCATACGGTTTACTGCCCGAAGAGAAGAAAATGCTCGTAGATACCGTATGGAATATGACGGTGAAGGTGAACAGGAATAAGCACTGGATGAAGGAGGTCGATGCGGATATGACATTTGTGGAGATGGTAGAGGAAATGCATAAGCTCAGAGTAGAATACGCGGACGTGACAAACCGCCTCAGCGAGGCAGAGCGGAATGCAGATGAGGAAAGAACCCGCGCAGACGAGGAAAGAACCCGCGCGGACGAGGAAAAACAGCGCGCAGACCGCCTAAGGGATTACATTATCCAGAACGGCTGGTCGCTTCCTGACGCAGAGCTGTAAAGCGGTAAACAAGCAGTAAAAAACGGGCCCGGTAAGGGCCCGTTTTTATGCACAGGGCCGCCGAAAAGTTTATGTCGGCAAAGCCGACCGGCGGCCCGCGCGCGGGCAGGGTAACATGTTACCCTGCCCGATTGGCACGAAATGTACTGATCTTTAATCCGGATTGCAGAAAGGCACACCGTCGGCGACGAAGGCGAACTTCGTGGTAAACTTGATGACGTCGAAGGTGGGCGGGTGAGGTATGTCTATACGGGGGATGGGCACCACCCTGTAGTTTGAGAATGCAGGGTACTGGTCGATATCCGCCATATAGGTGATGAAGGGGTATTCACGGCCGTGGAGTATGAGGCACTCGCCCTTCTCTTTATTAAAGCGCTGCAGCTCGGTGACGGAGATCAGACGCCGTTTCTCGGCACCGCCGGGTCCCCAGGCATCTATCTCACCGCAGAGGAAGCTCATTTCGTTGAGCAGGTCGCGCTCACGGCTGGTCAGGAATATCCAGTTGTCGCAGTTACCCTTGATGGTATCGGCATCCTCTCCGTAACGGCCCTTCAGCTGATGCAGGGACTGCACCACCAGATAGAAGCGCATGTTACGGCTTCGTGCCGCGGATATCATGGAAGGCATATCGGGAACCTTCGGGATATTACAGAACTCGTCGAGAACGAAGTTGACTCGTATGGGCAGTGACAGGGAAGCCTGACGCTGTGCCTCGCCGATGAGGATCTCGTATACCTGCTTGATGAACATGGTCACCAGGAAGTGGCAGGTGGTCTTTTCATCGGGGACGATGACGTAGACCGCAGTCTTCTCATGACCGAACATACGGATGTCGAAGGTGTTCATACAGAGCATATCGGTAAGACGCTTGTTCAGGTTGAAGATGGAGACCATACCGTAGAGCACACTCATGATGGAGGAGATGGTCTTTTCATTCTCACCCAGCAGCGTACCCTTGAACAGCATACCGATGGTGTTCTGGGTGCTCATCTTTCCGGCCAGGGTCTTCAGGGATTCCAGTGAAGCCTGGGAGCAGAGAGCCGTAAGGCTTCGCATGTTCACCGCATGCTCGGCGGCGGCAGCCTCGAAGAGGAGGTACATGTTTGCCGTCAGCAGAGTTTCCGCCATCAGAGGATAGAGGAGGTCGGTTGTATTTTCCTTCTGCCTTGCGGAAAGGGTTGCGGCAAGGTCGTTGACCAGGTTGTTGGCCTCATCCTTACGGCCCGTGCTGTAGTATTCGAAAGGAAGCGCCAGGGGATCCCACATATCGCCGTAGCCTATATCACGGAAGTTCAGCACCACGGTCTTGTAGCCGTGCTCCTTGGCAAAGCCGCCGGTACGCACATAAAGCTCGGCCTTGGGGTCGGTGACGATGAAGGACTCGCCGGCACGTATGAACATATTGATGGTGGGCATACAGAAGATACGGGTCTTCTTGGAACCGGTGGCACCGAAGATAAGTGTATGGGTGTCGCGGCCGTCCAGGTATGCGGTATGTCCGTCGCTCATGACGGGGATGCCGCCGGTGGGATACACGGGAGCATCGATGTCCACCTTGGTGGCGGAGTGCTGCATCTCCTCGACGGTAGCCCAGCGGGTCTGGCCCATGTTGCTCTTATATCTTGTATTTTTTATCTGTGTACTGCTCATCTTTCCCTCCTTACGATCGGTTTAATAATTAAACTGCGCTGTGAACACCCTGGCGTTGTTCTGAATGAGCTCGGAAACATATATGCCGTTGGGAGCAAAAGCGCTTATCATTCCCTTGGTGACTATGCCGTCATAAGGCGGGGTGGAGGTGTAGACCGAGTAGACTATATCCTCCGCAAGGCGGTTCAGCATGTCGTAGCCTGCGAAATACTGATCCTCCCTTAATTTGTTCACGGATTCGATGATCATCGCCTCCGCGTCGGGATCCAGGTTCAGGCCGTATCCTGCGATCTCCTGCTTTATATAGTTACTCAGCTCCTCGCTGTCGGGCAGCTTCATCTCCACGGGCTGTATCCGGAAGAAGAGCACCAGCAGCTGGGTGAGCTGTTCCACTGCCTGGGGATTGTAATTGGGGATCTGGAAGACGTAGGTTATATCCGCGTCCATGGTGGCAAGATATTTGAGGAAGTCTATGAAATGCGCATCCTCGAAGTGGCCTATCCACTCACTGACATCCACCGAGAGTATGCCGTGGTACTCGGAACGGAAGCCGGCTGCATCACGGATCTTTTCACCTACCTTTTCGATCTCGTGGCAGTCCTTCTCGGCAGGAACGTAGTCCATGAAATACTCAAGGCAGCGGACGTTGCCGTAAAAATCAAGCAGGTTTCCCGCCTGATACATGAAATTGGTAAGAAGAGCCAAAAGACGCTCACGGTCAAGACCATTGTCGGAAGCCCAGAGCATGTTGGGAACTATGAGTCCCCGCTTTGCATGGAACTTGTCCATGTTCTCGCTCAGACGCTGCCACTGCTCGATGACGTCCTTGAACTCGGCAAGGCCGTGCAGGGCCATGATCTCGTGATAGTAAGCATTATCTGCCATATTGTTACCCCACCTTTCTGAAAATTGCCGACAGTATCGGCACCATAACCGTCAGTATAACATAATTTGTTTTATCTGACCATAAAAAAGTGGTGGCAGAGGAGAATTTTAGTAAATATAGACAAAGTCAGAGGGGCGAGATGGTGAAATCGGCCGAGGGAGAGCCCTTTTCGATCTCAGATGCATCGTGGGTATTGAAGCTGAAACGGAAAGGGCCGTAGTCATAATGGCCCAGCTGTACCGCCTGGTTATAGACTTCGTGGCCGAGTCCGTCATAATCATCGCTGCCCAGAAGGGTGATGACGGAACGGATGGCGCACTTGGCGAAATCCGAGGAATGATCGGGATCATAGTGCTCAACGGAAAGACCGTCGGAGCTGCCGGATCCGGGTATTATCTTAACACGGACGCCGGTGTCGCTGCCGCCGGCGCTCACTACATATACGCTGCTGTCGGAATCTGAAGGGGAAAGGCTTAAGCCTCCCTCTTCGCAGGCCTCCGCAAGGGCATCATAAAGCTCCGTTCCCTTTAAGCCTGCTGAAGAAGCGGAAGGATCAACGTTTGAAGAAGCCTCTTCGCGGGGCTGCTCCGGCGAAGGCACGGGTTCGTCCACGGGATCCGTGACGGGAGTGTAGCTCTGGCCGACGGGAGCTTCGGGTATGAGTTCAAGTATATTGGAGATGGGAGTGGGAGTGAGGGTTATCTCTTCTCCGGGAGTAGCCTCGTAGAGAGGCGACCATTCGGGATAGCCGTCACCGTTCTCATAGATCTCTGAATAAACCCTTACAACATTCCCTGAGACAGCGATGCGGGGATCGTCCAGACAGTCGCTGCAGATATTCCTTTCAACGCCCATGACGTCAAAGGTCTTGCAGAAACGGGTACGGCCGCAGAAATCACAGGTCACCGCTCCGCAGGCCGTCAGGAGAAGTGAGAAGAGTATGATGATGACAGGCAGCGTTCTTTTCATGAGTATCTTATATTACTGCTTCCCCTTTTTTAGTCTTCGCAATCCGCTGAAATGCTTGCTGCACAAGCATTTCGCTACTGCTGACGCATGCATGAGCACTAAACTCATGCTACGCATTCGTTAAGTGCTCATAGTATTGCTCATGTTCGGGCGGGTCCCAAACTCATATGCCGGTTCATGCAAGCATGACCGTCATATGAGCTTTTGACCCTGGCATAATAATACCACATCCCAAGACTTTAGTCCACAGGGATCACTACGATAAAAAAGGACCGCCATCATCTGGCGATCCTCGTTTGAGCGTGCGCGACAGGATTCGAACCCACGACCTTCTGGTCCGTAGCCAGACGCTCTATCCAGCTGAGCTACGCGCACATAGAGATCAGGCACCGGCCTGACGTCCGAATGACAAGATACCACATGACACGAGAAAAGTCAAATATATTTTTTGACTTATATTATGAAATGGTGTAAAATGCTATGTAAACCAAAAACCGAAATGGGAGGGTACTGATATGGCAAAGAAATGCCCCCAGTGCGGAGCGATGACAAATGATGACCAGAAGTTCTGCGGAGAGTGCGGATTCCGTTTTCCCGCAGAGGAAGCGGCACCTGCCGTGACCGCAGCTGAAACGCCTGCAGAGCCTGAAGCGGCTGCCCCCGAAACGGCAGCGCCTGAAGTCCCTGCAGCTGCACCCGAAGCTGCACCTGAAGCGGCTCCTGCGGAGCCCGAGACGGCAGCTGCACCCGAAGCTGCACCCGCAGATATAGAAACACCCGCAGAAAAGCCTGCGGAAGCAACAGCACCCCAGCCCGGTCCCATGAACCTGGGCATGATGACGCCGCCTCCGGCTGCACCGGTGAGCCAGGCCTTCAACCCGCCTCCCCAGGCAGGTCCCATGAATCCCGGCTTTAATCCTGCTCCCCAGGCAGGCCCTGCGAATGCAGGCTTCAATCCCGCGCCTCAGACGGGTTCCTTCGGCGGCCCGGCACCTGCAGGCGGCTCAGGCATGATGACACCGCCTCCGGCAGCTATGGGCGGACAGAGCATGAACCAGGGCATCCCCGCAGCAAAGCCCATGGGCGGACAGGCACCGGGAGTGCCGGCACCCATCAAGGAGAAGAAGAAGGGCGGCGGAGCAGTAATAGGCGTTATCGTCGGCATACTGATCGCGCTGATCGCAGTCTTTGTTGTCCTGCTCGGCATGAACTTCGGCTGGTTCGTAAAGACAAAGAGCATCGACGTATCCAAGACCAAGCTCCGTATGGATGTGGGAGACAGCGAGGTCATTGAGATAAAGAATTATGACGATGAACTCAAGGGCGTCTACCTGCAGTATGAGACCGGAGACAAGAAGATCGTCAAGATCGAGGAAGAGTATGACGATGCGGTAAAGATCAAGGCAGCCAAGAAGGGCAAGACCGAGATCACCATCAGCGGCAAGAACTGCGATCCGGTAACCGTGACAGTAACAGTAAGCGACTGACCGGAGGCAGACGATGTCCCGTGACGAGCGCATAAGGAACGACCTGGAATTCTACGGATCCGGAATACTCTGCTCCGAGGAATTCAGGAAGTCTTTCAGACAGAAACATCATATCGATACAACGGTGGGGGAGCATACACTGTATGTCTCCCGCACCAGTCTTAAGATTGCTTATTTTCTGAAAAAGCTTCATGTAAAAACCAATATGGGAGAGCTTGTGGTGGTGGCTCTCTGCCATGATCTGGGTATACTGGGCCGTGACGAGAAATACCCGAATAAAAGAAGCTGCTACCGGAAGCACCCGGGGGAATCCAAAGAGGTGGCAAGGCGTCTGGTGCCGGAGCTTAACGAGCGTACGGAGAAGATGATAGAGCGCCATATGTTCCCGGTGACCATAAAACCGCCGGTGTCAAAGGAGGGCTATATCCTTCTCGCTGCAGACAAATACTGTGCTGTGAGGGAAGGAGCAAGAGCGCTCAGGAGAGCATTAAGAACAAAAAAGGAAAAGAATAAAACATGAACGTAGAGATAACGCGCTGCTTTTTGAGCACGATAGATCCGGCAAAGGAGTATGTGGAATACAATGAATGGCAGCCGGACCCCGACGGGGATATATACGAGTACATACTCCGCCTCTTTTCGCACAATTACGATTCGGTGAGCGCAAAATCCGCAAGGTACTCCGATGATTCCTTTCTGGCGCAGGTTGTGCCTGAGGACGCGGAGGGAATGGACGCCTTTGTGGATGTCATAAGCGACGAGATGCATGAGCTTTTAAAGGATGCTTACGGTCTGATGCCGGGAAGCGGCCTTTTTGTTTATGCTCTTGCAGAGGAACAGCCTGTGGTGGCCTTCTTCAAACTCAATTACCAGAGCCGTCTCACCTGCGCCACAAAGGACGGCCAGGTGGTTTGGAAGAAGGATGCAAGGCTTTTGCCCAGCTACACACAGAAGGAGTATGATTACTTCTTCATAAACGTATATGAGCAGAAGGTATATATGTCGGACATGCGCTGTGTCATCGGGGACAGGGAGGTCAATTACATGGCGGAGTGCATCCTGAAGCTGGAACTCAACCGCTCCGAAAAGGAAACGGTTAAGGAGATACAGGAGGCCGTCATCGACACCATAAAGGAGTGCTACGAGGATGAAGCCCCCAGGAAGGTCTTCGAATACAGGCAGAACCTGGTGCGGGAGGCAGAGGATACCGGCGAGATAAATCCCGTGAAGATCCCGGAGCGCATCTTCGCCGACAGCGAAAAGGCCAGGGAACGCTTTACCGAGCGCTGCGAGGAGAAGAAGATACCGAAAGCACCGGTGGAGCTCCAGAAGAAGACGCAGCGGGCGCTCAGCAAAAAGCAGAAGATAGTGACCAAGAACGGTATAGAGATACTGGTCCCCGTGGAGCTTCTGGAGGATAAGAACGTCTTTGATTTCAAGCAGGAGAACGGAATGGTGGCCATCACCATACATGATCTGAACGGTACGCTCAAATAAATGGGGCTTAACGCTGATCTTTGCTAATAAATTTAGCGTTAAGTCTTTGTTTTGTTGGACATTTGTTGGACATTTGTTGGACATTTGTTGGACAGTGTGGTTTATAATCCGGACTACTGAAGGATGATCCTAACGCAGGACAGGAGGTTATCATGGAAAATCTTGAATTGACGAAAAAAACGCTGAAGCAGATGGACAACCGCGTAAAATACCTCAAGCAGACGGAAGGCCGGAATACTGCCTACGATTTCAGACCGGAGACCTACGAGGATGCGAGCAGGACAGAAGCAAAAGCCTCGATAAAGCAGGCAAAGGCGGATGTCGATCTCATAAGCTTCGTGCTCAAGAGCACGGAGAATTTCAATCTTGACGTGTCGGAGCGTGCCCGCCTCGAATCCATCCAGGGACGAAACCTTTCCCATATCCTGCTGAACAACCACCGTTACCGCAAGGACAGCGATGAGATGGTAAAGATAAAGGAGGCCGTGGCGGAGGTGGAGCGTGCCATAGTGGAGCCCATGGGCCAGAACCTGAAGGAGAGTGAGGAGGCCTCAAAGTCAAGGGAGAGGTCCAGACGTCTGGTGGATGTGGAGCTCAAGTATCAGGATGCCATACTGGCCTGTGAAAAATACCTGAGGCTCAGAACCCCCGGCAGCCCCAAGGGGCAGGAACGCTATAACCTTGTTAAGGCGCAGCAGGAGCATCTCCTCAAGGAGATAAATCTCTTGAGCCTTGCAAAGCAGCTGGTCTACCGTGGGGAGCTCGGTCACAGGACCGCCAATGTAAAGGATCTTCTGGTAGAGGCAAAGACCTATTCCATGGCCCATTACGATGTAACGCCGGAACAGAGGGAGGCTTTCATAAAAAAAGACGGACACGGCGATACCTTCGGCGGTGTCGGACAGTCGATAAGCACCAACAGAAACGATCTTACCAAAGAGGCGGATCTTCTTTATTCAGCCGTGAGCCAGGAGCAGCTTCCCGATGCGCTCGTTACCGCGCTGGGCAAGGGTGATAAGGAAAAAAAGAGAGCCAGATCCATACTGAAGGCCCTGAGGGAGGCTTTGTCAAAGTTCAAGGAGAATACCAGGGACTGCGTATCGATCCTTGTGGAAGGCACTGTCGTGAACATTTTCCAGAAGGAGGATAATACGCTTGATTTCGGCTTCAGCATGAAGAAGACTGTGGTGGACAACGGTGAGAGCATGGCCGATTTCCGGCAGGAGAACCTGAACATCAGCGCCAAGCAGCTTCTCTCCAAGCTGGAGGAGAACATGGTGCAGCATGAGGATATCTTCGGAGAGGATAACACCGCCGAGATCATGAAGAAGCTTCCTGCAGTGAACGCTGCTACGCCCATTGACGAAAAGATGCGGGCAAGCGATATCGCTACGGCCTACCTCAGAAAGAGGCTTGGATTCACCAATGTGGAGCTTACGAACGTACCGCATGATTACCGCATCATGATTGCCCGCGGCGTGGCAAGAGGCATGCTGCCCGTCAAGGATGCGATCGATGACCTCAGAAACTTTGAATACAGCGGCCAGAAGGCTGAGCTCAGAGAAAAGAGGAAGGCAAAGGTAAGCAAGCTGAGCAAAGAGATGCGTAATATGGATATCCTCGCGCAGGCCGATGGCTACAAAGATATGGAAGATATGCTCAGGGAGGCCGAGACCGAGGAGCTGGAGAAGGAACGGGCAGAGGAAGCGGAAAAGGAAAAGAAGGAAAAGGATAAGGTCAGAAAGGCATATGAGGCTGAAGGCTTTGAGGTAATAGATAAAGAGGAAGAGAAGCAGAAGGAAGAGCAGAAGCAGGCGCAGGATAAGAAGAAAAAGGAGCAGGATGAGCTTCAGAATAAGCTCGATCAGGTCGTTATCCCCGGGGAGGCACTGCAATTCGAAGAAAACCAGAGAGCCTTCCTTGAACAGGGTATCGATGCCCAGATCGAGGCAAATAAGAAGAAGATAGAGGCTGAGTATAAGGAGAAAAAGACCGCTCTGGAAAAGAGCGAGCTTATGAAGACGAGACGTGCCAAATTCAAGCAGCTTGACAGAGCGATCATCGGCAACATCATGAGGTCGAAGCCTCATGAGGATGAGGAAGAGAAGGCTATAAAGCTCAAGTATGAGGAAATGGGCCGGATCGCTGACGAGATGGAAGAGGAATTTGAAAAGGCGGTTGCTCCCATCGATGAAAAACTGGAAAGCTACAGAGAGCTTAAGCGCAGAGTGGACAGCTTTGCTTTTGAAAGAGAGAAGCTTCGCGAGACGTATGACAGAATGATACGTGAGCAGACGGAGGGAAAGGAAACAAAGGAGCAGGAAGAGCTGAGCCGGAAGCTTGAAGAAGAATACGATAAGGCCGGGGCAGCCCTTGAAGAGAGAAATGAAGAGGACAGGAAGGAACTGAAGGCCCGGGAGGAGGAGAACATCCGCCTTCAGGCAGAGAGGGAAAAGCTTGTCAGTGAAAATGAAAAGAAGCAGGGACAGCTTGCGGTGGATATGCGCAAATGGATAGAGGACCGCGAGACGGAATACAGGAGGACCCCGGAAGGAAAGGACAGAACCAGGAGAGAGAAGCGTATCGAAAAGTTCCGTGTGGAACTGGATGCTCTTGATGCACAGATCAGCAGCGAACGTCATGCCATGGAGCTGACCAGGGATGAAGCGATGCAGAAGATGCTGCAGGACGCTGAAGTGCGGAAGGCCAGTGTGGAAAAGGATCTGGTCGATATCGCAAGCTGGAAGGATTATTACCGCCTGACAAAGGTACTGAAGCCCGGTGAGGAACCGCTGAGCTTCTTTAAATGGCTGGAAAACCGTGAGAAGGAAGAGCAGAAGAAGCGTGAGGAGGAGAAAGAAGCCGCGTTCAGGAAGGAACGCCGGAAGGCCTTCCTTGAAAAGTATCTGGATATGAAGCTCGATCTCAAGGAGCTTAAGGAAAAGGACTTTGAGACCATGACGGATAAGAACGTCAACGGTGAGGATACCCTTGATCTTATCCGTTACCGCAACAAATGCGAGAAAGACGGGACTCTTGATAAGAAGGTGGTCTATGCGGAGAAAGAGGAGAAGCGTAGGGAGGATGAGACGCTTGCTGAAGATGAGAGTAAAGTAGCAAAGTCCACTCTTCTAATAGAGCAGGCCACGGCTCAGATCGAGACTATGAAGAAGGAGATCGGGGATAGTGATGCCAGACTGGATGCCATTGCAGAAGAAAGAGCAAAACTGGGAACGGAGATCGCCAGACTGACCAGAGTAACGGAAGAAAGGGGAAGGCAGAAAGAAAAACGGAAAGAGATCCCCGCGGAGAAAGCAGACAGGATCCTCGCCTATGTAGAGAAGCTTATCCCGAAACCCGGAGATGGCTCGGAAGATGCCTATAATGCCTGCCTGGCCGAGAAGGATGCGCTGTTCGACAGGTGGTACGCTCAGGAGATCAGCCTGGAGGAATTTGAGGACGGAAAGGCAGCCGCCGATGAAAGATACAAAGAGAAGCTGAGAGGACTGGGCATTACCACAGGTGAGGCGCTGGTCAATGCAAGAAATATCTATGAGAATGATATCCACAAAACGTCGGATGAGGTACTGGAGGATATCTTCCTTCCGGAGGAAAAGGAAGAAAGGGATAAGTATGTAGCGGAGCATAAGGCCGAAGCAGAGAGAAAATTTGCCGAAAGAAAGCAGGAGATCTGCAAAGAATTCCTGCTTGGGTATCTTGCGGGCTACAAGAAGAAGATCGCGGAGATCGTTCGCGGGGCTGAGGAGAAAAAAAACGGAGAGATCGCAGAGTTCGAACATCGTCATTCCGAAGGAAAGCTGAAGCCGGAGTACCTTGAGAAAAACAGGGAGAGGATCGATAAAGAGCATCAGGGAGTGCTGGATGCGATAAAAGGTCTTGAGGATGCTTTTATGGAGCATCCGGAGCTGGGTCTGCTCGAGAAGATCGATCTTATGACCGGGTTTGAGGCAGAGATGGCTGCTTTTGAAAAAGAAGAACTTGAAAAGAAGGGTAAGAAGCTTACGCCGACAAAGAGACGGCTGGCGGAGATCGATATCCTGAAACGTTACAGCGATAAGATGAAGGAGCTGGTCAGTAAGGCTGTAGCGGAAGAAAAAAAGAACGAGGAAGAGGACAGGAAGGCTGAAGATGAGCTCTCCGAGGCTGTGGCAGCGGAGCTCGCCCTTCAGGAAGAGGAAGAAACGATCAGGACAAAGAAGGTCGATCTGAATGTTGCCATGAATGCGCTTGTAAGACAGAAGGATGTGGCAAGACAGGAGGTCGAGGAAAAGACTGAGGAAATAGAGAAGATCAGGGAAAAGCAGAAGCAGCGCCAGGCGGAAAAGGACAGGGAGAAGGCGAAGCATGAAGCGGCTGTGAGCAGAGGAGAGGCCTGGACATCGGATGAGGCCGAGATACTCGAGATCCTGGCAGATATCGTATATTCCAAAGAAACCTGGGAAATGGATATGGAGATGAAGCCGGGACAGCGTATCCTGAACATCATCAAAAAGCATTCCGCCCTGCTGGGACGCATGATCAGCTTTCCCACTACGTTCGATGACATGATGGAAAAGTTCGTGGGCAAGCTGCCTCTTGATGCCATGGGCCTCAATAAGGAAGAGCTTGTGGGAGTGAACGCGGAAACAGGTGAGAAGGCTCTCATTACCGGAATGCTCCATACCATAAGAGAGATGGCCAGGACCATGTTCACGGAGAAAAAGAAAGAAGCTTTGGAGCGCGAAGAAAAACGTGAGGGCATAAGGGCAGAAAAGAGAGCCTGGCTTGAACAGAGAATAAAAGAACGCGCTGACAAGAGAGCTGCCATGAGAGCCCGGAGGCCGGAGGAGCTTGCAAAGAAGGCTGAGGAAGAGAAAAAGAAGGCCGTGAGCAGGAAAGAGGAAGAAGAGCGCAGGCGCTATGAGCTTGAGACTCCTGTCGATCTCGATGCCGTAGGAGAGCAGATCCTTGCCGAAGAGGAGAGAAAAAAACAGGAAGAACAGAAAAAGAATCTGAACAGTTTCAAGAATGCGTTCAGCTTCTTTGGCGGTATCCTTTGGGAAGAAAGCCCCGAAGAGAAAAGGAAGAGAGAGATCGAAGAAGAGGAGCAGCAGTGGGCTGACGAAGATGAGATAGAAGATGAGGCTGACCGTCAGCTTGTGGAGGCCGAGATAGAGCAGGAGTTAAAGGACGAGGATCTTTTTGAGGATCTGGAAGATGATAAAAAGCTGGTGGATACGGATGCAGATACGGCCATGAGCGGATTCTTCCTGGCGGCACCTGCTATCATTGGCAGCATAGATGCGGATGACCCCAGGATCGCGGATATCGCAAAGTATGAGAAGGAGTTTGGCGTTAAGCTCCATAAGCAGCTCCGCAGCATGGAAAAGACCATGAAGAAGTATATCCAGAAGAACTTCGGAGGCAGCAGCAAGGAGGAAAAGATAGATCCGGTAGAACTGTACCGTGAGGACGGCATCCCGAAGGAGGAACGCGACAGGAGGATCAAAGCCGGAAAAGAACAGCTTAAGAAGATGATGAACAATGCCATGAAGGGCAATGAGGGTGAGGGACAGTTTGTAAGGAATGTGCTTTCCTCATACCTGTCGGAAAGCAGTGTCCTGGATCTCCGCAGCATGCTCTCCAGCGCAATAAGGAATGCTAAGCCTGCCAAAGCGGAAGAGAATGCTTCAGAAGAGGAAAAGAACAGGGCTCTCAGCAGCTTTATCGGAGGCGCGTTCAAGGGCGCCGGCCCTCTGCTCCAGAAGATACTCCAGGGCATGGGCGCGGATATGATCCCGCCCGGACTGGAGGAGGCTTTCGAGGATATGAAGGACAATCTGGCGGATATCCCTGCTGAGATAGTGCAGGCCCAGCTCCTGGCTATGATAGAGAGATCGGACGGAAAGATAGGCAGGATAGAGATAGTGAAGTCCCTGGGCGCGGCTTCGGTGGGACAGGCTTTCCTCTGTAAGATGTACAGACCGGGCGGCACCTACGGCGAGCAGGTTGTCATCAAGCTTCTCCGTCCGGATGTCCGCAACCGTATGCTCCGTGAGAAGAAGATCATGGAGAAGTGCGCAAAGAACGCCGGCAAGGGTATGGAAAAGACCTATGCGGGACAGATGCAGAGGTACATAGAAGAGCTCGATCTTACCATAGAGGCCAGAAACTGCGAAGGCGGTATGGTTTATAATGATCCGGATGCCGGAGTCGTTGCCATGAAGGTGGAACGAAGGGTCAATCCCACTCCCAATGCGCTCATGGTGCAGCAGGCAGAAGGAGATACGGTCACAAGCACCATCAAAAAGTCCAGGGCGAAGAGAGAAGAGCTCATGGGCGACCTCTACGAGAGGGATGAAGAGGGCAATATCGTCATGGAGGAAGAGGATAAGGCCAAGATCAATGTAAAGCCCGGTATGGATGTGCAGGAGATAAAGGCCCAGCTTTCCCAGCATCTGAAAGTGCTCCAGAAGGAACAGAGGATGCTCTGCAAACTGGCGAAGAAATGGGTGGTGGAGGCTGTCTTCAGGGAAGACGGTTTCTATCACGGCGACCTTCACGGCGGAAACATCATGATATCGGAGAACAAGCTTACCGTGATCGATTTCGGAAACGCGACAAAGCTTACCGAATTCGAACAGATAAACGTAACCAAGATGCTCATGGCCGCGGCAGCCGGAAGCGGATCCGGCTTTATGGAGGGCTTTGTGCCCCTTCTGGGCAAGGATTCCCAGGAGCTTTTGAAGACTAAGGAAAAAGAGCTCAAGGCGATCTTTTCCGAGGTCATGCATCTTGGCGATTACAATTCAAGCGCCGAGAGGATAGCGGCAGCCCTTGTGCGGGCGCAGAAGCTGGGCTTTGAGCTTCCCCAGTCCATCTACGGTTTTGAGCAGTGCCAGATACGTGTCCAGAATACCATAGATGATTTCAACAGGGAGATCAAAGAGGTACAGAATGCTTTAAGAAGTCTGGCGGACGCGCAGAACAATTCGGTGCTGGGCTTTAAGGCGGAGTATGAACGCGTCAGCGCGAAGGACGTATTTGTGAAGAACGTTATGAAGCAGGCGTTTCTTCCCGAAGATGATGAGGAGTTCAGGCTGCTCCTTCAGAACAGGGACGAGAAGGCCAGGAAGGTTCTGGATGACATAATGGGAGATGAGCTGGACAGCCTTAAAACAGCAACAGAGTTTGATGATGAAACCCTCGCACAGCAGCTGTTCAGCGCGTATGGGTCGGAGTATAAATTCCTGGTGGATACGAAGCTTGATATCCTGCCCAGGCAGGAATGGGTCGATACCTTAAAATCCGTGATCCCTGATATGGATATCGTTGATTCGAAAAAAGGCTTGATCCAGGTCGGCAGGGATAAGGCAAAGAATGAGCGTATTGCAGGGATAGATCCGGCGAAGCGGGCCGAGGCGGCACAAAAGATAAAGGCATTAATGAAATCCTACGATATCCTCGGCGCGATGCACAGACTCAGAAAAGCCCAGGATGAGGGGAAGGCTCCCGAAGAGCTCAAGGTCCTGGAGGATGAGGCCATAGCGACCTTCAGAAGAGCAAAGAGGATGTATGCCGATTATACAAAGAAGAGGATAGAAGAGACTGAGGGCGCTGCTTATCAGGACCTTCTGGACGATTGGAATATGACCAAAGAATCGCTTTCTGACGAGGATAATCTGGAAGAGTCCGAGAGTGATGCACAGAAGTATTATAATGTAGCAGGATCCGGACCGGCGCTGCAGACTGCCTTTAATGAGTATAAGCTTGCGGTGCAGAACGGATCCGCGGACAAGCAGCAGAAGCTGGACGCATTCCTGGAGGCATACCGCGTCGCGTCGGGAGCTGCTAAGGAACAGGAAGATGGAAAGAAGACGATGGAAGATAAGATCAAAGAGGAAACCGAGCCCTTTGATCCTGAGAAGGTGATGGCATCCAGCAAAGAGAAGCTTAAGGATGAGAAAAATCTGGCGCAGGCCGAGATGGAGTTCAGTGAGCTTTATAAGACTCCCATATTCGGAGAGAAGCTGAAGGCTGCTTTTGAAGCTTACAAGCTGGCAGTGCTGAATAAGACGGATGACGTTGAGCAGAAGCTGGATGAGCTTTTGAAGGCCTACCGAGTGCCGGCTGTTATGGCTCTCGGGGTCACCATGAAGGCGACTAAGGAGATAGAGGTGGATTATGATGCTCCGGATAACTTTGTGGATGTCATGTGCAGCGTCATCAACGATGAGTATAAGAAGGCATTGAAGAGGCTGAACAGCTATACGAAGACGGCTAAATACGGGTACCGTATACAGAGCGATAAGGAGGGACATAACCTTTCTGCCAAGGAAACCTATAATATGATCAAGGAACTTATATTTAACTGAATATGAAAACAGCTATACTTACAGATGAACACCGTGAACTCTTCGCAGAGATGGATCCCTTCTTCTTCCTGGAAAGAGGGGGATTACCGAACCGTGTATGCATCGGCGCAGTAATGGAAGGCGGCGAAGGTGCTTTTGATGACCCGGCAGGATTGATGGTGCTCTGTATTGAACGGGAAGCGGTCACGGTGGAGTGGATATGCGTGCGAGGAAAATACCGCATGCAGAAGGTGGGGAGCGTGCTCATGGCGATAGCCTTCAGGGCCGCCCATGATTCCGGCCACGAAAGACTGAACATGTATGTGAACAGGGAGTTCGGGAGGAAGGATGTCTGCCTCTATGAGAGCGCCTTCCTTTCGGACTATGGCTTTAAGAAGGATAAGGAGCTTCCCGGGGAATGGGCAGCAGAGCTCGGAGAGCTTGACGGAAGCTATATCGACGGAGTCGGGGAAGGGAAAAAACTGAGCCTGCCTCTTGGAGGCTTAAGAGGAGATACGCGGGAAGAGTTTTACAGGGAGCTTGAAGGGCTTGACGGAAAAGCGTTTTTATATGATCCGGTGACGGCAGCGGATATGGCCGATCAGGAGCTTTCCAGGGTCTATTATAATGAAGGGAAGCTCAAGAGCCTGGTCTTTATCGAGAAGCTCGGAGAGAATCTTTATATCACGGGCTTCTGGGGAGAGAGCAATCTGTCTCTTGCGATGGCTTTTGCACCTGCGATAGAGAATGCCGTGAAAAAATATGGGAATAACCGGCAGATAAGGCTTATAAAGAATTCAAGCAAAAACCGTGAGACAGCGCTGTGCTTTTTCCCCGATCCGCCTGCAAAGAGCAGCGGTTATTATGCATCTGTTACGGATTATTATTCTGAAATGAAGGATCTGGAGGTGGATCCCGAAGAAGTGGTCATGATAAGCGGGGGGGTCCTGGAGGAAGCGGATATGCAGGATCATGGTTGACCATAACATCTTTCTATACTATAATGATAGGCGGCTGCGGAGTGCGGCCGGAGAATAATTAAGCCGCATGCTGCGGCGGAAAGAGGTGAATGATGAAAGAGCTTAAGGTTAATCCGATACTCCTGTCGGTGCTGGCTATAGCCTGCATCCACTACGGCGGGCTTGGGTTCGGAGCAGTGGTCCTGCTGCTGGCAATCTTTGTTTTCGAAATCCCCAATGAGGCGAAGTCGAACATATGCCAGTGGGTACTGTTTGAGGCGATATTCGATATCGCAATGTCGGCAGTCGGCTATCTTGACCGTTTCTGGAACTGGTTCTGGGCTTTCTTCCGCGAGGATTATTACGAGACCTATGATCTTATGACCGGCAAGCTGGATATCTTCGGCTACCTTACCACCTTCCTCGGACTGGGATTCTTCATTTTCTTTGCAGTGACCCTTCTGAACGTTGCGAAGAACGGAAAGATCAGGCTTCCCTTTGTGGGTGGTTTCGTGGATAAGTTCTTCTATCCCGGAGCAGCACAGGCAGCACAGCCCCAGGCACAGCCCCAGCAGTTTACGCAGCCTGTGCAGCAGTTCCAGGCTCCTCCCGTAAATAACGGACAGCAGCCTCCGATGCAGTAAGTAAGGCTTGATTCGAAAATCCTTTTTTGGTACAATAGTTTTGTAGTATAGTGTAATAGGGAAGGAGGGAATACAGATGACAGTTGAAGAAAAGAGAGATATGTTGTTGGAGTTCCTTTCGGATCTGTATACCGTCAAGGCTGCCAGCAAAGAAGAAAACAGCGTTCTTGACTATAAGATCAAGGTGCTGGAGAAAAGACTTGAAGCCCTCGGGGTAACAGACCTTTCGGACATCAAGCCTTAAGCTTTGCGGTAAGAAGAGGAAAATGATTAAACCCACCGGAATCCGGTGGGTTTTTCTGAATTTTTAACAAATCATCTTGTTAATATATCACTTTTTTTGTATAATACATTGAAGTGGGCTCCGGGGAAAAGCGGAGCCGGAAAAGCAAAAAACTATATGTAAAAAGGAGAAGCGAGCATGAAGTTTGGTAATTTCGATGATGCCAACAGAGAGTATGTCATCACCACGCCCAGGACACCCTATCCGTGGATCAATTATCTGGGAACACAGGGGTTCTTTTCACTGATCTCCAACACTGCAGGAGGTTACTCATTTTACAAGGATGCGCGTCTCCGCAGGATAACGCGCTACCGTTACAACAATGTGCCCATAGATATGGGCGGCAGGTATTTTTATATCAATGATAACGGCACCATCTGGAATCCGGGCTGGTCTCCCGTAAAGACCGAGCTAGACGAGTACGAGTGCCGTCACGGTATGGGCTATACCATCATCAAGGGTAAGAAGGACGGCCTGAAGGCTCAGGTTACCTTCTTCGTTCCCCAGGATTATGACGGAGAGGTACAGCAGCTGGTGCTCACCAACGAAGGCTCCGCTGAGAAGACCTTCTCCCTTTTCTCATTCGCAGAGTGGTGCCTCTGGGATGCGCAGGACGACTCCAACAACTTCCAGCGCAACTTCTCCACCGGCCGCGTTGAGGTGGAGGGCTCCGTGATCTATCACAAGACCGAGTACAGGGACCGCCGCGATCACTATGCATTCTATTCCGTGAACGATTCCATAGACGGCTACGATACCGACAGGGATTCCTTCATCGGCCTTTACAACGGCTTCAACAATCCCGAGGCCGTGCTGGCAGGCAAGGCCACCGATTCCTTTGCGGATGGCTGGGCACCCATCGCTTCACATTACAAGAAGATCACCCTGAAGCCAGGTGAGAGCAAGACCCTGGTGTTCGTGCTCGGTTATGTCGAGATGCCTGTTGACCAGAAGTTCGAGGCGGACGGCAAGACCATCAACAAGGTCAAGGCTAAGGAGATGATCGCGAAGTACGACACTCCTGAGAAGTTCGCAGACGGCATGAAGGAGCTCCGTGCATACTGGGATAAGCTCCTGGGTATCCTTTCCGTGGATACTCCCGATGACAAGGTCAACCGCATGGTCAACATATGGAACCAGTACCAGTGCATGGTCACCTTCAACCTTTCCCGTTCCGCTTCCTATTTTGAATCCGGTATCGGCAGAGGTATGGGCTTCCGCGATTCCAACCAGGACGTTCTGGGCTTCGTTCACCAGATCCCCGACAGGGCAAAGGAGCGTATCATCGATATCGCCTCCACCCAGTTCCCGGACGGCGGCTGCTATCACCAGTACCAGCCTCTTACCAAGAAGGGCAATGCTGACATCGGCGGTGATTTCTCCGATGATCCTCTGTGGCTCATCCTTTCCGTTTCCGCATATATCAAGGAGACCGGCGACTGGTCCATACTGGACGAGATGGTGCCTTATGACAACGATATGTCCGTAGCACAGCCCATGCTGGAGCACCTCAAGGTTTCCTTCTATCATATCGTAAAGAACCTCGGACCTCACGGCCTGCCTCTGGCAATGCGTGCGGACTGGAACGACTGCATCAACCTTTCCTGCTATTCCGATACGCCGGGTGAGAGCTTCCAGACCTACACCAACCCGAAGTTCGCAGCAGAGGGCGGTTATTCCAAGGTCGCAGAGTCCGTCATGGTTGCTACGCTCTTTACCTACACCGGTCCCAACTATGTGGCTATCCTTAAGCACCTCGGCAGGGACGATGAGGCAAAGGCTGCACAGGACGAGATCGATAAGATGAAGAAGAACATCATGGAATCCGCATGGGACGGCGACTGGTTCCTCCGCGCATACGACGCC
>JAFWWB010000072.1 GCA_017518185.1 Lachnospiraceae bacterium
CTTGAGCTTATTCCTGCTACAAGAAACAGGATTGGCATAAACCATGGATAAACAAGATATAAAAAACTATCAAACCATTGGAAGTCCATATTTGATATCTGCTTGTAGCCGCCACCTATTCCTTCTGCGTTATAAATATAGATGACATGGTAGATGACCACTATAGTCACGGTGATCCAACGGATGTTATCAATATAATGTCTTCTTTCATTTGTATCAGATTTCATTATTTTCACACCTTCCATAATAATACGACATTTCATACAATTGCAACTATTTTTTACATTTATTATATATTGAAAATCCGGAAAGTCTATCAACCGTATTTTACATTTTTATCTGATTTTTGTTAATTTTAGTTGCAATTAACCAAATAAGATTTAAATTTTTTTCCGTTATGAAAACCATTTATGCGTTTAAAAAGGAGGGGGCACGGATACTTCTGCCGAAAAATATCTGGCGAAATGCTGAGGAAATGCGCGCCGATAAGCCGAAAAAACTTGACAAAACAATGTAAAAATGACTATCCTGTTGGCTTATAACATCCTGGCCGTTTTTGTTTTGCGGGAGGGGAAATCCTCTCCAGCACTACAGCACGCCTTGTATGGCATACTGCATATATCGTTCTGTTCCATTCTCCTGACAGGATCCCCGGGGAAGACGAATACAAAGAGTATGCCCTTATCAGGCTTGATGGCGAAAACTGGGAGGCCGGTAATCTGGTCAGCAATAAAACTATCGTCAATATGAGTGATGATTTTATGGGCTGGGATGCATGGAAGGAAGGAGGCGCATATGTTTGAGGTAAAATTCGGGACACCGAAGCCGGTGCTGTTCAGGGAATACCGTAAATTCGGCGATCAGGTCATGGATGTTGACCTTGAGGCGCGTTTTGCGGGTAAATGTGAGGTCTCGGGATACGATAAAAGCCGTTATGCGGATGAGGGGGAAGTCAGCGAATATATTAAAAGCAACTGTTCCGCAATCCTGGAAAAGTGCCTGAAAAGCCGGCCGGAAGGTGAGTCGGTCATGAAGTCCTTCTTCGCCGGCCTGGACGGGGCTTTTAGTGCCGAACTTGAAAACAGCGGGATAAGCGCAAAAACAGAGATCTTCACAAAGAATCTTACCGAGGATTCGGAACAGGTGTATAAAGATCTTCTGAAGGTGCTTACCGCAACGCGGACGGACTTCGGCTGGGATCATGTGAATTTTGATACGGTCATTAAAAAGCCCGAGGGTACATTTATGGTCTCGCCCGCGTCCATGAGCTTAAAGTATAAAGATAACCGTGTATTTTATAAGCCCGGCGAACATGTGGAGGCGATCTATTGGGCAGTCGCTTCCGATACTAGCTACCAGGTGACAGTGGATGCGCCGGATCTTAAAGTGGAGTATGGAAGCGTTATCACTATATCCTTTACCATGCCCGAACATGATGTATATATATCCGTCGGAGCGCAGTCATATATGACATGCATGCCGCCCAATGCGGGAATGATGAATTTTCCGGGAATGATGATGAATATGGGCAATATGGGGAATCCCACTGAAGCTCCCAAGCCGGATCCCGGGGAAAAGCCTGCAGTCAGCGGTGTTTCCGAATGGACCTGTCCTTTATGCGGGACCGTGAACAAAGGAAAATTCTGCTATGAGTGCGGAGGCGCAAGACCGGCTGATACAGTGGCCGGGTGTGGCAACATGTAATTAGTTTCTTATACCGAGACGATACAAGAGGCGTAGACATGGGATTTCAGATCAAATCCCCAGTAGCGGGAAACTAATCATGTGTTGCTATCTGGAAATTATAAACACGTCATAAATATACTTTGAAAGTAGACTTTGAGTAGACTTTGAAATGTCACGACATTATGAGGGAAAACGACAGGGATGCCTATCAATAGTAAAGGTGGGATATATATGTTGAAACAGGCGGGGATTGATACCGACAGTATGCAGTATAAGGCTACAATGAATATGATGAATTCATCGCCCGGGGAGAAGAAATGATATATATTACGGGTGACTGTCACCAGAATTATGAAAGATTCAACGTAAAGATCTTTCCCGAGCAGAAGGAAATGACCAAAGAGGATCATGTCATCATCTGCGGGGATTTCGGAGGCGTATGGAATAAGGATGAGGAAAGCAGGGAAGAGACCGCGCTTATGGACCGGCTTGACAGCAGATCCTTTACGACCCTGTTTGTTGACGGCAATCATGAAAACTTCGACAGGCTGTATTCGTATCCGGTAGAGGAATGGAAGGGCGGCAAGGTGCATAAGATCCGGCCTTCTGTCATCCATCTGATGCGCGGCCAGATATATGAAATAGAGGGACGGAGCTTTTTTACCTTTGGCGGAGCCACAAGCCACGATATCGACGGCGGTATACTGGAGCCGGACGATCCCGACTTCAGAAGAAAACGAAAGGAACTGAACCGGGGGTTCCTTCCATACCGGATCGATCATATCAGCTGGTGGAAGCAGGAGCTACCGACAGAGGAGGAGATGGAGGAAGGCCGCAGAAATCTCGCCGGACATGGCAATGAGGTCGATTTTATCGTGACGCACTGCTGCGCCTCAAGTACACAGGCACTTCTGGGCGGCGGTTTCTATAAACCCGATCCGCTGACACAGTATCTGGAAGAGATCCGGCAGACAACGAAGTTCAAGAAGTGGTTCTTCGGCCATTACCACGACAACAGGAACATCAACGCCGAAGAGCTCCTGTTGTACGAACAGATCATCAGGATAGCGTAGGGAAGCATACCGTGGATAGCTGCTGACAGGGAATGAGGTTCTCTGGCAGCAGTTTTTTGATTGGGGAGCGGTACTGAGTGTGAGGAAAGGGTAGAGACTAGCTGGGCAGACTAATCATGATTAGTATGGAGTCTACAGGATTGGTGGGGGAAGAATAGATGCTGATGTATGAATTTGCAGTTGATATCAATGATTGGATAAGAGGAACGTTTGTTTTGGTGAAAAATGCCAAGACGAGACTTGGAGATTTGTACAGTTATTATGGACACTCTTAAAATACCCCAATTAGGGGTGAAGCTTTACTCTTCAATATGGTATAATATATTTGCCGTTTTGCTAGAATCTTTTCAGAAAGGTATAACTATGATAGGGATTGGAGAACGATTAAAGCGGTTACGGGTAGAAAAAGGATATACACAAAGAAAACTGGGCAATCTCCTTGGTGTAAGAAACAGTATTATATCATTCTATGAGGTGAGAGAACGGCAACCATCTCTTGGTATGGTTGTGAAAACAGCTAGAACATTTGGAGTCTCTTCTGATTATATTCTTGGAATAACTGGAGATAGAAGCATTATAGACACTAGAGGCTTGAGTGAAGCGGAAATAATCGCTTTGTGTAGATTGGCTGATAGGATGCGTGCTAAATAGTAGGAATGAGGAGATAATTAATGTCCATAATACTGCTGGAAGTTCTGCATTCTGAGATGAGAAGGATTTACGACAGAAAAAGATGAGGAGGAGGAACCGGTGAAAGAAGAGAGTTTAATTTCCATACTAAAGGCAAGTATTACGGATCTTGATACGGATGTGGTCGTTAATGCGGCGAATGAAGGATTATGGGCCGGCAGCGGTGTCTGCGGAGCCATCTTCAGGGCTGCGGGACATGATAAGCTGCAGGCGGCATGCGATGCGATAGGGCATTGTGATACCGGATCAGCGGTCATAACGCCGGGATTTGATCTGAAGGCAAAGTATATCGTTCATGCAGTAGGCCCTGTCTGGAATGGCGGAGGGAATGGCGAAGAGGCGCTTCTTAAGGGTGCATATAAACGGTCTCTGGAACTGGCATATGAGAACGAATGCCATTCCATAGGATTTCCCCTGATATCTGCCGGTATATTCGGATACCCGCTTGAAGGCGCCTGGAGCGCAGCGATACAGGCCTGCAGGGAGTTCTTTGAAGAGAACCCGGGCTGCGGGATAAAGGTGGTATTTGCTGTTCTTGATGACAGGATCATGGCGGCCGGAGAGAAGGTGCTGGGGGAAGAGTAGGCGGTACCGGCGGAGGAAGAGGGAGGAAAATAGTGGATTCAAAACTGTTTGTTCAGGGGATCGCAAAATTTCTGTCAGGTTTATTGCTCATAGGGGGACTGATCTTCATTCCGGCCGGAACTCTCGGGTTTTGGCAAGGGTGGCTGTTGATCGGCATCCTGTTTATCCCTATGTTCATCGGCGGTCTCATTATGATGAAGAAAAGTCCGGATCTGTTAAGGAAAAGACTTAATGTGAAAGAGGAACAGGATGAACAAAAGACGGTGATCATCCTGAGCGGGCTGATGTTTCTGGCAGCGTTTATCCTTGCCGGATTAAATTTTCGTTTCGGATGGATCGTACTGCCGGTGTGGGTGCCATATACCGCAGCAGCAGTGTTCCTTGCAGGCTATGCTCTTTATGCCGAGGTTCTCCGTGAAAATGCATATCTTTCACGGACGGTTGAGGTGCAGGAGGATCAGAAGGTGATCGATACGGGGCTGTATGGGATCGTACGGCATCCTATGTATATGACCACATTCCTGCTCTTTCTCTCTATGCCTCTGGTGCTGGGATCAGTGTTCTCTTTTGTGATCATGCTGTTGTATATTCCGATCATTGCAAAGAGAATACAGAACGAGGAGCAGGTGTTGGAGAACGGACTGGATGGATATACGGAGTACAAGAAAAGGATAAAGTATAAGGTGATCCCGTTTATCTGGTGAAAGCCTTGCTCCCGGATGGATTACCGGCAACCTTACCCTTGAGAATGTGACGGTATCATCGGAAAGCGGCGCTTGGGAGTTCAAGACGAACGGCTTTAAGCTTGAGGCAGGCGGCGCTGAACTGGTAAACGGGAAATAAGGCAGACAGAACTGATAACTGCACGGTTTGATCCCGGTTCCAGACAAAGCTGAAAAAGGCTCCATCCCATATGGTACATGGGGTGGAGCTTTTTCGGTAAGAGAGTGCAGGATCGGGAACCGGTTGAATAAGACTGTGATCCGTGCTTAAGTGTCCAGGCCTGCGCGGTGCGCCTGCGAATGCTGTATCCGCCTTGGGATATTGTAGAGTTTTCCGTCTTTTAAGAGTTTAGCTCCGGTCTGGTGGTAATAAAAGCTTATGCCGTTTTCGATGCACTGCGCGTGGACATTCTCTACCCAGGAATAGTCACATATCCTGGCATCTGCTCCGGATTCGCCGCCTACGGATACATGTCTGATGACGGGAGAACCGTCCGGTAAGCGGTAGTTTTCAATATACGGTCCCAGGTCTACGGCACTAAGCATAGGCTCTATCATTACGGAATGATGAAAGAGCGGCAGTGACAGATATACGGGAAGCCTCTTGTCGGCCATATCCTGGTTTTCGCAGGTGACTGCTATGGTGATATGTTCCCAGTCTTTGCCCCAGCTGCCGGGAAGATGATCCGCGATGCGTTCCGGCCTTTTCGTGATCATGAAGAAGCTGCAGTCTGAACGCTCGTGCATCATATCCCAGGCATCTGCGCGCCATTCATCCGCATCGCTATGAAAAAAATCGGAGGAAAAACAGGTCCATATATGTGAGCCGGAAGGGATCTTATACATGCCTTTGTTCTTTCCGGACTTCAGGATCCGTACGGGAAGATCGAAGCTGTCAGTCTTCTGTACGACGGAAGGATCCCTGCCCACGGACTCGTCCCGCCGGTACATATAGCAGTGCAGGCATCCTGCGCTCGCCCTGGTGCATCCGTGCCACAGGTTCCAGTTGACCGACAGCGGCGGACGTGTGTCGATATTCTCTTCAGGGAGGAATGACAGCTGTTTCATCAGTACCATATAGTATCCCCAAAAGTTTTTTTTGTCCAGTGGATGTATTTCCCGCTCTGATCAGGTACAATTGGTAAAAAGAGACATGATAAATATGGGAATTATCAAAAATCTGATAAATAGAATAGAGCATGATAAGACAGAAGCGGAGGATCTATGCGATACCATAGATTCGTATTGTACTTCTGTTGAACAGCTTTTTATTTCAATGACTGAATTTATAGATCCGTCTTTTGATGATGAAGTAAGATCACGCTGTTCGGATTTTGATAAAAAGATAAAGGCGGTAGGCGTCGGGAAAGTTTTCTGCTCTTCGCAGTTAAATACAAGAAAGAAACTTTTACAGGCTCTGAGAGATGGGCTTCCCTTTCGTATTTCGCAGCATAATGATGAAGTGGCAGCTGTATTTGAAGAAAATGTGCGCAAGCTTATTGGCAGGGTTGAAGGCCGGCAGCTGGACGATCAGCAGATCAGATGCATTATTAAGGATTCATCAAATCATCTGATCATTGCCGGGGCAGGGACAGGGAAAACAACTACCATTGTAGGAAAAGTAAAGTATCTGTTAAAAAGCGGAGCATGTGAGGCAAAAGACATTCTTGTTCTTTCGTTTACAAATGCTTCGGCTTCTGAAATGCGTGAAAGGATCGTTAAAGAAGCTGGTGAAGAAATTGAGGCTTCCACATTTCATAAGCTTGGAATGAATATAATAAATTCTGTTGAAGGCATAACACCAAAGATAACGAAGATCCAATTGCCGCGCTTTGTTCGTGAACAACTATCTGAGTGTATAAACAAGCCGGAGTATCTTGGGCTTCTTTGCCGTTATTTATTATTCAACTACAAATATGCAAAATCTGAGTTTGATTTCAGAAGCGGGGCAGAATATGATGATTATCTGCGGATGAATCCACCGGTGACTCTTAAAGGCGATAAAGTCAAGAGTTACGGAGAGATGGACATAGCAAATTTCCTGTTTAGCAACGGTATCTCTTATGAGTATGAAAGGGAATATCAGACGGAAACCAGGACTGGTGACAGAGCTCAGTATTACCCGGACTTTTATCTGCCGGAATATGGATACTATATTGAATTCTTTGGCATAAATGAAAAGGGTGAGGTTCCGGCTTATTTCAGATCGCGTGATGGAAAAACTCCTGCGGAAGAATACCAGGAAGGGATGCGATGGAAAAGAGAACTGCATAAGGCTAATAATACTGTACTGATAGAATGCTATTCATATGAGAGATCTAAAGGCGTACTTCTATCATCCTTGGAGGAAAAATTAAGGAAGCTTAATGTAGTGTTTAAGCCTCTTTCAGCAAAAGAAATATGGGCAAAAGTATCTAAGAATAATTCAAAGGATCTGCTGACTGGTATAGCTGAATTGATAGCTACAGTAATTTCTCTGATGAAAAGCAATGAGCTCGATATCAAAGAGCTTAAAAATTTCTGCCTTAAAGATCATAGGATGGGGGGCTCATCCCTTGTGGATCTTATAGCACCTGTATATTATGCATATGTATCATTACTTGACCATAATGGTGAGATCGATTTTAATGATATGATCAATAAGGCTACACATATTATCAATGAAGGAAAATATGTTAATCCCTATAAGTATGTGATAGTGGACGAATATCAGGATATCTCGAAATCGCGGTTTTGTCTGTTGAAAGCATTACGTCAGTCATCGGATTATAAACTATTCTGTGTTGGTGATGACTGGCAGAGTATATATCGCTTTGCCGGAAGTGATATGGACTATATCATTAATTTTGCTAAGTATTGGGGGGCTACAGAATACAGTAAAATAGAAACTACATACAGATTTACGGATAGTTTGATCCGGATAAGCGGTGGCTTTATCATGCGGAATCCCTCCCAGATCAGGAAAGAAATCAAGGGGATCAAGAGTAGTACCGGCTTTGCAATGGGTGAAGTTAAGGGTTATACAGAAGAACTGGCTGTCAGGTTTATGCTTAACAGACTTAGAGAGTTTCCTAAGAACAGCACTGTTTTCTTTGTTGGAAGATATACTTTTGACAGCAGATTATTGAGTGACTGCCCTGAACTGGAATGCAGATATGATACTGTCACCCAGGCGGCAAGGGTTATCCTGAATGACAGAAAAGATCTTAAGATGGAATTTTTAACTGCTCACAGATCGAAGGGATTGCAGGCGGATTATGTCTTTATTATCAACAATAAGGACAGGGGGATGGGATTCCCCAGCAAGATACAGAATGATCCCCTGGTTGACCGTCTTCTGGAATGCAGGGAGGATTATCCGTATGCGGAGGAAAGGCGTTTGTTCTATGTTGCACTTACGCGTGCAAGGATCAGATCATACCTGGTGGTTGTAAATGGAAATGAATCGGAATTTGTATCTGAAATGGAAAAGCAGTATGCTCCTGAAATGAAGAAGGAAGCTTTTACCTGCCCGTTGTGTGGCGGTTCGCTTGAAAAGAAAAACGGACCATACGGAGAGTTCTACGGATGTTCAAATTATAAGCATACGGGATGCACATTTACCAGAAAAATACGGAAGAAAGACCAATGATAATAATGTGGTAACTTCTCGTCAGAACGTGTTATTTATGACACATTTGGGGAGAAGTTGATTGACGCGTGATAATAAGATGTACAGAACAAGGGAGGCAGGTGCTGTGGCGTTTAAGATCGTTAGGAATGATATAACAAAAATGCATACGGAAGCCATTGTGAATACGGCGAATGAGCGGCCTGAGGCAGGGAGCGGATGCGACATTGCCGTTTATACAGCGGCTGGCTACGATGAGCTTCTGGCTTACAGGAGGGAAAAGATCGGTGCAGTTCCGGAGGGGGAGGTTTTCATCACTCCGGGCTTCGGACTGCAGGCAAAGTATATCATCCATGCGGTGAGCCCTTTATACATGGGCGGCAGCGAGGGGGAAGAGGAGAAGCTGCGATCCTGTTACAGGAAGAGCCTGCAGCTTGCAAAGGAGAAAGGGATCAGCTCCGTGGCCTTTCCGCTGATAGCTACCGGCGGGTTTGGATATCCGAAGGAAGAGGGTATGCGTATCGCCGTGGATGAGATCAATGCGTTCCTTCTGGATAATGAGATGGAGATCTTCCTTGTGGTCTTTGATGATAAGGCGAAGTCCCTGGGACAGAGGATCTTTCCGGGATTGGAAGAGTATATCGACCGGAATTACGTTGAAGACAGACGACGGGAGGAATACGGCGAAAGGTTTTTCGGAGCTGCGAAACAGAGTAACCAAGGGAAGAGGACAGGCCGGAGAAGACCCTGTTCATCATCACTACGGACGGTATGGAGAATTCCAGCCATATCTATGACTATAAAATGGTCAAAAAGATGGTAGAGAAGGAAAAGGAGAAGTACGGCTGGGAGTTCCTGTTCCTTGGAGCCAATATCGATGCGATAGAGGTGGCAGGCAGGTTCGGAATAAGCGCGGACAGGGCGCTCGATTATGAATGCGACAGCGCGGGCACGCTCCTGCACTATCAGGCGCTTTCCGAGACGGTATCGGCCTTCAGGAGATCCCGCAGCAGGGAGGAAAGGGCGATGATGATGGAGGCTTCCTTCGCCCCGATACGGGAGGATTATAAGAAGAGGCATAAGAAGAGGTAAATTACTGCCCCGCCAGGCAAGGCCTTCATGCCCTTGTGCCGGGATAAAAAATCCCCTCGAATTTCCGCAGATATGATATAATGGCAAAGCGCGGCGCGGACTGCCTGGTGAAATGATAAGCGGAAATGGGCATACGGGGAAAAAAGGCTTGACGGGTTAGCTTAAACTAACTATAATATGCAGCGGTTAGCGTAAGCTAATCAGGAAGGCGGAGAAAACATGAGCGATACATTACTTGAGATCAACAACTTAAAAAAGAGCTTCGGGACCGGAGAAGCGAAGCAGGATGTCCTGAGGGGCATGAGCTTCACTGTGGCAAAGGGAGAGTTCTGCGTGCTGCTGGGACCTTCCGGTTCGGGCAAGTCCACGCTGCTGAATATCATAGGCGGCATCGACACGCCTGATTCCGGCTACGTCAGCATAGGCGGCGACAGGCTGGAGGACATGAGCGAGAAACAGCTGACACTGTACCGGCGCAAGCATCTGGGCTACGTTTTCCAGATGTACAACCTGATCCCCAATCTGAATGTTAAGGAGAACATCGAGGTGGGCGCCTATCTGGCGGACAACCCGCTTGATGTGGAAGAGGTTATAAACACACTGGGCCTGCAGGAGCACAAGTACAAATATCCCAACCAGCTTTCCGGCGGCCAGCAGCAGAGAGTCTCCATCGGCAGGGCCGTGGTAAAGAATCCGGATATACTGATGTGCGACGAGCCCACAGGCGCCCTGGATTACAAGACCTCCAAGGAGATACTCGCCCTTATCGAGGACTGCAACAGAAAGTACGGGAACACCATAATAATGGTCACCCACAATGAGGCGATACGTTTCATGGCGGATCATGTAATAAGGCTCAGGGACGGAGTTGTCCGTCACAACGACCTGAATGAAACAAAGACACCGGCTTCGGAGCTGGAGTGGTAGGAGGCTGACATGAAGAACCCGCTGATAAGACGCCTCCCGAGAGAATTGGCTGCGGACTGGCATAAATATCTGGTGATCATTGTTTTTATGATAGTAATGATCGGAGTGATCTCCGGCATGTATGTAGGGCATGACAGCATGCTGGCTGCGGTTTACGCAAACCGCGATGAGCTGGATCTTGAAGACGGCTGCTTTGAGCTTTCCGAAGAAGCGGAGCCGGAACTCCTTGAGGATATCGCTTCAGGAAAAATGGCGTATGTACGCCAGTATTTCATTGACAAAGGAACGGAAGAGGCCGATAAGGAAGTGGCTGAGGCTGTGGAAGAGGAGCTTGAGAAGCAGGTGACCGCCGCCATAGAGGATGCCGTGCGTCAGCAGTGCGCGGCCTATGGCATAACTGATGAAGAAATGATACAGGAGCAGATCGACACTGCCCTGGAAGAAGGCTTTGATGAAGCCCTGGATGAGGCGAAGAACTCCGCTGAATTCAAAGAAGCTGAGGCGGAGGCCTATGAAGAGGCACACAAGGCCGTTACCGAGGCTGTGGATGAAGAGTGGGATGAGATCGCGGACCGGTACAGCCTTGAGGACGAGGGCTTTACTCCCGTCCCTGTAAGGATATATGAAAACTTCTACAGGGAAGAAGCGGAAGACGATGATAACGACGGTAAAAGCGATGCCAACGTAAGGATATACTTAAGCGGCGCCGGGATTGACAGGGCGTCCTTCCTGGAAGGCCGCGGGCCCGGAAACGAAAACGAGATCGCCATTGACCGTCTGCATGCAGAGAATCTCGGAGTAAAGCCCGGCGACAGCATAAGCATAGGGGGAAAAAGCTTTGAAGTGTCCGGCCTGCTCTCCTATGTGAATTATCTGACCCTTCATGAGAAAAATACGGATCTGATGTTTGATTCCTTCGGCTTTGATGTTGCCATGGTAACGCCGGAGGGCTTTGACCGTCTTTCTTCACGTATCCATTACAATTACTCGTATATTTACGAAAAAGAAACATCCGACAAGACTGAGCTGGCGGATATGTCCGAAAACTTTCTGAAGGTACTCATCACCCAGAGCCTGGTATATGATAACGAGATCAAGGATTATCTTCCGGAGTATCTGCGGCAGGCCAGCAACTTCGCACCGGGGGATATCGAGAGCGATACCGCTGCCACAGGCATACTCTGCTATATACTGATAGGCGTCATAGCCTTTATTTTCGCCATCACCATCAGCAACACCATAGACAAGGAGGCTTCAGTCATCGGGACACTCAGGGCTTCGGGTTATAAGAAGTCGGAGCTGGTGGTGCATTATATGTCCATGCCTCTTATCGTGACGCTGGCAGGCGCGGTGCTGGGAAATATCTTCGGTTACACCTTCTTCAGGGATGTGGCGGTGAACCTGTATTACCAGAGCTACAGTATGCCGGCCTGCGGTACGGTATGGAGTAAAACCGCGCTTGTGAAGACCACGCTGATACCGCTGTTCCTTATGTTCTTTGTTAATCTCATCGTCATCGTAAATAAGCTTCAGTTGAGTCCTCTCCGTTTCCTGAGGCACGACCTCGGAAGAAAGAAAAGGTCAAAGGCGGTGAGGCTTCCGGCATGGTCTTTTATGAGACGATTCAGGCTGAGAATACTGTTGCAGAATCTGCCGAATTATGCAATACTGATATTCGGTGTCATATTCATCGAGCTGATGATGAGCTTTGCCTTCGGTCTGCCGGATTCGCTTAACAATTACTCTGATTCGGCGGGGGGCATGCTGTTCGCGGACTATCAGTATATGCTGATGGACAGTAAGGACAGCGACGGAAATATCATTGAGACTTCGGAAGAGAGCGCGGAGCGCTTCAGCTCTAAGAATCTCATGTACCCTAAGGACGTGGATGTCATGTTCGAAGGCATGGGCAGCGGCGGCGATGAGGGAGTCACGGTGTATGGCATCGCGAAGGACAGCAGCTATATCTCCCTGGGTGATCACGGCGAGGGAGAGGTGTATCTTTCAAGCGCCTTTGCCAAGAAGTTCGGGCTGAAGGAAGGGGACAGGATCACCCTTAAAGAAGAATACGAGAACAGATCCTATACTTTCAGCGTAAAGGGGACGGTGGACTATGACGGCGGCATCGCCGTGTTCATGGGGAATGACCGGTTTAATGCCCTTTTTGACAGGGATCCGGAGGAGTTCTCGGGTTACTTCTCCCGCAAGGAGATAAACGACATAGATGAGCAGGATATCGCGGTGGTGATCACGGCAGAGGATATCACGAAGGTGACCACACAGCTCTTCCATTCCGTAGGAGGGGCCATTGATGTGTTCAAGTACGCTCTTATCGTACTGGCGGCGGCATTGATATATCTGCTGGCAAAGATCATAATCGAAAGAAATGAGCATGCCATATCGATGGTCAAGATACTTGGCTTTGAGAACGGGGAGATAGCTTCACTGTATATACTGCCCACGGCGATGCTGGTGGTGCTGTTTGCGGCAGTAAGCGTCTTTATCGGATATGCGCTGATGGGATGGGTGTTTAAGCTGTTCATAATGCAGATGGACGGATACTTTGAGTTCTACATGAAGAATTCATCAATGGTGCTGTCGGTAGTGTATCTGCTGGCAGGATATGCGCTTGTGTCCGTTATCGACCTTTTCAGGATAAAGAAGATACCGCTGGATGTGGCACTGAAAAATGTGGAGTAAGGAAGGATCTTAGTATATGGAGCTTCTGAACGGGGAGCAGGAGGATAAGCTTGAAAGGCTGAGAACGTACCTCAGGGAACTGGGTTCCCTTGCGGTCGGCTTTTCGGGCGGCGTTGATTCCTCATTCCTGCTGGTCGTCGCCCATGAGGTGCTGGGTGACAGGGTGATCGCCGTCACCGGGGCGGATGCTTCGATGCCCGAACGTGAGATGGAGGAGGCAAAGGCATTCTGCAGTGAGCGGGGCATAAGGCATATCTTCTGCAAAACGGATCCTTTTAAGGAAGAAGCGTACAGGAACAACAGACCGGACAGATGCTATTTCTGCAAGCGCGGCATCTATAAAGAGATAAAAAGGATAGCTGATGAGAACGGCATCGCCTGGACCGCCGAGGGGTCAAATGTGGACGATACCGGAGATTACAGGCCGGGACTTAAGGCTGTGGAGGAGCTTTCGGTGAAGAGTCCCCTGCGGGAGGCCGGACTGACAAAAAAGGATATACGCATGATATCCAAAGCCATGGGACTGCCGACCTGGAATAAACCGGCTTATGCCTGTCTTGCATCGCGCTTTGTCTACGGCGAGGAGATCACGGAAGAGAAGCTTAAGATGATAGACCGGGCGGAGCAGTTTCTGATAGAGCACGGCTTTTTGGAAGAAAGGGTACGCATGCACGGGAACATCGCCAGGATAGAAGTGCCCGCAGAAGATATACCGCTTCTTGCGGAAGCGGGGATACGTGAGAAAGTGTATTCACGCTTCAAAGAGCTGGGGTTCATGTATGTAACGCTGGATATGCGCGGATACCGGATGGGAAGCATGAATGAAGTCCTGGATCCCGGCAAATGACGGAAGCTGTGACAGGGCGTAACAGGAAACAGCGGAAAAGAACAGAGAAAGGAAGTTGACGGAAATGACTGATAGAAGGATAACCCCTGTAAATATGGAAGCGCAGGAGTGCGTCGGAAGTGTTTTGAAATACCTGGCAGAGATCGCCGGTGACCGTATCGTTACGGGACAGCATACACAGACTATCCCTATGGAGGAACTGCAGAAGATCAGGGAAGTGACGGGAAAAGAGCCGGCGCTGCTGGGCTTTGAGCTGCTTTCCTACTCGCCGAACATCAACGAAGAAGATACGGATGAGCCCTGCATGACAGAGGTCATAGAGAACCGCGATACCCTGAAATGCGCCTGGGACTGGGCTGAAAAGAAGGGACTGATAACCTTCACCTGGCACTGGTTTTCGCCTCTCGGCGGCCGTTCGAAGGCTTTTTATACGGAGAATACGGATTATGATGCCGAAAAGGCGGTAACGCCCGGCACCCCCGAGTACGAGGCCCTCGTCTCGGATATGGATCATATGGCGGAGCTGCTCCGTCCCTTCTGCGAAAAGAGCATCCCCATACTGTGGAGGCCTTTTCACGAGATGGACGGTACCTGGTTCTGGTGGGGCGCAAAGGGCGCGGAACCGGCAAAGAAGCTCTGGCATATAATGTTTGAGCGTTTTACAGCCGTTCATCACCTTACGAACCTGATTTGGGTGTGGAATGCGGGAAAGCCGGAATTCTATCCCGGGGATGCGGAAGTGGACATCGTTTCCGTAGACATCTATCCGCCTGCCCATGAGCATACCGCAAGGAAGGAAGAGTACCTCAACATGGAGAAGATCGCGGGAGAACCAAAGATCATCCTGCTGGGAGAGATAGGCGTGCTGCCCGATCCGGATGAGCTCCACAGGGAAAAGGTGGGCTGGGCTACCTATATGACCTGGTCGAAGGAATTCTGCCTGACAGAGGAATACAATACCTTTGAGGCGATGAAAAAGGTTTACGACAGTCCCTATGCGGTGAAGAAGGAAGATCTGCCGGTACTGTACTGAGCAGGAGAATATAAATGAAGAAAGAAGAAAAGACAAATGTGATGAGGGTTCTCGACGGGAAGAAGATCTCCTACGAGAGCCATACTTACGAGGCGGACCCGGCGCTCAGCGGAAAGGACATCGCGGGCATCCTGGGAGAGGATACGCAGAAGGTGTTCAAGACGCTGGTGACTCAGGGGAAGACAGGCGCGTATTATGTGTTTGTGGTTCCCGTGGAGGCTGAGCTGGATCTGAAGAAAGCTGCGAAGGCAGCCGGAGAGAAAGCTGTAAGCATGATAAAGCAGAAAGAACTGTTGCCCCTGACGGGATATGTCCACGGGGGCTGCTCGCCCATAGGCATGAAGAAGCCGTTCCCGACCTATATCCATGAGACTGCCGCAGGCTTCGAAAAGGTCTTTGTCAGCGCGGGAAGGGTGGGAGCCCAGATAGAGCTGGCGCCCGGGGATCTGATAGCCGTGGCAGGATGTAAACTTGCTGATATAATATAGTGCAGGGCAGTAAGAAAAGACTGATGCCGGACTGATTGACAAGGCCGGAGCAGTGTGATAGATTGTTGAAAGTTTCATATCGATAGTAAAACGGTGCCTGCGTATCGCCATTTGGATACAAGGGTTAAAAGGGAAACAGGTGAAAGACCTGTGCGAACTCGTCACTGTGAGTGCGGAGTGCAGCTGTAGTTCCGTTACGGAGTCACTGGGTAAAACCGGGAAGGCTTACGGCTGCGTGTTGATGTACAAGCCAGGAGACCTGCCTTTTACTGGTACAGGGAGAGATCCCGGGCCACGAGTAATTGGTCGTACTGCATAGGCGGGATTTACAATCCTGTCCTTTTGTCGGGCATGATCAACTCACTCTTTAAGGATCCGAAGGGATACCGCAGGGTGGGTTTTTTGTTTATGGTCTGTCTTCCTGTATGAGCGGTGCACCTGGGCTGTCGTTACGGAAAAAAATACATACAGGGAGATGAAAAAGATGAAGAAAAAGTTTTTGGCAGTGTTGATGGCAGCAACGGTCGCGGCGGGAACGCTGGCCGGCTGCGGTGAGAGCGCCCCTGCGCAGGAGACCATGGATATGCCCACCACGGAGGCAGCGCCCACTGAGGCGCCGACGGAGGAAGCAGAGCCCACGGAGAGCGAGGCGGAGGTGGTCGAAGAGACAGAGGAGCTTTCGGATGAGGAGAAGGCGGCAGCAGTGGCAGAACTGATAGATGCCATCTATGTACAGCAGAGGACCGACGAGACCGATGAGCAGTGCGCAGCTGCAAAGGCAGCCTGGGATGCGCTCACGGATGCCCAGAAGGAGCTGGTGGAAGGTGAAAATGCAGACCCCGATTATTTCGGCAGGGATACGGGAGACGCTTCACTGGACGATCCCCTTAATGAAGACGGCATAGGAGAGAATGAGATACTGGTGGTAAGCTTCGGGACATCCTTTAATGACAGCCGCGTAAAAGATATCAGCAGTGTTGAGAAGGCGATACAGGAAGCCAATCCCGGCTGGTCAGTCAGAAGGGCATTCACGGCACAGATCATCATAAACCATGTGCAGGCCAGGGACGGGGAGAAGATCGACAATGTTGACCAGGCCCTTCAGCGCGCCGTTGACAACGGGGTTCAGAACCTGGTGATACAGCCCACCCATCTCATGCACGGCGCAGAGTATGACGAGCTGATGGAGGCTGTGAGCGAATATGAGGGGAAGATAGAGAATATAGCCGTTGCAGAGCCTCTGCTGGGGGAGGTGGGCTCGGATGCCACTATGATAAATGAAGACAAGAAGACTGTTGCCGAGGCCATAACCGCAGAGGCGGTAAGCGAAGCAGGATACGGCTCCATTGAAGAGGCCTCTGAGGACGGCACCGCATTTGTCTTCATGGGACACGGCACCGCCCATACCGCAAAGGTGAGCTACAGCCAGATGGCTACACAGATGCAGGAGCTGGGCTATGAGAACGTCTTCGTGGGCACCGTAGAGGGCTAGCCCGAAGAGACTGCATGCGAGAACGTGATAGAGGCCGTTAAGGAAGCGGGCTACAGCAAGGTGGTGCTCCGTCCCCTGATGGTAGTGGCCGGTGACCACGCCAACAACGATATGGCCGGTGATGATGAGGATTCCTGGAAGAGCATGTTTGAGGCTGATGGCTCCTTTGAGAGCATCGACTGCCAGATAGCTGGTCTCGGAAGGATAGATGCTGTAAAGGAGCTTTACAAGGCCCATACCGCAGCCTGCATCGCGGAGAGTGGGATGACTGTCGCGGAAGCTGCCCTGCCGGCAGACGGAGTCTATGAAGTAAAGTTTACCACCGACAGCTCCATGTTCAAGGTCAACGAGGCAAATAACGACATGGGTGTGCTGACCGTAGATGACGGAAAGATGTTCATACATGTGAGCCTTGCTTCCAAGAATATAGTCAATCTCTATCCCGGGCTGGCAGAGGATGCCGCAAAGGATGGGGCTGAACTGCTTCAGCCCACCACTGATACCGTGACCTATGCTGACGGGATGAGCGAGGAAGTGAACGGCTTTGATGTACCCGTGCCCTATCTGGATGAGGAGTTCGACCTGGCTCTTATCGGGACCAAGGGAGTATGGTATGACCACAAGGTAGTGGTGGCAAGCCCTGCGGTATAAGGAAATAACTGTTTGGAATCATCACGGAATAAAAAGAACGGAATAGTTTTCTGGACGCTTATACTCTGTATAGGCCAGATGATGGTGACCTCCTGCGCGAAGCAGGAGGTTACTTTTTCGGAGGAGGAGTCCGTTCCGGAGCCGGTACTCACGGAGGAGAGCGGGGATGGGGAATACCTCATAGACATCACGATGGAAGGCGGATCCGGGAAGGCATATATCCTGTCGCCGGTGAAGGTAACGAAGGAAGAGGGAAAGTACACTGCCCTTCTTGTATGGAACAGCCCCAACTATGATTATATGATAGTTGACGGTGTGAGATACGAAAATGAGAACGAAGGGGGGGCTTCCACCTTTACCGTTCCTCTGAAGGATACGGAGGCACCGCTTAAGATCACGGCGGATACCGTGGCGATGAGTAAGCCCCATGAGATAGAATATACCATTTACTGGAACAGCTCACCGCAGGCTGAAAGCAGCGGGTCTTTTGCAGCCGACGTTCAGGAAGGAGATCCTGACGGAACGGAGTTTTCGGAACTGGTATTTACGGAGGAAACGGAGCTTAAATATGCCGAACAGTTCAGTATTAAAAAATTTGAGGGCGGAAGTCTTGTAAATATAAAGAAATACGGGGACCTGCTCCTGGTGGACGAGGGCTGCCCCGTGCCACGTAATGTACCGGCGGAGGTATGCATCCTGAAAAAGCCTCTGGACAGGACCTATCTGGTGTCTACTTCTGCCATGGATTTTATCTGTGCCACGGACAGGCTGGACAGAGTTCGCCTTACGGGGACTAAGGCGGAGGACTGGTATATAGAGGAGGCCGCAGAAGCCCTTGATGAGGGCAGGATCTTATACGCCGGGAAATACAGTTCGCCTGATTACGAGCTTCTGCTGAACGAGGGCTGTGACCTTGCGATAGAAAATACCATGATAGAACATAAGCCTGCGGTAAAGGAAAAGCTTGCGGCCCTGGGGATACCTGTGCTGATCGAGACCTCCAGCTACGAAAGCCACCCCCTGGGGAGACTGGAATGGATAAAGTTTTACGGACTGCTCTTTGATAATGAGGAGAAGGCCTGTGAGCTGTATGAGGAGGAGCTTTCACGTATAGCGCCTTTGATGGAACAGCCCGGTACGGGACTTAAGGTGGCGTTCTTTCATGTCACTTCAGCCGGGATGATCAATGTGAGGAAAAAGGGCGACTATATATCGAGCATGATAGAGCTTGCGGGAGGGGAGTATGTTCCCGGCGGAGGGAATGAGGCAGCCGACAATATGCTCTCGACGATGAACATACAGATGGAGGATTTTTATGCCGCGGCTGTGGACGCGGATATACTGATCTACAACAGCACGATAACAGGAGAGCTTTCTTCGGTCGATGAGCTGATAGCGCTGAACGCCCTGTTCAAGGATTTCAAGGCGGTAAAGAACGGAAGGGTGTACTGCACGGAGAGGGATCTTTTCCAGCAGGTCAGCGGCATGGCGGATTTCATGGAGGATCTGCGGAACATATATGAGGATGAAGACAGCGATACCGTTTATCTCTTCAGGCTGAAAGGGAAGGGCGGATCATGAAGCATAAAAGAGCGATAGCGGCCTTCGGCCTTATGATAACTGCGCTCGTCATACTCTGCATGGCGGATCTTATGCTGGGCACGGTATCCGTTCCCGTTAAGGAGCTCATGGATATACTCGGGGGAAGGATCACGGAGGGCATGAACCACAGCATAATCATGGGCATACGCCTTCCGAGGATGCTGGGGGCTGTGATCACCGGCGGAGCCCTGGCACTTTCCGGATATCTGCTCCAGACCTTTTTCGCAAACCCGGTGGTGGGGCCTTTTGTGCTGGGCATCTCTTCGGGAGCCAAGCTGGCGGTGGCCCTTTCCATGATATTCATACTTTCAAGAGGGCTTCAGACCGGATCGGCGATGCTGATCACGGCTGCTTTTGCCGGAGCCATGACCGTCATGGGCTTTGTGCTTCTTGTATCGCTTAAGGTAAAGAGCAGGAGCGCGCTGGTGGTCTGCGGTATCATGGCGGGTTACATCTGCTCGGCGGTCACGGATCTGGTGGTGACCTTTGCGGACGACGCCAATATTGTCAATCTGCATAACTGGTCCCTGGGAAGTCTTTCGGGACTGGATATGCCGGATGTCACGACCATGGCTGTCATAGTACTGCTGTGTTCCGTGCTGATATTCTTCATGTCCAAGCCCATAGGCGCCTACAGGCTCGGGGAGAACTACGCGGCTAACATGGGCGTGAACGTAACGGCCCTCAGGGTCATACTGATACTTGTATCCAGCATGCTGGCGGCATGTGTGACGGCCTTTGTGGGCCCGGTGTCCTTTGTGGGGATAGCGATACCGCATCTGACGAAGAGCGCGTTTAAGACTACTTCACCGCGGGTTATGATACCTGCCTGTTTTCTGCTGGGAGCCTGTGTGACCGTGCTCTGCGACGGTATAGCCAGGACGGTATTCGCGCCAACGGAGGTGAGCATAAGCTCCGTGACGGCTGTACTGCTGGTGCCGGTGGTCATACGGATGTTAATATCGAGGAAGGCGCGGTCATGACGGGCGATAAGGGGATAAAGACCGATAAACTGGTCATAGGTTACGACAGGGACCTGATAAGGGATATCTGTCTGGAGGTAAAGCCGGGAAGGGTCATGACTCTGATAGGGCCCAACGGCTGCGGGAAATCCACGCTCTTAAAGACCATAACCGGACAGCTGAAAAAACGCGGGGGTGTGGTCTTTGTCGACGGCAGCGACAGGGAAGGCATGAACAGGCTCGAACTGGCACGGAGCGTCTCGATGGTCACTACGGAAAGAGTGAATCCCGAGCTTATGAGCTGCAGAGAAGTGGTGGCTATGGGAAGGTATCCCTACACCGGAAGGCTGGGGATACTTTCAGAAAAAGACAGGGCCGTGACGGAGGAGGCTATGGCTTCCACGGGAACGCTGGACATAGCGGAACGGCTGTTCACGAACATAAGCGACGGACAGAGGCAGAGGGTGATGCTGGCCAGGGCAGTGTGCCAGGAGCCGGAGATACTGGTGCTGGATGAACCCACTTCTTATCTGGATATCAGGTACAGGGTGGATATACTTACGCAGATAAAGAGCCTGGCCCGCGAAAAGGGTATAGCGGTGATAATGTCGCTGCATGAGCTGGAGACGGCGATGCGGATCTCGGATACGGTAGTGGCAATGAACGGAGAGGGCGTGCAGAGGCTGGGTACGCCGGAGGAAGTGTTTGAGGAAGGCTTCATACGCAGGCTGTACGGCATAGAGGGCAAAGACATATCGCTGGTCGGGGATGCGCCATGGTTTAAGACTTCAATACATGAAAAACTGCCTGTGCCTTCAGGGAAGGCAGGGGGAAAGACTAAGGTCATAATGGTGCAGGGCACGATGTCGGGCGTAGGAAAGAGCATGATAGCGGCTGCGCTCTGCAGGATATTTACACAGGACGGCTACAGGGTGGCGCCCTTTAAATCCCAGAACATGGCCCTCAATTCCTGTGTTACCAGGGAAGGGCTGGAGATGGGAAGAGCGCAGGTGATGCAGGCAGAGTGCTGCGGGATCGAACCCAGGGTCTGCATGAATCCCATACTGCTGAAGCCCACGGGAGAGAACGGTTCCCAGGTCATCATTAACGGCATACCCAGGGGGGATATGAACGCCAGGGAGTATTTCAGCAGGAAGAAGGAACTGGTACCGGTGATAAAGAAGGCCTATGAGGAGCTCTGCGAAACAGTCGACATCGTGGTCGTTGAGGGTGCGGGCTCTCCGGCAGAGCTGAACCTGAAAGAGGATGATATAGTTAATATGGGACTGGCCCGTATCCTGGATGCGCCCGTGATACTGGCGGGGGATATAGACAGGGGCGGCGTTTTCGCACAGCTCATAGGGACAGTAGAGCTGCTGGAAGAGGAGGAGAGAAGGCGCATAGGCGGGCTCATCGTAAACAAACTCAGGGGAGACCGCTCCCTCTTTGACAGGGGAGTAAGGATACTGGAGGAAAAGACGGGGATAAAGGTGCTGGGTACCCTGCCCTATATAAAGCTGGACCTGGATGATGAGGATTCCCAGTCCGGCCGCTTTGAGGTCCATGAGCGGAAGGAACTGGACCTGGCAGTGATACATCTGCCCCATATATCCAATTTCACGGACTTTTCGGTATTTGACCAGCTTGAGGAGGTATCGGTAAACTATACCGAAAGCGTAAAGGATCTGGAGGGCAGCGACATGATCATACTGCCCGGCACGAAGAATACCATCGCGGATCTCAGGTGGCTTAAGGAAAAAGGACTGGCGGAGGAGATAATAAGGCTGGCGGGCATGGGGAAGCCGGTATTCGGAATATGCGGAGGCTACCAGATGCTGGGACGCTCGGTCAGCGACCCCGAAAAGGTCGAGGACGGTGGAAGCGAAGAGGGACTGGGGCTGCTTGAAGCCGAGACGGTGCTTACCGGGGAAAAGGTACGTTCCCTCTATGAAGGAAGGGTAGAGAACAGCGGCGGCCTGTTTAAGTGCCTGGAGGGCCGCAGGGTCAGGGGATATGAGATACATATGGGGCAGACGGAGATCTCTCCGGGGGTTAAGCCTTTTACTTCAGGAGGCAGCGGCTGTCACAGTGAAAATGTCTACGGCACCTATGTTCATGGCTTTTTCGACCTGAAGGAGATCGCGGAGGGAGTGCTGGAGGCTGTGGCAGCCTTAAGCGGCAGGAGCTTAGACCTTTCGGGGCTTATCGATCAGGACGCATATAAGGAGAGCCGCTACGATCTGCTGGCGGATACGGTGAGGAAATATCTGGATATGGACAGCATATACAGGATCATGGGGATAGAGAGATGACGAGGGAGGAACTGCTCTCCCTTAAGGCATCCTGTCCCGACAGGGAGATATACGTGCGGACGAAGGCGGCCTGGGACAGCCTGGCAAAGCCTGTGGACGGGCTGGGATATTTTGAGGAGCTGCACTGCAGGACTGCCGCAATAAAGGAAGATACGCATCCTGACATCTCAAGGAAACGGCTGGTGATAATGTGCGCCGATAACGGAGTGACGGCAGAAGGCGTGACCCAGACTGACCGGAGCGTTACCGCTTCAGTGGCGGCGCTGATGGGAAAGCGCCGGAGCAGTGCGGGCATCATGACAAAGGGGATGCCCCTTGATATACTTACTGTGGACATAGGCATCGACATCCCTCATACGCCGGAGGGAGTGCTGGATAAAAAGGTGGCGGCCGGTACCGCAGACCTGCTGAGAGAGCGGGCTATGACAGAGGAGCAGTGTCTTAAGGCGCTGTCCGCAGGCATAGCCATTGCGGAAGAAAGCCGGGAGAAAGGCTATGGCATAATTGCCACCGGAGAGATGGGGATAGGCAATACAACCACGAGCACGGCGCTGTTATGCGCCCTTACGGGACTTGCACCTGCAGAGGTCACGGGCCGGGGAGCCGGGCTTTCCGATGAAGGGCTGAAAAGCAAGATAAAGGTCATAGAGGAGGCTCTGGCTTTCCACGGTCTTTCGCAGGGCAGTGATCCCGCATACGCCTTTGAAGCCCTCTGCTGTGTGGGCGGACTTGATATCGCGGGGATCGCGGGAATGTTCATCGGCGGTATGCTCTTTAAGCTTCCGGTGGTCATCGACGGGCTTATCAGCGCCGCGGCGGCCCTCTGCGCTGAGCGGATGGTACCGGGCTGCAGGGAGTACATGCTGCCATCACACAGCGGCAAAGAGAAGGGAACGGCCCGCATACTGGAACTGCTGGGGCTTAAGAGCGTGATCGATGCAGATATGGCGCTGGGGGAAGGCACGGGCGCAGTGATGCTCTTTCCGCTGCTGGACATGGTCTTTTCACTTTATGAAAACGGCACGGCTTTTGCCGATACGGATATAACGAAGTATGAGAGGTTTCATTGATGGTGGTGTTCGTATGCGGAAAACCGGATTCCGGCAAATCCCTTTACGCCGAGAAAAGGGCCGCGGAGCTCGCATGCGGAAGGCTTTACTACATCGCCACCATGAAGGTCTATGACGAGGCCGGAAGGGCGCGCATAGAAAAGCATGTAAAGCAGAGGGAAGGGAAGGGCTTTATCACCATCGAGCGCTATACCGGGATAGACACCGTGACGGAGGAGATGGAAGCTCCCGGGGATAGTACGGCGCTGCTGGAATGTATATCAAACCTTGTGGGAAACGAGATGTATGAAGTACCGGGGAGGAGCGTTCCGGGAGAGGCGGAGATCGAGGCCTTTGCGGAAAGGCTTCTTGAGGATATAAAAAAACTTGCGGCAGGGGTGGCGAACCTGGTCATTGTGAGCACCGTCTATGACGAGACGGACAGCAGCTATGATGAGGATACCCGCTGCTATATCAGGACCATACATACCCTTAACAGGCGGCTTTCGGAGCTGGCGGAGGAAAGGGTATGCATGGAGGAACGGACAGGTGGAATATGAAGATCCTGCGCTGGATGGCAGTATCATTTTCCTTATATTCGCGCATACCGGTGCCCCGTTTTAAGTGGACGGAGGAGGACATGGCCCATAGCCTTATCTTTTTTCCCTGGGTTGGGGCTGTCATCGGCCTGCTCTTTTACGGCGCGGTTAAGCTTGCGGAGCTTATGGGAGCGGATGCAGTGGTGCAGGCTGTAGTCCTTCTGCTCATACCGGTGCTCGTGACCGGGGGATTTCATCTGGACGGGTTCATGGATACACGTGACGCGCTCTCTTCTTACGCCCCGCGTGAGAAGAAGCTGGAGATACTGAAGGATCCCCATACCGGGGCTTTCGCTGTGACAGGCATGATAAGCAGCTTCCTTGTCATGTTCCTGGCCATGTATCTGACGGTTTCGCAGGGCGGAAAAGCCTGTGTGTTGGGAGCCGTGTTCGTGATAAGCCGCTCTTTGAGCGCGCTGACCTCGGTATGCACGGAAAAAGCCAGAAAAGACGGGATGCTCAAAGAGGAGACAAAGGGAAGCCGCGGTGGTATCGTCTTCGCCTCGCTGCTCTGGATGATCCCGGCAGCCGGGCTTATGATATATGCCGATATGCTGCATGCTCCTTTTATCGCGGCAGTCTTTGCGGTATACACCCCCTTATACAGAAGAAAGATGCTCAGGGAATTCGGAGGTGTCAGCGGCGATACCGCGGGATATTTTGTGACCCGTTCCGAGATGTGGGCCTGTCTGGCCTATGGCCTCAGCCTTCTCATATTGAAACAATGAGGAGCGGATTTATGGAAAGAGTATGCATACTCCTTCGGCACGGGATGACGAAGGGAAATCTGGAAAAGCGCTATGTGGGCGCGGGAACGGACGAGGAGATTTTGTATGAGGAACGAGAGCGGGCCGTCCGTATGAGGGAGCCGCTTGCAGGGATGCTGGCGGAAGGATATACGGTATTTGCGGGACCGTTAAAGCGTACCGTTCAGACTGCAGAGCTTATCGCGGGTGAGAAGAAGATAAACCTGATCGAAAAACTTAAGGAAACGGATTTCGGAGGCTTTGAGAATAAGACTTACGCGGAGCTTTGCCATGACGGGCTTTTCCGGAGTTGGATAGAAAGCCGCGGAATGGAATGCCCCGAGGGCACGGAAGACAGGAGGAGCCTTGAAGAGCGCAGTCTCGCAGGTTTCCGGGAGGCGCTTGCGAAGGCAGAGGGAGACGCGCTGGTCGTATGCCACGGCGGAAATATAATGGCCGTGATGAGCGGGATCTTCGGCGGGGACTTTTACGACTATTCCGTTCCCTGTCTGGACGGATACATCATAAGATTTCGGAAGGATGATGAAGGTATATCTTACGGCACATTTGACCGCATTACTGAGCGGGTATCTGCTTGATCTCCTGATAGGAGACCCGCAGGGCTGGCCCCATCCCGTGAGGCTTATCGGTTCGTTCATAGCCTTTCTGGAGAAGAAGCTGAACCGGGGGCCTTCTGCAGGAAAGGGCGGACAGGTCTTCAGGGGGCTTATCATGAGCATCCTCGTGACGGGCACTGCAGTGCTGCTTACAGGGGCTGTGCTCTTCGGGGCATACAGGCTGAACCTATTTCTGGGGATCGCCGCAGAGGCGGTGCTGACCTGTTATGTCCTGGCGGCAAAATGCCTGTATAAGGAGAGCATGGAGGTCTATAACGCCCTGGCTGCGGAGGACATGGCGGCGGCGGCTTATAAGCTTTCGATGATAGTGGGCAGGGACACTGCGGTGCTTGACAGGGAAGGCATCATAAGGGCTGCGGTGGAGACAGTAGCGGAGAATACCTCCGACGGCGTCATAGCTCCACTCATCTATACCGCTATAGGGGGACCGGTGGCCGGGATGCTGTATAAAGCCGTGAATACCATGGATTCCATGGTGGGCTATCATAATGAGAGATACGAATACTTCGGCAAGGCTGCTGCAAGACTGGATGACCTTTTCAATCTGATCCCTTCAAGGCTGAGCGCGCTGCTCATGATAGCTTCGGCGGCACTGGCATCTCTTGTGAACAGGGGATTCAGCGGGAGCGGGGCGCTGAAGATATGGCTCCGGGACCGGTATAAGCATAAAAGTCCCAACAGCGCCCAGACAGAGAGCGCCTGCGCCGGGGCGCTGGGGATAAGGCTCGGAGGAGATTCGTATTACGGAGGTGTGCTGGTGCATAAGAGCGTCATGGGAGATGCGCGGAGGGAGATAAAGACGGAGGATATCCGCAACGCCAACACGCTGATGTTTTTAAGCGGGCTGCTGGCGGTCCTGATCTTTGCGGCGGCGGGAACTGCCGTTATCATAGGAGGTATAGGATGAACCACGGCGGAGATATCTACGGCGCAGCTGTGGAGCTGGATCTTTCTGTAAGCTTAAATCCTTATCCCGTACCGGAGGTGATCGGCAAGGCACTGGAAGAGAGCCTTAAGCATCTTCGGGAATATCCGGATACGGAGCAGAGGACGCTCAGGAAAGCACTGGCAGAGGCTGAAGGGGTTGACGTTTCGGAGATCTTTGCGGGGAACGGCGCCTCCGAGCTTATATCTGCGGCTGTGGGAGTAGCTGCTCCCGAAAGGGTGGTGCTTGCGGAGCCGGGCTTTTACGGATACAGGCATGCTCTGGGGCAGCTTAAGGACTGCCATACAGGGACGGTAAGCTGCGAAGGACCGGAAGCTCTTGCAGAGGCGCTAAAGGCTGCAGTGGAAGAGAGCGGACTTTTATGCATCTCGGATCCCTGGAATCCCTGGGGAGAAAACCTGCCGGAGGAGCTGCTGGCTGAGATCCTTGAAAAGGCCGCGGGAATGGGCAGGTACGTGCTGCTGGATGAGAGCTTTTATCTTCTTTCCGGGAAGGCGGAGATGAAAAGGGATACCGCAGGCCTTATACGGAGATACCCGGGACTCTTTATAATACGCTCCCTTACAAAGCTCTTTGCCATGCCGGGTATACGCATGGGATACGTTATCTCTTCGGCAGACAGCATCAGAAATATCAGGAGGCGGCTGCCGGAATGGAACCTTTCCGTGCCGGCCATGTATGTGATGGAGGCGGCAGCAGGAGTGATGAAGGAAGGCAGCTTTGTACGCAAGTCCCTGGAATATATAGGAAACGAAAGGGAATTCCTTACGGAGGAGCTTAAGAAGAGAGGCTTTGCCGTTAATGACAGCGACACGGTGTACCTTAGCTTCAGGGGGCCCGGATCCCTGTACGGCGATATGCTCGGAAGGAAGGTTCTGATAAGGCAGATAGAGGGCGTAGACGGTGATGCGTACTACCGCATAGGAGTGAAGAAGCATGATGAAAACCTGCGTTTTCTGGGGATCCTGGATGAGGTGATCTAGCATATGGAATATATGAGACCGGCTGAGATAGAAAAGCGCAGCTTCGAGATAATAGACGGTGAGCTGGCTGAAAAGGGGATAAGGCTTACGGGAGAGACAGCTCCCGTTATCAGGCGCTGCATCCATACCACCGCGGATCTTGAATATGCGGAGAGCATGGTGTTTTCGGAAGATGCCATAGGGAAACTGAAGGAGCTCATACGCGGAGGCGCCGATATCGTGACGGATACCAACATGGCGCTGAGCGGGATAAATAAAAAAGAATTCTCAAGATACGGCGGGAGCATAAGCTGCCATATGGCGGATGAGGACGTGGCCCGGGAAGCACAGGAAAGAGGCGTGACCAGAGCCTCGGTCAGCATGGAAAAGGCAATGAGTAGCGGGCGCAGGACCGTCTTTGTGTCGGGGAATGCGCCTACCGCGCTCATCACGCTGTGGGAGCATCATGAGAGCGGAAGTTACAGCCCGGCCTTTGTGATAGGCGTGCCGGTGGGATTCGTGAACGTTGTGGAGGCCAAGGAGCTCATCATAAAGAGCGGGATCCCGCACATCGTCAACCGCGGGAGAAAGGGCGGGAGCAACGTGGCTGCAGCTATAGTCAATGCCGTATTGTATATGATGCGGGATGAAGTATGAGTGAGATGAAGCACGGTTTTACAACGGGAAGCTGCGCTGCGGCAGCGGCCAAGGCGGCGGCCTGCATGCTTTTCGGCGGAGGAAGGCGCAAGAGCATCTCCATAATGACTCCGGCAGGGATAGAATACAGGGCGGAGCTAGAGGATATTAGCGTTTCAGAAGACCATGTGAGCTGCGCCGTGAGAAAGTATTCCGGAGACGATCCCGATGTGACAGCTGGAACCCTCATATATGCGGCAGTATATGCCTGCGGCGGCAGCGGGAATGCCGTGGAGATAGAGGCGGGAGAAGGCGTTGGAACGGTGACGAGACCGGGGCTGGACCAGCCTCCGGGAAGTCCCGCCATCAACTCAGTTCCCCGGAGGATGATAGAGGAAAACGTAAGGGAAGCGGCGGAGGTCTTCGGTTACTGCGGTGATATCAGGGTGGTGGTATCCGTGCCGGGCGGCGGGAGCTGGCGCTGAAGACCTTTAATCCGAGGCTGGGAATAGAGGGCGGTATCTCGATAATAGGGACCAGCGGGATCATAGAGCCGATGAGCACACGCGCCATACTTGAGACGATACGGACGGAGCTCAGACAGCTTAAGGAAGAAGGGCACAGGACCGCGGTGGTGTCTCCGGGAAATTACGGCCTGGAGTTTATGAAGAGCAGCTACGGCTACGATCCTGACCGGGCGGTGAAGTGCTCCAATTTTATAGGCGAGACCATAGACATGGTCTGCGGGCTGGGCTATGAAAGGCTGCTCTTATGCGGTCATGTGGGGAAGCTGATAAAGCTTTCCTGCGGGATAATGAACACCCATTCCGCGGAGGCAGACTGCAGGGCCGAGCTTATGGCGGCAGCAGCCGCACGAAACGGAGCGGACAGCGCCCTCATCAACAGGATACTTGACTGTGTGAATACCGAAGAGGCCTGTGAGCTCATGAAGGGAGCGGGGATGCTTAAGGCCTGCTTCGAAACAGTGACGGAAAAGGCAGCATATCATCTCAGGAAAAGGGCCGGAGACCGTACCGCAGCGGAGCTTATGATCTACTCCTCCGTATACGGTCTGCTGGGGGCCACCTCCGGAGCTGAAGGCTTCCTGAAAGATGCGATGGCGGAGCCGCTTATGCCGGATAAGGGAGAAGGATAAATGATAGATTTTGTTGGAGCCGGCCCCGGGGCTGAGGACCTGATAACACTGAGGGGCATGAGACTGCTGGAAAAGGCGGATGTGGTCATATACGCGGGAAGCCTGGTGAACCCGGGGCTGCTTTCCTATGCACCGGAGGGAGCGGAGATCCATAACAGCGCGGAGCTTACCCTGGAGGAAGTGACGGAGATCATGACGGAGGCGGACCGCAAAGGGCTGCGGGTGGTGAGACTTCATACCGGGGACCAGAGCCTTTACGGGGCTGTGCGGGAGCAGATGGATATACTTGATGAAAGAGGCATAGCCTACAGCTCCTGTCCGGGAGTGAGCGCCGCTTTCGGAGCGGCGGCTGCCCTTGATATGGAATACACGCTGCCCGGAGTGAGCCAGACCCTCATCATCACCAGGATGGAGGGCAGGACGGCTGTGCCGGAAAAGGAGAGCATAGAGCTGCTGGCAGCCCACGGTTCCTCCATGGCCGTGTACCTGAGCGCCGGGATGCTTAAGGGCCTATCAGAGCGTCTCATGGAGGGGGGCTACAGTGCGGATACGCCGGCGGCTATTGTCTATAAGGCCACCTGGCCGGAGGAGAAGAAGCTGCTCTGCACCGTGGGGACACTTTATGAGACGGGAGAGGAGCATGGCATAAGCAGGACCGCGGTGGTGCTGATTGGGGAGGCTGTGACCCACAGCTCTTATGAAAGATCGAAGCTCTACGATCCGGGCTTTACCACGGGATACAGAAAAGGAAAAGACGGGATAAAAGGATGAGAAAGATGGCGGTCTGCTTCAGCAGGCCAGGCATGGAACTGATAAAGAGACTGAACGCAGAAGCAGTAAAGCACGGGATAGAGCCGGCGGAGGCCTACGTCTGTACGGGAGCGGCGGGGGAAGGCTTCATAAGCTTCGGAGGCAGCGTTTCGGAATGGGCGGAGCTTGCGGACAGCAGGGGAGCCTGCGCGATCTTCGTATCCGCGGCAGGGATCGCCGTAAGGGCAGTGGCCGGCATCTGCAGGGACAAGCTGACGGATATACCGGTGATAGTGATAGATGATAACGGCCGCTTTGTGATACCTATAATGTCGGGGCATGCCGGCGGGGGCAACAAGATCGCCGTGATACTGGCGGAGCTTCTGGGAGCGGTGCCGGTTATCACCACTTCCACGGATGTGAACGGAGCTTTTTCCGCGGATGTCTATGCAAAGGAGCAGGGACTGCGCATAGAGAACCGGAGCGGGATCAGGAAGGTATCCGCAAAAGCGATAGAGGGGAAACCGGTCACACTTTCCTTTAAGCACTATCCCCCGCAGGAGCCTGTGGATATCATAGTCGCGGATGAGACGGACCGGGAATATGACCTGCTGCTGAAGCCGAAAAGATATGTGCTGGGGATCGGGGCACGTAAGGGTAAGGATCCGGCAGAGGCGGAAGCATTCATACTGAACGTGCTCAGGGAAAACGGCGTGGAGACCGGTGACGTATATGCGGTGTGCACCATAGATATAAAGAAGGATGAAGAGGCAATAAAAGCATTCTGCGCAAAGTACAGGATACCGCTCCTTTGTTTTGATGCGGAGCTGCTGTCTGATGCGGAGGGGGAGTTTGAAGTCTCGGAGTTTGTAAAGGAAAAGACCGGGGTTGACAATGTATGCCAGAGGGCGGCCGCTCTGGGGGCAGGCCCCGGAGGCAGGGATATCACGGGCAAGATAAAGGGTGCCGGCATAACGGCTGCGCTCTTTATGAGGAAGGTGTAAATGGCAAAGATATATGTAGTGGGCATAGGTCCTGGTGAGGAAAAGTATCTTACGGGACAGGCCGCTGATGCGCTGGAAAGAAGCAGTGTCATAGCGGGTTATAAGACCTACATCGAGCTGGTGCGGGACAGGTATCCGGATAAAGAGTTCTTCTCCAACGGAATGAAACAGGAGCGGGAGAGATGCAGGCAGTGCGTTGCATACGCGCTGGAGGGAAAGACCGTCTCCCTTATCTGCAGCGGTGACGCGGGTGTATACGGTATGGCTTCCCTGATGCTGGAGACGGCGGAGGAGATGCGTCAGGAGACCGGAGGGCTTCCTGATGCGGAGGATATAGAGATCGTTCCCGGCGTGACGGCGGCTCTTTCCGGAGCGGCGCTTTTAGGCGCGCCCATAGGCCACGACTTCTGCGTCATCAGCTTAAGCGACCTGCTCACCCCGTTGGAGCTTATAGAAAAGAGGCTTAAGGCTGCGGCAGAGGCGGATCTCTGCATAGTCCTGTACAATCCCGGCAGCAGGAACAGGGCAGGGTATCTTAAGCATGCCTGCGGGATACTGATGGAGAAGACAGGAGCAGAGCGGGTCTGCGGTTATGTGAGGAACATCGGCAGGCAGGGAACGGAGCAGCGCATCTGTACCCTGAAGGAACTGGCAGAGACGGAGGCGGATATGTTCACCACTGTCTTCATCGGTAATTCCAGAACAAGGGAATGCGGGGGCAGGATGGTCACGCCCAGAGGATATGATAAAGATGGAAACAGCTGAACGACTGATCATTTTTTCCGGTACCACGGAGGGCAGGCTGCTTTCGGACAGATTATGCGCCGAAGGCCTGCATCACATAGTTTCCGTGGCATCGGGATACGGAAGCGATATGATGAGGGAGGATCCCAGCAGGGAGGTCCATGAGGGACGCATGGATGCGGAAGAGATGTGCGCGTTTCTTAAGGCCCGGGGCTTTACGGCAGAGGCGAAACTCATCGATGCAACCCACCCTTACGCGGTGGAGGTGAGCCGCAATATCCGCGCGGCAGCGGAGAAGACCGGGGCGGAATATATACGGGTGCTGAGAAAAAGCATTGAGGCCGGGGAGGAGGGCGTGATACTTTACGACAGTTTCCGGGACTGGGCGGCGGCCGCAGATACTTTTGAGGGGAACATACTGCTGACTACCGGGAGCAAGGAGCTGCGGGAATACAGTGAGATCGTATCGGAGGAGACGCTGAAGCGCAGCTATGTAAGGGTGCTGCCCTCTGCGGAGAGCCTTTCTATATGCTCGGAATGCGGCGTGGATGCATCGCATATCATCGCCATGAACGGGCCCTTCGGAACGGAGCTTAACCTTGCAATACTTAAGCAGTATGATATCGCGCATCTGGTGACAAAGGAGAGCGGCATTCAGGGAGGCTTTGAGGAAAAGAAGGAGGCGGCGGCGCTTTACGGAGCGAAGCTGCACGTCATAAGCAGACCTGTCAGGGAAGAGGGGAAAGAGCTGGAGGAAGTGTTTACGCTGCTCACCGGAAAACGCCCGGAGGAGAAAAAGCTTAAGCAGATCATACTGGCCGGCATGGGCATGGGAAGCGAAGCTTCGATGACCTGTGAAGTGCGTGAGGCCGTGGCGGGAGCGGACATCGTTTTCGGCGCAAAGAGGCTGATAAACGGGATAAGGGCGAAGGAGAAGCATCCCCTGTACCTGGCGGCGGATATCATACCCCTTCTTAAGGAACGGCATGATATAGAAAAAGCGGTGGTCCTCTTTTCGGGGGACAGCGGCTTTTACAGCGGCGCCGCAGCCCTGGGACGGGCGCTGAAGGAATGGGAGGAGGCACCGGAGATAAAGCTCCTTCCGGGAGTATCTTCCGTCTCGTATCTGGCAGCGGCCCTCGGAGTGAATTATGAGGATGCATGGATCTGCAGCCTTCACGGAAGGAACAGTGAAGATGATATACTGGCTGCGGCAGCAGGGATAAGGACAAGAGAAAAGAGCTTTGTGCTGCTCTCCGGAAGGGAAGATGCGTATAGACTTAAGGAGCAGCTCCTGAAAGAGGGGACCGGGGCGGAGATCTTTGCGGGGCTATGTCTGTCCTATGAAGAAGAGTTCGTGGGCAGGCTTGAGGATATGCCGGAAGCGGACGGTCCCGTTACCATACTGGTGCTGAACAGGAAGCCGGAACGGAGGCTTATCATAAATGCGCTGCCGGATGAAAGCTTTATACGGGGGAGCGTTCCCATGACAAAGGAATGCATACGGCACGAGAGCATAAGAAGGCTGGGACTAAGGGAAGGTGACCTGCTATGGGATATAGGCGGCGGGACCGGCTCGGTATCCATTGAGGCAGCCCTGCTGCATCCCTCCATCCGGGTATGCACCGTTGAGAGGGACAGCGAAGCCTGCGGCCTTATCAGGGAAAATATCAAAAAGCACGGTGTCCGGAACGTGAAGCTTATCGAAGGGGATGCATCCCTTCTGTTGAAGGAGTCCGATAAACCGGACTGTGTTTTTATCGGAGGCAGCGGAGGAAAGCTCAGTGAGATCCTTGAGGGCATAAGCGAAAAGGGCAGCGGCATCAGAGTGGTGATCAACGCCATAAGCCTTGAGACCCTGGGAGAGATAACGGACTTTATCATGGAAAAGCATATAAAGGATGAGGAGATAGTGCAGCTGGCGGTGAGCGATATCCGCAGGGTGGGAGCGCATCATATACCACGCAGCGGAAATCCCGTTACCATCGCGGCGTTTACGTTATGAAGAAGGAAACTTTGAAAAAACCGAGACTGATGCTGGCTGCGGCGAAAAGCGGCAGCGGGAAGACCATGATCTGCTGCGGACTGCTGCAGTATCTGAAAAGGAGCGGGGCGGCGCCCGCCGCATTTAAGTGCGGGCCGGATTATATCGATCCAATGTTCCACAAGAAGGTGCTGGGGATAGACAGCGATAATCTGGATACCTTTTTCTCGGGCAGAGATGAGGTAAGGGAAATGGTGGCAGCCGCGGAAGGCGGCTGTGTCTGTATCGAGGGAGTTATGGGCTTATACGACGGCGCGTCTCCTTCCCGGACCGAGGGCTCCTGCTATGAGCTGGCGGAGTTTACGGATACTCCCATAGTGCTCGTGGTGGATGCCCGGGGCGCGGGAAGGACGCTCATCTCCGTGATAAAGGGCATACTTTCGGATGACAGTAACGGGCTTGTTAAAGGGATAATACTGAACCGGATGACGGGAAACTTTTATGAGCGTTTCCGCCCCTGCCTGGAGGAGGAACTGGAGCGTTCCGGTTTTGATGCGCGTGTCATCGGCTTCCTTCCGGTGCTTAAGGAGGCGGAGTTTGACAGCAGGCATCTGGGGCTTAAGCTGCCTTCGGAAACGGAGGATGTACTGCGGCGTATCGACTGCGTGGCCGATGCGCTGGCAGAGAATTGTGATATGGAGCTCCTTCGTGATATAATGGAAGGAGCTGCGGAGCTTGAAGCCGCGGACAGGAGAGTGAGCCGTGCGCTTCCCCTGTCTGAAGAGCGGCCGGTGCTGGCCCTGGCTTATGACGAGGCCTTCTGCTTTTATTACAGGGAGAACCTGCGCCTGCTGGAACAGGCGGGGCTCAGGATAGAGAGATTTTCCCCCCTTCGGGACAGGGCTCTGCCGGAAGGGACGGCAGGCATACTTCTGGGAGGAGGATATCCGGAGCTGCACGGGGCAGAGCTCAGCGCCAATACCGCCATAAGGAACACCATACTTGAGGCAGTGGAATGCGGGATGCCCGTCATCGCGGAATGCGGGGGGTTCATGTATCTGCACGAACGCCTTGAGGATGCAGAGGGAAAAGAATATGATATGGTGGGTGCCGTAAAGGGGAAATGCTATCCTGTGGGGCATCCCGTGAGATTCGGCTATTTTGAACTTGAGGAATGCAGGGATCCCTTCTGGTCCGGAACGGAAGGGGTAAAAGGTCATGAGTTCCACTATTATGAGAGTGAGTCCTGCGGGGAACGCTGCGTGGCAGTTAAGAGGGCCACAGGGCAGCGCCGGAGCTGCATGGGAGGCAGCGGTGCCTGTTTCTGGGGATTCCCGCATTTTTACTACGCATCAAAACCGGTTATGGCGGAAAAGATAGCCGGGGCAGTGAAGGCATTTGCGGACAGAAGATAAGGAGACGGGCTATGGAGAATTCATCACGTTTTTTTGCCAACAGGGAATGCGAATACTATCCCTGTCATAAATGCTCCGAGGACATAAACTGCCTTTTCTGCTACTGCCCGCTTTATGATAAGGACTGTCCGGGAAATTACAGGATGATAGAGAAGAACGGCAGGATGATCAAGAGCTGCATGGACTGCGTCTTTCCCCATGTGGCTCGTAATTACGATAAGGTGATGGAACTGCTGATAAATGACAGCGGGGGTAAGGGATAAGAGCAGAGAGATACGGATCGGCACAGATCCTAAAGGGGGTTACGATGATAAGGGAAGGTGAATGGAAAGGCAGAGAGGCATACAGCGGGGATCTTGGCGTATATACTGAAGAGGTCCTCGAAAACTACGGCGTTGCTTCGCAGTCCGCGGAAAGGGAGATAATACGTCTGGCTGACATGGGAAACTGCGTCGCCCTGAAGCTGTATGCCGATATGATCTTTTACGGGAAGATCATAAGAAAGGATCCTTATGTCACGGCTTTTGAACTGTATCTTCGGGCCGCCGGCATAGTGATACCCGAAGATGCCGGGGAGTGGATGATAGGGGAGAAGGCTTATCCGCCGGCATTATGGGCGACGGCTTATTATCTTCTGGACTACAGGCGGGGATCCGTACTGCAGCACTGCGGGGAAATTTCCTGCATAGAGGCCATGAGCAGGGAAACGAGGCTTAAGCATGCTTTCCTGCTGGCCGTAAGCTGTATAAGAGATACGCCTCTGGCCGGGGCGCTCAATCTGCTGGGACGGGTATTGCAGGAATGCGCGGAGGATGAGGCGCTTTTTAAGGCGCTTCGGCCGGAGCTGGAAAGACAGTTGTCAGGCGGAAGAGTACCGGGTCTTGCTATAGAGTTTAAGAGTATAGAGACGCAGGGTGAATGCGGTGTTATCGCGGAAGAGTTTTTCCGCGCTGCGGCGTCTGAAGGATATGTTTATGCCTGCAATAACCTTGCTGCGAGGGAAGCTGCGAGGATCGTGAAGCTGTACGCCGCCGGGAAAGATGCAAAGGCGCATATAGAAGAATATATTTCCGCGCTGGCTGCCGCAGCCGGTAGATACGAACCCTATGCGGCAAACCGGCTCGGATTGTTTTATATCACCGGAGAGATAAAAAGCGAAACAGGGAAGGCGGTTTTCCCTTCATATGTCGATCATTCCCGGGCGAAGGAATGCTTCCGGAAGGCCTGTGTCTGCCCTGATAAGCATTCGGCCTGGGCCTACTACAATCTTCTGAAATATTACCCCCGTGATTACGAGAAGGACATAGACCTCATGAACGAACACATGGACCAGATAAAGCTGCTGGATCCGGAGGTGTACGATCTGGCGATGGAGCTGTAGGGGGGATATAGCTACACAGCAAAGCATTTTTAGGAAATAAAAAGTTGAAGGAAAAAGATCTGCAGTCACTGACTGAAAAAAACATAGAGAGCGGCACTTTCGGCAGGGCGGATATCGTCGCAGCGGTGGTGATATTTGCGGCGGCCTTTTTGGTGTCGATTATCGGGATATATAACGGACATGAGTGGGGCGGGGATTTCAGCCAGTATATCGCCCAGGCAAGGGCTCTGGATACGGGAGATATCAGCGGCTGGCTTGAGAAGAATACCTTTATAGTTGAAAACTCCCACGAGGCGCTCGCGGCCACGGTGTATCCCTGGCTCATGCCGCTGATGCTGATGCCGGTATACCACTTTTTCGGATTGGATTACATTCCCTATCAGATATTCCAGTCAGTTATATTCGCGGCATCGGTCATGCTGCTCTGGGTCTTCATGAGAAGAAGGCAGACCGGCAGAACCAAGGCTGCAGCCATCATCGCGGCGGTCATTGCAAACCGAGAATATCTGATGCTCACAAAGAATATCATCTCGGATCTGCTCTGCTTTTTCTTTGTGGTGCTGGCCTGGGTGGCCATTGATCTTTATCTTGAAGAAAGAAAGCCAGGACAGGCGCTGTATGCGGGCATCTGCTGCTCACTGGCCTGTCTTACCAGGACCATGGCGCTGGCTCTCTTTGCGGCTCTTTTTGCGACGGACTTCTTTTATATCGCCGGCAGGATCAGGAACAGAGAGAAGATGCATCTTAAGGAGCTGCTGACCTGCGGCATCCCATATGTTTCCTTTCTGCTGATCAACAGCTTTATGGGAATGGTGCTTCCAAAGAGCGGAGGCACCTATTCCACCTTCTTTTCACTTGAGCCTGCAGGCCGGCTGAGCAATGTTTTCTACTACGTAAACCAGTTCAAGCTCTTTATCTTCCAGGGAAGACAGGGGATGTACGGCCGGACCGTGTATGTAATGCTTCTCGTGTTCGTGCCTTTGCTGATACTGGCTCTTGCCGGAGCGGCAGAAAGGCTCATGAAGGCGGACTGGCTCGTGTTCTACGGCGGGGCCACCATGGGGATGCTCATCATATACAAATATCAGGCGGGCACGAGATTCCTTCTCTCAATATTCCCCGTGATACTCATGATGGTGTTTTACGGGCTGGAGCTTTTGTGTAAAAAGGCGGGGGAGAAGCGTCCGAAGCTGAAGCTGCTTTACATCCTGCCGGCATTCATATGCCTGCTGTGCATTGTCAACGGCACTCTTTACCTGACGGATCTCATAAGGGAACCTCTGACGGATGAGGTGAGCTCACCGGAGGCTATGGAGCTGTACGGATATATAAATAAGGAGCTTTCGGAGGAGGATGTGGTCTTCACCTGGAAGCCCAGAGTGCTCTATCTCTACACGGGAGTATATGCCTATGCCGAGTTCGTTGGGGATTCGGAGGAGATCTTTGACCGGGCGGATTACGTGCTCCAGTGCAATACCTCCCTGCCGGGCTGGAGGGATAAGCTGGGAGCATTGATGAATAAGGACCCGGAACGCTACGAGCAGGTTTTTTCCAATAAGGATTTTGAACTATACAGGATACGGCGTTGAAATCGTCGGTGGCAGGTGCTATAATATCCCCAAAGGCATTTTTGTAAAGGGGTTACGTGATGATATTTGTTTCAAGTGAAAAACTCAAGTCCGGCATGAGGCTGGCGAAGCCCATATTCAACAAGCAGGGGGTCATGCTCTATGAGCGTGATTCAAAACTTACGTCCCAGGGCATCAATTCCATAAAAAATTTCGGCCTGATAGGCATTTATGTGCTGGAGCCCGCTGAGCCCCTTCCTCCCATGACGGAGGAGGACAGGGAGTTCGAGCGTTTCCAGACCATGTCCGTGTTCACACTGCAGGAGATCATGGACGATATAAGGGCAGGTACCCATCCCCATAAGCTGGAGACGCTTACGGCGGAGATACTCAGGCGTTTCGGCCGCAGGGACGGCAAGTTCAGCTTTACCCAGAATCTCCGGAGCGCGGAGGATAATGTGTTCAAGCATTCGCTGAACACGGCCATACTCAGCGCCGGCATTGCCGCGGAGCTTAACCTGGGAGCCGAAAAGCAGCGCTACACCGTTATAGCGGCCATGCTCCATGACATCGGATCCCTTGATATACCGGAGCCCATCATGCGAAAGAAGAGTGATGAGCTCAGCGATGAGGATAATGAACTCATACAGCGCTGCCGTGAGGAGGGCTACAGGCTGCTCCGCGACAACTGTGATCTGGACAGCGAGATAATGAAGAATATCTCCAGCCTGCTCAGGGAGCTCAGGGGTGAAAGCCAGAACGGACCGAAGCCCAAGACGCCGGACCTCCAGGTGGAGACCCTGAAGGTGGCATATGTGTTTGACATGATGACGGCCATGAAGTACGGGGAAGAGCCCCAGTCGGATATAGCCGCCTATAAATACCTGCATCATCCCAGGAACCGGATGAACCAGCAGGTGGTGCGGGCGCTGACCAGGGCCATTCATATCGTTCCCATGGGCTGCACCATACAGCTTACCGACGGCAGCAAGGGCATAGTCCTCACGGAGAACGAGGACGATATCTTAAGGCCCTTCATCCTTTCCTTTAATGATAACCGCATCTACAACCTGACAGACGGCAGGGTCTATGAGAAGATGCAGATAAAGGATGTGCTTAAGACCATGGATAACCGTTATATAATGACGGATAAGTTCGCAGAGTATCAGGAGGCTTTGAGGAAAGGCGAGGCGAAGGTCGTCCACCTGCCCGGGTGAATCCGATGAAAAAATATACGGGTATAGAGACTATTCATGAAAACCCGCATCTGAATTTCTACCATATGGATGCCCTGACGGATTCCGGCAGGGTATTCGATTATTATTTTGTTTCCAGAAATAAAAGAGACAGGCTGAAAGCTGAGACCGGCGAACTGAGAGCTGAGGGGGTGGAGATCTTCCCGCTGCTTAAGGAAGACCCGGACAGGATAGTACTTATCAGGCAGTACCGTTATCCCGTGGGCGGCTATATCTATGAACTGCCGGCGGGGCTTATCGACGGAGACGAGACTCCGGAGGAAGCCGCGGTACGGGAGATGAAGGAAGAGACCGGATATGACTTTGTTCCGGTTGAGGGTGACAGCGCCTTCCGGAGGCCTTTTTACATGGGACAGGGCTATACCGACGAGGCCTGCTGCGCCGTATTCGGCTATGCATCGGGAAAGACGGAGAGAAAGCCGGAGGATACGGAATCGATAGAGGTGCTTACGGCGGACCGTAAGGAGCTCCGCAGGATACTGAGGGAGAAAAGGGCGTCCCTGAGGATGGCATATCTTTCTATGGCGTACCTGTCTTCCGATCCCGGGGATCCGTTTAATTTCTTAAAAGGAGAGCGGACATGACATCGTACAGTTTACTTGGTGAAGGCTGGAAGCTTAACGAAGCAGGGAGCAGTGTGACATACGACGCAGCTGCCCCCTGTTCGGTATTATCGGTGCTGCTTGAGGAAGGCGTGATACCGGATCCCTATGACAGGGAAAATGAAAAGGCGGCGCTCAGATATCTGGAAAAGGATTATGAGTTCAGCCGCAGCTTTACCCTCGGCGGCGAGCAGCTGCTTGAGGATGCCTGCGAGCTGGTATTTGAGGGACTGGATACCGTGACGGATATCTTCCTGAACGGTGAGAAGCTCTCAACCACAAAAAACATGCACCGGACCTACCGCTTTCCCGTAAAGGACAGGCTTAAGATGGGAGCAAATGAGATCAGGATATTCTTCCATTCCCCTCTTAAGTTCATCAGCGAACATACGCCGGTCCATAAGATAAACTACTGCGCTGCAGGAGCACTTCCGGGAGGCCAGTATATGCGGAAGGCCCATTCCTCCTTTGGCTGGGACTGGGGCCCGCAGCTGCCGGATATGGGCATACTCAGGGACATACGCATCGAGAGCTTTTCCAAGGTGCGGCTGAAGGAGGTGCATTTCTACCAGGAACACGAGAACGGGGGCGTCACCCTGTTCATCGATCCCATTCTTGAATACACGGATCCCATCCCCGTGGAGATAAGCATAGATATGACCGGGCAGGAGTCACTTACCATGATGACCAGGATGCTGCCCGACGGCGTAAGCGTCACGCAGCGCGGAGAGAATGAAGTAGGCATAAAGGTCAAGAACCCGAAGCTCTGGTGGCCCAACGGCTGCGGGGAGGACAGGCAGCCGCTGTACGAGGTTAAACTGACGGTTAAGAAGGCGGACAAGATCTACGACAGCAGGACATACAGGGTAGGCCTGCGCACCATAGAGCTGGTGCGGGAGAAGGACGAATACGGTGAGAGCTTCTGCTTTGCGGTGAACGGTCTTAAGATATTCGCAAAGGGAGCGGACTATATCCCGGAGGATGCCCTGTATCCCAGGATAAATGCAAAAAGGCAGGCCGAGCTGCTGGATGCCGCAAAGGATGCGGGATTTAACTGCCTGCGCATCTGGGGTGGCGGCTATTATCCCACGGATGAGTTTTACGATATGTGCGACAGCAGGGGGATACTTCTCTGGCAGGACCTTATGTTTGCCTGCAATGTGTACGAGCTTACACCGGGCTTTGAGAAGAGCATACTTGCGGAGGTCAGGGACAATGTGAAGCGGCTTAAGCATCACGCCTGCCTCGCCCTCTGGTGCGGCAACAACGAGATAGAATCGGCCTGGTATCACTGGCCGGGCTTTAAGGATGAGGCTCCTGCCCTGAAGGCGGACTATATCAAGATGTTTGAATACCTGCTTCCGGCGGTAGTGGCGGATGAAGATGAGCAGACGCCCTGGTGGCCTTCATCTCCTTCTTCGGGAGGCTGTTTTGATGCGCCCGACGATGAAAACAGGGGCGATGCCCATTACTGGGATGTTTGGCACGGGGAGAAGCCCTTCACCGAATACAGGCAGCATCATTTCCGCTTCCTTTCCGAGTTCGGCTTCCAGTCCTTCCCCAGCATCAAGACCGTGAAGAGTTTTACGGAGCCGGAGGACAGGAACATATTCTCACCTGTCATGGAAAGCCATCAGAAGAATGAAGCCGCCAACGGAAAGATGCTCAGATATATCTCCGGGTATTTCCGCTATCCGAAGGATCTCGAGCAGCTGATCTATACAAGCCAGATACTGCAGGGGCTGGCCATAGAATACGGCGTAGACCATTTCCGCAGGGAGAGGGGGCGCTGCATGGGAACCCTGTTCTGGCAGCTTAATGACAACTGGCCCGTGGCCTCCTGGAGCGCCATCGACTGGTACGGCCGCAGGAAGCCCCTTATGTATATGGCGAAGCGCTTCTTTGCAAAGCAGAGGCTGAGCGGCACGCTGGACGGGATGAATGTCACGCCCTATGTGGTAAATGACGGAAATACGGATGAGACGCTGCGGGTGAAGATAAGCCTTATGACGCTGGATGGCAGCGAGCTGGCGCGTTTCTCGGAGGAGGGAAGATGCCCGGCGGGATCGGTATGGAAGGGGATAAGCCGTTCTCTCGAGAAGCCCATTGAGGGCAGGGATCCCAGGGAGCTTTATATCAATATAGAAGGTGATACGAGAGAGGGAAAACTGGACAGCTGCCAGCTCTTCCTTGTGCCCTTCAAGTATCTGGACCTGAAACGTCCGGGCATTGAGACCGAGGTGCTGGAAGAGAAGGATCACTATGTGATAAAGCTGAAGAGCGATATACCCGCGCCATTTGTGGTGCTGGATCTGAAGGACGCCGATGCGGTCTTTTCGGATAATGTTTTATTCCTGCAGAAGGACAGGGAGGTCAGCGTGAAGCTGGATAAGAAGAGTATCAGCGGCATGGCGGAGATAGCGGACGCTAAAACCCTTAGGGAGCAGCTGGTGGTATATGATCTGAGAGGAGCATACGAATGATGGATATAAGGTTTTTTGAAGAGGAGCGGGTATTCAAGATAGATACGGAGAATACCTCCTATATCATGGCTCTGACCGACGAGCCGGGATATCTGGGACATGCCTATTACGGGCCGAAGGTCAGCGATGCTTATGCAAGACTGCTCAGGACCGGGGATTATCCCTTTACGCCTGATGTGAACCCCAGGGATAAGCTGGGCTTTCTGGACAGCTTTCCCATGGAGTACAGCTTCCACGGCACCGGGGATTTCAGGGAAACGGCCTTTAAGATAAGGACGGAAGGCGGGAACGTGGCCTGTGAGCTGAAGTATTTCTCACACGTGATAGAGAAGGGAAAGCCGGGGATCCCGGGACTGCCGGCCTGTTTCGGTGACAACGCCCTGACTTTGATCATAACACTTAAAGATGCTCCCACAGGAATGGCTGTAAGGCTTTATTACAGTGTCTTTGAGGATAACGATACCATACTGCGCAGCGCCGTGGCGGTCAATGAAGGAAGCGGGACGGTCTTTCTGGAGCGTATGCTGTCGGCTTCCTTTGATATGGATGATGAGGATTTCGAGCTTATAACCCTGCACGGGTCCTGGGCAAGGGAGAGGCATATCGACAGACGGCCTCTTGCTCACGGCTTCCAGGGAGTTTCCTCTCTGAGAGGGGAGAGTTCACACCAGCATCAGCCCTTTATCGCAATCGCGGAAAAGAATGCGGATCAGGACAGCGGCTCTGTCTACGGCATGCAGTTCGTATATTCGGGCAATTTCCTGGCCATGGTCTATAAAGGACAGTACGATAATATCAGGATGATGATGGGCATAAATCCCGAGGACTTCTGCTGGAAGCTGGAGCCGGGCGCAGAGTTTCATGCCCCGGAGGTGATGCTGGTATATTCCGCGGAAGGCCTGGGGGGCATGAGCCGCAGCTGGCACGACCTGATAAGGGAGCACCTGATACGCTCGCGCTATAAGTATATTGAACGGCCCATACTGATCAATAACTGGGAAGCCACCTACTTTGATTTTGACAGTGACAAGCTGCTGGCTATCGCGAAGACCGCGGCGGAGCACGGCATAGAGATGCTTGTTATGGATGACGGCTGGTTCGGGAACCGCTATGACGACAACCGCGCGCTGGGAGACTGGAAGGTCAATGAAGAGAAGCTTAAGGGCGGTCTGGGAAAGCTTGTTGAGGACGTAAAGGCACTGGGACTTAAGTTCGGCATATGGTTCGAGCCGGAGATGGTTTCGCCGGATTCTGATCTGTACCGGGCGCATCCGGACTGGGCCATCGCAGTACCGGGACGCGTGGCGGGACTGGCCAGGAACCAGTATGTGCTGGACCTGTCACGTGAGGAAGTTAAGGAATACGTATTCAAATGCCTGACGGATATACTGGACAGCGCGGACATAGCTTATGTGAAATGGGACATGAACAGGCAGCTGGCGGATCTGGGCAGCGCGCAGCTTCCCGCAGACCGGCAGGGTGAGCTCTTCCACCGGTACGTGCTGGCGGTATACGAGCTGCAGGAAAGGTTAACGTCCCGCTATCCTGATCTGCTCCTTGAAAACTGTTCCGGAGGCGGCGCACGCTTCGACGCAGGCATGCTGTACTACAGTCCACAGATATGGTGCTCGGATGATGCGGATGCCATCGAGAGGCTTATGATACAGGAAGGTACCGCGCTTCTGTATCCTCTTTCCACCATGGGAGCCCACGTGAGCGACTGCCCGAATCATGTTGTGGGACGTGTGACGCCTTTCGAGACCAGGGGCTATGTGGCGCTGGCCGGCACCTTCGGCTATGAGCTTGATATAACGAAGATATCCGGAGAGGACAGGGCCATGATACCGAAGCAGGCAGCCATGTACAAAAAGTATCACGGACTGGTGGCCGGCGGGGACTATTACAGGATAGCTTCCTATAGTGAAAACGGATACCATGATTCCTGGCTCTGCGTGTCGAAGGATAAGAGTGAGGGACTGCTTACCTTTATACAGGTGCTGAACAGGCCTTCACGACATACCGTAAAGCTGAAGCTCAGGGGACTTTCACCGGAAAAGAGCTACAGGATCTTCCGTTTTGATATGGAGAGCGGGGAGGAGGAGAGCTTTATTCCAGAGGCGCTCCACGGGGATACGCTGATGAACGCCGGGATACTTATCCCGAGGATGAACGGAGACTTCAAAGGCATACTTTTGCATATAAAAACCACTTGACATAGTTTTCAATACTATGTTATATTGTACGCACAAACGGGAGGTGCGTACAATGGGAAAGATATTAAAGTTTGAAGTACGTGAAGCCAGCTATGAGATAATGACGGATTCTTCCAGTAATCTTACGGAGGATCTGCTGAAAAGATACAATATAAAGATGATCAGCTACATCAGCAGCATCGACGGCAGGGAGTTCAGCTGCTTTGATCCCAAAAGGGATGACGAGGCTGCGGGGCGTAAGTTCTATAACGCCATGCGTTCCGGCGCTGATGTGAGCACCACTCTTATAAACATGGACCGCTTTACATCCTTCTTTGAGCCTGTGCTGAAAGAGGGAAAGGACATTATCTTCGTGTGCATGTCCGGCGGACTAACCGGCACCGTACAGGCTGCACGCATCGCAGCAGAGGACCTTTGCGAGGAGTATCCGGACAGGCGGATAGTGTGCATTGATTCCCTTTCTGCTTCGCTGGGAGAGGGGCTCATGGTACTCAAGCTTTCCAGGCTCCGTTCCGCGGGAGCCACACTTGACGAGGCAGTTTCCTGGTATGAGCGCAACAAGCTCAGGATGAACCACATTTTCACGGTAGGCGACTTAAGGTATCTGAAGAAGGGCGGACGTATCTCCGCCGCGGAAGCAGTGATAGGCAATATCCTTTCGATCAAGCCCATACTGAAGGCGGATGACGAAGGAAAGATAATAGTCCACGACAAGGTCAGGAGCCGCAAGAAGGCGCTGGACCGTCTGGTCGAGATGACAAAGGAGAGGATAACGGATCCTTCCCGGCAGATGATAGGCATAGCCCACTGCGATGCCCCTCTGGAGGCGGATTATATCGCGCGGCGTTTCAGCAGCGAGATCCCCTGCGAGGACGTGATCGTAAGGTATTATGACCTCTGCACCGGTTCCCATGTGGGCCCCGGCACCATCGCCATCTTTTTCCTCGGAGAGAACCGCTGCGGCGCGGCCCCCCTGAGGATAGAAAAAGCCATAAGCTGAGCACCAGATACTTGACGTTTGCCTGTAAAATCAATATACTTACAGGTATGAGGATAGAAAAGGTTAACGACAACCAGATACGCTGTTTCCTCACCAGAGAGGATATGGAAGAGCGTAAGATCAAGTTCAGCGAGCTGACCTTCGGAAGTGAGAAGGCCAACAGGCTTTTTATGGATATGATGCAGCAGGCGAACTATGAGTACGGCTTCGAGCCGGATGATACGCCGCTGATGATAGAGGCTGTTCCCATGCAGTCAGGAGTCATAGTCTTTGTGATCACAAAGGTCTCCGCCCCCGACGAATTCGAATCAAGGCTTTCAAATATCGCCACGGCTCTCAGAGGAGCGGTGGATGTTGGCAGTGAGGAAGCCAATCCCTTTGAGGAAGAGAACAGCAGTAATAAGAACAATAAGAACGTTACCGCTTCCATACGGATCACGGGTCCGGAGGAGGTGAACATCGGTGACGTTGGCCAGGTCATAAAGAACATCTTCCAGGAGATGCTGGGAGGCCCGGCAAGGGCAAAACAGGAAAAGAGCCCGGCACCCGTTCAGGAGGACCGCATATTCGTATTCGAGAGTATATCGGATGTGATGGATGCGGCAGCAGTGCTGAAGGGGCTTGATGCGGGTGAGAACAGCCTGTACCGGGATCCTGCGGACGGAAGATACCATCTGGCGCTTTCGGCGGCCCATGTTTCGCCGGATGTGTACCAGCGCATCTGCACCGCAATGGCTGACCTCTGTGTGGAGACCAGAAATACCAGGAACCGGGGAGCTTACATGGAAGAACACTATGAGAAGGTCATCGCGGAGGGAGCGATACAGAAGCTGAGTGAAGTATAAAAAGAAGATTTTGAAGATCAAAAAACCGGGCCGTTAAAGCCCGGTTTTCTTAGTTTTTATGCTGCCCTGTCAGGTATCAATATGCCTTGCCCCAGTAGACCATCTTTGTGGCGGGCTTGCCGCAGCAGATGCAGGTATCTGTGATCTGCTCCTGCTCGAAAGGCATGCAGCGGCTGGTGGCCGTGGTATCTTCCTTTATCTTATCCTCGCAGGCCTGATCGCCGCACCACATAGCCTTTACAAAGCCGGACTTATTGTTTATCAGGTCGCAGAACTCTTCGTAGGTCTTAGCAACGCGGGTATTCTCCGCAAGGTGCTTTCTGGCAGCCTCAAGCATATCGTTCTGGATCTGTTCAAGGAGTTCCGATACCTTTTTCTCAACGCCGTCAAGGGGAGTCTCGATCTTTTCTCCCGTATCCCTTCTGACCAGCACGCAGCGGCCGGCTTCCATATCCTTGGGACCGATCTCCAGACGCAGGGGGATGCCGCGCATCTCCTGATCTGCGAACTTGAAGCCGGGGCTCTTGTCGGTATCGTCCAGCTTAACCCTGATGCCCGCTGCCTTAAGTACGGCGGTGAGCTCGGAAGCTTTCTCCATGACCCCTTCTTTCTTCTGCTGGATGGGGATGACACGGAGCTGTACCGGAGCGATGCGGGGAGGAAGCTTAAGTCCCGAATCGTCGCCGTGCACCATGATGATGCCGCCGATGAGACGGGTGCTGAGACCCCAGGAGGTCTGGTGCACGTACTGCAGCTTATTCTCCTTATCGGCATACTGGATGCCGAAGGCCTTCGCAAAGCCGTTCCCGAAGTTGTGGCTGGTACCGCTCTGAAGGGCCTTACCGTCGTGCATGAGAGCCTCGATCGTATAGGTGGCCTCGGCGCCGGCGAATTTTTCCTTATCGGTCTTGCGGCCCTTTACCACGGGGATGGCCAGTACCTCTTCGCAGAAAGCAGCGTAGAGGTTGAGCATCTGTATGGTGCGCTCCTGGGCGTCCTCAGCGGTGGCGTGTGCAGTATGACCTTCCTGCCACAGGAACTCGCGGCTGCGAAGGAAAGGCCTTGTGGTCTTCTCCCAGCGGACGACGGAGCACCACTGGTTATAGAGCTTGGGCAGGTCACGCCAGGAATGGATCTCATCCTTATAAAAATCGCAGAAAAGGGTCTCGGAGGTGGGACGCACGCAGAGCCTTTCCTGAAGGGGTTCAAGACCGCCGTGGGTTACCCATGCGACCTCGGGGGCAAAGCCTTCCACGTGATCCTTTTCCTTCTGGAGCAGGCTCTCGGGGATGAACATGGGCATGTAAACGTTCTCCACGCCCGTTTCCTTAAAGCGTCTGTCAAGCTCCTTCTGGATGTTCTCCCACAGGGCATAGCCGGCGGGCTTGATGACCATGCAGCCCTTTACGCTGGCATAATCGATGAGCTCGGCCTTCTTTACGATGTCCGTATACCACTGTGCGAAATCCTCCGACATGGAGGTTATCTCTTCTACAAGTTTCTTCTGTTCAGCCATGATATCTGTCCTTTCTTAATTAAATGACTGTGGGATATTGTATATCATATTTTATCATTATTCAAGTCCGTACGGGCGCGGAGGCGGTTCTTTGTCATGAGCATGAGCTTAAGAGTCATGGCATCGTCAAAGCGGCGTATGTCGAGGCCCGTCTTTTTCTCTATCTTTTCCAGATGGTAGACCAGGGTGTTGCGGTGGAGGAAAAGACAGCGGGCGGTCTCCGAAAGCTTAAGGTCATTCTCCAGGAAGCGGCTTACCGTGCCAAGCTCCTCCTCACTGAGTTCGACATCCTCCATGCTCTTTTCTTTCAGGAAACGCAGGCAGGCTTCCTCGCTCACATCCGCCAGCAGCCCTCCTGTCCCAAGGGAAGAGTGATCCGCGATGAGACGCTCTTCATAGAATATGCCGTAGATCCTGAGGGCCTCCTCTGCCTGGAGGAAGGAACGCCGAAGTCCCGTTATGCCGGCGGCAGCTTCTCCGAAGCCTACCCTGGAAGCGGTCATGAGCTCGGTGTTCAGGGTGCTTATGAGCATGTTCGCGGTATCCTCCGGAGGAGTTTTAAGGTCTTCGGATATCAGGGCGAGGCGGCAGCCGTCAAGGCTTAAGAGCACGCTTCCGGAATCCTCGTCAAAGAGCTCGGCCAGAAGCTCGGCGGCGCCGCTCTCCGGGGAACGCAGCTCTATGAGGAATACCCGTCTTGAGGCGTCCGGATCGGTGCCCAGGGCTTCGCATCTCTGTCTTGCTGAAGTGTCCTCCGTTCCGCGGAGGATGATATCGGAAAAGAGAGCCCCGGGTGTATCCTTTCCCAGAGCCTGCCGCAGGGCGGCAGCATCTATCTTCATAAGCTCCCGGCCGTTCTCGTCGTTGATGGTAAGAGTGCCGTGATCGGGCAGCCCTGAAAGCATAAGCAAAACCTCCCTAAATAAATATCAATTGTTAATAGTACCATCTACTCATATTACGGTCAAGTGTCCGGCATCTGGACAAATCCCGCTTTTTGTACGATAATGTCATCATGAAGAAAATGTTGACAGTCTGCGCCGCAGCCCTTTTGCTGCTTACGGCCTGCGGGGAGAAGGAAGAAGAAGAGAGCGTAAGCTCGGGCGGTCTTACGGTCGCCGAGGAGATAGCGTCCGGGGTTTCCGAAGACGTGATCCCTGCCGAGGCTCTGGAATATTACAGTCTTGAATATGAGGTGCCGGAGGGCTTCGAAGAGGAACCGGGCGGGAACATGGACAGCCGGCTCTATGTGGCAACCGAAGGGGATTATTCCTATATGACCTATTTAAGGAAGGATAATCCCGGCAAGGATTACAGGGCTCTCCAGAGCGATGACTACCAGAATTCCCTGGAACAGTCACTGGGGACCATGGTGGAGATCACGGCTCTTGATATGAGCGAGGAAGAGGATCACTACCATGTGGTCATCGATGCGGCATATGTGGAAGAGGACGGGGAATGGCATATGAGGGAGCACATCTTTGTTACGGAAAAGTATGTGTTCCAGATGGTCTATTCCGCCGATCCCCATCATGACTGGCAGGAACGCTTCGGAAGTGTGGAAGCGGCTCTGCATCTTAAGAATGTTGCCGGTGCGTCTGCACCGTCTGCACAATAAAACAAGGAGGTATTTTAAATGAGCACTAAACCTACACTGGTATTACTGGCAGCAGGAATGGGGAGCAGATATGGGGGACTGAAGCAGATCGATCCCATTGATGATGCGGGACATAAGATCATCGACTTTTCCATATATGATGCCTTGAGGGCAGGCTTCGGAAAGGTAGTCTTTATCATCAAGAAGGAGCATGAGAAGGATTTCCGTGAGGTCATCGGCGATGCGGTGGCAAAGCGCACGGAAGTTGAATATGTATATCAGGATATGGAGAAGATCCCTGCAGGGGTGACCATACCCGAAGGAAGGGTAAAGCCCTGGGGAACCGCCCACGCTATACTCTGCTGTAAGGATAAGGTGAAGGAACCCTTCGCCGTGATCAATTCCGACGACTATTACGGAGTCAGCGCGTACAAGACCCTCTATGATTTCCTGCAGGCGCCTGTTGCAGCGGCAGAGGGACTGAAGCCTTACTGCATGGTGGGCTATCAGCTCAAGAACACCCTTACGGAGAACGGAAGCGTGGCAAGAGGCTGCTGCCGCATGAACGAGGCGGGCTACCTTACACATATCGAGGAGCTTACAAAGATCGAGAAGACCGCAGAGGGCGCGCGTTACACCCAGGATGACGGGGCAAGCTGGACTGACATTTCGGTCGATACCCTGGTATCCATGAACATGTGGGGCTTTACGCCTGACCTCTTTGATGAGCTTGAGAATTCCGTGGAGCGTTTCTTTGCGGAAGAAATGATGAAGAATCCCCTTAAGAGCGAGTGCTTCATCCCTATAGAAGTGGGACGCATGGTGAATGAGAACAAGGTCTCCGTGAAGGTCTTATCCTCTGCCGATAAGTGGTTCGGCGTGACCTATAAGGAGGATAAGCCTTTCGTTATGGAGTCCATTGCAAAGCTGAAGGAACAGGGAGTTTATCCTGAAAAGCTCTGGGATTAATCTTCTCCGAACAGGAGCTGTCTTTTGGGATTAAGCGCGAAGAGCAGCATCATTCCGAGGATCCCGCAGGAGATAAGTTCTCCGGCGCCTACGGTGAGCATAAGGAAGGGAACGGCATCTTCGGCCTCATAAACGATCTTTATGACCCAGGGGACTATAAGAGTATTGGCTATAATGGGCGGCAGAGGTGCCGTCCATTTTTTTGCGGTCTCGGGAAGCCCGGTCTTCGTGATGGCCCGGGTTCCAAGGGCACCGAGAAGGGTGGCTATGCTTCCGAATACCACGTCCCAGGGGGCGCAGCCCGTAAGAAGGTTGGCGAGCACGCAGCCCACGAACAGTCCGGGTATGGCAGCGGGGGTAAAATAGGGAAGTATGGTCAGGGCTTCGGAAAGCCGGACCTGGACGGCACCGCTTGCGAGGCCGAAGAGAGAGGCCACGAAGGTCAGTACCACGTACAAGGCGGCAATAGCTGCCGCCTGTACAAGAGCGAGTAGATTTTTATTCATCATTATTCTCCTTAGTTTTGTTTAATGTGAGGATGGTTTCGAACTCACAGGGAAGCTTTTTTATCAGGTGTTCCCGGCCTGTTCCTTCTTGTATTCCGTGATCAGCGTCTGGATACGCTCGCTGGGATCCAGGAGGTCGCTGATGGAGGTATCGTGGTTCAGCGTGTCGATGATGTAGGCGATGTACTTGCTCATATCGCAGCTGATGTACCATTCGCGCTCAAGGAGCTCCGGTGACTGGTAGATCAGGTTGGTGGTGAGCACCTTGGTGATGAGCCCGTCATCATATGCCTTGTCGAAACGCTCAAGGCCGCCGGAGAAGAGACCGAAGGTGGTGAAGCAGAATATGCGCCTTGCCTTGCGCTTCTTAAGCTCTGCGGCAACCTCCAGCATGCTCTCGCCCGAAGCTATCATATCGTCAACGATGATCATGTCCTTGCCTTCCACATCCGTGCCCAGGAATTCGTGGGCAACGATGGGGTTGCGGCCGTTCACGATCTTTGTGTAATCGCGGCGCTTGTAGAACATACCTACGTCGAGGCCGAGGACGTTGGCCATGTATATTGCCCTTCCCATGGCGCCCTCGTCGGGGCTTATGACCATCATGTGGCCTGCATCTATCTCAAGATCCTTTATATTCTTGCAGAGGGACTTGATGAACTGGTATGCTGGCTGTACGGTCTCGAAGCCGTTTAAGGGGATGGCGTTCTGCACTCTGGGATCATGGGCATCGAAGGTGATTATGTTCTCCACGCCCATGCCCACCAGCTCCTGAAGGGCCAGCGCGCAGTCAAGGGATTCGCGGGCCGTCCTCTTGTGCTGGCGGCTCTCGTAAAGGAAGGGCATGATGACGGTGATACGTCTTGCCTTTCCGCCCAGTGCGGCGATTATACGCTTGAGATCCTGATAGTGGTCATCCGGCGACATGTGGGTTATGGTGCCGAAATGCGAATAGGTCAGGCTGTAGTTGCAGACATCCACCATAAGGTAGAGGTCGTGGCCGCGGACCGATTCCATGATTATGCCCTTTGCTTCACCTGTCCCGAAACGGGGGACCTGGGCATTCAGTATATAGCTGTCACGTTTGTAGCCGGAGAAAGCCAGGGTATCGGCGTGCTCGTTCTCACGTTCCTGACGCCATCTCACCAGGTAGCTGTCCACTTTTTTTCCCAGCTCCCGGCAGCCCTCCAGAGGTATTATACCCAGGGAACCCACAGGTATGGTATCGAGGTTGCGCAGATCGTCTTTTTGCGTTGACATAAAAATTCCTCTCTTTCTTTGGTAGAAAAACGCTTATCAGCTGCCATAGCTTGCCTCTATCTTTTTCTGGAGGCGTATATCTTTGCCCGTCAGGTGCAGGATATCACAGTTATCGGCAAGACGGGAGAAGAGCCTGTCGGTATAGGTCTGCCGCAGCTCCTCAAGATTAAAATTGGTAGAGGTGAGTACCGAGCGGTGCCGCCGCGCTCTTTCGTTCAGCACGGTAAAGAGCTGGCTCCTTGTAAACTCGTTCACCTGCTCCGTACCCAGATCGTCTATGATCAGCAGGTCGGAGGAAAACAATCTTTCGTAAAGGCTGTTCAGCTCGTCCTTTTCCTTACCATAATATACGGAAGAAACGGAAAGGAACAGCTGCTGCGCACTAAAATATAGTATGGAAAAGCCTCTGTCAAGAAGTTCTTTTGCAACACAGCCGGAAAGAAAGGATTTTCCTATCCCGACAGGGCCGAAGAGCATGAGATTTCTTCCCGAAGGAAAAGCCTCTATAAAGGAACGGCACTGCCTGACCGCCTCTTCGAAGGCCCTCAGTTCTTCGCCTTTGTAGAATCTTGTGGACATGCGGGAGAAGTTGTTCTCCTCGAGTATGTGCTCAAGCTGTGAGGCATCGTACAGGGATTCTACTTCCAGTTTTTTGAAACAGCTGCATTTTTCGCCGTTCACAAAGCCGGTGTCACGGCAGGCGCTACAGTGGAAGGAGGGATCCAGATAATCCTCCGTATAGCCGTGCTCCGAAAGGAGAGCGCGCTTTTTACCGCTTATGGCATCTATCTTTTTCCGGAGCTCGTCGAGGGCTTCCGCGCGTCGGGCCGGATCTTCTTCGGAGACCATCACCCGGGCGTTCTTCATGGAAAGGGAGATCATCTCCTCATCCAGGTTTTTTATTCCGGGGATCTTCTCTGCGATCTCATCCTTACGGCGGCGGAGGGCATAGTCATTCTCAAGCCGCCGCTGTTCGTAGACACGCTTTATCTTTTCGAATTGTTCGTTGGTAAGCGACATATCAGTTATTCACCAGTTTTTCAGTCAGTTCTGCGAAATCATAATCCTGCTTCTCTATACGGGAATAGCTCCCGTTTTTTGCGGAGTGCCCGGACTCGCGGCGGGGGGAGCTTAAGCTCCTGAAGGCGCTGTCGGCAGCAGCCACACCTTCCATTGTATGAACACCCTTGTCGTGCCACATCTTAAGTATGGTCTCCGCATAGGCAAAGCGGTTGGCGTCCACTGCCAGCACTGTCCGTCCGCAGGCTTCCTCTATGAGTTCCATGGAGAAACCGTAGCTGTCCAGCCAACGGCTGATGAGCTTCTGTTCCATGGGAGCGGGTTCGCCGCTGCGGCCGAGAAGCTTCATGATGCGTCTGGTGCGCTCATCGGTGCCTTTGGCGGTCTCGGCCTTAGCCTCCTCAACAGTGGAGATGCCCTTCTCGGCCCAGGCTTCCGCCGTGGCCTTAATATACTGAAAGCTGTTCTTTCCGCTGCCTATGCAGTGCTGGAGCAGGTAATCGATGAGTTCGGTGGAAAAGCCCAGCTTTTTATGGATGTACATGAGGCTTCGCACCTGGGCTTCGCTCAGGGGGCGGCCGCTGTACTGTTCCGCAGCCATGATGAGGCAGGCGGTATCGTTGTCGGATCTGAAGCTTTCCATATCGTCCTTTTCCGCAGCCTTTACGGCTGCTGCGGGCTCATCCTCCGCGGCGGAGGGTGAGGCTGTGATCTCTTCGCAAAGCTCGATGATGCCGCTTCTGCTGCCGGAGGGAGCGCTGAGCTTCGAAAGACGGATCCCGGCGATCTCGCCGGCGCTGCCGAAGGTCATGGAAAGGATGCCCTTTCTTTCCCAGTAACGCAGTGCGCGCATGATATCCTTCTCGGAATAGTTCAGGAAGTCAGCCAGTGTGTTAAGGTCGGCCGGTATGCCTGCCGATATGCTGCGCCTCAGATAAAGATAGAGCTTGATCTGGGCATCATTGGCATCCTTCATAAAGTGATCGATAAAAACGTTGGGCAGGAGCGTAACACCGCTTCCCGCGTCAGCAGAAAGATTAACAGGTAACATTTTATTGACCTTCCGTTATTTTTTTCTTCAGGGATTGCATGGGAAAGTATAGCACCTGAAGCCGGAAAATCAATGTCCGGAAATCCACAACTCCATATACATTGGGGCTTTCAGCCATTGTGGATTATGTGGATAAGAGGTTGCGTTTTGTATTATGCCCGCTGAACAGGCGGGATTTTGCTCAACAGAAAGATGTCTAAAAATTTTTTTCCGGGAGCCTATCTTCCCAGCAGCATATCACCGACCCTGTAGATGTCGCCGGCGCCCATTGTCAGCACCAGATCACCGGGCTGCGCGTTCAGCAGAATGAAGTCCACGATGTCCCCGAAATAGCGGAAATAATGGGCTTCACAGCCCTTTGCGGCCACGAGCTTCTGAAGATCTCCCGAGGATATCCCCAGGCTGTCAGTCTCCCTTGCCGCATATATGTCGGCAAGTATGACACAGTCCGCAGAGGAAAGGGCTTCCGCAAATTCGTTCATGAACGCCTTTGTGCGGGTGTAGGTGTGGGGCTGGAAGATGAGATACAGCTTTTTATGCGGGTAATGCGCCGCTGCGCTTAAGGTCGCCTTTATCTCCGTGGGATGGTGGGCGTAGTCGTCTATTATGGTTATGGGATCCCCGGTGCCGAGCTTCCCCTTCAGCTCGAAACGGCGCTCCGTGCCGCCGAAGGAGGAGAGTCCGCTGAGTATATGCTCACGGGACATGCCGAAAAGCTCACCGGCCGCAAAGGCAGCAAGGGAATCGTATACGTTGTGCTCACCCACCAGGGAGAGGGAAACGGGTACGGTCTCATCCCCATGATGCAGGATATAGGAGGTCCTGCCTTTTTCATCATAACCTATGTCGCTGCAGTAATAATCCGCCGTGCTGTCGGGCCCGAAGGTCACGATGCGGCATTTGAGCCCTGCGGTGAAGTTTTCCAGATCGTCGATGGTTTTGTTTATTATGATGGTGCCGTCCTCCGGGACAAGCTCCGCAAAACGCCGGAAGGAAGCCCTTATGTCGTTTATATCCTTAAAGAAGTCCAGGTGGTCTTCTTCTATGTTCAGTATGACTTCCGCTTTCGGGAAGAATTCCAGGAAACTGTTGGTATATTCGCAGGCTTCGGTGACGAAGAAGCCCGAATGTCCTATCCGGAGATTGGAGCCGATGGAAGGGAGTATCCCGCCTATGGAAAGGGTGGGATCCGAGCCGGCGGCCAGCAGGATCTCGGAGATCATGGAAGTGGTGGTGGTCTTTCCGTGGGTGCCGGCGACTGCCAGAGGCAGCTCATAGGCCTTCATTATCTGTCCGAGAAGGGTGGCCCTCGTGATCATGGGGATGCCTCTTCTTACGGTCTCGTCGTATTCGGGATTCCCGGGCTTTATGGCGGCGCTGTATACCACCAGTTCTATATCAGCGGTGATGTTTCCGGCACTCTGGCCGATGTGGATCTCTGCGCCGGCGGAGCTGAGTTCCTCCGTGAGCTCCGAAGGCACTGCATCGGAGCCGGATACCTTAAAGCCCCTGTTCAGAAGTATGCGGGCCAGGCCGCTCATGCTTATGCCGCCTATGCCGATAAAATGGACCCGTACGGGTTTTGAAAGATCTGTCTCATACATGATTTTGTGCCTCCCGGAAGAGATTATAACAGAATATGGTGTAAAAGAGAAGAATGAGGGGATAATAAAATCACACAAGAGCGGGGGCCTGCAAAAGATTATATTTGTGCATACTGACGGGAGATGCGAAAGGCTTTTTGTGAAAAAGTTTGAAAAAAACATTTCACTTTCATAAAAAATTGTGCTATAATACCGATTAGCCTTTCGGAGGGGGACTTTTCCTACCGGGCGGGGGATAGCGCATTGTAAATTGCGTTGGGTGTTACAAAAATCTTAGAGCTACGAGGTGATCTCATGGTAAAAAAAGAAATGATAGCCATGCTCCTTGCGGGCGGACAGGGGAGCCGGCTGGGTGTTCTGACCAGAAAAGTGGCCAAGCCCGCGGTCTCTTTCGGCGGTAAATACCGTATCATCGACTTTCCGCTGAGCAACTGTATCGATTCGGGCGTAGACACCGTCGGTGTGCTTACGCAGTATCAGCCTCTGCGTCTTAATACGCATATAGGCATCGGCATTCCCTGGGATCTTGACCGGAATGTGGGCGGTGTAACGGTGCTGCCGCCTTACGAGAAGAGCACCAACAGCGAGTGGTATACAGGTACCGCAAATGCCATATACCAGAACCTGGATTATATGGAGAGCTTCAATCCCGATTATGTGCTCATCCTTTCCGGTGACCACATATACAAGATGGACTACGAGGTCATGCTGGATTTCCACAAGGCCAACGGCGCCGAGGTGACCCTGGCCGTTATGCCCGTGCCCATTGAGGAGGCAAAGCGTTTCGGTATCGTTATAACGGATGAAAACCGCAAGATCGTGGATTTCGAGGAGAAGCCCGAGAATCCCCGTTCAAATCTTGCGTCCATGGGTATTTACATATTTAACTGGAAGACGCTGAAGGAAGCCCTGATCGCCAAGGCGGACCAGCCTGCGCTGGACTTCGGAAAGCACGTCATTCCTTACTGCCACCAGAACCAGGCACCCATATATGCATATGAGTACAACGGCTACTGGAAGGATGTAGGAACCCTTCATTCCTATTGGGAAGCGAACATGGAGCTCATCGACATCGTTCCCGAGTTCAACCTTTATGAGGAGTACTGGAAGATCTACACGAAGTCCGATACACTGACTCCCCAGTATATCTCAGCGGACGGCGTGGTGGAGCGCAGCCTCATAGGCGAGGGCGCGTCCATCTACGGCGAGGTTTATTCCTCCATCATCGGCTGCAATGTTGAGATAGGCAAGGGCACGGTGGTAAGGGATTCCATCATAATGAATGACACCGTTATAGGTGAGAACTGCGAGATAAACAAGACCATCATAGCCGAGAATACCGTGGTGAAGGATGGCGTTAAGACAGGCGTGGGAGAGGAAGTGGACAACGAGACCGATCCCCACATCTATAATCACGGTCTGGTCTGCATCGGCGAACATACGGAGGTTCCTTCCGGCGTATCCATAGGAAAGAACACCGTGATCTTCGGTAAGACCGAAGCTTCCGATTATCCGGACAAGGCACTTGCCGGCGGAAAATCTCTGATAAAGGAGGGCAAGTGAATATGAGAGCAATGGGAATAATCCTTGCCGGCGGCGGCATGAAGCACAGCAGGATGGGTGAGCTGGCAGCCCGAAGGGCAGTGGCGGCAATGCCCGTGGCAGGAAGCTACAGGAGCATCGACTTCGCCCTCAGCAACATGACCAACTCCCACATACAGAAGGTGGCCGTGCTGACCCAGGATAATGCCAGGAGCCTGAACGAGCACTTAAGCTCATCCAAGTGGTGGGACTTCGGCAGAAAGCAGGGCGGCATGTACGTTTTCACTCCCACCCGTACGCTGGATAATGCGGAGTGGTACAGGGGAACAGCCGATTCCATAGCGCAGAATCTGGAGTTCATCAAGGACAGCCACGAGCCCTATGTGGTCATCGCTTCCGGCGATTGTGTCTATAAGATGGATTACAATAAAGTATTAGAATACCATATTGACAAAAAGGCGGATATTACTGTAGTATGTAAGGAAGTCGGCAGCAGCGTGAATGTAGAGCGTTTCGGCTGTGTAAAGACTGATATGGACGGCAGGATCACGGAATTTGAAGAGAAGCCCGTGAAGGCATCGTCAAGCACCATATCCTGCGGCATCTATATCATCCGCCGCCGCCAGCTCGTGGAGATGATCGAGAAGGCGGCACAGGAGAACCGCTACGATTTCGTTAATGACATCCTTATTAGATACAAGGATATCAAACGGATCTATGCGTACAAGATGACGGACTACTGGAAGAACATTTCCACGATCCAGGATTACTATGATACCAACATGGATTTCCTGAATCCTGAGATAAGGAATTTCTTCTTCAGGCAGTACCCGGATATCTACTCAAAGATAGATGATCTGCCTCCTGCAAAATACAATGTGGGGGTTAGCGTGAAGAACAGCCTGGTGGCCAGCGGCAGCATCATCAACGGTACGGTTGAGAACTCAGTCATCTTTAAGAAGGTCTTTGTGGGGAACAACTGTACGATCAAGAATTCCATCATCCTTAACGATGTTTATATCGGTGACAACACCTATATAGAGAACTGCATCGTTGAGGCGCGGGGAACAATACGTGCCAATTCCTCGCACAAAGGTGAGGATGGGATCCGGATCGTCGTTGAAAAGAACGAAAGGTATGTCATCTGATACGGATAAGGGTGACTTAAGACATACCCCGGGTACCAAGCAACTGAATACATAGTATCAGCGACTCTTCGACGAATTGACAACATGACGGTACGGTAGCAGTTGTAAATTCTATTAAGGATTGCGGAGGTTCCGCGTCCGGAGGAAAGGAGTTGACAGCGAGCATGACCATCACAGACGTCCGAGTCCGTAAGGTGGACAAGGAAGGCAAGCTGAAGGCTGTTGTTTCCGTCACGATCGAAGACTGCTTTGTGATACACGACATCAAGGTTATCGAGGGCGATCACGGTCTGTTCATCGCAATGCCCAGCCGTAAGGCACAGGATGGAACTTACAAAGACATCGCCCATCCCATCAATTCGGCTACACGCGAAGAACTGCAGCAAAGGATACTGAAGGCATACGACGAAATGCCCGAGTGATCCGGAAAAAAAGAGAGTTGATCCTGCAGGAGACCTGCTGTTACGGCAGGTCTCCTGTCACGTTTAGAGAAAAAAGGTAAAAAGGCATCAGGGCTCCTTCGGAGACAGCTCATGCCACGAGGAAATAATATGTATATCATAGCGGGCCTGGGAAATCCGGGCACACAGTACAGAGGGACCAGGCATAACTGCGGCTTCTGCGCCCTGGATGCCTTAGGGCAGCGCCACAACATGGGTTACAATGACGACAAGTTCAAGGCCATGTTCGGCAAGGGCAGGATAGAGGGGCAGAGCGTCGTGCTGGTGAAGCCCCTTACCTATATGAATCTGAGCGGCGAGGCCATAAGGGGCTTTGTCGACTATTTCAAGATCGACGTTCCCACGGAACTCATAGTTCTGTATGACGATATATATCTTCCGCCGGGACAGCTGAGGGTGAGGCCCTCCGGCAGCTCCGGAGGTCATAATGGCATAAAAAACATCACAAAAATGCTTGGAACACAAGATTTTGCACGGGTGAGGATCGGGGTCGGCGAAAAACCGAAGGATTGGGACCTGGCCGACTACGTGCTGAGCCGCTTTTCCGATGAGGAGGAAGAGAAGATGCAGGCGGCCTATGTGAGGGCGGCCGAGGCTGTGGAGTGTATCCTCACGGAGGGTATAGAAACTGCCATGAACAGGTTTAACGTGAAGACGGAATGAAGATACTGAACGAGCCATTAAAAGATATAGAGTGGTTTGAAGAGGCCGCCGGACGCATAGCCGCCGGTGAACGGATCCGTATTGCCGGAAGCGCCGATTCCCACAGACTCCATCTCATGGATGCCCTTAAGACTGAGGGGCGTCCTCTTCTGATACTCACCTGGTCCGAGAGACGGAGCAGGGAGATCTGCGAGGAATTCTCCTTTTACGACAGGGAGGCCTGCGTATATCCTGCAAAGGACCTGATCTTCTACCAGGCGGATATCAACGGAAGGGAAGCTGCCACCGAAAGACTGAAGGCGCTGAAGCTTATGCGCTCCGACAGTCCCTGCAGCGTCGTTACCACCATTGATACCCTGCTGGGCTGCTGCATGCCTCCGGAGATACTCGAAGCTGCGGCGGTGGACATACATAAGGGCAGCATCATAGACACGAAGGCCATCGCGATGAAGCTCACCGCGATGGGCTATGAGAACAATTACCAGGCGGAATCGCCGGGGCAGTTTTCCATCCGGGGAGGGATAATAGATATCTATGACCTTACGGCAGAGAACCCCGTCCGCATCGAGCTCTGGGGAGACGAGGCGGATTCCGTAAGGAGCTTCGACGCCCAGAGCCAGCGCTCCATCGAGGAGCTGGAAAAGGTGCGGATATATCCTGCTTCGGAGCTGATACTGACCGAAGAGCGGAAGCTTGCCGGCTTCAGGCGCATCGAAGCCGATATGAAAAAGCAGATGGGGATATTCCGGGAGGCCGGACAGAACGAGGAATACCGCCGTCTCAAGATAAGCCTGGAGGAACTGGAGGCGGCCCTCATCGACGGCATGGGAGGCATCAATCTCGAGAGCTATCTCAGGTATTTCTACGAGGATACCGTAAGCTTTCTTTCCCTTTTCAGGAACAGGCCCGTCATCATGCTGGATGAGCCGGCAAGGCTCCTTGAACATGTCCGCGGGGTGCTCGCGGAATTTACGGAGAGCATGAGCCACAGGCTGGAGAAGGGCTATCTCATCCCGGGACAGCTTAAGCTGCTCAAGTCCGAGGAGGAGCTCATACACGATCTGTCTTCCTATCCCGGAGTACAGTTCAATGCACTGGAAGGCGCTGCGGGGATGTTCGGAGGCGAGAAGGAATACTCCCTCTTCGCCAGGACACTTTCTTCGTTTAACGGCAGCTTCAGCACCCTGGTACGGGATCTGAAGAAGCTGAAGAGCGAGGGAAACAGGATAGTCATACTTTCGCCATCGAGGACAAGGGCAAAGCGTCTGGCGGAGGATCTCGCAAACGAGGAGATCGTGGCCGCCTATACGGAGAACAGCGAAAAGATACTGCAGAGGGGTGAGATCGTCACCTTCTACGGCCGCATACGCAAGGGCTTCAGCTATCCCGGCATTGGCTTTACGGTGATAGCGGAGACGGATATCTTCGGTTCCGAGAGGAAGCGCGGCAGGAAGAAGCCGAAGTTCAGCGGCGGCGTTAAGATAAAGGACCATGCCCAGCTCCACATTGGGGACTATGTCATACACGAGAACTACGGCATAGGCATATACCGCGGTATAGAAAAAGTGGAAGTGGAGCATGTGGCCAAGGACTACATGAAGATAGAATACAGGGACGGGGGTAACCTCTATGTGCTGGCCACCTCCCTGGATATGATACAGCTCTATGCCGATAAGGATTCCAAGAAGCCGAAGCTCAACAAGCTGGGGACCCAGGAGTGGAACAGGACAAAGTCAAAGGTCCGGGAAGCCGTGGGCGGAGTGGCGAAGGAGCTGGTGAGCTTATATGCCGCCAGGAGCAGCAGGGAGGGCTATCATTACGGCCCGGATACCGTGTGGCAGAAGGAATTCGAGGAGATGTTCCCCTACGAGGAGACGGAGGACCAGCTTGCCGCCATCAACTCCACCAAGGATGACATGGAGAGCGGAAAGATCATGGACCGCCTGATCTGCGGCGATGTGGGCTTCGGAAAGACCGAGGTGGCCATACGCGCGGCCTTCAAGGCGGTGCAGGATGGGAAGCAGGTGGCTTACCTGGTGCCCACCACCATACTGGCGGAGCAGCATTACAACACCTTCAGGGAGCGCATGTCGGGCTATCCCGTACGGGTGGAGATGCTCTCACGCTTCCGTACTCCGGGGCAGATAAAGCAGACGCTGACCGACCTGAAAAAGGGGCTGGTGGATATAGTCATCGGCACACACAGGCTCCTGTCGAAGGATGTGGAATACAAGGATCTGGGACTTCTCGTCGTCGATGAGGAGCAGCGCTTCGGCGTGTCCCATAAGGAGAAGATAAAGCAGCTGAAGGAGACGGTAGATGTCCTGACCCTTACGGCCACGCCCATACCCAGGACGCTCCATATGAGCCTGGTGGGCATTAGGGATATGAGTCTTCTCGAAGAGCCTCCCAGGGACAGGCAGCCCATACAGACCTTCGTCTGCGAGTACAACGAGGAGATGGTGCGTGAGGCCATCCGCAGGGAGCTGGGCCGTGGAGGCCAGGTCTACTACGTTTATAACAGGGTGGAGAGCATACAGGAGATGAGCGCCGAGGTGTCGAAGCTGGTGCCTGAGGCAAGGGTGGCCTTTGCCCATGGCCAGATGAACGAGAGGGAGCTGGAAGACATCATGCTCTCCTTCATCCACCGGGAGATAGACGTGCTGGTATCTACCACAATAATAGAGACCGGACTTGACATACCCAATGTCAATACCATGATAATACACGATTCCGATAAGATGGGGCTTTCCCAGCTCTACCAGCTGAGGGGCCGTGTGGGCCGCTCCGACAGGCTGAGCTACGCCTTCCTTATGTACCGCCGCGACAAGGTGCTGAAGGAGGTGGCTACCAAGAGGCTTACAGCCATCCGGGAGTTCACCGAGCTGGGCAGCGGCTTCAAGATCGCCATGAGGGATCTTGAGATAAGAGGCGCCGGCACGCTTCTTGGAAAGCAGCAGCACGGACATATAGAGAGCGTGGGCTACGATCTGTACTGCCGCATGCTGGAGGACGCGGTGAGGACCGAAAAGGGCGGGGCTGCCGCGCCGGAGGGTTCGTGCACCGTGGATCTGGATGTGGATGCTTTCATTCCCGAGGAATACATAGTAAACGAGATACAGAAGCTGGATATATACAAGCGCATTGCCGCTATTCAGAACAGCGAGGATGCGGATGCCATGCGGGATGAGCTGAGGGACCGTTTCGGAGAGCTTCCGGAAAGAGTATCAAACCTGCTGGCCATAGCCCTTATAAAGGCGGAAGCCACTGCCCTCTTCATCAAGGATATACGGGGACGGGCGGGACGCATACGCATTCAGATGGACCGCAATGCCCCTGCGGAGGTAAGGAACATCCCCCTGCTCATAAACGAATATGCGGGCAGCCTTAAGATGACGCCCGGACCTGCACCTGAATTCAATTACAGCTATGATATAGAAGGGCTTGCGGAGCAGGACGAAAAAATGCTGCTGTCGGAGACAGCAGCACTTGTGGATAAGTTCAATATGCTTTATGCGAAATGACGGCGCAGTATCAAAGGTCGTAGTATAAAGCAAACTCCATGGGATGGGGCAGCCTGGCGATCTTTGATGCCGCAGCCTTCTCCCGGCCGATGAGCTGCTTCAGCAGTCTTTCGGGGAACACGCCGCCGGCAGTGAGATAATCGTGATCCTTCTCGAGCTCTGCTATTGCTTCGTCCAGCGAAGCGGGAAGCCCGGTGAGCTTTGCCTTCTCCTCTTCAGAGAGGGTATAGAGATTGAAGTCGTAAGGCCCCCAGCCTTTCTCATGGGGATCTATCTTATTCTTTATCCCGTCCAGACCGGCCATAAGGATGGCGGCATAAGCGTAGTAGGGATTGCAGGTGGCATCCGGATTCCGCAGCTCGAAGCGCTTGCTCTCGGGAGACTTGGCGTAAGCGGGGATACGGATGACGGCGCTGCGGTTGCTCATCGCATAGCCTATGGTCACAGGGGCTTCGAAGCCCGGCACCAGTCTCTTGTAGGAGTTGGTGGAGGGATTGGTTATGGCACAGAGCGATCTTGCGTGGGAGAGCAGGCCGCCCATGAAGTAATGTGCTTCCCGGCTCAGCTGTGCATAGCCGTCTTTATCGTAGAAGACGGGCTGTCCGTCTTTAAAGAGCAGCATGTGCACATGCATTCCGCTGCCTGCCTCCGAAGCCAGCGGCTTGGGCATGAAGGTGGCAGTGATGCCGTCCAGCACAGCCTCATTCTTTATGACATATTTTGCGGACATGGTATCGTCTGCAAGCTTCAGCATATCGCCGAGTTCAACCTCTATCTCCATCTGGCCGCTGCCGCCAACCTCGGGATGATGGTATTTCACGTCAACGCCCCAGTCCTTCATAGCCATGCACATGCGGCTGCGGATGTCGTTGCGGATATCGGTGGGCAGGGTGTTGTGGTAGCCTGCGCCGGGAAGCACCTGGTAGCCGTTGTTGTTGTCATCCTCATGTGAAGCGAAGGCTGCCTGGGGAGTGAAGATCTCGGCTGACATATTGTGATAATCGTTGCGGTACTTTACCTGTTCGAAAAGATAGAATTCGTATTCGGGACCGATGATCATCTGATCCGCCACACCGCTCTCCTTCATATATTCAAGTGCGCGGATGGCTACGTTCCTGGGATACTGGTCAAAGGGCCTGTTGTCAGGCAGGTCGATGACTCTTACATCACCTATCATGGAAAGGGTGGGGATCTCGGCATAACGGTCAATGACTGCAGAGTCGAGCACAGGGATGAAGACCATGTCACTGTTCTCCACCGGCGCATAGCCGTAATTGCTGCCGTCGAAGCCGATGCCGTACTTCATGGTGTTTTCGCCAAGACGCTCTGCGGGAATGCTCAGATGCCTCCAGCGTCCGTCGATGTCGGTGAGCTTGAAATCCACCATGGCGATGCCTTCATCGCGGATCAGTTTCTGAATGTCTTCAAGTGTCTTTGCCATAAGAACCTCCTCATAAGAAATAGTACCTTAGTATAACATGAAAAAGTTTTTCGTACAACCATACGCCTGAATGCTTCCCGTGCTTGATGATAAGGCGGCATGGTGATAAAATAAAGAATTATGAAAAAAGAAAAAATAAATCGAGCCGGAGGAATGAAACAGGGAGACAGGAAGGGAGCGGACGTAAGATATAACTATCTGAGACCTGCCATTGCGGTGGCTGGTATCATCGTTAACGTGCTGCTCACCTGGCTATCCTGTCATTTCAGGCTGCCTCTTTATCTGGATACGATAGGCACAGTGCTTGCATCCCTTACGGGCGGTCTGTTCACGGGTATGCTCACCGGGGTCGCAAGTGCTCTTTTCTCCGTCTTCTTTAACCAGTACTCGGTCTATTTCGTCCTGGTCAGTGTGGGTATAGCTTTTACCGCGGCCATGTTCCGGCGGGCAGGGAAGCTTAAAAAGCTGAGACATATCGTCCTGCTCATCACAATCTGCGCGCTGCTTGGCGGCTGCCTCGGAATGCTGATACAGTGGGCGCTGATAGGAGGACCACAGTTTGAAGAGGTGTCCACGGTGGCAAGGATGCTTTCCGGGATGACCGGGATGAGCTATTTTACGGCTACCTTGATACTCAGTACCGTCCTGAACCTGGTGGACAAGGGCATTACTGTGAGTCTGGCTCTTATCATATTCCGCTTCATCCCCGAAAAGGTAAAGCAGGGTCTGTGGGACAGCAGCTGGAAGCAGAAACCGCTCTCCCATGAAGCCCTGTCGAAGACCGGCACCGGGGAAAATGCCCCGGGAGTTTCTCTCAGGAGCAGGATGACGGTCATGCTGATCATGTCCACCATGATGGTGGCGGTGGTCATGACCATGATATGCATAGCCGTATATAACAAAAGCGTCATAGCGGAATATACGGAAAATGCAAAGAACGCGGCTGCTTTCGCGGCAGAGGTCATAGATCCCGATAAGGTGGAGGAATATGTCATCAAGGGAGAGAGAGCCCAAGGCTATATGGAAACAAAGAGGCTGCTGGAGCGTATAAGGAATAATTCCGATGGCGTGTTATACCTCTATGTGCTGAGAGTGGAGCGTGACGGCTGCCGCTTTATATTTGACCTTGATACCGAGGATGATGAGGGGTATGAGCCCGGGGAAAAGGTGGACTTTGAAGAGGCTTTCCTGCCTTACCTTGACGAGCTGCTGGAAGGGAAGGATATAGAGCCCATAGAATCGAATGACGTCTGGGGCTGGGTACTTTCGGCCTATCATCCCGTGAGGAACAAAGAAGGAAGGACCGTGTGCTATGCGGCTGCGGATGTTTCCATGTCTTACGTCTCGGGTTATGTCCGGGATCTGATACTAAGGATGCTCATCATCTTTTCCGGTTTCTTCATAGTGATAGTTGGCTACGGAATGTGGCTTTCGGGTTATTATCTCATCTATCCCATCAAGAGCATGACCGATGCCGCAGGAAGCCTGATCCGGGGGAGTGCGGAACAGAAGGAGCTGGACGAGAACGTAAAGCAGCTTAAGGCCCTGGATATCCATACGGGGGATGAGGTGGAGCAGCTCTACCGCGCCATCTGCACCATGGCCTCAGATACCGCCGAGCGCATGAGGGAGATGCGTTATTATGCCGAAGCAACGTCAAGGATGCAGAACGGCATGATCATAACGATGGCGGATATGGTGGAAAACCGGGATTCCGATACCGGAGCCCATGTACAGAAGACCGCGGCCTATGTCAGGATCATACTGGAGGGCCTTAAGCGCAAGGGCTATTATGCGGAAAAGCTCACGCCCAAGTATATGTCTGACGTGGAGATGTCGGCCCCCCTTCATGACGTGGGAAAGATAAGCATTCCGGATGCCATACTGAACAAGCCCGGAAAGCTTACCGAGGCCGAATTCGAGATAATGAAGACCCACACCACGGAGGGCAAGAAGATAATGGAACGGGCCATCAATACCACAAAGGGCCAGAACTATCTCAAGGAGGCCAGGAACATGGCCGCCTATCATCATGAACGTTGGGACGGAAAAGGCTATCCCGAAGGCCTCAGGGAAGAAGTCATCCCTCTTTCCGCAAGAGTCATGGCAGTGGCGGATGTCTTCGATGCTCTTTCATCGCCCAGGGTATACAAACCCGCTTTCCCGCTGGAGAAAGCGCTGGAGATAATAAGCGAGGGATCGGGAAAACAGTTCGATCCCAAATGTGTGGAGGTCTTTATGGAGTCTCTTGACGAGGTGAAGGCAGTCCTGAAAAAGTATCATGAGGAGTAGAGCGCCGGAGGATCATCATGAGAAAAGCTGATGTGAAAGGTTTTTTTAAACAGATAATGGCGGCCGCGGCAGCAGTGGTCCTGCTTTTTCCGGGACAGGCTGAGGCGGCCGGGGCAGTCCCGCCCGGGAATGACGGCATCACGGCTGAAGAGGAGCCTGAGGAAAAGAACGGTGGAGGCTATGCCGTTACAGGACAGATACAGGATATAGGCTATACCTCCAGGCTCTATGACGCTGAGAACGGACTTCCCACTTCAGATGCCAACTGCGTGCTGTCGGCCACCGACGGATATATCTGGATAGGGGGCTACAGCGGCGTCATAATTTATGACGGCAACAGCTTCCGGCGCCTGGATGCCTCCGGCGGCCTCACCAGCGTAAGATGTTTTTATGAGGACAGCCGGGGCCGGATATGGGTGGGCACCAACGATAACGGAGTTGTGGTGCTGGACGGGCCGGAAAGCACCCACATAACCTACAAGGACGGACTCCATTCCTCCTCGATAAGAGGCTTTGGTGAAGACCCGGACGGTCTGATATATATCGCATCCACTGACGGGGTATGCTATGCGGACCAGGTCATGCAGCTCCATCAGGTGGAGGATGAGAGGCTGGAGGGGCAGGTGATAGTGCATATGAGCACCGGCGCCGGCGGACTCGTGTATGCCAATACCAGGGGAGGAGCGGCATTCTGCCTTGAGAAGGGTAAGGTGACCAGATATGTTGACGGGAACAGCGCCGGCTTCGGAACTATCACCACGATCTATGCGGATCCCGATGCCCATGGCGTGGTCTACCTGGGGACAGAGGGGAGTACGGTGTGGCACGGTGACCTGAGCGAAGGGATCGAGCATTTTGTTTCCATAGACGTGTCTCCCGCTGAGAACGTGTACGGGATAAGCAGGGCCTGTGACAGGATATGGATACATTCCTCTTCCGTGGCAGGATACCTGGACGAAAATGGGAAATACAGGGTGGTTTCGGATCTGCCCATGAACAGCTCCATAGAGATGATCACCGAGGATTATCAGGGAAATCTCTGGTTTGCTTCCTCCAGACAGGGGATCATGAAGGTTGTCAGCACCGGCTTCAGGAACATGACCGGGGCGGCAGGCCTTCAGGAAGCTGTGGTGAACGCTACCTGCCTTAGAGACGGAAATCTTTATGTCGGCACGGATGAGGGCCTTCAGATACTGGACCATAACGGCAATGCAGTAAATAACGAGCTTACGGAAATGCTGGAGGGTGTGCGCATCCGCTGCATAGCCAGGGATCTGGAAGACAATCTCTGGATCTGTACCTATGCCAACGGCAAAGGGATACTCTGTGTCTCTCCGGATGGTGAGGTGACGAACTGCGCGGATGAGGCGGGAATGGCGGATTCCGGAGCCCGCTGTGCCGTGGTGACCACTGAGGGTGAGGTGCTGGTCGGTACCAACGAGGGCCTTGTGGTGCTTAAGGGAACGAGGGTGGTAAGGACCATCGGGAAGGAGCAGGGATTTGAAAATACCGTGATACTGACGGTGGAAAAGGGAAAGAACGGGGAGATACTCTGCGGCACCGACGGCGGAGGCATCTATGCCGTAAAGGATGATTCCATCGTGAAGATAGGCCGTGATGACGGCCTTACGAGCGATGTCATCCTGAGGATAAAATGGGATGAGAAAAGGGAACTGTACTGGATCATCACGTCAAACTCCATAGAATTCATGCAGGACCGGATGATAGTGAACGTGGACAGCTTCCCCTACAACAATAACTTCGATGTCTATTTTGACGGCAGCGAGAGCATGTGGGTCCTTTCCTCCTACGGCCTCTACAGGGTCAGGGTGGAGGATATGTACAATAACAGCGTGGTGGACTACAGGCTTTACAACACGGCCAACGGGGTTCCCGGGGTACCAACCGGAAATGCCTACAGCGCGCTGGATACCAACGGCGACCTTTACGTTTCCTGCAGGACGGGGGTGTGCAGGGTCAATATATATAATTTTGCGGAGAGTGCTTCGGACGTGCGGCTCAGGCTCAGGACGGTGAACTGCTCCCTGGGCGAGATAGTTCCGGATGATAAGGGTACCTACATACTGCCCGCCGATGCGGGACGTATCCAGATCTTCCCTGCGGTGCTGGATTATACCATGTCCAATCCCACGGTCAGGATGTACCTTGAGGGCAGTGATGACAAAGGCGTCACCATGGCCCAGAACGATCTGGTGCCGCTGGAGTTTACCGGGCTTTCCTACGGAAGCTATACCATACATCTGCAGCTGGTGGACCCGGCCAATGGTACGGTGTATAAGGAAGAGATCTTCAGGCTTGTAAAGGAGCCGAAGTTCACGGAACTCCTGGTGGTAAGGATAATGATGCTGGCGCTCCTGGCAGTACTGGTGGGAGTCCTGGTATGGCGTATCATGACCGGGACGGTCATCCGCAGACAGTATGAGCAGATACGGCAGGCCAAGGAGGAGGCGGAGCGGGCCAATTCGGCGAAGTCACGTTTCCTGGCCAATATGTCCCATGAGATACGCACGCCCATCAATACCATAATGGGCATGGATGAGATGATATTGAGGGAGGACGCCACGGATGTTCCCAAACCTTACTTTATGTCCATGATCAATTACGCCATGGACATAAGGACGGCATCGGAATCCCTGCTGGAACTCATAAACGATCTGCTGGATCTGTCAAAGATAGAATCCGGGAAGATGAGCCTCATCGAGCAGGAATACGATGTGGCGGGTATGCTCAGGAGCATAGTAACGATGATAAGGGTGAGGAGCTCCCAGAAGGATCTCATGTTCACGGTGGATATAGATGAGAGCCTGCCCATCAGGCTTAAGGGAGATGAAGGCAAGATAAAGCAGGTCATGCTGAACCTTCTTACCAATGCGGTGAAGTACACCGAAGAAGGGGGCTTTACGCTGAAGCTCACGGTGGAGTCCAGGACTGAGGATAAGGTCTCCCTGCGCTGCTCCGTGAAGGATACCGGCATAGGGGTAAAGCCCGAGGACATGGAAAAGCTATTTACGGCCTACCAGAGACTGGATGAGGAAAAGAACTCCGGCATTCAGGGCACGGGCCTGGGCCTTGACATATCAAGGCAGTTTGCGGAGCTTATGAACGGCAGGCTCCGCTGCGAGAGCGTATACGGCGAAGGTTCGGAATTCATCTTTACCTTTGACCAGACCGTGATCGACGGCAGCCCGATGGGTAAGTTCGTCGAGACCGAGAAGGAGAAGAAAGGACCTTATGTGCCGCTCTTTGTGGCACCTGATGCGGATATACTGGTGGTGGATGACAACCCCATGAACCTGAACATAATAAAGGGACTGCTCAAGGGCACAAAGATGTTCATCACCACTGCGGAAAGCGGCGAGGAATGCCTTGAGAAGCTTAAGTACGGCAGCTTCAACGTGGTGCTTCTGGACCATATGATGCCGGGCATGGACGGACTGGAGACACTGGAGCGCATAAGGGAGGATAAGCCGGATCTGCCCGTATATGCGCTGACCGCCAACGTCACCTCCGGCGGGGAGGATTTTTACAGGTCGAAGGGATTTACGGGATATCTTTCAAAACCTATTGACAGCACGGCACTGGAACGTGCTATCATGAAGCATCTTCCGCCGGAGATAATGATGAAGCCGGCGGCTGCGCTGACGGAGGAGCCTGAGGATATACCTGAGGAGCTGGCCTGGCTTAAAGAGGTTAAGAGCATCTCCGTTCCCGAGGGCATAAAGAACTCCGGCGGAGTGAATTCCTTCATCGGAGCGGTGAAGCTTTTCCATGATACTGTGGAGGATACTGCTTCAGTGATAGAGAAGGCTCTTTCCGACGATGACATAAGGCTGTATACCGTAAAGGTGCATGCCCTGAAGACCTCGGCAAGGATAATAGGGGACAGCGGACTTTCAGAAAAGGCGCTTGAACTGGAAGAGGCCGGGAACAGGAGGGATACCGGGTTTATAAAGCGGGAGACAGCTTCTTTGCTGGAAGAGCTCAGGGCGTATAAGGACAGGCTGAGCCGTATTTCCCCGGAAAAGCCTTCGGAGGGCAGGGAGCCGGTGCCGGAGGATATGCTTGCGGAGGCATGGGAAGCGCTGAAGGAGGTCATCCCCCAGATGGATCTCGATTCCGTGGAGATGATAGTGAAGGACCTCAGGGAATACAGCCTTCCCGAGGCAGATGAGGAACGTATAAGCCGTCTTGAGAAGCTTATGAAGTCCATTGACTGGGACGGTATGGAAAAACTTATCACAGAGTTATAAGGAGCTTTTATGGAGAAGAACACGGTGCTGATCACAGCCGCAAAAGAGACCTTTCTTGTAAAGGTGCTGGCCAAAAAGATTTATGAGGCCGGTCCGGAGACCGCATTTGCCGTCTGGAGCGTCAACGAGATAAGCGGCAGCTGGGAAGGCACCAGGGCCATAGTGATCTTCATGGACGGCAACGGGGGCCCCGGTGACGCTGCGCTGCATTTTCTTGCAGACAGGGCAGCCGATGAGGGCGTCAGGATGCTTCTCATAGGGGAGCCTGAGGATATCAAATACGTATGCGACAGGATTCCCGGGGACCTTATCTACAGCACCATGGTAAGGCCGGTCAAGAATGAGGAGTTCGCAAAGACCGTGGCTGAGCTCTTCAGGACCACCGTGGCCGGCGGCTTCAGGAAGAACATCCTGGTGGTGGATGATGATCCGGCCTATCTTTCCCTCGTGAGGGACTGGCTCCGGGATAAGTACAAGGTGTCTGTGGTGAATTCCGGCCTCCAGGCCATCAAGTGGCTTGGAAAGAACAGGGCGGATCTTATCCTTCTGGATCATGAGATGCCGGTGACCACGGGACCCCAGGTGTTGGAGATGCTGAGGAGCGATCCGGAGACATCCGGAATACCCGTCATCTTCCTTACGGGGAAGAGCGACAAGGAGAGCGTAATGGCTGTGGTAGCCCTTAAGCCCGAAGGTTATTTCCTTAAGAATATAGAAAAAGCGGAGCTGCTGGATAAGCTTGAGAGATTTTTCGCGGGAAGATGATATAACGTAACATTTGTTACAGACATTTAAACGCGCAAGTGCTATTTTGATATTGACTTTTAAAGGCGGTTAAATATATAATAGTCAATGTACGGGCTTTTTTGCCCTAGCTTTAATCTATGCGGCCGCGGTGGCCGTTAGACAATAACTTATTATAGGAGGCAATGCAATGAGTCAGGAAATGAGATCAGAGTGGGAGGGCTTCACCGGCGGTAAGTGGGTTGGCGAGATCGACGTGCGCGATTTCATCCAGAGAAACTACACCCCTTACGACGGAGACGATTCCTTCCTGGCAGGTCCCACACAGGCAACCAAGGATCTTTGGGCACAGGTGCTCGATCTGCAGCGTCAGGAGCGTGAGGCAGGCGGTGTGCTTGATATGGATACCAAGGTCATCAGCACCATTACATCCCATGGCCCCGGATATCTGGACAAGAGCAAGGAGAAGATCGTAGGCTTCCAGACAGATAAGCCCTTCAAGCGTTCCATGCAGCCTTACGGCGGTATCCGTATGGCGGAGAAGGCTTGCGCAGATAACGGATACACCGTTGATCCCGAGATAAGCGAATTCTTCTCAGTACACAGAAAGACACATAATGCAGGATGCTTTGATGCGTACAATCAGGAGATGAGAGCATGCCGTTCAAGCCATGTCATCACCGGTCTTCCCGATGCTTACGGCCGTGGTCGTATCATCGGCGACTATCGTCGTGTGGCTCTGTACGGTATCGATCGTCTGATCGAGGACAAGCAGGCTCAGAAGGATTCCACCGGACGTGTTATGACAGATGATGTCATCCGTCTTCGTGAAGAGCTTTCCGAGCAGATGACAGCTCTTAAGATGATGAAGGAGATGGCTGCTTCTTACGGCATCGACATTTCCAAGCCCGCTACCAACGTACAGGAAGCTATACAGTTCACATATTTCGGTTATCTGTGCGCAGTTAAGGAGCAGAACGGTGCAGCAATGAGCCTTGGCCGTACTTCTACCTTCATCGACTGCTACGCTGAGCGTGACCTGAAGAACGGTAAGTTCACTGAGGAGCAGATCCAGGAATTCGTAGACCACTTCATCATGAAGCTGCGTCTTGTTAAGTTCGCTCGTACACCGGAATACAACCAGATCTTCGCAGGCGACCCGGTTTGGGTTACCGAGTCTCTGGGCGGTGTTGGTGTAGACGGACGTCATATGGTAACCAAGACCAGCTTCCGTTATCTGAATACACTGAACAACCTTGGTGCAGCTCCCGAGCCGAACCTGACCGTTCTGTGGTCCACAAGACTGCCGAGACCTTGGAAAGAGTTCTGTGCTAAGATGTCCATCAAGTCTTCTTCCATCCAGTATGAGAACGACGACCTGATGCGCGTAACACACGGTGATGACTATGCGATCGCTTGCTGCGTATCCTCCATGAGAGTTGGTAAGGAAATGCAGTTCTTCGGCGCTCGTGCA
>JAFWWB010000073.1 GCA_017518185.1 Lachnospiraceae bacterium
ATGGTTTATTTTACCTCTGGACAAGGCATGAACCATTATGGGAGGTGTCACTCTATAAAAGCAACGGCCTGTGGCCGATTAGCTCCGCATTGCGGCCGTTTTGCTCCGCAAAAGCGGCCGTTGGAAGTCGCCATATGCAATTGTTGAAGGCTATTAGCAATGGGGAGAATGTGGATATCATTTTTCTAGATATCAATATGGATGACATGGATGGTTTATCTGTTGCAAAGAGGATCCGTGAGATCGATGACGATGTCCCCATCATTCTTGTTACGGCATTCATGAACTATGCCATTGATGGATATAAGGTGAAAGCAAGCAGATTTCTGATAAAGGATGATCTTGATAAGACTTTTGATGAGTGTATGGATGATATTTGCAAGGATATACGCAAAAAATCCAAGACCATTGCATTTAACTGCGTGGAAGGGGAAATGAGGCTGAAAGCATCCGATATCATATTGATCGAAACATCCGGTCATAAGAATCTGATCAAACTGAAAAATGAGACTTATTAGGGTTATATCATTCGATTAATAGCAATATCAGTCGAAAATTGTAATTGAAGAATAAAGATGTTTTCTATATGTTAGCTTTACATATGATGCGTTTTGTGCTATAATACCGCTATAAGAGAAGAAAGTGTAAAGTGTATTATGAAAACAGAGAAACGGCATCAGGGCTCCGGCTCCTGCGGAGCCACCTCATGCCGAATGAGGAGGGCACTCAAATGGCTCAAGTGTTAGTGAACTTTCGTATGGATTCAGAAGATAAAAAGGGGATGGAAGAGGTCTGCAAAGAACTCGGCCTGTCTATGACCACGGCATTTACGATTTTTGCAAAGAAGATGAGGCGGGAACGCAGAATACCTTTCGATGTATCCGTAGACCCATTTTATTCAGGCGAAAACATAAGATATCTCGAAAAAGTCACTTCAGAGATCGATAATGGCAGCGCCAGACTGGTTGAGCATGCTTTGATCGAGGATTGATCGTATGAGGATACTTTGGGATGAAAGAGCCTGGGAAGACTATCTTTACTGGCAAACACAGGATAAAAAGACCTTAAAGCGCATCAATGCCTTGATAAAGGATATCCAGAGAAATGTCTATGACGGGATTGGAAAGCCGGAGCCTTTGTCAGAAAACCTTTCCGGTTGGTGGAGCAGGCGGATCGATGGTACCAATCGTATCGTGTACCGTGAAATGGACGGCGCCATTGTTATCGCAAGCTGTAAGGATCATTACGATGATAAGTAAATATCAGTAAGGAATTAACAATGTTGAGCGGTAAACCGCCATCTTGTTCCCTTCCCCCATCTGTGGTATACTGACCCTGTATGGGCGAGATACTTATAGATGCGAAAAGGGAAAATCTGCGGAAGGTTTTTGACTTCGTGAACAGCGAGGTCTGTGAAAGTGTGGATGATAAGAGCTTCCTCCGCCAGCTTAAGCTGTGCGTTGAGGAGGCTTATTTAAATATCGCGGAACACGCCTATACCCCGGAGACCGGGAGCGTGCGCATACTTGCGGAGGTCCGGAGGGACGCGGAGGGGATAAAAGTGATCCTTTCCTTCAGCGACAGGGGAAGGCCCTACGATCCGCTGAAGACAGACCTTCCGGATGTGGGAGCGGGCATCGGCAGCAGGGAGCCCGGCGGGCTGGGTATACTTCTGATAAAGCATACCGCCGACGGGGTGGACTATGAGTACAAAAACGGTGAGAATGTGCTGACCATAGAGAAGAGATATACTGCATGAAAATGAGAACCGGCATCTGGATCCGGCTTTTGCAGAGCCGTAACATACCGGGAGAAGAGGAAAAGCTATGAGCATAACCGAAAACAGGGAAGACGGATGCGTGATACTGACGGTCTCGGGAGAGATCGACGGCACCAACGTGGATGAATTCGAAGAAAAGCTGGCAAAGGCCGGCAGCGAAGCGGATGAGCTGGTGTTGGAACTGGGAGGACTGGTCTACATTTCTTCTGCGGTGCTGAGATCCTTTCACCAGCAGCAGAAGACGATGCAGGAGCAGGGAAAGCGTATGGTCCTCAGGCATGTGACGAAAGAGGTCATGGACATTTTTACCGTGACCGGCTTTGTGCGTCTGCTTGAGATAGAGGAGAGCTGAGGATGGAAAAAAAGAGACGCCCCATCCGGCAGCGCTTCAGCCTGATAGTGACCATATCACTGCTTGCTTCCCTCATCCTCTCCGGGGTGATCGCCGTGACGGCCATGTTTGGCATAAGGAACAGGAGCGAGGATGCCCTGACGGCAGTTCAGGGGGAAAGGGGCCTCAGCGTACTCAAAGAAAAGTCGGTCCTGGCCGATACCGCCTTTGTAAACTATATGCGCATCACCGGCATGATAGCCGATTATATCCATGGCATCTACTGTCATCCGGAAATGTACTCCCCCAGGAAGGTGGATATTCCGGATCCTGCCAATGCCGGGATCTACATATCCCAGCTCGGAAGCTCCCTGGAGCTTGAGGAATTCATGGACGTACCGGAATTGAAGGCTGAGAGGGAACTGCTGGTCAATGTGGAGGATCTGCTCTATCCTCTGATCACTGGGGATGACAACCGTATAGTCGCCATCTATTACGGCCTTGAGGACGGACAGATAATCTGCTATGACAACCAGTCCGATAATAAACCCTCGGAGCATGTGCCCTATGCTTTTCAGGATACGGAGTGGTACCGAAAGTGTAAGGAGCTTAAGGAAGTCTGTTTTACTGATGTTTATACGGATGCTTTCGGCAGGGGGCTGACCATTACCTGCGCGGCTCCGATATATGACGAGAACAACAGCTTTGCCGGCGTGGTCGGAGTGGACATACTTATAAAGGATGTGTATGAGACCATAGTCTCCACGGACCTTGGTACGGATGCCTATGCCATGCTGGTGGACTCCGAAGGGAACCTGATCTCACCCTTTGGGGACAGAAGATCCTTAAGCGACCTTGGGGTGACTGAAGAGCATGCAGGGCTTCTGCTCTCAGGCGGGGACGGTATGTTCCGTGAGGACGGCGTGTATTATGTGTACACCACGGTCAAAAGGGTGGGATGGACACTGGCGGCCTACCTGCCCGAGTCAGTGGTGATGAAACCTGTCAGCGATATGGACAGGGCCATAGTCTCCACCATGATCACCTTCGTACTGCTTATCATCATCGTGATGGGCATCATGATAGTGATAGTGAACCGTTTTACGAAGAACCTGACCGAGCCGCTTATCGCGCTGGGAGAGGATGTTAAGTGCATCAGCCTCGGGGATCTGGATCACAGGGCTACGGTGCTGAATAACGACGAGATCGGTGACCTGGCCATCAGCTTCAATGAGATGACAGCATCCCTTAAGCAGCATATGAAGGCACTGACAAAGGTGACCAGCGAGCGCGAGAGGCTGGGAGCCGAGCTGGATGTGGCTACCAAGATCCAGGCGGATATGCTCCCCGGCACCTTCCCGGCTTTTCCGGAACGGAGGGAGTTTGACATTTTTGCATCTATGACTCCGGCAAGGGAGATCGGCGGCGATTTTTATGATTTCTTCCTTATAGATAAGTACCATCTGGCCATGGTCATGGCGGATGTTTCCGGAAAGGGCATACCTGCCGCGCTTTTTATGGCCATATCCAAGACGGTGATCCAGTCAAGGGCCATGGCCGGCGGTGAGCCTGCGGAGATACTGAGCGATGTGAACAAATGGCTCTGCGCCAACAATAAGGAGAGCCTCTTTGTTACGGTGTGGCTGGGCATACTTGACATCGGCAGTGGCGAGGTTAAGTACGCCAGTGCCGGACATGAGTATCCCATGATAATAAGCAATAAGGGCGTGAAGCTTGTCAAAAGGGAGGCAGGGGCAAACGATCCCCCTCTTTCCCTCTCCGAGACCGTATCCTTCAGCACCATGTCACTCCATCTGAACCGTGGGGATTTCCTGCTGCTCTATACCGACGGTATTCCCGAGGCCAAGAACAGGGACGGGGCGCGCTACGGCATGGACAGGCTGAAACGTATCTCGGGCATAGGCGGCAGTGTCAAAACAGTTGTTGAGACCATCGACAGTGATGTTGCATCATTCACCAGAGGCATGGATCCCTTTGATGATATGACATTACTCTGTTTGGAATATAAGGGAGGTGCGATATGAAAAAAAGGTTATTTGCGATCATTATGGCCGGCGTGTTGCTGGCAGCAGTCACTGCCTGTGGCGGAGATGAGGAGTTAAGGGAAAAAAGATACGCTGACGAAAAGGAAGAAGAGGAAGAAAAGCCTGAGAAGAAGAATAAAAAGGAAGAGCGGAAGGAGGATCCCGAAGAGCCTGTTGATCCCGAGGAACCCGAAGAGCCTGTTGTTGTGGTGGAACCGGTGGAAGAGCCGGCGAAGCCGGAGTATGACGGCATAGAGGGAGTGACTTCGGATCTGTACGGAAATACCGTAGACCTTCAGGATATCTTCACTTCCCACGAGTATACCATGGTGAACATGTGGGCTACCTGGTGCGGCCCCTGCGTGGGAGAGATCCCGGAGCTGGCAGTGCTGGCGCCGGAATTTGAGGCAAGAGGCTGCGCGGTGGTGGGACTGCTTTCCGACGGTGACGATCCCGATGCCGTGATCGACGCCAAGGCCATACTTTCGGATGCGGGAGCGGATTATCTGAACCTGTGCATCACACCGGAGCTCTATGAGGTCTTCTACAGTGAATACATACCGGCGACGTTCTTCGTAGACAGCACCGGTCATATTGTGGGGGAACCCATCATAGGAGCCGATCCCGAGGGCTATAAGACTACAGTTAACAATCTCCTGCCATAAAAAATGTAAAAATATCCGCATCCCCCTGTACCGGCTATAGCCAATGAACAGGAGGATGCGGTGATCATCAGGATCAGTATTTCATATTTTCAGTTTATCTTGCAAGAAGTTCCTCAAGCGTTGACAGATAGAGGTAAGGAGCGGCGCCTTCGATAGGATCGCCTACAATGCGTCCGTTCTGATCCACAAAGAAGCTGGTGGGAACGCAGTAGCTGTCGAAGACCCTGTCAAGATCACTGGTATCCATGATGTTTAAGTAGCTCGCACCGGCATTTGCCAGAAGCCTCTTGGCGTAGGCAGTGTCATCGTCATAGAGCAGTCCCACTATCGCGCAGCCCTTGCTTTCGAAGGTCTTTGCCAGTGATCCCAGTTCATCGAGCTCACTGCGGCAGGGGCCGCACCAGGAGGCCCAGAGATTGACCATGGTGTATTTGTGGGTTGAGAAGATGTCTTTTGTATTCACAGGGTTTCCGTTAAGATCCGTGGTGTTCAGGGCAATGCCGGTGTAGTTTGTCACGGGAGTGACGGTGGTACCGCTGCCGGGGTAATTGTCTGCATTGGGAAGACGGCCTTCCTTTTTGCCGAACATTACGTAGTGCTTATACAGAACGGCCGGATCGTTACCGAGTGCCGCCACCACATCAGGATTATGCTCTGCATAGAATGCGGCATTGAAATCAGCAGGAATGACAACAGCCGTCGTGGTGTTTGCGCCTGCATAAGCAGCGCGGCCCTCTGCCTTACCAAAGAGGATATAATGGTTATAGAGTGCCTGGGGACTTGTGCCTACTGCGGCAGCTACATCGGGATACTGCTGAGCGTAAAACTCGGGGTCGAAGACGGTGCCGTCCGGCAATGTGACCGGAGCCGCCTGTACCGGAAGCTTTGCAAGAGCCATTACAAGAAAGGCTGTTAAGAAGCATGCAAAAACTTTTGTGATGTTCTTCATAAACGTTACCCCCTTTGAGATAGTATTTATTATATTTATACAACCGGAAGTATATATTTGCAAGAAAAAAAGGTTTGTGATATAGTATTCAGCCGGAGGTAAAATGATCATGGAAAAGCGCGTTATTGCGATACTTATAGCAGGTATGATGCTGGCAGGCTGCGGAAAGAAGGAAGAGCCGGCCGTATCGGAAAATGAGAGCGTTTCGGAAGAGACGGTGACAGAGGAGCCCACCGGGGCAGAAGTCACCGAAGGGGCTGAGCCCACGGCGGCTGCCACGCCCACGCCGAAACCCACGGAGGGCGCAGAAGCAGGCGATAAGGAAGAGCCTGCGGAAGCCACGGCCACTCCCACTACTGCTGCGGCATCAGATAAAAAGGAAGCAACACCTACGCCCGCGCAGGATGGCGGCACAGCTGATGTGACGCCCACGGAAACCGTTTCGGAGAATATACGGGCCGGGGTCATTTCGGATAACGATGCCGAACCCGTGGCTGCCGTCGATGATGATGAAGACGAGGACGACTGGGACGACGAGGACTGGGATGACGAAGAGGAATACAGCAGGGATGACGACCTGGCGTATCTGAAGGAGTGCTATCTTGAAGAGGTCGAGTTCATGGAGGATGTCTTCGGTGATATGTGCCTTATAGATGATGACGGAGAGGATATCCCCGGCACCTGCGGCTGCAAATACAAGCTCTTCAATCTTGGGGGATATGATTTCCCTGCGCTTTACTGCAAGCCTGCCGACCAGGATGATGCGGTGATCTACGTCTGGGAAGAAGAGGACATCTGGGATCTGGCTGACGGCGAGGACTGCCTGGATTACACCGGTAACGGCGGCATGGTGGATTACAGCACCATACAGCGCCAGATAAGAGACCTCCGGTGATCGGATCAAAAAGAAAAAAGAAGGCCTTCGGTACAGAGCAGATACTTTCGCTGGTCTGCCTGGGGCTTATCATAGCAGCCTGGTGCATAGCCTCCTACGGCGGTTTCGTGGAGGAGATATTCCTGCCCACCCCTACGGGAGTGTGGAAGCGCATGTGTGAGATGGCGGCGGACGGTTCACTGTGGCTTTCCTGCGCCTATTCCACAAAGCGCGTGATGATGGGCTGGATATGGTCGGTGGTATTTGCCCTGCCCTGCGGGATGCTCATGGCGAATTCAAGGAAATTCGCGGCTTTCATAAGGCCGGTGATGGAGTTCGCAAGGTATCTTCCTGTGGTGGCGCTGGTGCCCCTTACCCTGCTCTACATAGGCATAGACGAGGCCCAGAAATACACTGTGATCTTTCTGGGAACCTTTTTCCAGCTGGAGCTCATGGTCTGCGATACCGTCTCCGGCGTGGATAAGAACATGATCAATGCGGCCCGTACTCTCGGGGCCGGGAAATTCCAGATATATAAGGAAGTGATACTGCCTGCGGCGCTGCCGGGGCTTATGGATGATTTCCGCATGACCGTGGGCTGGGCCTGGACCTACCTGGTGGTGGCGGAGATGGTGGCAGCCTCCAACGGCCTGGGCTATATGATACTCCGCTCCCAGCGCTATCTGGCCACGGACACCATCTTTACGGGACTTATAATGATAGGCGTTATCGGCCTTGTGACAGACTGGTTCTTCCGTATACTCTCGAAACTGATCTGTCCCTGGTATGTGAGGCTTGACGGAAAATGAGCGAAGAGATACTTAGAGTCGAAGGACTTACAAAGATATTCGATGATGCCAGCGGCGTGGTCACAGCTATCGATCACGTGAACCTGAGCGTGGGAAAGTCGGAATTCGTGATGATAGTGGGGCCTTCGGGCTGCGGCAAGACTACGCTTATCAATATGATAGGAGGCCTTACTGAGCCCACCGAAGGCAGGATAATACTCGGAGGCAGGGAGGTTAAGGGCCCCGGCGTGGACAGGGGTATGGTATTCCAGGGCTACAGCCTGTTTCCCTGGCTCAATGTGCAGAAAAATGTAGAGTTCGGTCTCAAGATGCGGGGCGTCTCCCGGGAGGAAAGGGCGAAGACCGCCCGTGAGTACATAGATATCGTAGGGCTCTCCGGTTTTGAGAACGCTCTGCCAGGCACTCTTTCCGGAGGCATGAAGCAGAGGGTGGCCATCGCCAGGACCCTGGCAAATTCGCCGGAGATGCTCCTGATGGACGAGCCCTTCGGGGCTCTGGATGCCCAGACGAGAGTGGTCATGCAGGAGCTTCTTTCACGCATAAGCCGTGAGACGAAGACCACCATACTCTTTATCACCCATGATATCGATGAGGCAGTGCTCCTGGGACAGCGGGTCTATGTCATGAGCCGGCGCCCGGGCAGGGTAAAGGACGTACTGGACGTGGATCTGCCGGAGCTCCGCAGTCATGAGTGCCTGCTGATGCCGGAATTTCTTAAGGTAAAACGCCGCATAATGGATATGCTCTGGGAGGAGAGCCAGGCCGCGGCTGTAGAAGTAGAGGAGGAATAAAACTATGAAAAAGAGGATCGTATCATTGATCGGGGCAGCGGTGCTGACCGCAGGCTGCCTTGCGGGTTGCGGAGCGCAGCCTGACGGAGGAAAGACCACGGGAGCAGAAGGGAAGAGCGGAGATCTTATCCCCGTGACCATGGCATTCTGCACCTGGACCGGTTATTCTCCCATGTTCATCGCAAAGGAGAAAGGTTACTTTGAGGAGGCCGGCATCAACATGGACATCCAGGTCATCGAGGATGAATCCACCTACGCAAGCCTTATCACCAGGGGCAGCATACAGTTCCTTGCCACTGCGGTGGACCCTAACATAAAGATGTTCGCAAACGGAGCTGACGACCGCTACGTCCTTACCATGGACAACTCCAACGGCGCAGACGGCCTGGTTGCAGTGGAAGGCATCGAAACGCTGGACGACCTGGCAGGCCGCACCGTGGCCCTTGACAAGTCCGCATCATCCTACTACTTCTTCCTGAAGGCCCTTGAGGCGGACAGCAATCTTACCGAGGCAGACGTACAGCTGATGGATATGGGTGATACCACTGAGGCGGGCCTTGCCTTTATGGCCGGAAACGTGGATGCCGCCATCATGTGGGAGCCGGAGCTTTCCGAGGCCCTTGAAATGGTGGAGGGTGCACACACCGTCATCACCTCCGCGGATTATCCCGATACCATAATGGATTCACTTGTGGTTAACACCGCTTTTGCCGCAGAGCATCCCGAGGTGGTGGACGCAGTGGAGGAGGCATGGTACAGGGCTGTGGATTTCCTGCTGGCAAATCCCGATGAGGCCCATGAACTTATGGCAAGCGGCTTTGAAGAAGTCACCGCAGAGGATATCGCTGCTGACTGCGAGGGTCTGGACATCTACGGGCGTCAGGAGAACGAAGATCTTATCAGCGGGGCAGGCGGCCGCAGCATAAAGGACATCAGCCAGGAGATGGCGGATTTCTGGATGGAAAAGGGCGAGTGCGACAGTAACGATCTTTCGGACTTTTTCCTTCTTATTAAATAATTGCCCTTGAAATGAAAGGACGGTTATGCTAATATATTAGAGCATGCGGCAAAGACCGTTTCATTTTGCCGCGGATGTGTTGGGGAACAAGAACAATAAGAAGGGGTAGCAGCGATGGTAGACATTAATCAGGTCATGTTCGAAATGATCCGGAGGAGTAATTCCGTTACCACCTCCAGCGTCAACGAGATCGAAGAGATCGTGGATACGGGCCTTGAAAAGACCGAAGACAACATCCAGAAGATCGCTATGGAGTATCTCGACGAGAAGGGCTATGCCAGATCCGTACAGAATATGGATATGGCAAAGAAACACATCACGGAGAGCTCCGCATATTACGATACCGTAAGAGTCCGCAAGACAAGGCGCATGGTGGAGGATCTTCTTCAGGAGGCTCAGCCCGAAGAGCTTGAAAAGCTCATGGATGTCTGCCTGCTCGACAACCTGATGAAGGTGGGCGAGAAGCTGGATATGATAGCGAACCGCCGTGTGGAATATGCGGTAGAGGTTGTGGATGAGATACAGCTGGACAGCGAAAAGCCTTCAGGCACCCTTATGGAGTATGTATCTTTCCAGACGCTCCTGAACCGTTACGCGGCGCAGGGCTTCCACATCGCCACTCTTACAAACAGAGAGATAGGAAACCACGGTCGGCTTATGATGTCCGGTTTTAACTCGATCCAGAAACAGACGGTGATCATCTTCGAAAGAGATGTGGTACAACAGTAACTAATGTGAGATTTGCGGGCCGCCTTACGGTGGCCCTTTTTCGTCAGTAAAGGATTATGAAGACAATAAAGAGTGAACAGATAACGGAAGCGTTGCGTGATATGTGCATAGAGGCTAACCACAGCCTCGGCGCCGATATGCGCGCGGCCCTTGATAAGGCGGCGGAGACAGAAGACTCTCCCGTGGGAAAGCATGTGCTGGCCCAGCTTCAGGAGAACCTGAAGATCGCGGAGGAGGACCGTATCCCCATCTGCCAGGATACAGGCATGGCAGTGGTATTTGCGGACATAGGCCAGGATGTTCATATCGAAGGCGGCTTTATCGAGGATGCCATAAACGAAGGCGTGCGGCAGGGTTATACCGAAGGGTATCTCAGGAAGTCCGTGGTGGGAGACCCCATAGAGAGGGTCAACACCGGGGACAACACTCCTGCCATAGTGCATTACCGTATGGTTCCCGGAGACGAGCTTAAGCTCACCTTCTGCCCCAAGGGCTTCGGCAGCGAGAACATGAGCAGGGTGTTCATGTTAAAGCCGGCTGACGGAGTACAGGGCATAAAGGACGCTGTGATCGGGGCTGTGGCGGATGCAGGCCCCAATGCCTGCCCCCCCATGGTGGTGGGTGTGGGTATAGGCGGCACCTTTGAGAAGTGTGCGTTGATGGCGAAGAGGGCGCTGACCAGAAGCCTGGACGAGCCATCACCCCTGCCCCATATAAGGGCTCTGGAGGAAGAGCTTTTAGCGGAGATAAACAAAAGCGGTCTGGGACCTGCGGGACTCGGAGGAAAGACCACGGCTCTCGGACTTAACATAGAGAGCTGCGCGACCCATATAGCAGGGCTGCCGGTGGCGGTGAACATCTGCTGCCACGTTAACAGGCACGCCGTGAGGATACTGTGATGGAATATCATCTTACATCTCCCTTTGATGAGGAAGAACTGAAAAAGCTTCGCATCGGCGACAGCGTATATATTAACGGCATCATCTATGTGGCCAGGGATGCGGCGCACAAGCGCATGAGCGAGGCACTGGACGCGGGTGAGGCTCTGCCCTTTGACATAAAGGGACAGACCATATATTACATGGGGCCTTCACCGGCAAGACCGGGACGTCCCATCGGTTCTGCGGGGCCTACCACCGCAGGGCGCATGGATAAGTACACTCCAAGGCTCCTTGACCTGGGGCTTAAAGCCATGATAGGCAAGGGCCGCAGGACGGATGCGGTAAAGGAGGCCATTGTGAGGAACGGCTGTGTGTATTTTGCAGCCATAGGCGGGGCCGGGGCGCTGCTCTCCAAAGCCATAAAAAGCTCGGAGACAGTGGCATATGCTGATCTGGGTGCCGAAGCGCTGCTTAAGCTGAGGGTGGAGGATTTCCCTGTCATAGTGGTGGCGGACACTGCCGGCGGGGACGCATACCGGAGAGAGTAGCATCAGATAATACTTTACAAAAAGAAAAGAGGCGAAACAGTAATGCAGGATGAGAAAAATCTTATAGAGGAGAAGCCCTCGGCGATGGTAAAGGTGGCAACCTTCGTCGTTGACAGGCGGAACCTCTTTTTTCTGCTGTTCGGGATCGCGATGATCTTCTGTCTCATCGCGACACGCTGGGTAAAGGTGGAGAACGCCCTGTCGGCTTATCTGCCTGAGTCCTCCGAGACTGCCCGTGGGCTTGACCGCATGGAGGAGGAGTTCATCACCTACGGCTCCGCCCGTGTAATGGTCATGAACATAAGCTACGAAGAGGCCGCGGAGATAGCAGACGAGATAGAGGCCAGGGATGATGTATATATGCTCAGCTTCGATAACAGCGAGAGCCACTTCAACAACTTCTCTGCACTTTACGATATCACCTTCGCCTGGCCGGAGAAGGATCCGCGTGCACTGGAGGCGCTTGGAGAGATAGAGGAAAGTCTGAAAGGACATGACCTTTATGTGTCCACCTCCATGGGTGATGCCGCTGCTGAGCAGATCCAGTCCGAGATGTCCGTGGTCAGCGTCATCGTTGCCGTCATCGTGGTCTCGGTGCTGCTCTTTACTTCCCAGACCTGGGCCGAGGTGCCGGTGCTCATCATGACCTTCGGCGCGGGCGCCATACTTGCAGCCGGTACAAATTTCATGCTGGGTACCATTTCCTTTGTCTCCGATTCGGTTACTATAGTGCTGCAGCTGGCGCTGTCCATAGACTATGCCGTCATCTTCTGTAACCGTTATAAAGAAGAGCATACGAGATACGGCATACGTGAGGCTGATATCATAGCCCTTTCAAAGGCCATACCCGAGATATCCTCGTCATCACTGACCACCATAGGCGGTCTTATCGCCATGCTCTTCATGCAGTTCGGGATAGGCAAGGACATGGCCATCTGCCTGATCAAGGCCATCTTTTTAAGCCTGCTCTCCGTTTTCCTTCTGATGCCCGGCCTCATAATGCTCTTCGGCAAGGCCATGGACAAGACCAGGCACAAGGACTTCGTGCCTAAGATACCCTTTGTGGGAAAGGTAGATTACCTTACGAGACACACAGTGCCCGTGATATTCCTCATCGTTGCGGTAGGTGCCATGATACTGCAGAACAAGACCCCTTATGTATACGGTTATTCGCAGATCGAGACGCCTGTGCTCAACGAGACACAGATAGCGAACAATATGATAAAGGAGAGCTTCGGTGACAGTAATTTCGTTGCCCTTGTATTCCCGGCAGGGGATTACGAAAAGGAGAAGAAGCTCCTGGCAGAGCTGGACAGAAGGCCCGAGGTGGATCACAGCCAGGGGCTTGCAAACACCGAAGCCATGGACGGCTACATGCTGACGGATAAGCTTACCGCAAGGCAGTTCTCGGAACTGCTGGATCTGGATTACGAGGTGGCTCAGCTGCTCTACATGGCCTATGCGGTGGATGACGAGAACTACGCAAAGCTCATCAACGGACTGTCAAGCTACAGCATACCCCTCATCGATATCATCATGTTCCTCTATGACGAGGTCGAAGAGGGCTATGTGACCCTGGACGACGATATGTACGAGACCCTGGCGGATGCCCATTCGAAGATGCAGATGGCAAAGGACCAGCTCCAGGGAGAGAACTACAGCCGGGCCCTGGTCTATCTGACACTTCCACAGGAGGGAGAAGAGACCTTTGCCTTCCTGGACGAGATGCATGAGATCGCAGCCTCCTATTACGGGGAGGATGTTATGGTGGTGGGTGAGGCCACCAGCCAGTACGACCTGAAGAAGACCTTTGATACGGATAACACAGTGGTCTCGGTGGTCTCGATACTTGCGGTGCTGGCTGTGCTGCTCTTTACCTTTATGAGCGCAGGCATGCCGGTGCTCCTGATCGCAGTCATCGAGGGAGCCATCTGGATGAACTTCGCTTTCCCGGCGGTGCAGGAGAAGAACATCTTCTTCCTGGGCTATCTGATAGTCTCCTCCATACAGATGGGCGCAAATATAGACTACGCAATAGTCATCGCGGGGCGTTTCATGGAGATAAAGGATTCGATGCCGAGGAAGCAGGCTATCATCGAGACACTGAATTTTGCCTTCCCCACGATCATCACCAGCGGTTCCATGATGGCGCTCGCAGGTTTCTTTATCGGACAGCTCTCCTCGGACGGAGCCATCTGCGGCATAGGGCAGTGTCTCTGCAGGGGAACGCTCATATCCATATTCCTGGTAATGTTCGTGCTGCCGCAGATACTGCTCATAGGTGCGAAGATAATAGAGAAGACCAGCTTCAAGGTTTCAGTGCCTATCAGGCTGGATAAGGTCAGCGGCCTTGTAAGGGTGGACGGAGTGGTCAACGGCCAGATAAACGGCCTGGTGGTTGGCGAAGTCCATGCCCTGGTAAGAGGCGATGTGAACGCCATCGTCAGGATGGGGCAGATGGTGCCCGCGGAGGAAGATGCCTTGAAAGAAGCGCTTGAAAAGGGGGTGGAAGCATGAAGAAGAAATGTTTAGCCGCCTTTCTGGCAGCAGCCCTGGTATTTGAGAGCCTGTCTTATTCCGTGCCGGTATACGCAGCGGGAGAGGAGAGTGTTTCCGCCGATGAGGCCGAAAGGGAGACGATATATATCAGCGATGCGGAGGATCTTATTGAACTTGCGGAGAACTGCAGGAGTGATGCCTGGTCCCTTGATAAGGATGTGGTGCTCAGGAACGATATAATCCTGTCCGGCACCGATTTCACTTCCATACCCTGCTTTAACGGCGATTTTGACGGCGGCGGTCATAAGATCAGCGGCTACGGCTACGGCGGAGACGGCTACGTCACCGGCTTCTTCAGATATATAGGCGAGAGCGGGGAGGTCCATGACCTGATCCTTTCCGCCCATATAAACGCAGAGGGCTCGAAGCAGGTCACCGGCGGCATCGCAGGGATCAATTCGGGGGTGATCAGCAACTGCAGCTTCTCCGGAAGGCTTTACGGCAGATCGGAGAGCGGAGGCATCGCAGGCGTAAACGAAGCCTCCGGGAGCATCTTTGACTGCGTCAATGAGAGCTTTATCAGCGGCTATTACTATACCGGCGGGATCTGCGGCAAGAACTACGGCATGATATACGGCTGCGGGAATGAAGGCAATATAAATGACAGCGTGGAGTGGGTGGAAGAGGATGATGCCATGAACGGCGATATCCTCGGTGATCTGACCTCCGGGGAGGAAGATAATGAGATAAAGCTCCGCACAGGCGTGGATACAGGCGGTATAGCCGGTTTTTCCAAGGGCGTTATCATAAGGAGCACCAATTCCGGTACCGTGGGTTATGAGCATACCGGCTACAATATCGGCGGCATCGCGGGACGCCAGTCCGGGACCCTCAGCACCTGCACCAACAACGGAAAGGTATACGGACGGAAGGATGTGGGCGGCATCGTGGGCCAGATGGAGCCTTATATAGAGCTGAATGAGGATGGCAGCATCTCGGATGAGGTCAGGCTCCTCCATGACATGGTCAACGCCCTGCTGGATACCTTTGATTCGGAAAATGCTCTGGTGCGCTCCGATCTGCAGGCCCTGCGCAGTTATGCGGATAATGCGGTGGATACCGGAGACCGGATGATGGATCAGGCCTCATCCTACATAAACGATAACACGGACGTGGCCAATGAGCTGGGAAGCAGGGGAGATTATGTGCTGGAGCAGCTTCCTGCGGTCACAGATAACGTCGGTGCCGCCGGGGATTCCGTGGCGGAGATGAGCAGAAAGCTGGATGCGGCAAACAGGGCTCTGGACCTGAACGGGAACATGAGGCCTGAAGACAGGAGAAAGGCTGATGCCCTGATCAAGGAGATAGACAGCCTTTCGGCGGAATTAAAGGAGCTGGAGGCAAAGCAGGAAAAGCGGAAAAAGGATCTGGAGGAGGGGGCAAAGAGCCTCAGTGAGAACAGCCTGTCGGAGAACAGCCTCTCCGTTAACGATCTGCAGGATGCCAGCGCCAGCATAAACGCGGCTGTTCAGGAGGCCAGGGATACCGTGGCGGATCTTAAGCGCGAAGCGGAGATACTTTCGAAGCTGGCCGCCGACATGTCCGAGCTCACGGTGCTCTACCAGCCCTATGTGAAGGATGCCGCCGGCAATGCGAATGAGAATGCGCAGGGAGCGGTGGATGATATAGATGCCGCCGCAGCTTCCGTGGATTCGGCCCGGGACGGGCTGGATGCCATCCTGAGCTATCTGAATGCCCAGCAGGATCTTGAGCTTGTGAAGGTGGACAAGGAATGGGACAGCAATGTGGACAGTATTCACAGGCAGCTGGACGGCATGAGCGGCACCATGAGCAGGCTGGGAGAGCACAGTGCCGGATATACTGAGGAGGTGAACGGGCAGCTCAGGGATATAAACGACCAGATAAACAGGATCTACTCACTTATGGAGAACAAGGTGCAGGATCTGGCCGGAGAGGACAGGGGCTACATCTACGCGGACATCTCCGACAGCGGCCTGGAGGATATCAACCTTGGCAAGGCGGATCACTGTATGAACTACGGCCTGGTAAAGGGCGATATCAATATAGGCGGCATAGCCGGTTCCATGGCCATCGATGAGGAGGACCCCGAGGAGAATGCGGCGGGAAGTGCCACCATCTCCCTGGGCGGCCATTATACCAGCCAGAACGTGATCAACAACTGCATTAACAGAGGCTATATCACCGCAAAGGGTGACGGTGCGGGCGGCATAGCCGGCTTCATGAAAGGCGGCGTCATAAACCGCTGCCAGGCTTACGGCAGTGTGGAGAGCACCGGAGGAAATTATGTGGGAGGCGTTGCAGGAGAATCGCTTTCCATAATAAGGAACTGCTACGTTCTCTGTTCCCTTTCGGGGGAGAGCTACGTGGGAGGCGTGGCCGGCTTCGGCACCACCATCAGTGGCTGCTATTCCATGCCCATAGTGCAGCACTACAGCGGACGCTGCGGAGCCATAGCGGGCCAGATAGCTATAAATGACGACACAAAGGAGCTTAAGCTTTCCGAGCTTGAGGACAATAAATATGTGAGCACCGTTCTCAACGGCATAGACAGGATAAGCTACAGGGGAAAGGCCGAGGAGATGAGTTATGAAGACCTGCTCCGCACGCCCGGCACTCCGGCGGAATTCCGCCTGCTGACGGTGACCTTCCGCGTGGGAGACGAGTACCTGGGAGCCCAGCAGATAGAGTACGGTGAGGACATAAGCGGTATAAGCTATCCGGAGATACCCAAAAAGGAAGGCTTTTACGGAGTGTGGCCGGATCCCGGCTATGACAGGGTCATGGGCAATCTTGTGCTCACCGCGGAGTATGTTGACAGCGTAAGGCTTCTGGAGAGCAGCGAGACCGATGAGGAGAGCGGCAGGAAGCTGGCCCTCATCGACAGGGATTTCGACGATAAGGCTGCACTGAAGATCGAAAAAGTGACCGAACCCGCATTTACCGTTCCCGGCTACGAGGAATATATAATTTACAGGGTGAGCCTGGACGCCGCGGATGTGGGCGGTCTTGAAGACATGAACATAAGGCTTTTAAATCCCTATGGTAAGGATGTGCGGCTGTATACCAATATCGACGGTGAATGGACGAAGCCCGAGATCCTGGAAAGAGGCTCCTATGTGCAGACCGTGATGAAGGGGACAAGCGCAGTGTACTGCCTGGCAAAGGCGCCTTCCGTGGATCTTCTTTATATCATCTGCGGAGCGGCGGGCGCGCTTGCGCTCATCATAGTACTCGTGTTTGTCATTCGTCGGAGTCGTCGTCGGAAACAGGCAAAGAAAAAATGAATTCGGTGCCGGCGCCCTCGGTGGAGATCACGTTGATGTTCTCCCCGTGGGCCCGGATTATCTCTTTCGTTATGGAAAGGCCCAGTCCGGTGCCCTTCTTATCTTTCCCTCTTGAGATATCGGATTTATAGAAACGGTCGAAGACCAGGGGCACGCTTTCCTTGGGGATGCCAATGCCGTGATCCTTTACGGATACGAAGACCTTGGAATGCTTTTCCGTGGTCTCTATCTCTATGACCGAATCGCTGTTGCTGAACTTTATCGCATTGTCGATCAGGTTGTAGAGCACCTGCTGTATGCGGGTGAGGTCCGCGCAGACCATGAGCTCGTCACCGGTAAGGGTGAGATCCATGCTTATCTTCTTTTCCCGGCAGCTCCCTTCAAAGGTGGAGACCGTGCGCCGGATGATCTCGTTTATGTCGAAATCCGTCTTTTCCAGTATCATGCCCTGGGTGTTTAAGTTGTTCAGGGTAAGCAGCTTGTTGGTTAGCTTTATGAGACGGTCGGTCTCGTTCAGCACTATGTTGATATACTTGGGATAGAGCTCCGGCGGTATGGTGCCGTCCTCCATGGCTTTGAGATAGCCGTTGATGGAGGTCAGGGGTGAACGGAAATCGTGGGACACGTTGGCCACGATGTGTTTCTGTATGTCCTCGCCCTTGGCCAGCTCCGAAGCCATGTAGGCCAGGGAGGCGGATAGGTAGCCTATCTCGTCATCGCTGTCCACAGTGAGCTCGTAGCGGAGATTGCCGGCGGCATATTCCTCTGAGGCGCGGATGATGCGGCGGAGTGGCATATAGACCAGCTCTGTGAAGAAGATCAGGATTATCAGGGACAACAGAAAGAGTATGAAAAGCAGTATGTAATCTATATCCAGCTGATGGTTCACGAGCTGTATGATGTTATTCATATCATAATGAATGAGGACATAGCCTCTTACCGAAAAGCCGGTGGTTATGGTGGAGGCCACGGAAAGCATGGGAGTATCGAACTGCTTGTAGAAGTTGCTCACGGCATAGAAGGAGCCGGAAAGGCTGGTGATGTCGAAACCGTCGATGGATACCGGGTTTTCCACATTTACGGGGCTGTCGGAATCCAGGATGATCAGGCCCGAGGGGTTGATGATCTGTACCCGGGCATCCAGTATGGCAGCAGCGCTGTCTATGGCATCCTTCATGGAATTGAGAGAGAGTTCGTTACGGTAGAGAGCAAGGGCCTCGTGCCCCGCAAGAGTCTGGGCAGCCCTGTAGAGATCCTCTGCTTTATCCTGGGTAAAGCGGTTCAGCGTCATCAGCTGCACGAAGGTGGCGATTATGACAAAGCCGAATACCGCAAAGATCAGGTATGCGATGAGGAGTTTGAGGTAAATGGTTTTTTTCATAGAGTCTCAAAACGGTAGCCCACGCCCCAGATAGTGGAGATCTTCCAGGAATCATGGTCACCCAGCTTTTCACGTATGCGCTTGATATGGACGTCCACGGTCCTGGTGTCACCTACGTAATCATAGCCCCAGATGCTGTCCAGAAGCTGTTCCCTTGTATAGACGTGGTTGGGAGTGGAGGCCAGGAAGTACAGAAGCTCCAGCTCCTTGGGAGGCATGTCGAGACGCTTGCCGCAGAAGATAACGCTGTAATTGCTGCGGTTTATCGTCAGATCCTTAAAGCTTACCTCGTCGGCGCTGCTCTCCTTTTCCGGAGCAGGGGCGGGGACGGCCCTGGAACGGCGGAGCACAGCCTTGACCCTGGCCACAAGCTCCTTGGAATCGAAAGGTTTTTCCATATAATCATCGGCGCCGAGCTCCAATCCCAGCACCTTGTCAAAGACCTCACCCTTTGCCGAGAGTATGATCACCGGCACCTGGGACCAGGAGCGCAGCTCGCGGCAGACCCGGTAGCCGTCCATGCCCGGCAGCATCAGATCCAGCAGTATAAGATCGGGAGCAAAGCTCTTTGCCGCCGCCAGAGCCGCCTCGCCGTCTCCCACTATCTTCGTGTCAAAGCATTCCTTCGTAAGATAAAGACTTACGAGCTCCGCTATATTTTCGTCGTCATCCACTATCAGTATCTTCTGCTTTTCGGCCATATCGCACCTTCCTGTATAGTTTTACCCGTCCATAGTAGCACAAACGCCGGTGAAAGTCCATAAGGGGGTCCGGCGATATATTTGACATTCCGTGTGATTAGACGTACAATTCCATACGTAAAAGTATGCGCAGGCATCATTTGACGGTGAGGATGGAATGAGCGGACTGGCGGGAAAGGCCATGGGCCTGACATTGGATATAGAGGCGTATCTTAAGGAAGTGGCAGCGATAACTCCCGACTCGCCTCTTACCATGCTTCTCTTAAAGGGCCGGATGCTGAAGGACAGGACAGGGATACTCATGGGTGACCTGGACAGGGCATCGGAGGATGAAGAGGCCGGCATAGCCGCGCTGCAGATCCGTGAGGGGCTTCATGTGGAGCTTAAGGGACTGGAGGATGTGATAGCTTCTCTCGAAACTGCTGACAGGTCGCTGATACTTTCAGGGCAGGCCGTGCTTGAGAAACAGATCACGGATGTTAAAAAGAGGTTTGAAGATCTATGAAATATAAGGGAGCTTTCATAGGATTTCTCGTACTGACGCTGGGGGCGGTGGCAGGCACCATCGTCTGCTTCGTCAGCAAGGATTCCTTTGTTATGTACAACGGCATAAGGGCGTTCCGCATCCTCTCGAGGGTGTTGATAGGAGCCTCTCTGGCTACCGGAGCGGGAACCGCCATAAGCGCCATAGCCTTTGTAAAGGATCATCAGAACAGGCTGAACGAGATAGTGGTGGAGCAGCAGGCCCTCGAGGAGAGGCAGAGGCTTCTCGAAGAGACAAAGGCGGGGCTGTCCGTCAGCGGCAGGATCGATCCCGCTTATATACGTGAGGCTCTGATGAACGAGACCGGAGGAAAGTGGCAGTGCTTCAGGGAGCAGATCGACAGCTGTATCTCCCAGTTCGAGCAGATGGACAGCTATCAGGAGCGCTTTGCGAGGCTTCTGGAGAATAACGGTGCGAAGACTCTGAGGGACACGGAGAACGTGATCGATGAGGTGGAGCAGTACATGTGCAGAAACGCCCGCAGCGTCATCAATTTCATGTCGGTGGCGGACGAGGATGCTTCCGATAAGGTAAGACAGAAGATAGAGGACTGCAGGGAGGAAAACAGCAGTCTTCTTCAGCAGACAAGGGACTTTATCTATGCGATGACGGATTTTTTGAACAATCAGGGAGAAAAGGCGGATACCAGACTGCTGGAAAGCTACAGGGAGACGCTGCTGTCTTCCGTGAACAGATCCGGAAATGCATTGTAAAGGGAGGGTGCGATACCCTGATATAAGGAGGAGGATGATATGAAAAAAGGATTGTTAAAACTGCTGGGTGTGCTGGGCGCCGTTACGCTGCTCGCGGGCTGCGGAGACGATGTCTACACCGAAGGAGCAAAGGTAATGAGTGAGGAGGACGCGAAGGAGGAAATGGCGTCCCTGCTCAAGAAGGTTGATGTCAGCACCACGAGCGATCCCGAGATGGATCTCTTTTTTGACGATATGTCGGCAACGGCATCCCTTGCGGATATCGAAACCTTCCCCGTTACCGTTACGGGAGGGGGGCAGATCGACATAGAGATTGCGGCAGCTACCGAGCTTTCGGCCGATGCGCCGGATGACTGGCTGAATGCGGTGGCAAAGAACTTCAACCGTGAGGGCTACAGCATAGACGGGAAGAGCGTTTCGGTCTCCGTGCGGAAGATAACCTCAGGTGAGGTGGTCACCTATATCAACGCCGGCATGTACCAGCCCGAGGTATTCGTACCCAGCAATTACGCATGGGGCAAGATGCTGGAGGCCTCCGGCATAGGTATCGAGAAGATAGAAGACCGTATCGCCGGAAATACGGCGGGTCTTCTGATAAAGCAGGATGTTTACAAGGATTTTACCGGCAAGTACGGAGAGGCTACCGTGGCAACGGTGCTTGAGGCGGCAAATGCAGGGGATCTGACCTTTGCCTATACCAATCCCTACACCTCCAGCACGGGGCTTAACATACTCTGCGCCATGCTCAGCACCTTTGACAGCAATGATCCTCTTTCGGACAAAGCCAGCGAGGCCCTGCTCCAGTATCAGAAAACCGCGCCTCCCGTTGCCTATAATACCGCAGTCCTCCGTAATTCCGCAAAGAAGGGCCTGGTGAACGCCATGGTCATGGAGGAGCAGGCTTATATCAATACTCCCGAGCTTAAGAACTACGAATATATTCCCGCCGGCATACGTCACGATCATCCCGTATACGTATTTGACTGGGACAGCGCTGACCAGAAGGAAGCAGCAGAGCTCTTCGTGGAGTACTGCAAGAACGATGCGAACCAGAAACTGGCTACTGAGAAGGGCTTCAACCGCCACGATGATTACAAGTCCCAGGACAGCGGCATGACCGGTACCGATTATCTGGCGGCCCAGAGCCTCTGGAAGCAGAACAAGAACGGCGGACGTCCCGTGGTGGCTGTCTTTATAGCCGATGTATCCGGCTCCATGGACGGCGAGCCTCTCAATTCCCTGAAGGAATCCCTCATAAGCGCCGCATCCTATATAGGATCGGAACACTATGTGGGACTTGTGAGCTACGCCAATTCCGTTAACATCAATCTTGATATTGCGGAATTCAATGATGAGCAGAGAGCGTATTTCTCCGGTGAGGTGAAGGGACTTACCGCCGGCGGTTCCACGGCGACCTATGATGCAGTGCTGGTGGCAATGGATATGATAGAGGAAAAACTTAAGGAGGTTCCCGACGGAAAGCCCATGATCTTCGTCCTGACGGACGGCGCGCAGAACAAGGGCTTCTCCCTGGACCGTGTCACAGGCATAGTGGGCGGCCTCCACATACCCGTTTATGCCATAGCTTACAATTACACCGACACCGCCGACCTTGATACCCTCAGCAGCATCAACGAGGCCACCACCATAAAGGCGGGAAGCGACGACATAGTCAACCAGCTGAGGAACCTGTTTAATGTAAACATGTAAGGCGCAAAGGGAAAACAAGCGCCGCAAAGGAGGTTCGCATATGGCTTTTACAGTCAGCGTCGGTGAGGCGGATTTTGCGGCTCTCCGTGAAAGCAATGCGTACTATGTAGATAAGACAGGGATAATATATGAGCTTGTCAGTGAGACGAATAATAAGGTGACTCTGTTTACCAGACCGAGGAGGTTTGGTAAGACCCTTATGATGAGCATGCTGGAGAACTTCTTCAGTATCACGAAGGACAGTTCTGCTCTGTTTGAGGGACTTAAGATCTCCGGACATGGAGACTTCTGCAGAGAATGGATGAACAGCTATCCGGTACTTTATATCTCGTTTAAGGATGTTGAGGCTGAAGAGTTCGGTGATGCCTACGATATGCTGGGGGTAAGGCTTGCAGACGTATGCAAGAGCCTCTCGGATACGATAGACTCGGATCATGCCGATAATGATGACCGTGATGCTTTCAGAAGACTGAAATCCGAATCCGGTAAGAAGACAGACATAAAAAATTCCATAAAGACGATCATGCGTATGATGAATGCGGTGTATGGAAAGAAAGTCATACTGCTGATCGATGAATATGATGTCCCTCTTGCAAAGGCGAGCGAAAAGGATAGTGAGGCGGATCATTATTACTCAAAAATGCTGGATATCATCAGGGGGATCATGAGTACTGCCCTTAAAGATAATGAGTTCCTGCAGTTTGCGGTTATCACCGGATGTCTGAGGATCGCCAAGGAGAGCATATTTACCGGAGTTAATAATTTTGCATCATATTCGGTGCTGGATGAAAGGTTCAGCGGGTATTTCGGCTTCACGGGAGATGAAGTGGATGAGATGCTGAAGGCGGCTGACAGGAAGGATGCAGCTGCTGAGATAAAAGAGTGGTATGATGGATATATTTTTGGTAATACCTATGTATACTGTCCCTGGGATGTGATCAATCATGTCTCTGCATTGAAATACAGCAGAACGGCAAAGCCTAAGAATTATTGGAAAAATACTAGTCATAACGGTATCCTTCTGACATTTGTAAAAAGAAAAGATTTTGATGTCGCGGACAAGTTTGAGACGCTTCTTAACGGGGGGACAATAACACAGACGATATCGGATGTACTGACCTATGATACCCTTCATTTGTCTGAAGATAATCTGTGGAGCGTGCTTCTGATGACGGGATATATCACTAAGGCCGATCAGGAAGAAGAAGGGGAGACGGTTTCTCTTAAGATACCCAACAGGGAGATCTCATCGATATTTGAGGATGCCGTGATCAGGTTTTTCACTGAAACGGTGAATACTGATACCATTAAAGAGCTTATAGACAGCCTGTGGAACAAAGATGAGGAAAAAGCCTCCGGGATCCTTTCCGGACTGCTGTGGGATACTATCAGTTATAACGATTATCACGAGGATTATTACCATGCCTTTCTTGCCGGGATCTTTGTGGGAAGAGGGTATAGTGTGGAATCCAATAAGGAAAGGGGACTTGGCAGACCCGATATACTGCTTAAGGACAGAAAGAACCGGAGGGCGATCATCATAGAAGCCAAGAGATCAGTGAAGAAAGCTGACCTGGAAAAAGACTGCGGCGAGGCGATAAAGCAGATAGTGGATGAAGGATATGCGGAGGCAGCAGAGGACTACGAACAGATCCTGAGCTACGGAGTCGCCTTCTTCCAAAAACAGGCTATGGTAAGAATATTGAAATGACTAAAGAGTTATTGACAGGTGAGATAAAAATGATCTAAATGACTTGAGGATAACAACATGAAGACAAGGGCAATAAAAAAACTGAAGTTTACGGCTGAGATGATAAAGACCGGCCTGGCGATGGTGCTGCCGATACTTTTCGTTGGCAGCTTTACGGTGCTGCTGAACGGCTTTCCGGTTCAGGCCTACCAGGATTTTCTGGGTACATTTCTGGGCGGAGTGCTGCGGACCCTGATATACGCCGTGCAGTTCCCCACCATAGGAGTGCTGGCGGTGTACCTGACCGTGGCGCTGAACTTAAGCTACATGAACCGGGCTGAAGAAGGCCAGCGCTCGGTGCTGCGTTTCGGAAGCCTGATGGGCTGCCTTACAGGCTACTTCATACTGGTGGGCTTTTTCTCAGGAGATCCTGACTACTCGCTGCTGAGCGGTCAGGGAGTGTTCAGCGCTCTGCTGGCAGGTATCATAGGTTCGGCGCTTTTCAGCAGGTTTTCTGCACTCTTCAAAACTAAGAAGCAGCTTTTTGTTGACGGGGCGGATTCGGTCTTCAACGCATCACTCCATGTGATCCTGCCTTTTCTTGCGGTGACGCTGTGCTTTGCAGTGGCAAATTACCTGATCACCGTGATATTCGATGTCAAGAGCGTCCAGCATCTTTTCATGAAGGCGGTGGAGGCTATATTCATACGGATGCACCGCTCTTACTTCAGTGGACTTCTTTTCATCATGCTGATAAGCATCATGTGGTTCTTTGGTATCCATGGGAACAATGTCATGGAAGGAGTGGCGGCGGAATTGTTCACCTCTATCGAACCCGGGGAGATAGTTTCGAAGAGCTTTATCGATACCTTTGTAAATATGGGAGGTACCGGCTGTGTGCTGGGCCTGCTCCTTGCACTGGTGATCTTCGGAAAGCGGAGCTCCACCAGGAAGCTCAGCGGGATGGCCTTCTTCCCTAACGTGTTTAATATAGGAGAGATGCTGGTCTTCGGCCTGCCGGTGATCTACAATCCCGTCATGCTGATCCCCTTCATACTTGCGCCTGTGGTCTGTTTTTCAAATGCCTATATACTGACGGCTGTAGGCTTTATGCCCGAGGTCACGAAGGAAGTGGTGTGGACCACACCTGCGATACTCAGCGGCTATGTAGCTACGGGATCCGTACGCGGCATATTTGTTCAGCTTATGAACATTGCCCTCTCAATGGCATGCTATGCCCCCTTTGTGGTCATGTATGAAAAGAAGGCTCTTAACGAATCTTCATCTGCCATGAACGAACTGGTGGGTATACTCAAGAAATGCGAGGAGACCACCGAAGAGATAGTGCTGACGGAATGCGAAGGAAATGTGGGACGGCTGGCAAAGCTCCTGGCTACGGATCTGGAGGTTTCCCTTTCTTCGACATCAGTGGAAGCTGAGAACAGTGATGCGGTCAGCCCGCTCATCATGAAATACCAGCCCCAGTTTGACAATACGGGACACTGCATAGGCGCGGAATCACTGCTCCGCTGGAATCATGAGAGATACGGCATAGTATATCCGCCGCTGGTCATCCATCTTGCGAAGGAGAGCGGTAACCTCTACGAGCTGGAGACCTACATCATAGAAAAATCCGTAAGCGATTCCGAAGCCTTCAGGAAGTGCTTCGGCGATAAGTTCAAGCTCAGCGTGAACGTGACCGTGACGACACTTTACGACAAGAGGTTCCTTCCTTTCGTGCAGGGCCTGGCAGAACGCTATAAGCTTAAGCCGGGCAACATCTGCATCGAGATCACGGAGGAGACGGAGCTGGTGACCACGGAGGAGACCGGAGAGCTGATAAAGAAGATAAGGTCCTTCGGTTACACCTTTGCCCTGGATGATTTCAGCATGGGGCATACTTCGCTCCAGTACCTGCAGCATAACCAGTTCGACCTTGTGAAGCTGGACGGCAACCTTGTGAAGTCGCTGCTCTCCAACGACCGCACAAAGGAGATAATAAATTCCATCGTGTACCTTTCCCATTCACTGGAATTTAAGGTACTGGCGGAATTCGTGGAGACAGAGGAGCAGAGAGCGGCCCTTGAACAGATCGGCTGCCTGTTATATCAGGGCTATCTCTTCAGCCCGGCTGTGGATAAGGATTCGCTGGTATCTATGGGAGAAACATAATGAAAGAAACTAAGTACACACACACTTCCGGCAGCGACGGACTTGAGCTTTCGGCGCTCCGGATGGAACCCGATAAAAAAGAGGATATAAAGGGAGTGCTTCAGCTGGTGCACGGCATGTGCGAGCACAAGGAGCGCTATATCCCTTTCATGGAATATATGACCTCCCACGGCTTTGTGACCGTGATCCACGACAACAGGGGCCATGGCGGAAGCGTAAGATCCCCGGAGGATCTGGGCTATATGTATGAGAACGGGGCGGAAGCCCTGGTGGAGGACATACACGAGATCACCATGGACACTAAGCTCTATCTTGAGGAGGAGCTGGAGCTGGAGGACCTTCCCTTCACCCTGCTGGGACACAGCATGGGTTCCCTGGCGGTGCGCTGTTATATACAGAAGTATGATAAGGATATAGATAAGCTGATAGTGGTGGGCTGCCCTTCGAAGCTGTCCGGAATGGACGCGGGGCTGGCCTTCATAAAGCTGCTGGAGGCGCAGAAGGGAGACCATGCCCGCTCGAAGGCGGCGGATAAGCTGGTCATGGGGGCGAACAACAGGAAATTTAAGGATGAGGGACCCTCGGCCTGGGTCTGCTCGGATAAGGTAGTGGTGGAAGAATATCTGGCGGATCCCCTGTGCAGCTTCAGCTTTACACTGAATGGCTATGAGAACCTTATAAAGCTCATGAAGCAGACTTATTCCGATCATGAAGCGTCCAATACCGCGCTGCCCATACGTTTCTACTCGGGAGCGGAGGATCCCTGCGCGGTATCCCGGAGGGATCTGGCTCTGGCCATAAGGCATCTTACAAAGCAGGGCTACACGGATGTAAAGGGCCGCATGTATCCCGGCATGCGTCATGAGATACTGAATGAAAAGAAAAAGGCCTATGTCTGGAAGGACATACTTAAATTTATCGAAGCACCTGCTCCGGAAGCCCAAAAGGGAGAGAAGGAAGCCACTGAAACGTTAGGAGAAAAAGAGGAATGAAAACGACTGACGGAAGAGTACTGTGTCCTTCCTGCATGAAGGAGAATACTGAGGGAACAGCGCGCTGCGCCTTCTGCGGCAGTGGTTTTAACTGATCTTTTCTTTATGGTGATTTTCACCAAAAAATATCAAATGTTTTTTATTTGATTTATATATCAATACCTGTTACACTCATATCAGAAATGAAAGCGTTTACATTTTGATGAACATTGAGTTTTACGGGATACTGATCCATGGAAATGAAAGCTAAGAGGAGCGTCTCGGCATACAGGAACATAGACCTTGCATTCTTCGCCGGGATACTGGTGCTCTGCGAGACCCTGATCCTCAAGGCGGCGGGTACCTGGTTCAGGGACCAGCTCTACACAGTGTCCATATGCGGAGCCCTTACAGCCATAGTTTATATGCGCTGGGGTATATGGGGGATGCTCCATGCGGCTCTGGGAGGCGCGCTCACCTGTCTGGTGCTGGGCGGCGGACCGGAGCAGTACCTGATCTACTGCGGGGGGAACCTTTTATCGGCCCTTGTGCTCATGGTCAGGAAGCTGGCCGGGCCCGGGAGGATCAGGAATAACGCCCTTGCTTCCATGGGCTTCGGACTGCTGACACTGCTCCTTATGCAGAGCGGAAGAGCGCTGGTATCGCTGATACTGGGATACGGCTTTGAAAATGCCACAGGGTTCTATGCAACGGATGCTCTTTCACTGGTGTTCACGGCAGTGGTGATCTGGGTGGCAAGAAGACTTGACGGGATATTTGAGGATCAGAGAAGCTACCTGGTCCGCATCAACGAGGAAGAGAGGAAAGCTTAAATGAGCGTAAAGGCGGCTGATTATCTGCTGGTAGACGAGGAAACAGGCAAATACCGCATGGATCCGGAGCAGGCTGTCCGTGATGATGTGGAAAAGCATTACTGGCTTCATGTGGGCAGGACGATCTTAAAGGACTGGCGTCTTTATCTTATGCTGGTGCCCATGATACTGGTATTCCTGTTCTGGCGTTATTTTCCCATGTACGAACTGCTGGGCTGCTTTAAGCGTTACGAGGAAGTGACTCCGGTCTCCGAGAGGCTCTTCTCCGGTTTTTCGTATTTCAAGACCCTGCTGGTGGGCAGTGATTCCCTTTCCACCGATTTCTGGCGAGCCATGAGGAATACCTTCCTCCTGAGCTTTTACGGACTGCTCTTCGGTTTCCCCATGCCCATCATCCTTGCTCTCTTCTTCAATGAGGTGCGTTCGGATATCGCCAGGAGCATCTTCCAGGTCATGACCTACCTTCCGAAGTTCATGTCGACCGTTATCATGACCTCCCTTACCATAATGTTAGTCAAAGGCTCCTCCCTTACCAACGGGATGGGCGTTATCTCCCAGCTTTTCGTGAACCTTGGCTGGATAAGCCCCGAGGTGGGAGCTGCCGGCCTTCTGAACCAGCCCAATCTCTTCAGGGCGATCTACCAGATAACGGGTATCTGGGAGGGCGCAGGCTACGACAGCATAGTATTCTTTGCGGCTATCATCGCCATATCACCAACCAGCTATGAGGCAGCCCAGATCGACGGTGCCGGCAAGATGGCGCAGATGAGATACGTGGTGCTTCCCAGCATCCTTTCGACAGTGGTCATCATGCTGATAACCCGTATCGGACACCTCCTCAGCGTGGGTTACGAAAAGGTGCTGCTGCTCTACAACCTCAATACCTATGTGACAGCGGACGTGGTATCCACCTTCGCCCAGAGACAGGGTATCCTGTCAAACGCCAAGGGCATTGCCTCCGCGGCGGAGATGATGAACAACATAATCGGCATGCTTCTGGTCATTGGAGCCAATACCATTGCAAAGAAGGCTTCCAACACATCCTTGTACTGATAACGGGGGGATAAGATGAAAAGACGGCTTGAGATTTCGGAACTCATATTTAAGATAATAAGCTACACACTGCTGACCATCTTCGCGGTGGCCTGCCTCTATCCCTTCGTGTATGCCATATCCTCTTCCGTGAGCGGCTACGAAGCGGTGCAGTACGGCAGGGTGGTGCTCTTTCCCAAGGACGTGCAGTTCGATGCCTTTAAGAGGATGTTCTCCGACAACATGTTCTGGAATTCCTATTCCAACACCCTTTTCCTCACCTTCTTCGGTACGATCTGGGCGCTGGGAGTGGCGCTGCTCGGCGGCTACGCTCTTTCCAAGAAGAGGCTGCTGTTCCGTAAGGCCTTCAACTTCTTCCTGGTCTTTACCATGTGGTTCTCCGCAGGTCTGGTCCCCCAGTACCTGAACTACATCGCCACCCAGAGAGTGTTCTCCAAGGTGGGGATCAACGATGACAAGTGGCTTGTGGTCATTGCCATGGGTATGGCGGCAATGAACATAATACTGCTCAGAAATGCTTTTGAGGGAGTCCCCTCCGAAATAGAAGAAGCGGCTATCGTGGACGGTGCAACGGAGCTGCAGGTGCTTACCAACGTATACATACCCATGACCAAATCCACCATAGCGACGGTAGCGCTGTTCTTCGGCATATCCAGATGGAACGGATACTACTGGGCGAGGCAGATGATCAAGGATACAAATGAGCATCCCCTGCAGGTCTTCATGAGACTTAAGCTGGAGCAGTTCCAGGATGCGGAGCAGATGGCGGGCTGGAGCGAGAGCTATGCCTCGGATTCGGTGATCTACGCGCTGATAGTATGCTCGGTCATCCCCATACTGATAATATATCCCTTCATACAGAAGTATTTCGCCAAGGGCACCAACGCCGGAGGCGTGAAGGAGTAATGTGGCTGTGCTTTCCGAAGATTCCTCGACTTCGCTCGGAATGACACGGAAAGCACAGAATGTCATCCCGAGCGGAGCAAAGCGGAATGCAGAATGTCATCCCGAGCGGAGCAAAGCGGAATGCAGAATGTCATTCCGAGCGGAGCAAAGCGGAATGCAGAATGTCATCCCGAGCGGAGCAAAGCGGAGTCGAGGGATCTTAAGATTGTGACGCGCCATAGCGCTTAACAATAAAGGCAAAAAAGGAGTTTACAGTAAAAAGGAGGAAAGTATGAAGAAAAAATTCGTACGCGCTGCGCTGGGGATCCTTTCCACATCAGCAGTAGTGCTGGCAGGCTGCGGTGATGACGCCGTTCAGCAGGCCGTAAACGAAGCCAATCAGGAGGCCGCAAAGGCTACACCTACCACCGCACCCGCAGAAAACGAGGGAAACGGGGGCGATGAGAACGGAGACGGCGGTGAAGTGAGCGCCGAGCCCGAGGGCTTAAGCTTTGCGGACGGTACCGTGATCCGCATGTCCTGCGGTTACAACAACGCCAAGACCGGCATGCGTTTTGACGCAGAGGTGGCCGGCGAGGGCGTGACCCTGGCTGACGGCGTGACCTATCACACCGGCGATTTCAAGCCCACCTGGGTGGAGGTCCAGAATGTGCTGGGCTTCACCATCGACGATTACTATGCAGGCGATGCGGATACCGACAACTTTACCAAGTGGGAAGCACAGCTGGCAGACATCGATATGTTCTCCGGTTCCGCACAGCAGCTTCAGGAGGCAGGTGCGGCAGGCGAGGTGGTGAACATCGCCGATTATCTGGATCTCATGCCCAACTTCAAGGCCTTCCTTGACGCAAATCCCGTTGCCCGCATGACCCTTACCGGTTCCGTTATGGGCGACAATGCGGGAGCCATCTACAACAGCCCTTATTTCGACGGCCTCGACGATATCGAGAAGATGCCTCTTATGAGAGCTGACTGGGTGATCACCCTTCTTGACGGCGACGAGTTCACTGCGGATTCCAGTGACACCACCAAAGCCTTTGCTTATCAGCCTTACATGCCCACCAGCGGCAAGGTTACCGTTGATGTGGTAAAGAAGGACGGCAGCGGTGTAGAGCAGGTGACCAAGGATTACGATGCAGCCGGCAACATCATCGACAATATGAACGCAGCAGGTTCCATGAGCGGTGTTGAAGCGGTCGCAATGCTCCGCGAATACATCGATACCGCATATGCGGGCTACTACGGCGACACCCGTTCCGATCTTTTCATCGGACAGAACGCAGCCTGGGATGCGGACGAGATGGTAGCTCTTCTCCGCTGCGTATGCGCTAACAGCGCCAGCCTTAATGCGGACGGCGAAAAGGTGCAGGGTCTCTTCTCCCGTGAGGAAGGCAACAATGCGCGCCGCGCCGACCTTTACAGACTCGCAGGCATACTCTTCGGCGTAAGAGGCCTTGAGAGCCGTCAGGAGTTCCTGTATTTCGACAAGGACGGACAGCTTCACGATGCAAGAGGCGAGCAGGCTACCTATGATGCACTCCTCCGTATGTATGACCTTACAAAGGAAGGCCTCATCAGCCCCGACTTTGCGAGCGGAAATGCAGATTCCAAGAGCTCCACTTACCTTGAGAAGGATCTGGGCTTCATGAGCTATGATTACAACCAGACCCAGACCATCTTCAACGAGGACGGCAAGACCCTTGATACCGCTGCAGGCGAGAAGTACATGGCAGCCATGATCCCCGTTGCACGCTGGGATGACGGAAACGGCGAGACCTTTATGAGATTTACCGAGAGCTGGAGATCCGCAAAGCCCGGCGGATGGGCGATCTCCAAGCCCGGCGTAGGCGATGACCAGGATAAGCTCTATGCATGCTTAAAGCTCATCGATTACGCATACAGCCCCGAAGGCTATGTGCTCATGAGCTTCGGCCCCGCAGCCTTCCGCGATGATGCGAACACCTTCGATTTCTACGGAAAGCAGATGCCTCATATCTCCGCAAAGAGCTATGAAGACCTCTGGGCGCTTGCAGGCGGCAACTACACCAACTATGCGCGTCAGTACATAGGCTCCACCCTTTCCTTCAACAAGAGCCAGGCCTTCGAGATGGAGTGCACCACGGCTGTAGGTAAGGAAGGCCTCGGATATGTGACCAACGCCATCAGCCTCGGCACCATCAAGCATCCCGAGCTCAGCGTAGAGTCCAATATGTGGTACACCATAGTTCCCACCGTGCTGCCTACCACCGATGCCGATAACGAGCAGCTCAAGAGTTATGCTGATCTCAACTCAAACTTCGGCACCAAGAAGGTTGAAGAGTCCAACAATATCCTCATCAACGTCATCGCTACCGGCGATACCGGTGTGGACGGCGGAGCTGCAGGCGCTGCTGACACCGTGACCAACAGCTGGAACGGAGCTCAGTACGTACAGATCAAGCAGACCGCATGGGAAGATCTTAAGAGCTTCTCGGATTCGAACTTCTGATTAACAGAGTAATATAATGGACCGGAAGCCCGGAAAGCAGGCCTGTCCTCTTTCCGGGCAGCAGGGTCCGGTGATACCGCGGAAAGGTATTAAAACAGCGGCCGGATAAGACCGCGGGGGTATAAGACGGGAAAGGAAGAACCGAATGTACAAGACACAGATGAGATTTCAAAAACTGATATGCCTGTTCTCGCTGATCGCGGGAGCGATATGCTTCCTTTATTCCCTTGGGATAATGACAGACCTCTTTGACAGTCTGTATTCCACCATGCGTGCCGGCGACGATCCCAACCAGAATTTCGTCGTACCGGGAGCGTATGTATATTATGAGATGCAGGGCTTCAACAGGCTTTTCACAAGGCTCTCCATAGGGCTCATCGTGGTCTCCCTGCTTTATTTCATCACCAATACCAACGTCAGGAGACGTTATTACATCGGAAATTACATCGCTGTGGGAGTGAACGTTCTCTACAGCCTGGTGTTCATCATATGGGGACATGTTCAGATAGAGAGCTATAAGGCGAAGTTCCTTCAGGTGGATTTTGCGGCCCTTAAGGCCTATGCCGAGCAGTGGAACAGCTACTACACGGATTCCACCTTCTGGTTTGACATACATTACCCTGTATTCGGAATAGTGTTCATACTCGCGGCACTGCAGCTGGTGAACCTGTTCTGGAAGAGAAAGCTCATGAAGGAAGAGGGAGAGCTCATAGGAAAGGAGGCGCAGGCATGAAAAGTGTTGATATCGATCTGAATGACAGCGCATATGTGCGCGCCGACCGCATGCGCTATGAGAAGAACAGGCTTTCCTCCAATCTGGCCATACTGTCCATAGTACTGAACGGGCTGTTCTTCATCAGCATATACAAGTCAAACGCCGGGACATATTATTATAATCTGCTGATGGGAGCTTCCATCGTTTACAACATGCTCTTCATGCTGGTGGTATTCCTGGTCTCGGAAGGCAGCAAGAGCTATCATATCACATATTCCTATATCGCCATTGCCGTGGGGATCCTGCAGTTCGCAAGGATAGCGGTATTCCCCATGAGAGCCCACAATGCCGAGGTGGTGGTGCAGGATGTGTCGGTAAAGGTAATGGAGGACGGACAGTTCTTCAGGGTGCTGGTGTATCTCATCGGCTCCGGGGTGTGTCTTCTTGCCTCCGCCGTAATAGGAATAATGCGTGCCAATACCCTCAGCGCGCATCTCAGATCATTGGAAAGCAGATAAAGGGGAGCGGATATGGCGACATTATCATTACAGCACCTGGACAAGATATACGACAATAACGTACAGGCAGTGTATGATTTCAATATGGAAGTAAAGGACGGTGAGTTCATCGTGCTGGTGGGGCCTTCGGGCTGCGGCAAATCCACCACCCTCAGGATGGTCGCCGGACTTGAGGATATTTCGAAGGGGAAGCTCCTTCTGGACGGAAAGGATATCACCGCAGCGCCTCCCAAGGACAGGGATATGGCAATGGTGTTCCAGAGCTATGCGCTCTACGGCCACATGACGATCTATGAGAATATGGCCTTTTCCCTTACACTGAGAAAAGAGGATCCAAACGTCATACACAAGAAGGTGCTGGCGGCTGCCGAGATACTGGATCTGACCTCGCAGCTCAATAAGAAGCCTTCCCAGCTTTCAGGCGGTCAGAGGCAGCGTGTCGCCATGGGACGCTCCATAGTGCGTAATCCCAAGCTCTTCCTTTTTGATGAGCCTCTTTCCAACCTTGATGCAAAGCTCAGGGGCTCCACGAGACGGGAGATACTTCTGCTCCACAAGAGGCTTAAGGCGACCATGCTCTATGTGACCCATGACCAGACAGAGGCTCTGACACTGGCGGACCGCATAGTCTGTATGTCCATGGGACATGTGCAGCAGATAGGCACGCCTCTCGAGCTTTATGATGATCCCGCAAATGTCTTTGTCGCCAGCTTCATAGGCCTGCCTCCCATGAACTTCTTTGATGTGCAGGTGGCGGGGGATAAGCTTCAGCATCCCCGGTTCTGCTGTATACTCAACGAAGAGCAGAAGCATCTGCTGGCCGGCTATAACGGAAAGACCATCACGCTTGGTGTGCGTCCCGAGGATATAGCGGAGGGCGGCGCGGTGCCCGTCACCGTGACCACCAATGAGAATCTGGGAATGAATACCCTTGTACACGGGCATCTGGGGGACTCCGGTGCCGAAGGCAGGATCACCTGCAAGTTCCGTTCATGGTGCGACTATAAAGCCGGTGATGTGGTGAAGGTCTGCTTCAACCGCATGCACTTCTTTGACAAAGAGACCACCAATGCCATCAGGAAGGAGGGGAAGTAAGACATGAAGGAATTTTTCCGCAAGAAGCTGGTGGCATTAAAGCGCAGACCCCAGATAATAGCAGGAGTGGTGCTGGTGGTATCCTTCCTTATCTACGCCCTGAAGCTCAGGGTGATCTCCGATACCACTGCCAGGATAAATACTGCGGGTATGGGGCTCTGCGGTTTCGTTACCATGCTTTTTTCCATACTGAGCTTCGTATGCTTCCTGAATTCCTTTCCCAGGCGCAAAAAGGCGAACATTCCGATGCTTGTGCTGTTCTTCCTTATGCAGGGAGCCATAATCTTTTGTGACTTCATCTATTACAGCCGCGTCAAGGATGCGATACTGGCTGAGATCGCCAAGGGAACCGCAGCCGAGATGTTTTCCAAGAATCCCTTTGTCAGGGAATCCTATAACATGCTGCAGATACATATGGTCTCAGTCATCGTGACGCTTGCGCTCACGGCGCTGGTGCCCGTATACGGAAAGCTGCTCCGTAAGATCAATACCTCGGTCGAAGTGGAGGGCAATGAGGATATCGCTGCCATCGAGATAGCTTCCGAGGACTGACGGATGAGCCGGAAGAAGCGGCATGAAAAGCCGGAAGAGACAAAGGAAGAAAAGAAGGATGCCGCGGCCTATTACAAGCTGAAGAAAGAGGCCATTGAGGATCTTGTTACGGCGGACAGTTCCAATTCTCCTGAGGTTTCGGAGGAGGAGCTCAGGAAATATACGGGAAAGAAGAAGTTCGCCATACCGGACTGGCTTAAGGTGATCTTCGTAAAGTTCTGGTTTGCAGCCGCAGTATGTTACTTTTTCTTCTGGGGCCTCGGCGGAAAACTGAACGGCCTTCCCGACCAGCTCTTCGTACTGGGAATGGCTCTGGGCATAATAACCGACCTCCTTACCAACAACGCCCTGAGGTTCATGGCGAAGACAGAGGGCGGCAATGACAGATATATAATGGTATCCCGTAAAAGATACTCAAGCTTTGTGCTGAACATATTGTATGCCTATGTTGTGATATTTCTGGTGTTCACGCTCTACAATATGATCAACATCGCCGTCATGGCGGCAAAGGGCGGCAGCGAGACCCTTCCGCTGGGAGTGGAGCCGGTGCTCTTCGGTCTCTTCTGTATGGGGGCGGACATGATGCTTGTAGGAATGAGGAACCTGGCTAAAAAGATCGTAAGTGAAGCAAAGGAGAAGGGGCATGGCTTATCTCACACTTAAGAATATAAACAAGATATATCCCAACGGCTATCACGCCGTCCATAATTTCAACCTCGAGATAGAAAAGGGTGAGTTCATCGTTTTCGTAGGCTCCTCGGGCTGCGGGAAATCCACTACCCTGCGCATGATAGCAGGTCTTGAGGATATAAGCAGCGGGGATTTCCTGATAGACGGAAAGCGGGCCAACGAGCTGGGCCCCAGGCAGAGGGAAGTGGCCATGGTATTCCAGAGCTATGCCCTTTATCCCCAGATGAGCGTGTATGATAACCTTGCCTTTTCCCTGATGCTTCAGGGTGTTGACGAGGATGTGATAGAAAAGAAGGTCCTGGCTACGGCGAAGATACTGGGACTTACGGATTACCTGGACCGTATGCCCAGGGCACTTTCCGGAGGCCAGAGACAGCGTGTGGCCGTGGGACGTGCCATAATACGCAAGGTGGGCATCTTCCTTATGGATGAGCCTCTGTCCAACCTTGATGCGAAGCAGCGTGTAACTATGCGTTCCGAGATCACCCAGATCCACAGGGTGACCGGCGCCACGACCATATACGTTACCCATGACCAGACGGAGGCCATGACCATGGCTGACCGCATCGTGGTGATGAAGGAGGGATATATACAGCCGGTGGGCACTCCCAGGGAGCTGTATTTCAGTCCTGCCAATGTGTTTGTGGCGGGCTTCATAGGGGAGCCTCCCATGAACTTCATCCGCGGCACGGTCAGGGACGGAAAGCTTTCCTTCGGCAGCAATACCATAGACCTTAAGCTGCTGGGCCGTACAGAGACCTCTTCCTATGAAGGGAAGGAGCTGATCTTCGGCTTCAGGCCCGAGCATGCGGTGCTTGGCAGTGTGGAGGATGCATATCAGTTCAGCTGCCGCGTGGAGCTTACGGAGATGCTGGGCGACAATACGAATGTTTATGTGGCTTCAGGTGAGGACAACGCCATCCTCAAGGTGGATCCCCATGATACCCCGGAGATGGACAGCGATACAGTCTTTTCAGTGCCTTTCAGCAAGGTTTATCTCTTCGACGGGGAGACGGAAGAGGTGATCTGATCCGTGGCGGCATCCGCGTCGGCAAAGGACGAGGCCTTTCGTGAATATGCCCTGACGGCACCGCCCCTTAAGGTGCTGTTTTCAGTCTGCGGCCCTCTGGCCATCTACCAGGCCATGCAGCAGATATTCTCGGTGCTGGATACCCTCATGGCCGCGCATATAGGCGCCGGAGCGGTGTCCGCTATCGCCAGTCTCACACAGATAACGGCAATGATAACCGCCATCGGCTCCGGTCTGGCAGTTGGCGGCTGCATACGTATTTCCGAGGCTTACGGGGAGGGGAATTACGATGCGGTGCGCAGGCGCACCTCCACCCTCTATGCGCTCGCTGTGGCCATAAGCCTGCTGGTGACGGTGCTGCTGATACCTTTCGCGGAACCGGTGCTCCGCATACTTAAAACGCCCGAAGAACTGATCGAAACCGGAGCGGGCTATTTCAGGGTGCAGATCCTTACCCTGATGCTCAGCTTCTTTAATACGGTATATATAGCAATAGAGCGGAGCCGCGGACACAGCCGTAAGATACTGGCCCTGAACCTTGTGGTGGTGGTACTGAAGATAGGGCTCTCCGCAGTCTTTGTCTATCTTCTTGACGGGGATGTGATGATGATAGCCATAGCCACACTGGTATCGCAGCTTGCGCTCACGGTCTATGCCCTCATCTCCATGCCGCGGGATGTGGGTGCTTTCCGTTTTTCGGTGAAGGAGATAAACTTCCGGAGGAGCACCCTCCTGCCCATGCTGAACCTCTCCTATCCGGTGGCGGCGGAGAAGCTGCTCTTTGCCGCAGGCAAGGTCATGGTGAACGCCATGTCCGGCATGTACGGGGCCATGACTGTAGGAGCCCTGGGCATATCCAACAATATCGGCGGCTTTACCACCAACTGGCACAGCGGCACCCAGGACGGGGCTACGGCCCTCGTAAGCCAGAACCGGGGAGCCGGTAAGTATAAGAGGACCCTGAGCATTTTCTGGTGGCTTTTGCTGGTGGATGTGCTGATAGGCCTTATCGGCTATATAGTCATAAGCTTCTGCCTGCCCGGACTGGCGGAGATATTCGCAAAGTCCAAGGAGAGCTTTGATAAGGGCTTCTGTGATATGATAGTGGATATACACCGCTTTGAGATGCTGGGCTACATCACCCTTGGGGTCAATTCCGCGGTGAACGCCCTGCTCATGGGCTACGGAAAGGTGAAGACCACCATGGCGCTGAACGTTGCCCGGGTGTTTGTCTTCCGTGTGCCGGTGCTCTGGTATCTGCAGAATTTCACCTCTGCCGGCTACGAGGCGGCCGGCATCACCATGATGGTGTCAAATGTGGCGACGGGTATCGCCTCGGCCGTAGTGGCAATACCGGTGGTACGTGAAATAATGAAGAAAGAGGAAAAATAAAAATGTACCGTATCATATATGCCGGCGACAGCACCGCAGCAAGAAACAGCTTTGCGACCTGGCCCCAGTGCGGGCTTTCCCAGGGCATACTGTGGTATCTGAAGGATGACGTCTTCGTAAGGAGCTTTGCGGTAAACGGCCGCAGCACGAAGTCCTTTATCGATGAGGGCCGTCTTAAGGAGATAGAGGGCTGTATAGCCCCCGGGGATCTCTTCATCATAGGATTCGGACACAATGATGAAAAGCAGCAGGATCCCCTGCGCTATGCCGATCCCTTCGGAGCCTATAAGGATAATCTGAAGGAATTCATACGGGTGGGAAGGGAGCATGGCGCACATCCCCTGATCATCACTCCGGTGGCGAGAAGGCTCTTTGATGGGGACGGGCATTTCCTGCCGGGAAGCCACGGGGATTATCCCAGAGCAGCCATTGAAGCGGCTTCCGAGGAAGCTGTCCCGTTTATCGACCTTGATTCAAAGAGCGAAAAGCTGCTCTCCGCCATGGGAGACCTGGCATCAAGGGAGCTGTATGTTTATCCCAAAGATAATTCCCATATGACCATAAGGGGAGCGGTGGTCATGGCGGGGCTTCTTGCGGAGGAGCTGAAAAAACTCGGAGCACCTTTCTCGGATGTGCTCTGCGACGCCGCGGTAGCTTCACCGGCGGACTACCATTCGGCGGAGAAAGAAGAGTAGCCTAAGTCTGAATAATAGACTATGTCATCCCGAGCGGAGTCTGCGTAAGCAGACGCAGTCGACGCTGACCTCTTCCGCGAAGCGGATGAGGTGCCGCCCCGGCGAGGGGTTGCGGAGCAACAGGAGGGATCTTATAGATTAGAGCGGAGGTGACCATGTCATCCATACAGATAGGCCTGCGCCTGCACGACAGCGAAGAACTGCCTCTGGAGGAGAGGCTTAAAAGGGTAAAGGAACAGGGCTTTTCCTGTGTACACATAGCGCTGGGACAAATAAAGGGACTCCCTAAGGAAACGGAGGCTCTGACGCCCGGGTATGCGTTTTACTTAAAACGCGTATTCGCCGGGGCCGGACTGGATATAGCGGTACTCGGGAACTATCAGAACCTGGCGCATCCGGATCCGGTGAAGCTTAAGGAGATACAGGCGCGTTATACCGCTCATCTCCGCTTTGCCTCTATACTGGGCTGCGGAATGGTGGGGACGGAGACAGGCGCTCCCAATGCGGAGTATGCCTATGATAAGGAGGCCTGCCGGAGTGAGGAAGCGCTAAGGACCTTTATCACAAACCTCCGCCCGGTTGTCAGGGATGCGGAACGCTTCGGTGTGATACTGGCGATAGAGCCGGTCTATAAGCATATAGTCTGGAACCCGAAGAGGGCAAGACGGGTGCTGGATGAGATAGCATCCCCCAATCTGCAGATCATCTTCGATCCGGTAAATCTCCTGGATCCCGAAGAGATCGGCAGACGCGATGAGGTTCTGGCTGAAGCCATGGAGCTGCTTTATCCCGAGATCGCGATGGTGCACCTTAAGGATTATGTCCTTGAGAACGGGAGCATGAAGGCTGTCGGCTGCGGCCTCGGTGAGATGGACTATACCGCGGTCCTTAGGTTTATCAAAGAAAAGAAACCCTGTATCCAGGCGACACTGGAGAACACCACGCCGGAAAAGGCGGTGTGGTCAAGAGAATATATAGAAAACATATTTGACAGGCTGTAACAGTTCCCCAAACACAAAGCAAAGGAGAAGGATCATGACCAAAGAAACCCGTACCCAGATCGAAGAGTATATCGAGTACCTGCTGTCGGAATCCACGCCGGAGGCTCCCATGTGGAATAAGGAGCTGGTCTACGATAAGAAGCCCAACAAGTGGAACTATATCGACGGCTGCATGATAACCGCTATCCTCAGGCTCTACAGCATTACAGGTGAGGAACGCTACTTCGATTTCGCGAAGAACTTCATCGATCATTTTGTTCAGGAAGACGGAGACATCAGGACCTACAGTGTCGAGGAGTATAATCTGGACAACATCAATACCGCCAGCAACCTCTTCTTCCTTTATGACAAAACGGGAGAGGAAAAATACAGGCTGGCGCTGGATAAGGTAAGGACCCAGCTGGACGGCATGCCAAGGACGAAGTCCGGCAGCTTCTGGCATAAGGATATCTACCCCAACCAGGTCTGGCTGGACGGGCTTTATATGGCGGAACCCTTTTATATGCGCTATGAGACCAGGTTCCGCAGGATGGAAAAATGCCAGGATGTCATAGACCAGTTCCGCAACGTGGAAAAGAACATGCGGGATCCGAAGACCGGGCTTTACTATCACGGCTACGACGAGAGCAGGGAGATGTACTGGTGTGATAAGGAAACCGGGCTCAGCCCCAATTTCTGGCTGCGCTCCATAGGCTGGTTTACCCTTGCGCTGGTGGAGACTGCCGAAGCAACGGACGAGACCCTGTATTATGAAAAAAGGTATCTGCAGAAGCTGCTGGAGCAGCTGGTGGATGCCCTCATACCCTTCCAGCATGAGGGCGGCATGTTCTATCAGATAGTGGATAAGGGTGAGGATCCCAGGAATTATCTCGAGACCAGCGGCACCGCCCTCATCTCCTATGCGATACTCAAGGCGGTGCGTCTCGGCTATCTGATGCCGCGCTATGCGGAGATCGGAAAGAAGGCCTTTGACGGCATATCGGAAAGATACCTCTCCAAGAATGAGGACGGGACGCTTAAGCTTTCGGGCATCTGTCTTGTGGCGGGGCTCGGGGGAAAGAACCACCGTGACGGTTCCCTGGAATATTACTTCAGCGAACCCGTGGTGGAAAATGAAGCTAAGGGCGTGGCGCCTTATCTGCTGGCGTACACGGAAATGCTGGCTTATGTGTGAAAGGAGAACGGAACATGATCAATTCCCCTAAGATCAGAAAGATCGTATATGGCGGAGACTACAACCCCGAGCAGTGGCCGGAGGAGGTCTGGCACGAGGATATGCGCCTCTTTAAGGAGGCGGGAGTGGATATCGTTACACTCAACGTATTCAGCTGGGCGATGCTGCAGCCTTCGGAGGATGAGTACGATTTCTCCACCCTCGACCGCATCATGGAGCTTGTGAAGGAGAACGGGCTCTTTGTGTGCATGGCCACTTCCACCGCCGCCCATCCTGCCTGGATGGCAAAGCGTCATCCGGACATCACCAGGGTGGAATCAAACGGCATGAAGCGCAGCTTCGGGGCAAGGCACAATTCCTGCCCCAATTCCCCCACCTACCGAAAATATGCGCCTGAGCTGGCAAGAAGGCTGGCGGAGCGCTATAAGGGTTTCGACAATATAGTGGCCTGGCATGTGTCCAACGAGTTCGGCGGCGAGTGCTACTGCGAAAACTGCGCCAAAGCCTTCCGTGAATGGGTTAAGTCCCGCTACGGCACCATAGAGGAGGTGAACCGGGCCTGGAACACAGCCTTCTGGAGCCATACCTTCTATGATTTCGACGAGATAGTCCCTGCGGACCTCCGCAGTGAGGAATTCTCCTGGGACGGGCAGCTCCGCACCAATTTCCAGGGCATCTCCCTGGATTACAGACGCTTCCTTTCCGATTCCATGCTGGAATGCTTCAAGCTTGAGCGCGACGAGCTTAAGAAGATCACCCCTGACATACCGGTCACAACCAATCTCATGGGCTGGTACAAGCCTCTGGATTATAAGAAATGGGCGGACGAGATGGATTTCGTAAGCTGGGACAACTATCCCAATTATGATTCCGGCCCTGCCTACCCGGCAGCGGTCCACGATACCATGAGGGGCTTCAAGGGAGGACAGCCCTTCTGCCTTATGGAGCAGAGCCCTTCCGTCAGCAACTGGCATATCTACTGCAAGCTCAAGAGGCCGGGGGTGATGCGGCTCTGGAGCTGGCAGGCTGTGGCCCACGGTGCCGATACGGTGATGTTCTTCCAGATGCGCCGCTCAATAGGAGCCTGCGAGAAATACCATTCCGCCCTCATAGATCATGCCGGCAGGAACGATACCAGAGTGTTTAAGGAGATGGCCGCCCTGGGAGCGGAGCTTAAGAAGATAGGCGGCCAGACCCTGGGAACCCGCATAAAAGCCGATATCGCCATAGTATTTGACTGGGAAAACTGGTGGGCTGCAGAGCTTTCCGCCGGCCCCAGCAGGCTCATCAATTACTGCTCCGAGGTATCCTCCTATTATAATGCGCTTTTCAGCCGAAACATCGCCGTGGACTTCATAGCCCCGGACGGAGATATGTCAAAGTATAAGCTGGTCATAGCTCCCCTGCTCTACATGAACCACGAGGGCTATGATGAAAGGGTGCGGGAATATGTAAAGGGAGGCGGTACCTATATCACCACGTATTTCAGCGGCTGGGTGGATGACAATGACCTTGTGCTCCCCGGCGGATATCCCGGAAAACAGAAGGATATACTGGGGATCTGGGTCGAGGAGAGCGATGCCCTTCCGGAGGGTGAGGAAAACAGCTTTATTTATAAAGGAACAGAGTACCCCGCAGGCACACTTTGTGATATAATGCATCCGGAGGGCGCGCGAGAGATCGCGGTATACGAGAGGGAATTCTATTCCGGAACGCCGGTGCTGACGGTAAACGACTTCGGCAGCGGCAGGGCGTCTTATGTGGGCTGTCACTCAAACGATGCCTTCTATGCCGCATACTTAAGCGATATCTGCGCAGAGCTGGGCATAGAGCCTGTGCTCGATACACCGCAGGACGTGGAGGTGACGAGGCGCGAGAACGATGAGTACAGCTTCCTTTTCGTGCTCAACCATAAGGATGAGAAGAGTGAAGTGAGACTGCGCGAGGGTGGAACGGATATCCTCACGGATAAGGTCTACGGCTCGGGGGATCTCCTGCCTCTTAATAGAAAGGGCGTAGCGATAATAAGGACGGAGAAAAAATGAAAAAAAGAGCTGTTGCGTTACTGACTGCCGGAGTGCTGCTGCTGGCAGCCTGCGGAAATGAAGAGGGGCCTTCAAGAGGCAATTATGAGGAGGAATCAGGAGATGTGGTGGCCACGCCCACCGAAGTGGCTGAGGCGGAGCCCACGGAAGCGCCTACAGAGGCGCCCACACCCACTGAGGAGCCGGAGCCCGAAAAACCCGATCCGGTAAGACCGCTACAGGTAGCACTTTACAGTGATTATGACGGGTATTACGATGTGGACAAGGAGCTCAACATGGTAGCTGTCCGCTGTCCTGTGGTGTGGCTGGAAGAGGATGACATGCCGGAGCTTCAGAAGGCCCTGGAAGGCTTTAATGAGGATAAGAAGAGCCGCAGGGACAGCGCCCTGGAGGATCTTAAGGAATCGGCACTCTCGATGTATGATGACGGCTTCTGGTGGGATGACCTTCAGTTTTATGCCAACTGGGACGCATATTTCTGCCGTGCGGACAGCAGGGTTGTGAGCATAGTATCCTGCTGGGACGAGTATTCCGGCGGCGCACACCCCATGTACAGCTACGGCGGCTACAACTATGATTCCGCCACCGGAAAGGCGCTCACGGTCTATGATGTGATAGTTCCCGAAAAGATAGCAGATCTTCCCCAGCTTCTGGAGGATAAGCTGATAGAAAAGTACGGCGAGGATGAGTTCTATTCCGATACCGATATCTCCCAGGCTGTGGATGATAATCTCGGCATGAACGGCGACCTGCCCTTCACCCTCGGCCCCGAAGGCATGAGCTTCTATTTCCAGCCCTATGAGCTGGCACCCTACGTGGCGGGAGCCCAGATCATCACCCTCGGTTATGATGAATATGCCGACTGGATCAACCCGCTCTATTCCGAGACCTTAAGCGACTATTTTATTGATCTCAACGTCCCCGGGGATGTGCACATTCCCGGCACTGAAGACCGTGTCTTCTATTATACACAGGACAAGGACGAGGATGGAATGGAGAAGGATCTTAATATCGTCATATCGGACGGGGAGTCGGATAAGGCTGTCCTCACCGACGGCCCTATGTACTGCTATGAAACGGACGGATACCTGCTTCATTATAAAGGGAAAAATTACCTGTATTTCTCGATGCTGGCCGAGGATGATTATGAGTTCCTGAGGGTATATGAGATCACGGAGGATGAGAATATCCTCTTTGTGGATGAGATATCCCCGGAGCTTTCCCATGCTGTTCCCACCGATCCGGAGAATCTCAGGATGTATGTGCGGAACGATGTGCTCTCCACCATGACCGCATACGCCACCTTCCATATCGGAAGCGACGGATTGCCCGTGACCGATGAGGATATGTACACGATAGAGAGCAGCTTCGAATTCACCGCGCTGCAGGACTTCGAGATAACTGATCCTGACGGCAACAGCTTCAGCATAAAGACAGGAGACAAGCTCATACCGGTACGTACCGATACCGAAAACCTGATCGAGCTTCAGACTGAGGACGGCACCGTGATACGCACCATTGTGGACCGTGAATGGCCGCAGACTATAAACGGAGTGGATATCAACGAGCTTTTTGACGGGATAATGTTTGCAGGCTGACTAGCGGTACTGCACGGGAAGCTTTGTCACGGGCTTAAGTTCGGATGACAGTGTATAGAGGGTCTCGGTCCCGCCTTTGGTCACGCTGTAGAGCTCACCGCACTGGCGGACGCTGTCGGCGGGGCCAAGATCCTGAAGCTCGTTGAAATATTCATCTATGAGAAAGGCGTTCCCGCCCTTTATCACAAGGGCAACGCCTTTTTTGAATTCGCTGCAGAAGTCATATTCCGCCGCTTCGCTGCCGCTGTGATCCACATAGAAATACCTGCCCTCATTTTCGGCGGGCCAGTAGAGCTCATCGTTTATCGAAAGCCGGTCGAATACGGAATAACTGAACTCATCCTCTCCCGAACCGAGATCCGCCAGTACGAGCTTTTCCCCGCAGGGGAAGACCACATTGGAGCTTACGTTGTAGCGGAGTACGCCGTCGTTCCTGAAGGGCAGCAGCACGCCTCCGTTTAAGCCGGGATCTTCTTCCGAAGCCACATAGGAAGGAACGGAGCGGCCGGCGAAGTTTTTGGATACAGCGGCATACTGAAGAGCCCCGTTCTCGCTGAGGCTCATGGCATCCGGGGCGATCTCGCAGACAAGACCGTCTGCGTCCCTCAGCTGCCAGTTGCCGTTTGCAGAGTTGATACCCACCATATAGCCTTCATCGGCGGGGCCTGCGGGAATGAACACCTCGGGAGGCGCGGGATTTACCTTATTGGTACCCCAGTGGGTGCGCTTGTATTTCGCTATGGCGTCTTCGCCGGTGAGGTAGTCCACCAGGGCGGGATCGTCATCGGAGTAGCCGTCGCCGTCGGTCCACTCCACAGTGCCGTCAGCCGAAACATAACCTATCTCATAGGGGAGTATGCAGCTGAAGATGTCCTCCTCGAAATACCGGACCTCAAAAGGCCCGGCTGTCCTGACTGTAACGGCGCTGCCGTCATTGAAGCCTGTATTGGAAAGGATCCCGTAGGGACGGGCGTACTGCTCCTCAAGTGTGGTGATGAGCTGTCCTTCCCTATCGTAATAGCTGAGCTCGGTGTGGGCGTATTTTACGTCATTCTCCAGGGAATTCTCAGCTTCGATGCCCTTTGCCACGCAGAAACCGCCAGTGTAGGCCACGGCTTCGTCGCTGCCTTCGTAGAGTTTGTCCCCGGAGGCGTTGAAGACGGTATAGCTGAAGTCACGGTAGTCATTTCCTCTTGTCATAACGAAGAGACCGTCGGAGGTGGGATTGGTGTAGCCTGTGTAGCTGCAGGGAACGATAAGGTTTCCGGAAATGTCCGCGGCTCCGAAGCTGCCGCCCTTCATGACGATGACCGCATCCCCGCCGGCGTTGAAATGGAAGTCGTAATCCGAAAGATCCGCGGAGTCCTTAAGGACCGGCACCTCCGCCTCCGGAATGGGAGTGGGGGTGGGCGTTGCCGTAGGAGCTTCGGTTGCAGCAGGACCGCTGCCGCTGCCTCCGTTTCCGGGAGTGTCATCCCCGCAGGCAGAGAGGATGAAAAGTGAAGCCGCTATGATAAAGAAAAGCTGTTTTCTCATTTCCGTTATTTCCTTAAAAGTGTATTTGAGTTGTCATAAAAAAAGTGCCTGCCTACCCACTCCGAATCACTATCGAAACAAGCAAACAAGCGCCTTACGTGCACCGCCAGGGGCTCGAACCCTGGACACCCTGATTAAGAGTCAGGTGCTCTACCAACTGAGCTAGCGGTGCGTTCATTTTTTGCAACAGATAGGATACTACCACATAAAATCCGTGTTGTCAACATGTTCTGCAAATATTTTTACGATAACAGGCATTGACATTTAATATTAGCTTTTCTATACTGATTGTGTTGCGCGTGGGCGCGCGGCATTTGAGTTTAGTATCATTTAAGACTATGGAGGAAGACACAGTCATGTTAGAAAAGATCATTGAGCTTATAAGGGATCAGCTTCATATATCCGAGAGCGTGCCCATCAACGAGGACACCTCATTTATCCAGGATCTGAAGGCAGACTCATATGAGCTCATGGAGCTGATCATGGCCGTAGAGGATGAGTACGGCATCAAGGTAGAGGATGATGACATGGAGAAGATGCAGACCGTCGGCGACGTTCTGGAGTATGTCAGATCACAGGGTATAGACCTTGAGTAAAGACTGAACTGTTTCAGCTGCGAAAGCTTCTCTCCGGGCCGGGGGGAAGCTTTACTTTTTTACAGGTGAATATATGGACAGGATAATGACGAACCGGCTTGACCGGGGATATAAGAGATATAAGGAAGAATTCGAGGAAGCTGCCCTCAGGGTGCTGCGTTCCGGACGGTATATACTGGGCAGCGAGGTGGAGAGCTTTGAGGCGGCCTGGGCAGGATATACCGGGGCTGCGCACTGCACCGGGGTTGCCAGCGGGCTTGATGCGCTTTATCTGGCGCTTAGGGCCTGTGATATAAAGGCTGGGGATGAGGTGATCCTTCAGGGCAATACCTTTTTTGCCACTGCCCTTGCAGTGCATATGACGGGGGCGCGCTGTGTGTTCACCGAGCCTGATGAGTACCACCAGCTCGATCCTGCCGGGATAGAAGCAAAGATAAATGACAGGACAAAGGCCGTGATGGTGGTCCACTTATACGGACAGACCGCACGCATGACTGAGATAAAGGAGATATGTAAAAAGCACGGTTTAAGGCTTATAGAAGACTGTGCCCAGTCCCATGGCTCGATGTCGGATGACGGCTGCATGAGCGGACACAGCGGCGATTTCGGCTGCTTTTCCTTTTATCCATCCAAGAACCTGGGAGCCTTCGGAGATGCGGGAGCCGTGGTAACGGATGATGCGGAGCTGGACAGGCGGCTTAAGCAGCTTCGGAATTACGGCAGCAGCCGGCGCTACCATTACGCAGAGGCCGGGGTGAACTCCCGTCTGGATGAGCTGCAGGCTGCGCTGCTCTCGGTGCGGCTCTCACACCTGGACGAGCTCACTAAGGAACGTAAGGAGGCAGCGGCCTTCTATGATACACATATAGAGAATCCTCTTATTGAAAAGCCGGAAGTGCGTCCCGGAGCGGATCACGTTTATCATCAGTATGTGATCCGCTGTGACAGGCGGGAGGAGCTGATAAAGCATCTGGACGAAAGAGGCATAGACACTATCATACATTACCCGGTGCCCCCCCATCTTACGGAGGCGCTGGCATATCTGGGATATAAGAAGGGTGACCTGCCCTTTACGGAGAAGCTGGCGGACAGCGTGCTCTCCATACCCATGTACAACGGCATTACCCGGGAGGAACAGGAACGGGTGGCAGAGGCATTGAATGGATTCGGAGATTAAGGATAAGATACCCGCAGGGGCTGCGGAAATACTGGAGCGTCTGAGAGACGCCGGCTACGAGGCTTATGTCGTGGGCGGCTGTGTCCGTGACTGCCTTCTGGGCCGTACTCCCGCCGACTGGGATATAACCACCTCCGCCCGTCCTCAGCAGATAAAAGAGCTCTTCAAGCATACCGTGGATACCGGCATAAAGCACGGTACGGTGACGGTGCTCCACAGGCATAAGGGCGTGATAACGCCATATGAGGTCACCACTTACCGTATCGACGGGGAATATGAGGACGGCAGGCATCCCAAACAGGTGAGCTTCACCTCCGAACTCTCCGAGGATCTGCGCCGCAGGGACTTTACCATAAACGCCATGGCCTATGCCCCGGGCGAGGGGCTTGTGGACCTTTACGGCGGCGTGAAGGACCTGGAGGATAAGGTGATACGCTGCGTTGGGGATCCGGAGGAGCGTTTTTCCGAGGATGCCTTAAGGATGATGAGGGCCATACGTTTTTCGGCGCAGCTTGGCGCTGAGATAGAGAAGACGACCTGGAAGGCGGTGTGCAAAATGGCGGATAATATCGCCATGGTCAGCGCCGAGAGGATAAGGGTGGAGCTGGAGAAGCTGATCCTGAGTCCGGAACCCGGACGCTTCAGGCTCTTTTACGAAAGCGGCCTTACAAGGCATTTCCTGCCTGAATGGGAGGGCTGCGTTAATACTACACAGGAAAATCCCCATCACTGTTATAATGTGTCGGACCATCTGCTCAAGGCGGTGGAATCCGTAGACCGCCGGGAGACCGCGGAGGATTACCCTGAGGATACGGAGAGGGTGTTCAGGCTGCTAAGGCTGACCATGCTCCTGCATGATATCGCAAAGCCCCTTACAAAGACCGTGGATGAAGACGGGATAGCCCATTTCAAGGGGCATCCGGAGCTTGGGGCACAGATGGCGGAGGAGATCCTGAGGCGTCTTAAATACGACAACGATACCATAAGAGGCGTGAGCCATCTGATATATCATCATGAGGAACGCTTCCCCGCGGACAGGCGTTCCGTAAGGAGGGCCTTAAACCGCATAGGGGAGGAATATTTCCCCATGTTCTTTCATATCCAGAGGGCCGATATGCGTGCCCAGAGCACATTTATGCGTAAGGATAAGGAGCAGCGGCTTAAGGAACTCAGGGAGCTGTGGGAGCAGACCCTTGCTGACCGCCACTGCGTATCCCTGAAGACCCTTGCGGTAAAGGGAGCGGATCTTATGGCCGCGGGCATGAAGCCGGGGCCTGAGATAGGCCGGACTCTGGGACGTATGCTGGAGGACGTGCTGGACGAGCCGTCCCATAATGATAAGGAATATCTGCTGAAGAGGTACCTGCCATGAAAAAGAGCCTTTTTGCGGGAATAGCAGCCGCAGCGCTCCTTCTGGCAGGCTGCAGTACAGGCTCCCGGCAGCAGCTTCCGGCAGTGAGTCTGGGGGAGACCAATGTGGTGCCCGTGGTGCCGGGATATTATGATTCCCTGGATACGGCGGTGCTGGTAAAGATCGACAGCGTGGAGCACGTTCTCACCTTCCTGAACCTTTCGGTAAACAGGTACTACAGCCTGAATTATGACGGCGCCACAAGCTTTAACGACCGTTATGCCCAGCCTCTGGCCCTCAGCCAGGTACCGGAGGGCTGTATGGCGGATATCAGCTTTGTAAAGGATACGAAAAGACTGAACAGCCTTCAGCTTTCTCCCGGGGCCTTCTATGTCACCGGGATCAGCGATGTGCTCTTTTCCGAAGACGGCAGCAGTCTCTTTTTCAGGAACCAGAATTACAGTTTAAGCCCCGTGAATGTGATCCTTACCCCCGACGGGGTGGGGGAGTTCATGGATATAAGCCCTGCGGACACCTTTTCCATAGCGGGAGAGGAGAACACGGTCTACTGCCTGAAGGTGGAAAAGGGCCATGGCTATATAAGGCTTGAAAATGCGGAGTATTTCCGTGGAGGCTGGCTCCAGGTAGGGGAAAAGCAGGTTTCCCAGATCGGGGCCGAGCCGCTGATAGCGGTGCCCGAGGGTGAATGGGACGTGACCGTGAGCAACAAGGGTTCTACCGGCACCGAGCATGTGGTGGTGACGAGAGGAGCCGAGGTCTCCGTGGATGCGGGAAAGTGGGTCAGCGAGCCCATGTACGGCGGTGTTCGCTTCCACAGCATTCCCGAGGATGCCCGCATCTATATTGACGGGGAAGTGATAGACAGCAGCAGGGAGCAGAAGCTTTCCTACGGCATACACCAGATGGTGGTCACCGCCGACGGCTATACCACCCTGAGCCGCTATATAAGGGTGGCCCAGGCTTCCGCGGACTTGAGCATAGTGCTGGAAAAGGATCCTTCGGTCTCAGCCGGCAGCATTTCGGAGAGCACGGTATCGCAGAGTGTCGTGACCTATGAGCTTACGCCCACTCCCGTCCATAACGAGACCAGGGAGAGCGGCGATAATGAGCTGGTCACGGCGACGCCTACCCCCACGCCCACTCCTTCAGCGGGGACATCGGATAATATCGCGATCGGACCTGTGGCCACGCCGATAGTATCCCGGAACGAAGTGATAAACGTGGGAGAATACAGGGTATACATCAACTCGCCGGAAGGCGTGGAGGTGTATAAGGACGGCATATATCTTGGGATCTCGCCCCTGTCCTTTAAGAAGGAGGGCGAGGGCAATACCGTCATAACCCTCAGGAAGAACGGCTGCCAGACCAGGAGCTACACCATATACATGGATTCCCAGAATAAGGATCTGAGCTATTCCTTCTCCGAACTGGTGCCGATACAGTAGGGATACAGTAGGTTTTGCAGGCGTCAAGACATTAAATGTAACGAAATTTAGCGGGTTTCCGGCACCAAAATACTGCATGATGTTGAAAAGTGGCTGATTCACCCACAAAGTCTTGACAAAAGGGGTAAAAACGCATATAAAGATATGTGCAGCGTCGAGGGACGCAAACAAATATGCAGGAGGAATTTTAAAAATGAACAAGACTGAATTTGTCGCAGCTATCGCAGATAAGGCTGATCTTAGCAAGAAGGATGCTGAAGCAGTAGTTAAGGCTTTCACCGAGACCGTTGAGAAGGAACTGAAGAAGGGTGGAAAGGTACAGCTCGTTGGCTTCGGTACCTTCGAAGTAGCTAAGAGAAACGCACGTACCGGCCGCAATCCCCGCACCGGCGAGACCATGAAGATCGCAGCTTCCAAGACTCCCAGATTCAAGGCCGGCAAGGCTTTCAAGGATGCTATCGGCTGATAGCGGAACGGAATGAGATGATCTGTTACAGGGGCGGGCCGGAGGGCCCGCTCTTTTCATTATGGAGATGCAGAAAAATGAGACTGGATAAATATCTTAAGGTATCAAGACTGATAAAGCGCCGCACCGTGGCCAACGAGGCCTGCGATGCCGGCAGGGTCATGATAAACGACCGCGTGGCCAGGGCTTCCGCAGAGGTTAAGCCCGGGGACGTGATAACCATAGCTTTCGGGAACAGGGAGACAAAGGCCCGGGTCCTGGAGGTTAAGGAAACAGTGAAAAAAGAAGAAGCAGAGGCAATGTTTGAATTGCTCTGAGCTGTTTATTCCTTGCTGACCAGCTCCACGTATTCGCGGCAGCGCAGGGCGTGGAGCCTGTGGGGCAGATCCAGCATCTTGCCGCAGGGCAGGCTGAAGAGCCCTTCGAATAATGAGGCGTGGAGCGCGGTGATATCCTTAGCGCTGCCCGAGACCTCTTCCATGCAGAGCACCGCCAGACGGCTCCTCAGATAGGGATGCAGGGCCAGGAAACCCCTGCGGTCTATGCGCAGTCCCCCATTTTCGGAAGGACTCACCAGGCTGTCGTGAGCTTCTGCCAGGGCTGAAGAGATAAAATCCTCGGCGGAGGAGAGCTTCAGCGCGGCCTCATGCACATGCAGGGCCGCGGAAGGGTTCACCATTTCCGCCGCCGCCGGCAGCAGGTGCCGTCTTATGCGATTCCTGGCATAAGCGTCGCTCTCATTGCTTTCATCGCAGCGCCAGGACATTCCCGATGAGTTCAGATATCCTTCTATCTCTTCCCTGGAAAAATTGAGAAGGGGGCGGATCAGCATATAGCCGTCACGTTCCGCAATGGGGCGTATACCGCCCAGGCCTTTAAGACCGCTGCCCCTGAAAAGATTGTGCAGCACGGTCTCGGCGTTATCGTTAAGGGTGTGGGCCACTGCCAGCTTCCTGCGGCCGGGCTCCGGCTCCAGCTCCGAAAGCCAGGCCTTCATGGCAGCGTAGCGCAGCTCCCTTGCGGCTTCCTCGGTGGAAAGGCCGCGTTCGCGCACCAGAGCCTCCACGTCCACATCCGCGCGGCGGTATCCTATGCCCTCCTTTTCACAGAGCGCACGGACAAAGGCTTCGTCCCCGTCGGCGTTATCCCTGAGATGATGATGGACGTGCATGACCTTAAGCTGTCCGGGCTTCAGCAGGCTTTTCAGCAAAATAAAAAGACAGAGTGAATCCGCTCCGCCGGAAACCCCTGCCACTACTGTATCTTCATCCTTTACAAGAGGCGCCAGATCCTTCCGCGCCCGCTCGTATAAGCTCTCACTCATCCTTCTGGAAGATGATCTCGCCTTCATAGACATAGCCCAGCTTGTCCTTTGCCATGTCCTCGGCGAATTTCTTTGTCTTTGTGTAGGTCTCGAAATCCTTAAGCTCTTCGGAACGCTGCTGCTCGTAGGCCAGCTTTTCGTCCAGCAGCTCTGTTTCCTGCTGCAGCTCCTGCTTTTCACGCTTAAGCTTCATCAGGTTCAGGGTCAGAGGTATCATAACAAGTACCAGCAGTATCAGCACCACCAGTATCTCGAGACGACCGCCTTTTTTCAGTTTTTTGAACGCTGCGCGTCTGGATGACATAGTCTGCTCCAAAGAGTTTACATAATTAAGTTCATTCTATACTTTTTTCGTCGGAAATGTCAAGCATAATAAACGTTTTCCCCCTTTTTTTTATCCCGAAAGTGTGATAGAATGTCATTTCATGAGGGCTGATGCGGAGATTCTCTATATGGGAAAGGACCGGGAGCTGGGAGAGGAGCTGAAAGAGCTGGTTTCCCTCGACTCCGGAGTGTTTGCCATGGAGCCCAATGAGAACGCCGCCCTGGCCATGATCAGGGAACGTCCCTATGACCTGGTCCTGCTGGATGCGGATGCCCTTACCCTGGATGCGGCCAAGCTCATAAAGCGCATACGTGACCTGAGCTTTGCGCCCCTCTTCATCATATCCTCGGCCCGGGATGAGGCTTCGGCCATACGCTGGCTGGATATGGGGGCGGATGGCTATATGACTAAGCCTCTGAGGATGGGCGAGCTGGGAGCAAGGATGCGCAGCGCCATAAGGTTTTATGACAGGCTCGTGCCCGAAGATCCGGAGAACGGCACCATGATGGAGGCCTGCGGCATCAGGCTTGACCTGAAAAAACGCCGCGTATGGGTCAGGGAAGGGGAGAAGCGCTTTACCAAAAAGGAATTTGACCTGCTGCTGTATCTTATGCAGCATCCCGGAAAGGTGTTTTCCCGGGAGGAGCTCTATGCGGCGGTATGGAATGACGAGGCCGTGGGCGGAATGGCCACGGTAACGGTACATATCAAGAAACTCCGGGAGGCGGTGGAACTAAGAGCTGACCGACCGGCCATAATAATGACGGAATGGGGAAGAGGGTACTATTTTAACAATGACAGGGATTAAGGAAGAAGCGGCAGCCGTGGTCCGTGAGGTCGCCGCACAGTCAAAGCTTAAGAGGGGAGATCTGCTCGTCATCGGCTGCTCCACCAGCGCGGTGCGGGGAGAGCTCATAGGCACCGCCTCCAGCATGGATACGGCAAAGGAGCTTGCGGACGGCATAATGGAAGCAGTGGATGAGCTGGGGCTTAAGCTTGCGGTGCAGTGCTGCGAGCATCTCAACAGGGCTCTGGTATGCGAAAGGGAAGTCATGGAGGCACATGGCTTCGAGCAGGTGAACGTGCTTCCCCAGCCAAAGGCGGGAGGATCGCTTGCAACCACCATCAGGGGGATGATGAAGGATCCCGTTATGGTCCTTGATATTAAACAGTCGGCTCTTGCCGGTATTGATATAGGCGGAGTGCTCATAGGCATGCATATCATGCCCGTGGCCGTGCCGCTGAAATTACGGCAACGCACCATCGGAGAGGCGATGGTCATAGCAGCCCGCAGAAGGCCCCGCTTCGTAGGCGGCGGACGTGCGGTGTATGATGAGGAGCTTTTATGATCACAGTAAATCAGGCCGGCTATGAAGCGTCTGGCGTAAAACATGCCACGGCTTCCGGAAATGCCGAATGGAAACTGTTCACGTCACTGGATAAGCTTGTGCTTGAAGGCACTGTCAGACTCGTGAATGATGATAACAGCGGCGAAGAGGCCGGCATCATCGATTTCTCCTCCGTTACCGGGATGGGAAGATATTATTTCAGTGATGACGAGGGGAACAGGAGCCCCGGCTTTTATATAGGAAAAAAGGTATACGACGGCGTCCTTGAGACCGCTGCGCGCATGTATTATTTCCAGCGCTGCGGCATGGAGCTGGAGGAAAAGTATGCGGGTAAGTTTACTCATAAGGCCTGCCACTGCGTGAAGGGGACCATGCTTGATGACCCCTCCAGGAGCATCGATATAAGCGGAGGGTGGCACGATGCCGGTGATTACGGCCGCTATGTCACCGCGGCTGCAGTGGCCCTCGGTCATCTTCTGTACGGCTTTATCTTTGCGCCTGCTCCGCTGGAAGGGCTTGGGCTTAATATACCCGAGAGCGGGGAAGAGATGCCTGATCTCCTTTCGGAATGCAGGTACGAGCTGGACTGGATACTGAAGATGCAGGAAGAGGACGGAGGAGTGCACCACAAGGCAACTTCATGGCACTTCCCCGAGTTCATAATGCCGGAGGAGGATGACCTGGATATAGTGATCACACCGGTATCTTCCCTTGCAACTGCGGATCTTGCGGCCGTCTGCGCCCTTGCTTCAAGGGTATACAGAAAATATGACGAGGCGTATGCGGATAAGCTTAAGAAGGCGGCCTTTAAGGCGGCTGACTGGCTGGAGAGGAATCCCGGTTTCATCTATGAGAATCCGACGGAAGTCCATACCGGTACCTATGAGGATCTCTGCGACGCGGACGAGCGCTTATGGGCGGCTGCGGAGCTTTTTCTTGCCGGAGATGAAGACCGCCAGCTTGCGGTCATGCGTCAGATACTGGAGATAAAGATCAGCACCGTGTCCCTGGGCTGGGCCGATGTGGGCGGCTTTGCCTCGATGTGCGTGCTGGATGCGGGGAAGGAAGTTTTTCCTGAGGATATCTATATGAAGCTTAAAGGACGCTGGCTGGATGAGGCAGACAGGCTTATGAATCTGGCAGCTTCAAATCCCTACGAGCTGGCGATGAAGCCCTATGATTTTATATGGGGCAGCAATATGGTGGTGTGCTGCAATGCCATGGTGCTCTGCGTGGCTCATTTCCTGACGGGAGACGATAAGTACCTTGAGAGCGCCGGATACCAGCTGGACTATATCTTCGGCCGTAACGCCATGGATATGTCCTACGTGACCGGCGTGGGCGAAAGAGCCTTCAGGAATCCCCACAACAGACCTACCGTGGCGGACGGCATAGACGAGCCCATACCAGGATATCTTTCCGGCGGACCCAATTTCAGGGCCGGGGATACGAAGGCAAATGAGGAGAAGCTCGGCGGACAGGCTCCCATGAAGTGGTTTGTGGATGACTGGATGAGCTACTGCACCAACGAGATAACCATTTACTGGAATTCTCCGCTCATATTCACACTTGCATACATAATGGAGAAGAAGGGATAATGGAAGCTATAACCGGGATAGATCACAATATACTGTTATATTTTCAGGAGAATATCCAGCAGACCTGGCTGACTCCTATTATGACCTTCATAACGCATCTCGGGACAGGCGGAGCTTTATGGATAGCCCTTACCGTGATAATGCTCTTCTTCAGGAAGACCAGGCCGGTGGCTGTTGCCTGCGCGGCCGCGCTGCTCATAGACGTGGTAGTGGTCAACGTCGTGATAAAGCCTATTGTTGCAAGGCCAAGGCCCTATGACCTGTATGAGGATATAGTCTGTCTGATAAAGCCCCAGTGGGATTATTCCTTCCCCTCGGGACATGCGGCAGCCTCTCTGGCTGCGGCGGGAGTTTATCCCCTTATGAAAGTAAAAAAGCGGTACAGTATACCGCTTCTCGTGCTTGCATTTCTTATCTGTTTTTCACGTATCTATGTGTGCGTGCATTATCCCAGCGACGTGGTCTGCGGGATCGTTATCGGATGCTTCTGCGCAGTGGGCGGGTGGCTCATCTATCAGAAATGGCTGATCCGTATTCCGCTTCTGGCGCCTGCGGAAGAAGCCGCGGGTGATAAGGAGGTTTAAGCGGTCGCTTCGTATTCCTTCCTGAGTGCTTCCTTCTCCGCGTCGGAGAGCTGCGCATATATAGGCTCCACCATCTCGTAGGTCTGTGCCAGCTGCTTTATGGCATAGAGCCAGAGCTCAAAAGGCATGCTGGGCGATTGCTTCGCCGGTTGGGGTGCCGCGGGCTTGGGAGCCACACCGGCAATGGGCGTGAAATCGGCGCCCTTTTCTATTATGGTCACAAGATGCCTCAGACAGTCCCTGTCTTCCATGGCGAAACGGTTCCTCACGGGGCTTTCAACATTCAGCACAGCTACAACAGATCCCGAAAAGTGCATGGGTATCGCCAGCTCGGAATCAGTCTCCTCACGGGCATTGATGTAGCCGGGGAAATCCCGTACGTTCAGTGCGCACTGGGGCTCGTTCTTTGATGCGGCAAGACCGCAGACGCCCTTGGCGCTCGACACGCGTTCCGCGAAGCCGTCTCCCTGGAAAGGTCCGGGATATAGGCCTTCCTTATCGAGGATATAAAAGCCTACCCAGTTAAGGGCAGCCACGTATTTCTTAATGAGCGCAGAGGCATTAGCCATAACGGAGATGATGTTATTCTCCGCTTTGATGCATTCCCTGAGCTGTTTTTCAAGAGTTTTGTAATCGGTCATGGAAAATATTATACATGAATGTTGCGGAAAAGAAAAGAAGAAAATGCATGTTGACAAAATAAAATCGCCGTGATATCATAATGATATCAAATTAAAACAAGCCCATGGGATGCGGCATATGTATCCGGAGGGCGATGGATCTGAGAAGGAGGATCTGTTATGAAAACAAATGTACAGGAAAAGATCATCAGCGGGCACAAGACCGGAGGACTGGTACTGCTATTGGTGATCGCGCTCTACGTCCTCGCGATACCGGCGATGATGTTCGGTACCATAACGAGCCTGTGGTTCATCAATGCTGGCTGCGTTATCTGGCTTGCCCTGGGATGGATACTGCTCCTGGGTCTTAAGGTCTTAAAACCCAATGAGGCACTGGTCCTGACACTCTTCGGTAAATATGTGGGAACCTTAAAGGGTGACGGTTTCTTCTGGGTGAATCCCTTCTGCACAGCCTTCAACCCGGCAGCGGGCACGAGGCTCGGACAGAGCGGCGATGTGGCTGCTGCACCCGGCAGTACCGTAAGCGTAAGCTCCACCGGTACCACCGTGAGCGCGGAGAGCTTCAGCAAGAAGATATCCCTTAAGGTCATGACTCTTTCCAACAGCCGCCAGAAGGTGAACGACGTTCTCGGTAATCCCGTTGAAGTGGCTGTGGCAGTTATGTGGAGAGTGAAGGATACGGCGAAGGCCGTCTTCGAGGTCGACAACTTCAAGGAGTACCTTTCCCTGCAGTGCGATACCGCAGTAAGAAACGTTGTTAAGATCTACCCCTACGATGTGACCGACAATGTTGATACCACGGGTGACGGCGAAGCCGATGACGGAAGCCTGAGAGGTTCCACCGAAGTGGTTGCAGGACGCATCAGGGATGAGATCCAGAGCAAGGTGACAGATGCCGGGCTTGAGATAGTGGATGCAAGGATCACCTACCTGGCCTATGCTCCCGAGATAGCGGCTGCAATGCTCCAGAGGCAGCAGGCATCCGCAGTCGTGGATGCAAGAAAGCTCATCGTTGACGGCGCTGTCGGCATGGTGGAGCTGGCGCTGGAGAGACTGAACGAGAAGCAGACCGTGACCCTCGATGAGGAACGCAAGGCTGCGATGGTCTCCAACCTGCTGGTAGTGCTCTGCGGAAACCACGATGCGCAGCCCGTCGTCAACTCCGGGAGCCTGTACTGATGGCTGAGAAGAAACAGGTTCCTCTGCGTCTGTCGGAAAAACTCTACAATGCTATAGCAGCCTGGGCAGAGGACGACTTCCGCTCAGTGAACGGCCAGATCGAGTACCTGCTGACGGAATGCGTCAAACAGAGAAAGAAGGACGGGAAGTACGTCGGGCAGAATATAGACGAAGCACCTGAATTTGATATTAAGTGAAATAAGCCCCCCCGGCGGTCTGAAAGATTGCCGGGGGTTTATGATTCGGTATCACAATATTGTGAACTGCCATGGCGGCTCCATTTTATGTATACAATGGTATACTATGTTTTTTACGATATACTTTGGTATACTTTGACATACTTCATCGTTGGTGGGAGTGTTTGTCAAGAAGAACGCAACCGGATGTCCGGTGGCATTATTTGAGCATAAAAAAAAGCCACTTGTGAGCCTTCTTCTTATCAGCAACATATACAGTCAGGGAATGATCCCTACTTCTCTTACATTTCCCGCATCTTCTTCAGTGCATCCAGATAACTTATAACGGTGGAAAGCTCTGCCACATTCAGGGCAGAAGCGGTTTCTATGATCGCGTCCGAAGCCTTCTTCTCTTCGGCCTCTTCCCCAAACAAAAGATAATCAGACGACACCTCCTGCGTTTCACAGATATTGTAGAGTGTTTCACAGGACAGGCCTTTCTTGCCGGTTTCGATCTCCGAGAGGAAACTTGAAGTTATGTACACTTCTTCTGAGAACTTCAGCTGGGTGGCATCTTTTGCCTTCCTGATCTCCCGTATCCTCCTGCCTATGGCCTTCTGATCCTGTTCACTGTACATGTGATCTCCCTCCTTCTTAATATGATATGCACAAAAGATATAAAAATAAATTAGTTAGAATTGATAAATAATAGCTGATAGCGATTATAATATTGTCAGTAGGCAAATTTTGCGGTAAAATGTGAAAGATGTGTGAACTCGTAAGTCATGGATACACTGTGGAATCCCCGATTATCATTCCGGGGGATCGACAAAAATAGAAAAATCGGAAGATTTTATATCACAGCGCGGAGGTAAATGCAAAATGAAAAAACGACTTAACAGATTACTGGCAGCAGCAATGACAGCTTTTCTCGTCTTTTCCGAAGCCGGGAACCTTCCTGTGGTTTGGGCCGCTGAAGAGGCTGAGGAAGTGGATGAAGTAATTGAGGAAGATGCCTTAGAAGAAGCTGATGAGGAAGAAGCTTTCTCGGAAGAAGATGATGAGACCGAAATAGTGGAATCGGAGGATGCTGACGAGGCGGAAGAAGCTAAGAAGGAAGAACTAATCATATCTGATGAAGACTGTGAGGATATATGTTCAAACGATGAAGATAGTGGAGAAACAGAAGAAACAGAAGAAGAGTATAATGAATGTGACGATGTAGTACAAACTAATGTAGAGGAAGATCGTGTGGTTGTTCCCTATAATAGGGATAATCTATATGCTGTTGGAGCACAAACTTCTGGAGATAAAATGTGTATGGCATATTCTTTTGCATATGCCAAAACAATAATGGATGGACGTGTTCACAATGCCAGTGAGTATTGGAATGGTAGCTATGCTACCTGGCCTGCAGGCTGGGGGAGATGTGACGATGCGAGTCTCAAAACAATTTACGATAACATAAATATGAATAGACCGGCATTATTATATGTGTCCGGTATATATCGTGATTGGTGTTATAAGTACGGAGGTGCGACTGATCATTGGGTCACAGTAATAGGATATAAAACAACAGCAAACAGAGATGCATTAAGGGAAAGTGATTTTTATGTGGTTGATCCGGCAGACGCATGGAATGGTCATAAACCTACATATACATATCTTATTGATGGATGTAGCTGTGGGTTGATGAATGTAACTGCTCAAGGCTCAGCCAGTGGATCCTCGGGTTCGTCTGGGGGTACATATGCAATTAACAATACAGGTGCAACAAACATCACTTCCAATACAGCCAGGATCAATGCCAGTGTTTCACCCATGGCTTATGTAACTGAAACAGGATTCTATCTGGGAACATCCCCGGACTATATGGAAAAACATGTGGAACATTATACCGGTAATACTTTAAGTATCTGGTATGATCTTGGAACAGGCAAGTGGACGGGAGCGCTTCAACCGGGTACGAGGTATTATTACAAATTTTATCTGATTTCCGGTGGTAAAGTATATGAGTCTTCCGTTGATTCTTTTGTAACAGGTAATCCCGGGGATAATGGTGTTGTGTCAAACACGGGTATTACAGGATTGGATAAAACAAGTGTCAGAATAAATGCTGAACTATCTGAAATAAGGTACTGCTCGGAAGATGGTTTCTATCTGGGAACATCTCCTGACAATATGGAAAGACATCCGGAAGCGGTCAATGGAAGGATTAAGACTGTATGGTTCGATCTGGGGACAGGAAAATGGACAGGCCCTTTGGAAAAAGGAACAACATACTATTATAAATTATATGTTGTAACTGATGGCGTTGAATATGCAACTCCTTTAGACAGCTTTACCACTTTAGGAGATAGAGTTTCTCCGAATATTTCGCAGGCATATATCACAAATCTGTCACCTACAGGATACACCGTGGTTTGTGAAGCGTCGGATAATGTTGGAATAGGAAGAGTGTCTTTCCCTACTTGGACGGCATACAATGGTCAGGATGATCTGGCACAAAACTGGTATGATAGTGAAAGCGCAGTAGAGAATTACGGGAATCTGTATTATTACAACGTATATATAGCGGGACATAATTACGAAAAAGGAAAGTACATTACTCATGTATATGCGTATGACCTGGACGGAAACTACGTAAGCGTTGGGTTGGAAGTAATTATTCCTGAATATGTATCAGGTATCACGCTTTCTAACTCCACATTGGAAATGAAAGCCGGAGAGAGCTATACGCTTAGTGCGACGCTTTCTCCTGCAACTACAACCACAAGCGAAGTGGCATGGACCTCTTCGAACGAAAATGTAGCAACTGTCGTAAATGGAAAAGTTACAGCGGTTGGCCCTGGAACAGCTACGATCACAGTACAGGCACAGGATCCCGGCGGGGTAAGCGGCTACTGCACAGTAACAGTCAAGGAAACCGAGAAGCATTACAAGCTTTATATGAATCCTAACGGAGGTATGTTCTCTGATGGAACAACCATAATGAAGACCGCTGAACCTGATCTGATTTATAACGGGTATAATTGGCATAACATAAGCAAATATGCGGTTACCCGTGAAGGTTACATTTTTGACGGATGGTATACCAAAGCCGAGGGCGGGGTAAAAGTATACAATGCAGACGGAACCTGTATCACAGGTGAATACTGGGATGGTACAAAATACATAGGCGCTTCAGACCTCTCTGTATATGCTCATTGGAATAAAACATCTTCAGGCGAAGATCCGTTGATCCTGGAGGATACAGATCCTGCGGAACAGTATCCTCTGTGTCCGGCACCGGTCATTACTGATAAAACAACAACTATATACATGGTAAAAGGTCAGAAGTTCACCATGCCGGATAGAGGGTGGATAAGCGGAGATAAGAGATATGTATCTGTCTCTGATAAGGGTGTTGTAAAGGCAAAAAAAGAGACATATTCACCTGTTATCTTAAGAAAAGGAGACAGGGTTATAAATGTATATGTATCTGATCCGGGTCTGGAAAAAAGCAGAACCATAACTACTGTCAAGGAAAACCAGTATGAGCTCCGGCTTCATTATGATGCGGAACATCTTAATGTTCTGTGGTTCAGTGACGCACAGGATGTTGTCCGCGTTTCCCAGAAGGGAGAACTTGAACCTGTTGCAGCAGGCAAGGCAAAGGTAACGGCATACATTAACGGAAAAGCATATACCTGCAGCGTACGGGTCACTGAACCGACTGTGTGCGTTGAAAGGACCAGGCATATAACTGTAGGCAAACCACAGAAGATCAGTATAAAAGGGCTGCGGAATCCGGTATGGGAAAGCAGCAATACAAGTGTGGTAACTGTATACCGAAACAAGATGACTGCTGTAGCTACGGGGAGTGCATATCTTAGTACAGTGTATAACGGTGTAAAATACCGTATAAAAGTGTATGTTGAAGATCCTTATGTAACAGCAGCAGGTCTTATGAATATCGGAAACAACAAATATGAAATGACCATGGCAGCCGGAACAAAAGCTCAACTGAAATATGCGAGTCTGAATCAGAATGTCTTATATAAGAGTTCCAAACCGGAAGTAGCTTATGTTGACGAATTCGGAAATGTGATAGCCCGCACTCCCGGCAAGACAAAACTTACAACTAAGATCAATGGAAAGACAGTGAAAATAGTGCTTAATGTTGTTTGAAAAAGCGGCCTGCAATGAGGAGTTTTATGGTTTGATCATGTAATAAAAACGAAATCTTTTGGCTATGCTGTCATAAACGGAGCGTTACTCCGGATAAGCATAGTCAAAAGATTTTCTATTACATGTACATGATCGTATCATGCGGGTGAATCAAATATAGGTAAAAAAAAGAAAACGGAGGAATCATTAGTTATGAAAAACAGATTTAAAAAATTATTGGCAGCAACGCTGACAGCTATCCTCGTCTTTTCCGAGGCGGGGAGTCTTCCAGTGGTATGGGCTGCTGAAGAGGCTGAGGAAGCTGAAGAAATAATAGAGGAAGATGTCATTGAAGAAGAAAACGGGGAGGAGGCATTTTCTGAAGAATACGATGATGGCGAAAATGTGAAATCGGAGGATGTAGACAAGGGTGATGAAGAAGAGGAAACGATAGAAGACTCTGTAAATGAAAATGAAACAGAACGTTGTGAGGAAGCAGTAGAAGCCGAAGAAGAATCTGTATCAGAGGATTCATTGATACAGGATTCGGTTTCTGACGATACAGTTTCAGAAAACGAAGCCGAGAACGATGACAGTATAATTACAAATGATAAAGGAAAAGAAGAGATCACAAGACTTCAATGGTGGAGGATGCTTATAGAAACCTTTGATATGTCTGTGGAACAGGATAATTATCCGGACAATTATTTTTATGATATTTCATCAGAGGATAGTTTTTATCGTGATGTAATGATCATTACTGAATTTGGACTGATGGATGTAGAGGCCGGAGATTCGGCATTGCCTGAAGATGCGGTGACAAGAGAATACGCTGCATTTTCTCTGAATCATTGCCTTGGATTTATGCTTGATGATGATGAACAATATACTTTTGATGAAAGCGCTACTGTAAGCTATCCGAATGATATACAGGTATCTCTGGATAAGGGCTGGTTTGAGCTTAGTGATGGTAAATTTCTTCCGGAGGAAACAGTAACCGAAGATGAAATGGAGAAAATGGAATCATATGCCAAAGATGTGTTGGATTCCAGGGTGATAGATGAAGAAAAAGAAAAAACGTGGGATTTTGCGGATGGAGTAATAGATATAACATCAGCTAAAGCCAGGATGACTGATGAAAATGAGTTTACCGTGTCTGAATGCAGTGCAAAAATCACTGCAGGGAAGAAATATGGGTTCCTTGTAGACGGTGCGCCTGTAGTCCGTAAGGCAACTTCTGTTAAGGAGGAAAATGGTGAATACGTAATAGCGACTGAAACTGTTCCTGCTGAAGAAGCATTTGAATCAATTGAGTGGGCTGCCAGAGGACAGGCTGACCTGTCTCAGGTAGTTGCATGTAAACCTGATATTGAAATAGAGTATATTGTCGGAGGTGACCCAGACAAGGACTATGAGGATGGAATAGTATATGATTCGATGGAAGATGCCGGGGAAAATGAAATAGAAGCAATAAGAATTATTGATTCATATATCATTCCTGATCAGGTAAAGAAAGAATTTGATCTAGATGATGGCATAAAAGCAGAGATAGAGTGTACTATAGGAGATATGTACATAGACTATGATGCGGACTGTGTTAAGGTTCTTTTTCATAATCAAATGGCATATTTTATTGTGTCGGCACCTGTCACATTCAGATGCAATGTGAGTATGGATGTTCTTAAGGCGATAGGAGTAAAGCCTAACATAACACTGGTAAAAATTCCTCTTCTGTATGGACTAGGATACCTTACGGTTACCCTTGAACTGCAGCTGGAGGGTAACCTTTCATTGAATTATGTTGAGTGGATACATGTGGGAGTATCGTATTCGAGTCGGGATGGATTCAGTGTAGTGGGAGACCATACAAGGGAATCGTTTACAATAGATGCCCACGCGAAGGCGTCAGCCGGTGTAAAAGCCGCAGCCGGATTTGATATGGCAGTTCTTAAGGGCGAGGTGTATGCAAGGATAGGAGCAACGGCCGAAGCTGAGGCCCATACATATACCGATGGCCAAACTCCTGTATCATGCGCACATATTTATGCATGGATGTATTTGAATGCAGGGTATAAAGTAACTTTCGACTACTGGATGGACAAGAAAAACTGGGGAGAGCAATATGACTTCATTGACAGGAAAAACAGCCCGTTGAAAATCTCTCAGCACTTTGAAGATGGGAAACCCGTATCAAGGTGCTCAAGAGATAAGAGCAAGAACAGTTCGTATAATGCGAATGCAACTAATGGAAAGATAAAGTATTATACGCCGATCACATCCAGATACAGCTACAGCGGAGCCAGCAGAGGACTGGATGCGAAGGGGGAAGAGTATACCATTTTTGAAACAACCAAAGATGAGGAAAAAAAGACATGTACTATAACAAAGTACAACGGGAATGTTTCGGCACTGAATATTCCTGCAGAGCTGGATGGCTATAAGGTGGTTGGAATTGCGGCAAATGTATTTAAGGGGCGGAGTGAACTCAGGTATGTAAGTATTCCGGATTCTGTGACGACGATTGGAAATGAAGCTTTTTCAGGGTGTAAGAATCTTGAAGTGGTTGAACTTTCAAAGTCATTAGTATCATTAGGAAAAAGTGTATTCAAGAATTGTACAAGCCTTGGAAGTATAGAAATACCTAAATCATTGCAATCTTGTACTGAGAATTACGGAAGTCTGGATTACACATCAGATGGAGGAGCTTTTGAGGGTTGTTCAAATCTATCAGATATTACTTTTGAAGAGGGGATAACAAAAATACCCGGGCATATTTTTGTTGGCTGCTCTGGTATCAAGCAGGTAACGATTCCTAATACGGTAACGGAGATAGGTGTAAAAGCTTTTTCTCATACAGGCTTAGAGAAAATAATAATTCCTGATAGCGTGACAATAATTAGGAATAGCGCTTTCGGTAATTGTAAGAATGCTACAGAGATAATACTTTCAAAAGGACTTACGACATTGGGACAGGGGGTATTTATAAATGATGTTGGATTAACCAGTATACTGATTCCCAAATCATTGCAATCTTGTACTGAGAATTACGAAAGTCTGGATTACACATCAGATGGAGGAGCTTTTGAGGGTTGTACAAATTTATCGAGTGTGTCTTTTGAAGAGGGAAGAACTGTAATTCCAGCGCATCTTTTTGTTGGATGCCCCGGATTAAAAGAGGTTGTGATACCTGATAGTATAACAGAGATAGGCTATAAGGCGTTTGCACACTCCGGTATAACTGATATCGTTTTTTCATCAAAACTGGAAACAATAAGCGGGGCGGTTTTTTATGGATGTAAAGAATTGCACGAAGTCACACTGCCCGATTCTGTAATTAGTATGGGGGCATATGTATTTGCTAATTGTAGTTCGCTTGAAACGGTAGCACTTCCATCAGGGCGTGTAAATCTTATGGCTGGAACATTCCAAAACTGTACAAGCTTAAAAAGTATTGCTTTGCCGGATGGCTTAAAGACAATACGTGAAAATGCATTTGACGGATGTAGTTCATTGGAATTAATTGAAGTTCCATCAGGTGTTAATACAATAGAGAGCTGCGCATTTCGAGGTTGTATAGCAATACAAGACATTACTCTAAATCCGAATGCGACAATGACGATAGGAAATGACGCATTCCGAAATTGCGAAAGCCTATCTAAGGTTACTCTTTCACATATGGTAACATCATTGGGGAATTATTGTTTTGAGAACTGTGCTGCTTTGGAGACAGTTACTCTTGGAAGTGGTATAACAGCAATCCCTCAGTATTGTTTCGCAAATGATGAGGCTTTGGAGAGTATTGTACTTCCGTATTATGTGAAAACTATTGGAGCCAACGCATTTCTGAATGATACAAAACTGAAATCTATTACTATCCCGAGGAGTACAACAACAATTGCTACTACTGCGTTCTCATACAAAGACAGGCTTACAATCTATGGCGTATCGGGAACCTATGCTGAGACATTTGCTGATACAAATGGTTTTACGTTCGTTAGTCAGGAAATCAATGCAACAGATGTAACTTTTGAACAGGAAACATATACGATTTATACGAATGCAACACTGCGTCTGCCTTATAATATTACACCGGCTAATTATACAGATGAAATGACATGGTCAGTCAGCAAGGGCTCAGATCGAATCTCGCTTACGGATGGTGTAGTAAAAGGATTGAAGGTGACAGATGCTGATGACCCGGCAGTGATAAAACTTGCTGTTGGGGATAAGCTTGCATCATGCAAGATTATAGTGCTTCAGTCTGTAACCAGTATCAGTCTTAGTAAAACGTCTGTGACTCTGGATGCAGGAGGAAGTATTCAGCTGACCTGTTCCGTTTCTCCGTCAACAGCGAGTGATAAAACGGTTAGCTGGACCAGTTCGGATGAGAGTATAGCTACCGTTGACGAAAATGGTAAGGTCACAGCTGTAAATAAAGGTGAGTGCATAATAACTGTCACGGCTTTAGACGGAGGAGGTGCAAAGAAAGAGTGCAAGGTCACCGTATCCAATACCGCCAGCTATCCGGCGAGTGCTGCCGATATGCAAAGTGCTCATCCATATGATAAGAACAGCTCAGATATATGGATTTATAAAAAGCCCGGGGCCGCTAATATTTCAGTTACGTTTTCAGAAGAAACAAAACTGGAAGATGATACTGAGGGTGATTATATCCTTATAAAAGATGCCGCCGGGAAGCAGGTAGGAAAGTATTATGGATCGGAGCTTGCAGGGAAAACTGTTACCGTGACCGGAAATACCTTCTGGCTGCAGCTTGTGACGGATGGAATTGACAGCAAGGACTATGGATTTTCTGTGAGCAATATAGAAGCAGACGTGAGCATAGTGGAAGTGACTGCGATAAGCATTCTTCCAAAGGAATGCACAATAAGTAAGGGCGGCAGTCAGAAGCTTACTGCAACGCTGAGTCCTGATAACGCGACAGACAGGTCGGTAAGCTGGACAAGTTCTTCACCGGCGGTGGCAACAGTCGATGCAAATGGTGAGAGCGTTACTGTTACAGGCAAAACAGCAGGGAAAGCGACCATTACGGCAAAAACTTCAAATGGATTGACCGCTACTGCCACTGTCACTGTTACGGAGGATGTTGCGGAAACCTGTACTGTTGTATTCTATGCAGACGGACAGGAAATCGGAAGAGAAACGGTCAATAGCGGGGATTCTGTTGAGAATGTGCCGACACCGCCCGCATCTGAAGGAGAATTCAAAGGCTGGTATGTGATAGAAAGCGGCATGCGCTGGGATCCTTCTTCGCAGGTGACGAAGGATATGGAGGTAGAGGCACGTTATTCAACTTCGGGTGAAGAAGAAAAGTCCGGACTTAATCCTGTTATTGATATTATCGATACGGATACTTTATATGGGATCAAAGGACAGACCATACAGTTGAATAAGGAGATCGTATGGACTAGTACAAACGCGTCTGTTGCCGCGGTAAACGGAAACGGAATGGTAACACTTAAGAGTGCCGGTTCAGCTCATGTTAAAGGAAATACGTTTGATTACAGCATCATAGTGGCAGAACCTTCGCTGAGTCAGACAAAACTCTCACTTGTTTCCGGCGATGTAGGCATGATCAGTATAAAGGGACTCGGTAATAACGCGTCGGAGTACGGCATCACCTGGGCGTCTTCAAACTGCGGCGTGGCTGATGTTGATGAAGGAGAAGTGTATACATACAGTAAAGGCAGTGCGGTCATTACTGCGTATATCAACGGTAAAGCGTTTAACTGTAAGGTCACAGTTGCTGATGTAGCAAAGGTTAAGGATTTCAGTAAGTCTGTAACACTTAAGCCGCTTCAGAGTGTGAAGATAAAGGCGGACGGATTTAAGGCAAATACGGCGAGCTGGACATCTGATAACGGAATGACTGTGGTAAAGAACGCAAAAGGAACGAAGGTTTTGTACTATCAGGATGATGTGGTGAGGATCACTCAGGCTGGGAAGCTGATCGCCGCAGGGCAGGGTACTACTGAATTGACGGGTGTGGATAAGAACGGAAAGCAGTTGAGAATTACTGTAACGGTTGAAGAGCCGACGCTTAACGTGCTTTATATGAATAACGGCGGTCATAAGACGATTAAGCATTATGGGGTGAAGAATAAAGACGGAGTATGGCTTGTCGAAGATGCATCTGTTAAGTCCGGAATAACGGTGGATGCAAAGGGATATGTAACTGCAAAAGGCTGCGGAACTGAGTGGGTTGACTGTTTCTATGATCCTTATGGTACCGGAGGCTTTGTGTTTACGACTATGGTTATCGTGGAGAGTCCTTATCTGGAAATAGACTATAGATTGACTTCTGTCGGAAAGCCTACAAGTGGAAAGTATGAGATAAGCCTTTCAAAGGGAGAAGACTATGAGATAACGCACGAGTATCTGGATCATACGCCAATATACAAGAGTAATAAACCGAAAGTGGCTTATGCGGATGAGAATGGCGTTATCCATGCGGTAGGTACCGGGACAGCAAAGCTGAGTATGAAAGTGAATGGGAAGACTATAAAGATCACTGTGAAAGTTTCGTGAGTTAAGAGGCATATCAGCTTTTGCTTTAAAATTGTATCATCAATAAGGAAGGAGATTAGTATCATGGCGAAAGAATGTGGAAAATGCGGAGCAACAATACCTGATGATTCGGCTTTCTGCCTGAAGTGCGGAGCACGGGTTGCGGCGGAAGAAAGTGAGGTGACATTTTGCCGCTTTTGTGGGAAGCCGCTGGCCTTGAGCAGCTCTTATACATGTCCGCATTGCGGGAGCGTCCTTGCGGAACAGGAACGGAATTCGTCTTCAGTTGATCTGTCAAAGGATACAGCGGCTATAGTGGCGGCCGTGTCTGTGCTTATTGCGGTGGTGGCTTCTTTTATGCCATTCTTTACATATAGCGTTTTTGGGACAACAGGAACGGTGTCACTCTGGAGTGAGAATTTCATTTTTCTCACATTACTTGGTTTGGTACTTCTTGGAGCAGAGGTTGTTGAAGTTTTGAAAAAGGTGGAAACCGTAGGAAGGGATTCTATAGTTCTCGGAGTTGTTTTTATGCTGGATATCATTCTGCAGTATATGATCAATAAGAATCGGCTTTCGAGTGTGGAAACAGGTTTTGGACCTATGGATCTTAGCGGAATGCTTAATCTTGGAGTTGGTTTTTATCTCCTGATCCTTTCGAGTATAGGACTTATTGTGGCTGGTGTTATGTATAAGCAGCAGGGCAGAAGGTGAAAAATGAGGTTGGTACAATGCGGCGTGAGATAGCAATAACAATGGCGGCTTTCTGTTTTACAGTCATTTCAACAGGCTGTGGCGATGAAAGCAATTCCTTGGATCATATGAAGGATTCGATAGAGCATGCAGTGCAAGCTGAGTATGATCAACATGATAGTGATATGAATGCGGGAGGCGTGAATACTCAGGAAGAAAATAATACGAACGGAAAGGTTGTGGATTCTCCGGATGCGGAAGACCCTTACGATCAGGGGCTTTACAGAACTTATTTCTATGAGAATTTTGAACCTGATGACATGGTGTACCTGGCTGATGTTACGCATGACGGGAATGATGAGATGATCGTTGTTGCGGTAAGGGACAGATCTGTAAATGGGTATGTATATACTATAAATGATGACGGCACTATCAGTTGTATCCATGAAAAAGCCGGAGGAACAGATCACGCCGGTGGATGGTTTTCCTGGTATCTGGTCAATAAAGGGGATTACTATAATCTTGGCGAAGAATACTTTGGAATGTGGCAGGGAATGGGTACACAGAGCTTTATGGAGTACTACGTCAATAATAGTGGTGATAGAATTGATGTCCTGTCAGTTGATCTTACAAGTGATGGTAGTTCGCCGGTCAGTGATGCGGAATATGAAAACTATTGCCGAGAAGTTGCCGAGAAGTTTAAAAATGCATATGTGATATACAATAACAGTGCATCATCCGGGGTTGAATCTAAAGCATTGACCACAGATCCGTCATCAGTATTCTCGGCATATGGACTAAAAGAGGAAAATCCGGAAATTGCCAATACCCAAAATGAAGTTACGGAGTCAACAAGTACGCAGGAAACAATCACCACATCGGAGCCTAAACCCACGGCGAGTGTTACTCAGAGGGAGGCATGGAAAGATGCTTATATGAAAATAGTGAAAGATGGTCCTGAATATACTATTTGGGGTTACAATCATAATGATTGCTCATTTGCATTATTTAATCTGGATAACGATGAAATTCCTGAACTCTATTTGAGTGGAGGGGAATCATTTCTCTATACGTTTTCGAATAACAGAGCCGTTGCTCTGGAGATGAGTGCGATTAACGTATATGAGTTCAGATATATCCCGCAGACCGGATTATATGAAATGAATGTATACGACGGAGGAACAGGATCTGTAAAAAGACTTGGAAACGGAAGCGCAGCTGTAGTATGGTCAGGTTATTGCAGACCCAAAGAGGGGATAACTGATTTTTCATGGGAGCAGGATCAATGTGAGTATTACTCTAATGATCAACTTGTATCTTATGAGAAATATATTAATGATGCGAGATCAGCTTTTGATGAGAGTCAAAGCAAAACACCTCCGTATGTGGATTATACTCAGATGATCAATCTGTTAAGCAACTGAAGAATGATAATTGAAAATTAAAAAAATGTATTATTTCATATAGGGAGGGTATACTCGTGAAAAAAAGATTTATAAGATTACTTTCGGCAGCAATGACCACGGTTCTTGTCTTTTCGGAGGCGGGGAGTCTTCCTGTGGTATGGGCCGCAGATTATGATGCTGAAATTATGACTGAGGATGCTGAAACATCGGAAAAAAACTGTGATGATGAAACAGAAAAACAGGTGCCTGATGAGGAAGATGTCATTGAGAAAAACGATGATACGGATGGAAGTGTTGAAGGCAATTCCGCGGAAAAAGAAGATTTGAATGAGGAAGAAGAAGCAGATGTAGAAACGGAAGAAGAGAATGAGATTGAAAATGAGGAGGTTGAAGAGGCTGAGGTAGAAGAAGCAGTAGAGGCTGCTGAAGAAGATACAGAAAGTGAAGAAGCATCTGATGAAGATGGAACGGACAACACAGAGGATGATGAAAAAGAAGAATTAAAAGATATAGAAGTACAGTACGCATCAGAGGGTGATTTTACATATACTACCTATGATGTTTTAGATCATACTTATGCAACAATAACGAAATACAATGGTTCAGCATCAAAAGTTACTATACCTGATACGATAGGTGGGTATACAGTTACAACAATAGGAGAGTATGCATTTGCGGGGTGTGGATCACTTACAGAAGTAACAATACCGGATTCTGTTACGGTGATAGAAAATAGGGCGTTTAATGATTGCACAAAACTGACAAAGGCAGAGTTCCCCACAAATCTGGAAAAGATCGGATATCAAGCATTTATGAATACCGCAATATATTCCGTAAGAATACCGAAGAGTCTGACATCAAGCGATAGTTATGTATTTAGCGGATGCGCAAACCTTACGACTATAGAATTTGAGGAAGGAATAACCAGGATATGCGGTTATCTGTTTTATGATACAGACAGTATCACAACAGTAATAATACCGGATACGGTGACAGA
>JAFWWB010000074.1 GCA_017518185.1 Lachnospiraceae bacterium
AGGAGGAGGAATTCGAGGATCAGGATACCCTGAAGCTCTTTATCATCTCCGCGGCCATAAGGGAAAAGTACAGAAAGAAGGAGTATAAGGCTTCACTGCAGCTTTCCGATGCCTGGATCGCCTATATGAACGCCATACAGGAGAGCCTGGGCACGGAGATAGAGGCCATAGCGGCAGTCACCGTGTCCGAGGGCGGCCTGAATTTCGTAAGGAGCAGGCAGTTCGGCATGGTGAGGCGCTGCCGGGACAGCGAAGGCAGTGTCGTATACTGCTGTGACGGTGATCGTCTTGCGAGGCTTCTGGAGGACAAATATTACCTGAAGGGCTTCAGGGATGATGTCTGCATACTCCTGCCCTTTGAAACCGAGGAGGGGGAAAAGAAGATCTCGCATATACCTTTAAGCCTTGACGACCTGCCGGATGAAGGGGAACTTCCCCTGTACAGCAGATACCTCCTGAACAACGTGAAGAACAGCCGTGACTTTGAGTGCCGGAATGAGGTGCGAAGGGAGGTCACGGAGCATTACCTGGGAAGCTTTTACTTCCTGCATACACTGGACGATTATAAGGACGAGGAAGAGGACGCCTATGGGGAGTGCCCCACCCTGATCGGTGAGGACAGGGTGGAGCTCAGTCTTCTCATGCACAGACAGACCCATATGTATGTGCTGCTCATGTTCTTCCCGGACTGCCGTTATTCCACCTCACAGATACTGGACCAGGTGAGCAAGAACTACCTGAAGATACGTTCCGACGGCTGGGAGACCTGCGTTAAGGGCATGAAGGATGAGACGGAAATCCTCGGGATAAAAAGCTGGAAAGAGCTGGGAATGTACGAAGACCCTTCCTGTCCCGAGGCTGAAGAATATAAGAAGAGGCTTCTGGAGAAGGAAATGAGGTATGCCCTGTTCCGGAAGCTGGATGATGAGGGCGCGCTGGATGCCGCCAGGCTCATGGAGAAAGCCGGGCTAGTCAGTATGTATACCGGAGGATCGGGAGCCGTTATCCCTGAAAAGCCGGGCAGCTGGCAGGAGCTCATAGCAAAGAGGCGGAGTGAGTATAAGAAAGAGGCCCTTAAGGACAGGGAAAGGATCACGGGACTCCGTGAAGAGATAGAAAAGCTCCAGAAGGAGGCTGACAGGCTCCTGGAGGAGCAGCTTGAGATAAAGGATTTCAAAAAACGCGAGGCCGCATGCAGGAAATACAAGAAAAAACTGGGAGGCTTCCGGGAAGAGGGAAGCAGTGACCCCAAGGGTATCAATGACCTGAAGAGAGAGCTTAAGGAGCTGGAAGAGAAGGCCGGAGAGCGTGCCCACAGAAGAAGGATACTCAAAGCCCTGGCGGCGCTGGAGGAAGAGGAGCTGGCGGAGGCTTTTGAATGCATAGGCGGATTTGATCCCGATGAGGATGAGATAAGAACGGCGGAGCGCCGGGTGAACCTGCAATTCAGATACAGGCAGGAGGAGCTGGCAGCCCTGGGTAAGATAATTCTTTCACACGGCTGTTACCATTATGCCCATCTGGATGACTATGTTTACGCTATGTACGGTCTGGTGATGGCGGGTTACGGGAAGGTCTTCAGCTGTATGACAGGCGAGCCGGAGCCCCAGCCCGGAGAGGACTGGGTGCGGAAGGATGATAAGAAGACCACCAGGGAGATGATGAACATACTCTCGGGGGAGACTTATTTTTCACTGTTCCAGACCTTCAGGGTTTATAATGACGAGCTTATAGAGAAGGCCGTTACGGATGTTTCGGCTTATGATTACTACACGGCCTATATGTCAAGGCAGACGGTGGTGTTCATACTGAAGGACCGGGTGCTGAAGGAACAGCTCCCCGATGACGATTATGTGCTTGAGTGTGATGTCAGCAGGGATTCGAAGGAGTACGGGGTGCTCACCCGCATAGGACTTGCGGCTACCTGCCTCTTTATCATGGAGCTCATAATGTTCCAGAACACGGCCCTTTCCAAGATGACGGTCAGGGTGTCGAAGGCGCTGACCCAGGCAGGGCATGTGCCCTGGAAGTACATCAACAGGCTGTACGAGGATTACGGTAAGACCATAGAGTTCTGGAAGACGGATAATTTCAAATACAACGGTACTGCCCAGGAGGCGGAGAAGATCCGCACGGCCTTTACCAACGATGATCTGAAGGCGGTATACGCGGAACAGCAGGAGTACCTGCAGAAGATAGTGGATCTGAACAGTGCCGAGCAGGAAAGACGGAACGGAGTGGTCATAAACATACTTGGTGTGGTCTTTGCCATCTTCGGCGTTAAGGAATATGTGGTGGAGGAGATCCTGACGAAGTTCTATGACGGCCTGCCGGATAACTGGATCGCCGACACCGCACTTGAGGCCAACCGTACCTTCAACGTGCTGGCTATCTGCGGTTTTGCCCTGGCGTTCCTGATCATTTATTTCCTGAACAGGAGAAGCTATTATTACCGTATGAGAAGGCTCAAGAATAACGGGAGCAGCGCGGCCGGAAACGCTGACGGGGAGGAACAGGCATGAAGCTCCGATACAGCGATATCTTCGTGGACCGCGAGGATCTCATAGAAAACAGGATAAGGATCATACACGAGAGAGGACGTAAGCGCTGGTGGGGACACCCTTCAAGATGGTTTGTTGCGATACTCATTGTGAGCATCCTGCTCTCATATGTTTACGTTCTGAAGATGGAACAGGGCGGAGAGGTCACGTTCTTAAGCATGCTGGCCCTGGCGGCCATAGGCTATATCTGCGGTCCGCGTTACGGGATTGCGGGAGCCCTTTTATTTGCCGTGATCAAATACTGTCTGGATTATGTGCTGCCGGGATATGCGGTTACGGCGCTTATGGAGATCAGAAACGACCCCGGTGCTGTGGGGGCGTGGTTTGATCAGATGAAAAGCGTTGGTTATGAGGCCGCATCGCAGCTGGATACCATATATTTTGATGATCAGAAAGACCGCATACAGCTTGTGGGAGATCTTTTCGATTACATCTTCGGTTATGGCGTGGTGGGCCTTTTCGGCCTGTTCTGCGGGTTGCAGAAAGAAAAAAAGGGAAGGTGGAAGACGGTCTTTGCGTATCCGCAGCTGGCGTTTTTTGCGGTCATAGTGCTCCGTTATGCGGAAAGCGTGCTGAATTATATCCTCTTTTATCCGGAAAACGAGTCTTTCATACTCTTTGCAACGGAGGCGCTGACCTACAGCTTTTCCTATGCGCTGATAGACGGCGTGCTGGCTCTCATAGTCTTCATGCTCCCCAGCGTGACTAACGTGATACTCTTCTTCAGGACCATAGCCCACAACAGCTACGACGGTGATCTGGATGAGCTCTGAGGAAAGAGGAAAGCAGTTTAAGGAGGGGCTCAGGGACGGTATCCCCATCGGACTGGGATATCTGGCGGTGAGCTTTACCCTGGGGATACAGTGCCGTGAATCGGGCCTCAGCGCCCTGGAAGCTACGGTCATGTCTCTGGTGAACCTGACCAGCGCAGGGGAATTCGCGGCCCTGACCATTATACGTACAGCATCATCCTATCTTGAGATGGCCATAAGCCAGTTAGTGATCAATCTTCGTTACATGCTGATGAGCTTTGCCCTGTCCCAGAAGGTGGAACCCGGGCTTTCCGTCGGCCACCGCATGGGCATCTCCTTCGGAGTCACCGATGAGATCTTCGGCATATCCATAGGCCGGAAGGACAGGCTGAGCCCCTTCTATTCCTACGGAGCCATGGCTGTGGCCGTACCCGGCTGGACTGCGGGGACCTGCCTCGGGGTGATCATGGGTGATATACTTCCCATAAACATAGTAAACGCCCTGAGTCTGGCGCTCTACGGCATGTTCCTGGCCATCATAGTACCCAAGGCAAAAGAAGATAAGCATGTGGCGGCGATATGCATAGTGGCCATAGCCGCCAGCACGGTGTTTTCCTATGTGCCTTATCTCAAGGCGGTTTCAGCGGGAAGCCGCATAATAATACTGACGGTGGCGCTGTCGCTGCTGGCGGCCCTTATCTGGCCCGTAAAGGATGAGGAGGGTAAGGATGCAGCATAACGTTTGGATATACATAGCCATAATGGCGCTGGTGACCTATCTCATAAGGATGCTGCCCCTGACACTGCTCCGGAAGGAGATAAAGAACAGGACACTCAGATCTTTTCTCTATTACGTGCCCTATGTGACACTTACGGTCATGACTTTCCCGGCCATAATCACGGCTACGGGGGATCTGAGGAGCGGCGCTGCGGGCCTTGTCACGGCGCTGATACTCTCCTGGAAGAAGCAGAGCCTGCCGGTGGTAGCCTTTATATCCTGTGCGGTGGTATTCCTGGTATCTATGCTGTTAACCCTGATACATTGATGCGCTTGCATTTTACCGGGCAGGGTTATATAATGTCCTTTATGTTTTGGGATGACATCCGGAAGGAGATGACAGGATTTGACTAAGAAACGCAGGACGGTAACTCTTATCATAGCGGCGCTGCTGCTGGCGGCAACGGTGGCTGCGATCATCATACTTCCGATTTCTGAAAAGCATGAGACCGTCAAGGAGGCCATGCGTGATGCGGTGCTCCATGATGCAAACAGGATAAACCTCTTCGGTCTTGCCGTGGATCCTTCCCTTATCTCGGGTTTTATCGTCACGGGCATACTGCTTCTCTTTGCCCTGATCTTACGCATATTTGTGATACCGCGCTTTCAGATGGTACCCGGAAAATTCCAGCTGGTCATAGAGACCTGGGTGGGCTTTTTCGATGACCTTGCCAGGACCAATTCCCCTCACAGGAACAAAGCCCTGGGAGCCTACATCTTCGGAGCGGGATCCTATATCTTCGCAGGCACCATGTTCGAGCTCCTGGGTATACAGGGCATCACCACTGAGGGACATTCCATATCCCTGCCTGCACCCCTGGCAAATATGAACGGCGCCATCTGCATGGGTGTCACCACCTATCTTTTCATAATGCTGGGCGGCATCGCCGGCAACGGCATCAAGGGCGTGGGAAAGACCCTGAAGGATTTCTCGCTGCCCATATCCATGACCTTCAGGCTTTTCGGAGCGCTGCTCTCCGGTATGCTGACAACGGAGCTGGTGTATTACTACATAACCCTCTCCTTTGCTCTGCCGGTGGTGGTGGGTGTGCTGTTCACAGTGCTCCACGCCCTTATACAGGCATATGTGCTGACAATGCTCTGCAGCTTCTATTACGGAGAGGTCAGTGAAGTACATATAAAAAGTACAGAGTAACATACAAACATAAACACGAACGGAGGATTTCAAAGTGAATGTATTGATGAGCATTGCGGCAGCGCTGGCTGAGCAGGTGACGGATGCGGGAGTGCTTGCGGAGGCGGCAGGTGATGCCACCGGCAGCAAGGCAATTGCGGCGGCTATAGCCATAGGACTTGCTGCCCTGGGCGGTGCCATCGCCATGGGTATGGCAATATCCAAGTCCAATGAGGGTGTGGCACGCCAGCCTGAGGCGGCAGGCAAGATACAGACACAGCTGATGCTGGGCCTGGTGTTCATAGAAACCGTCGTCATCTATGCACTGATCGTTGCCATACTTGTTGTCTTCGTATTATAAGGAGGAAGCAGAAGATGCCTTTGGGAATAGACTTCGTCCAGATACTGCTGCATTTCTTTAATGTGGTGATCCTTTTCGCGGGGCTTTATATACTGCTGTATGCCCCCGTAAAGAAGTTCATGGACAAGAGGCAGAAGTACTTCGAGGGGCTCCGTGAAGATGCGGAGAAAGCCCGGGAGGAAGCTGACAGGGAAAAAGAGGAATATGTCAGGCTCCGGGAGCAGGCCGAAGAGCAGATAGCTTCCGAGAGGAAGGCAGCCGCATCGGAGATCGAGGAGATGAAGAGGCATGCCAGGGATGAGGCACGGGAGGAGGCAAGGATCCTTCTGAACGATTCCAGGGAACAGGCCGAGAGGGAAAAGAAGGCGATCCTCAGCGGGGCGAAGGAGGATATCGCAGCCCTCATAGAGGAGGCTACACGCAAGGTGATGCAGGACAGCGGGGATTCCGATCCCTATGAGGACTTTGTAGAAGCGGAAAGGAGCCGCAGCGATGGCTGAGACCAGGCTTAAAAAGGCTTTTCTGTATGCTCCCGAGAAGCCGGATGAGCTTCAGGAGAAGCTGCTGAAGGATTTTCTCAGGGAGAAATACTCCGAAGGATATGAGATCGTATGGCGGGAGGACGAGAGCTTAAGCGACGGCTTCCGCCTTGTGGTAGGTGACGATGTTTATGACCGTTCCCGTGAGGGACGGTTTAATCAGTTAAAGGAGAAGCTTCGCGCGGCCGTATCGATGGGCAGGGGCGGGGATGATGTCATCACTCTCTTTAAGGGAGTGATAGACGACTGGGATGCCCGGACAGTTGCCTCGGAGGAGGGGACGGTCCTTACCGTCGGAGACGGGATAGTGGTAGTGGAAGGACTCTCCAAGGCCGTATACGGTGAGATACTCATTTTCGAGTCCGGGATAAGAGGCATGGTCCAGGATATACGCAGGGATACCCTGGGAGTGATCCTTTTCGGAGAAGACGACGGCATCACCGAGGGCAGCAGGGTGAGGCGCAGCGGCAAGACTGCCGGTATACCCGTAGGTGACGCTTTCATAGGGCGGGTTGTCAATGCCCTGGGTGATCCGATCGACGGAGGCGGCATCATACAGGCTGACGGCTACAGACCCATCGAGGCCGCTGCTCCCGGCATCATAGAGAGGAAGAGCGTGGATACCCCCATGTATACGGGTATCCTTACCATAGATTCCCTGTTCCCCATCGGAAGGGGACAGAGAGAGCTGATCATAGGCGACAGGCAGACGGGAAAGACCTCCATAGCTGTTGACGCCATACTGAATCAGGAGGACGTGATCTGCATATATGTGGCCATAGGCCAGAAGGCCAGCAGCGTGGCCCAACTGGTGGAGAATCTGCGCAGGAAGGGCGCAATGAAGCATACCATAGTGGTGAGCGCCACTGCCAGTGAGACCGCACCTATACAGTATATCGCTCCATATTCGGCAACCTCCCTCGGAGAGTATTTCATGCACAAGGGAAAGGACGTGCTGATCGTCTATGATGACCTTTCCAAGCATGCTGTGGCATACAGGGCGCTTTCGCTTTTGCTGGAGCGTTCACCGGGCCGTGAGGCTTACCCCGGAGACGTGTTCTTCCTCCATTCAAGACTGCTGGAGCGTTCCGCAAGGCTCTCCGATGAGCTGGGCGGAGGCAGCATGACGGCCCTTCCCATAGTGGAGACCCAGGCCGGAGACGTTTCCGCATATATTCCCACGAACATAATATCAATAACCGACGGCCAGATCTTCCTGGAGAGCGAGCTCTTCTTTGCGGGCCAGAGGCCGGCCGTCAATATCGGTCTTTCAGTGTCCCGTGTGGGCGGTGCCGCCCAGAAGCAGGCGATGAAGAAAGCAGCCGGTACCATCCGTCTGGATCTGGCACAGTTCCGGGAGATGGAGGTGTTCACCAAATTCTCATCAGACCTGGATGAGACCACGAAGAAGCAGCTGGCCTACGGCACCAGCCTTATGAGGGTATTAAGACAGCCCCAGGGTCATCCGAGGTCACTGCACGATATGGTCATACTGCTTGTTACGGCCAACGCTAAGCTGCTGACGGAAATAGATCCGGATCATATCACGGGCTTTAGCGAGGAGCTCCTGTCTTACTTCTCATCCATGCATCCCGGCATATGCAGGAGCATAGACGAGGAGGGTACCCTGGATGATGCACGAAAGGCCGAGATACTGGAGAAGGCCCGGGAATTCATAGAGAAATGGCAAACGTCAGAGAACTGAAACAACGCATGACCAGCGTTCAGAATACCAAAAAGATCACCAGCGCCATGTATCAGATAGCTTCTGCAAAGCTGAGAAAGGCGAAGGCCGGGCTCGAGAAAGCGAGACCTTATTTCTCGCATACTGAGAGTGAGATCAAAAAGATCTTCCGTACCGCGGGTGATACCGGATCGCGCTATTTCGCAAAGAAGGATGAGGAAGACGAAAGGCCCATGGGCTATCTCGTCATAACGGCGGACAGAGGCCTGGCGGGGGCGTATAACTACAACGTTCTCAAGGCTGCGGCAGCGGAGATCAGGAAGAGGAAGCGCGTACGGCTCTACGTGATAGGAGAGTACGGGCGCAGGTATTTCAAAAAAAGGGGCGGCCCCATAGAGGAGGCATTTTATTATACGGCCCAGGATCCCAACCTTCACAGGGCAAGGGAAATAGCCGAAAGGCTCCTTATGGAGTATGACAGCGGGAGGATATGCGGCATAAGCGTTATCTACAGCGATATGGAAACGGAGCTTACCAGTACGGTAAAATGCTCCAGGCTCCTGCCGTTCGAACACGGCGACATCGCTGCGGAGGAAGGTGATAAAAGCAGGGTCAGGTATCATTTCGAGCCCTCACCGGCAGCAGTGATAGAGAGCATGATCCCCTCATATATGACGGGCTTTGTATACGGTGCTCTGGTGGATTCCTTCTCGGCGGAGCAGAATGCCCGCATGAATGCCATGAGCAACGCCAACAGGAATGCCGAGGAGCTCATGGGGAGCCTCAGGCTCGAATATAACCGCACCAGGCAGGCTATTGTCACCCAGGAGATAACGGAGGTGGCGGCCGGTGCCAGGGCACAGCGGCGGAAAAAGAAGAAGAGATCACAGGAAGAAGCTTCCTGAGGTGATGGAGGTAGTCTGATTTGCATACCGGAAAGATAGTCCAGGTCTCCGGACCTGTGGTGGATGTGGAATTTAAGAAGGGCAGCATGCCCAGACTAAGGGATGCGCTTACCGTTGAGACCGAAGACGGAGTGCGTGTCATGGAGGTGGCACAGCTGCTGGAGGATAACGAGGTGCGCTGCATACTCCTGGCCGGCAGTGAGGGCCTGTGCAGGGGCATGGAAGTCACAGCCACGGGCTCAGGCATAAAGGTGCCGGTGGGAGCTCCCACGATAGGCAGGGTCTTTAATGTCCTGGGACAGACCATAGACGACGGGGAGCAGATCCCTGACGACTGCGAGCGCTGGTGCATACACAGAAAGGCACCGGGTTTTGAGCAGCAGAATGTTTCAGTGGATATACTTGAGACAGGCATCAAGGTGATAGACCTGCTGGAACCCTATGCCAAGGGCGGAAAGATCGCTCTCTTCGGCGGCGCCGGCGTTGGTAAGACAGTGCTCATCCAGGAGCTCATACATAACGTGGCAATGGAGCACGGAGGCTATTCCATCTTCACCGGAGTGGGAGAGAGGAGCCGTGAGGGCAACGATCTCTGGAACGAGATGAAGGAGAGCGGTACCATCGCAAAGACGGCCATGGTCTTCGGACAGATGAACGAGGCACCCGGCGTGCGTATGAGAGTGGCCCTGACGGGCCTTACAATGGCAGAGTATTTCCGGGATGTGGAGCGGAGAGACGTGCTCCTTTTCATAGATAACATATTCAGGTTCGTTCAGGCAGGATCCGAGGTATCCACCCTGCTGGGAAGAATGCCTTCGGCTGTGGGCTACCAGCCTACTCTTGCCCAGGAGATGGGACAGCTTCAGGAGCGCATCACTTCAACGGCGGATGGCAGCGTCACTTCTGTTCAGGCGGTTTACGTACCGGCGGATGACCTTACCGATCCGGCTCCGGCTACCACCTTCTCACATCTGGACGCCACCACGGTGCTTTCCAGGCTCATAGCGGAGCAGGGTATCTATCCCGCAGTGGATCCACTGTCATCAACCTCCCGCATACTTGAGGAGGATATCGTCGGCAAACGTCATTACAGGATCGCGAGGACAGTTCAGGAGTATCTGCAGAAGTACAGCGAGCTTCAGGATATAATCGCCATACTTGGTATGGATGAGCTCTCGGATGAGGATAAGGTCATCGTGAACAGGGCCAGGCGTATGATACGTTTCCTTTCACAGCCCATGTTCGTTGCCGAGAAGTTCAGCGGCACACCCGGTGTATATGTGCCTCTGGAGGAGACCATAAGGGGCTTTGACGAGATACTCGAGGGGAAGCATGATGATCTTCCCGAGGCTGCCTTCTATAATGTGGGTACCATAGATGATGCTGTGAGAAAGGCGGAGACCCTGTGAAACCCTTTCCTTTAAGGATATATGAATCGGACGGGATCTTTTACGAGGGGGAAGCCCTGAGTGTCACCATACCTGCTTCGGACGGAGAGTACGGTGTATGGGCTGATCATGAGAACTCCGTGGTGGCAGTGGTTCCCGGGATAATGCATTTTACCACGCCCGACAACGAAGTGCGGTATGCCTCCGTTGCCAGCGGCATGCTGAGGGTAGAGGGCGGTGACGTTCTCATACTCGTGGAGACCGCCGAGAGCCCGGATGAGGTTGATGCGGAGAGGGCCAGGCGTCAGGAGGAGGCGGAAAGAGAAAAAATGAGATCCGCCAGGAGCACCAGGGAACATCAGATGGCTGAGATCAGGCTGAAGCGGGAGCTGGCCAGAGTGGGCCTTTCGGACAAGTTCAAGGATAGCCTGACAGACTGACCGTTATGAAGAAAAAGAGTACAAATCTCCAGCTGTTCAGATTCCTTGCTACCCTGGGAGTCATACACTGGCACAGCTATACACTTACATCGACCCCTGTAGAGGGTTATCATCTTTACGATCTGACCCGTGGCCAGCTTGGCATGTGGCATATCGGTTTTTATTTCCTTTTTCTGGTGGCAGGTTATTTTGCAGTGACTGGAATGGTCCGGAAGAGCGAGGGCTATATCCCCGCCAGGCTGAAAAGACTTCTGCCTGCGCTGGTGCTGACGGTACTGCTCTCTGAGATCATGGGAGCCTTTGTCACCACCCTTTCCTTTTCGGAATATATCTCATCCCCCGGCACATACCTGTATCTGCTGAACGCCGTGATGGTACCGATTCACGGCCTTCCGGGAGTTTTCCTGACCCATGAGAAGAGCACTGCCGTAAACGGGGCCCTGTGGACCCTGCCGGTGGAATTTGCTGGCTATGTAGGAGTATGGCTGCTCTGGAAGCTGAAGCTCCTTAACAAAAAGGCCATGACCATACTTCTTCCCGTTGTGATGGCAGCGGGGATAGCGCTGGTGATATACGGAGGTGCATTCGGCATACGTTATATCCATATCTATCCGGTGATGTCCTTTTACCTGGGCATGACCCTTGCCATCTATAAGGCAAAGGTGCCCTGGCTCTGCTTTGGCTGTCCTGTGCAGGTGCCGGAGTGGCTGGCAAAGCCCGGCGATATCAGTTATGAGATGTATCTGCTGGGCTTTCCCATACAGCAGTGCATAGTGGAATATGCTCCCGGGCTTTCGCAGTGGCAGCATTTCCTGCTGGCGGCAGCAGTGGATATACCTGCGGCCTTCCTTCTTCATCTGGCGGTACAGCGGATCTATCCCCTGTTAAATAAAAAGAAGGTATGATATAATAATCCTCTATGAGAAAGCTTCCCTGTATACTCATAGTGATGATATCCCTGCTGCTGTCTGCCGCACTGTGCACCGACGGCCGCGGGCTGGGACTTTATGCCTATGATGCTGGGGATGTCAGTTCATCCGTAGATATAGATACTTCGGAATTTGACCGCCCGGACTGGGGCGTGGTGGGCTATGAGGTCAGCGGGGATGCCGGCGCAGCAGCCCTTTCCGTGCATCTGAGAGAGAAGAGCGACAGCAGAAGGAACATAGGGTTCAGGCTGGTATATGATGATGAGAACTACGAAGATGACATGGTGATACCGGCGGGAGAGGAGTACGGTTTCCTTCTGCTGCCCGGAGGGGCGGTGCGCCGCATAGAAGCGCCCGAATATGTCCAGCCCATGGCAAACAGGCTGGAGCTCCATTCGGGTATACCGGCGGAAAGGGCGGTGCCGGTGAAGATACGCTACAGGATACTTGTTCCGATCATAGTGCTGTGCCTGACTGCAGGCATCATACTATGGAGATCCGAAGATATCTACGGCTGGGGGGACAGGTTTATGAAGTCCTTGAAGGCCTGCATAAAAAAGCCTTCGATCCCTGTGATCGTCGCTGCCTGCTGCCTGCTGCTGCCGCTTTTACTGTTCGTGATACCGGTCCCCATGCACAGCAGGAAGCTTTTATTCTGTTTTATTACCGGCGTGATCCTCAGCGCGCTGATACTCTTTTTCAGGAGAGGGAAGCAGGATGTGGAGAAGACCTTCCTGCTCCTTGCGATAACAGCCGGATGCACCCTCATACTGATAATGCCTGCAGCCGGAGGCGGCTGGGATACGGATATGCATTACCGCTATGCCCTTCAGGCTTCGGCAGTTCTTCCCAGGAGCATCAGCAGGGCTGACAGCCTTCTGACCGCCGGCGCGTCCAGGACCCAGCTTTCACCGGATCCGGAGCTTAACGCCGCCAATGCGGTCATACTGGCGGGAGGAGCAAAGGAGTACGCCGGAAGCGTATCCGGCAGCCGGTATATCACCCATATACCTTCCGGAGCGGGACTGGCTGTCGCAAAGCTGCTGTGCCTGGGCTTTAAGCCTGCCTTTATGCTGGGGGAGCTTGTAAACCTGCTGGCATACTGTTTCCTGGTATATGCGGGGATAAAGAGGCTTAAGAGCGGTAAGTCGGTAGCAGCCGTAACAGCATTGATACCAAGCTGTATCTTCCTGGCCTCTACCTACGGCTATGATTACTGGCTCCTGGGCTTTTCGATATTCGGCATGTGCCAATACTGCGGCATAATGCAGGATGAGGGTCAGGCCCGGATGAAGGATGTCATCCTGATGACGGTATCCTTATCCCTGGCCTGCGTGCTCAAGCAGAACTATCTGCCTTTTGCTCTGATACCCTTTCTTCTGCCGAAGAAGAAGCTTAAAAAGCCGCTTCGTTACTATCTTCTGTGCGCGCTTCCCCCGGTACTGCTGCTGATATCTCTTGCGCTCCGCAGCGGCCAGGTCGCCGAAAGCGGGGGGGATATGAGAGGCGGTACGGGAGTAAATGCCGCGGAGCAGCTTAAATTCGTGCTCTCGGACATTCCGGGGTTCATACGCATGCTGGCGGCTGAAACACTCAAATGGTTCAGCCCCTACAATATCTCTAAGAGCGCCGGAAGCTTCGGGAATTTCGGCTTTACCGGCATAAAGCTGCTGGGGATGCTGCCCTTCGGGCTGGCACTTGCGGCGGCCTTTATCGACAGGGAGGAATGTGATGCCGGAAGCGCCGGAGTGCTGATAAGAGGCTTCAACATTCTCCATCTCTTCGGGGGCATGGCTGTCATAGCGGCTGCGTTTTATCTGGTCTATACGCCGGTGGGAGCGGCCGAGATACTGGGTGTGCAGCCCAGATACATACTGCCTTTCGTATACCCGCTTATGGCGGTTGTGGGAAACGGCGGGATAAAGGCGCTTAAGGAAAAGCCCAGGCTGAGAGGCGGACTTGTAACCGTGATACTTACCGCCTCCATGGCGGTGTTCTGGGCGGAAGCAGCGACACTGATACTTCCGAAGGTGATATACTGATGCTGAAGACACTGGTGATCATACCGGCATATAATGAGGAGGAGTGCATAGCGGATACCGTAGCACAGGTGCGCTCCGCCGCGCCCTGGGCCGATGTGCTGGTGGTGAACGACTGCTCTTCGGACAGGACGGGAGAGATACTGAAGGATCTGAAAACGGCCCATGTGGATCTTCCGGTGAACCTGGGTATAGGCGGCGCAGTGCAGACGGGATACAGATATGCCGTGGAGAACGCTTATGAAGCTGCAGTGCAGCTGGACGGGGACGGACAGCATGATCCCATATACTTAAAGGCTATGATAGATGAACTGGAGAAGGGGGCCGACATGGTCACCGGCTCCCGCTACATAAAGAAAGAGGGCTTCCAGTCCAGCGGCATGCGAAGGGCCGGCATACATTTCCTGAACGGTCTGATACGCCTCTGCTGCGGGGCGAAGGTGAGCGATGCCACCAGCGGCTACAGGGCCTGCGGGAAAAAGCTGATAGACCTCTATGCAGAGGACTATCCCGCGGATTATCCGGAGCCCGAGGCAGCCGTGATGGCAGTGATGAACGGGGCAGTCATTCGTGAGATCCCGGTGGTGATGCGTGAGAGGAGCGGCGGCAGGAGCTCAATACGTCCTCTTCACAGCATCTATTATATGACAAAGGTCTCCCTGGCCATACTGATACACAGGCTGACCTTAAGGAGGAGAAAATGACGATCACCTTACAGATATCCATGATAGCGGCGGAGCTCATCTACTTTGCCCTGGTATTCTTTTTCCTGAAAAAGAAGATGCTGAGCCTTAAGTACACCCTGGTCTGGCTCATAGCGGGAGCAGTGATGCTGCTCTTTACCGTATTCCCCATGCTGATGATAAGATTTGTAAAGCTCTTCGGTGTGGAGTCGGCCATGAACGGCCTTTTCTCACTGCTGATCTTTTTCATACTCACTATAATCATGTCCCTGACAGCCATAGTCTCAAGGCAGGCAGAACGGATAAGGAGCCTGACACAGTCACAGGCCCTGCTTGAGAAGCGCATAAGGGAACTGGAGGAAAAAGAATGAAGACATACACCGCAGCGGACTTAAGCTTTGTTATCTGCGCTTACGGCGAGAGCCCCTATCTGGAGGAATGCATACGTTCCCTGAAAAGACAGAGCGTGAAGGCGAAGACCGCCATAATGACCTCCACCCCCAATGTCCATATCTACCAGCTGGCGGAGCTGTACGGTCTGGAGGTTAAGGTGAACAGGGGGGAGAGCGGTATAGCCGGGGACTGGAATGCGGCTCTTGCTTCGTCGGATACGGAGCTCACCGTCATAGCTCATCAGGATGATATCTACGGCAGGGACTATGCGGCTTCGGTGCTGCTTGCGGCAAACGAGGCTGAGGATCCCATACTGATATTTACGGATTACGGCGAACGCCGCGGCGGGGAGAATGTATATCACAACAGACTGCTGGGAGTAAAGCGTCTTATGCTGGCTCCCCTTAAGATAAAGGGCCTTGCTCCTTCGGTGGCAGCCAGACGGCTGGTGCTGTCCCTGGGATCACCCATCTGCTGTCCCTCCGTCTGCTATGTCATGGAGCATATGCCGGAGAAGCTCTTCGATCCGCTCTACAAGGTGAGCCTGGACTGGGATGCCTGGGAGAGGCTTTCAAGGAAAGAGGGAAGCTTTGTCTATGTGCCCGGCATACATATGCTGCACCGCATACACAAGGGCTCGGAGACCACGAAGCTCATAGAGGATCTCACCAGAAACTCAGAGGATCTGGGTATGTATGAGCGTTTCTGGCCGGAGAGCATAGCAAAGCTGCTGGAGCATTTCTACAGCCGCGCCGAGGAGTCGAACCGCCTGGATGACTGAGAAGAAGAATGTTATCTGGAATATGATATACAGCCTTATGAGCGCCGGCCAGTCAGCGTTGCTGTTGCTGCTGGTCAACAGGACCCTTAAGGAAGAAGCAGCCGGGGTATTCGCCCTGGCTTTTTCCGTGGCGGTCTTTCTCATGTACATAGGCAACTACGGCATAAGGAATTTCCAGGTAAGCGATGTACATGAAAAATATACCCCGGGACAGTACTATTCCGGCAGGATACTGAGCATGCTGTTCATGGCGGCAGCAGCCGCGCTGATACCCCTGTTCTCCCTCTACACCGGGGAGAAGCTCATGGTGCTGGCAGCACTTACCGTATTCCGCATGAGCGAATGCGCGGAGGATGTTTTCCACGGACGCTACCAGCAGAAGGGAGACCTGTATCTGGCCGGCATGCAGGGAACGGCGAGGCTTGTTATCTGCGATATCGTCTTTGCGGCCGCCCTTCTGGGAGGAGCGGCACTTACGCTGTCCTCCTGGATATTTGCGGGAGTGTCGGTGATCTGCGTGCTGGTCTTTTCCGCATTCAGCCTGAAAAACTACGGCGGCTTCAGGCCGGAATTCAGGGGCACCGGAGCTCTTATGAAAGAGACCTTCCCCCTCTTTCTCAATTACCTTCTCATTGCATATCTCATGAACGTTTCCAAATATGCCCTGGATCATTTCTCGGACGATACCGTCCAGGCATATTACGGCATACTTTTTACACCGGTGTTCGTGGTAAATCTCCTGAGCACCATGATATTCAGGCCTATGATCGTGGGCATGGCGGAAAAGCTGAAGAGCGGGGATATAAGCGGCTACAGGAAGCTGGTGAGGCGGCAGGAGCTGATAATCCCGGGCCTCGGGATACTGATGCTGGCCTTCTGCGCTGTGGAGGGGCTCCCGCTCTTAAGCCTTGTCTACGGCAGTGACGTAACACCCTTTATGCTGCCCTTTATGCTTCTCCTGGCGGGAGGGATATGCTCGGCCTATTCCAGCTTCCTGAATGTCTGCCTGGTGACTTTAAGGGGGCAGAGGCAGTGTTTTTATCTGACGGCGCTCACCGCGGCAGCGGCAGCAGCAGGTCATTATCTCATACCGCTCTTTGTGAAGGCGGATATCATGACCGTGACGGCAGCGGTATATCTGGGAGTGATGGCGCTGCAGGCGCTGCTTTACATGATACTTCACGCCCGGCTTCTTTGGAAAAGGGAAAAGCTGAAGGAGCATCATGTCCAGGTGGGACTGCTCACCGTGTATTCGTTTAATTACGGCTCCTTCTTCCAGGCAGTCTCCCTGTACCGCTGCATAGAGAGCCTGGGCTATGAATGCGAACTGGTGAATGAACGCTTTAAGAGATACCAGTGGGGGAACTTAAGGCTCCTATACGCATTCCATGATCTGCTGCCTTCCTTTGCCAGGGGCATGGTAGCGGGAATGCTGCCACAGTACAGGACCTATCTCAGGCTTGCGAAGGATGTGGCAGCCTACAGGCAGTCTCCGGAGAGCGAGGATATGGAGAGCCTTACGGCAGGGTATGACAGACTGATACTGGGAGCGGACGAACTCTGGTCAGCGTCCCCGCGCTCTATAAGGTATACGCCGGAATACTTCGGCAGGGGCATAAGCTGCCCCCACTCAAGCTATGCGACCAGCGGCTGTCTCTTTGATCTGTCGGATGAGACGCTGAAGGCGCAGGTCAGGGACGATGTGAACAGCTTTGAACATATAGCGGTAAGGGATGAACATACCGCGGAACTGGTGCGTGAGCTTACGGGAAGGGAGGCTTTACTTGTGCCGGATCCTGCGCTGCTTTACCCCTGGTATGTAAAGAAAGCGGAAGCGCCGGAGCGTCCCTATGTGCTGCTCTACGGTTCCGAATATGATGAGGTACAGCGGGCTTTCATAAAGGAGAGGGCGGCGGAACTGGGAGCGGAGATCTGCGCCCTGGGCTGGCCCCAGGATTTTGCGGACCGTTTCCTGGATCCTGAGAGCGCGGAGGAGTTCCAGAACTGTTTTGCCGCTGCGGCATACTGTTTCCCTGCCACCTTCCACGGCACCATTTTTTCGATAGTGCATCATAAGGATTTCGTCACCATGGGAAATGAACTGAGGGGAGCCAAGATAAATATGCTGCTTGAGCAGACAGGGCTTACGGACCGGCTTTACGGGGCCGGAAAGGAATATGGTCCGATAGACTACGCTGCAGTCGAAGAAAGACTTGACGGCCTGCGGCAGAAAGCATACAGGTATCTGAAGGAGGCGCTTAAGAGTGGAAGCCGTGCTTGAGGAAAAAAACAGCTGCACCGGCTGCGGCGCCTGCGCTGCGGTATGTCCCCTCTCTGCCATCAGCATGAAGGCGGACGGAGAGGGCTTTCCCTATCCGCAGACGGATACCGGGAAATGCGTGGATTGCGGGCTCTGCAGGAAGGCCTGCCCGGCGCTTTCACCGGTTGAGCTTAAGCGTGGAGAGCTGTATTCGGCGATACATTCCGATGAAGGGGAGAGGCTGGCAGCCTCTTCCGGAGGAGCCTTCCAGGCCCTTGCAGCAACCGTCACCGCGGAGGACGGAGCGGTATGCGGAGCGGTATATGATGAGAGCTTTTCGGTAATGATGGAACTCAGCAGGTCCACGGAGGGACTGAGAGCCATGAGGGGTTCCAAATACGTGGCCGCAGCGGGAAATGAGGAATGTATAAAGAAGGCCTTTGAGGCCCTCAAAACGGGTAGTAAGGTGCTTTACTCAGGCACACCCTGCCAGGTTGCCGGCGCAAAGAAAGCCATGGAGATACTGAACAAAGGCAGGGTACCCGAAGGCTTTTTTAGCTGTGACATACTCTGTCACGGAGTCCCTTCGCCGAAGATATTCGCGGAGTATCTGAGGCTTACGGAAGAGAAGAAGGGAAAGATACTGTCGGTCAATTTCCGCAATAAGGATAAGGGCTGGGAAAAGCAGGGACTGGAGATACGCTTCGAAAGCGGTGAGCGCTATCTGGCAGGAAGCGCGGAGGATCCCTATTACATACTCTATTTTGCCGGAGTCATGCTAAGACCCTCCTGCCATCAGTGTCCTTACGCCTGCCATGATCGTGCCGGAGATATAAGCCTCGGTGATTACTGGGGCAACGAGGATGCGGAGGAGCCCCAGCCGGAAAGGCAGAAGGGCGTATCCCTGGTGATGGTCAACACCGGAAAGGGTAAAGAACTATTAAAAGCAGCTGCCTCACTGAAGCTGCTTCCCGGAGATGAAAAGAGCGCCTACCAGCCGCTTTTCGATGCTCCCACAAGGGCTTCCGCCTCAAGGAGCGCTTTCTTCGGATGCGTGGAGCAGGAAGGCGCGGAGGCTGCCATAAAGAGATTTGGGAGGCTCAGTGCAAAGGATAAGCTGGTCAAGAAGGTCATAGGCCCGCTCACAAAGCGGCTGGGCATATATAAACTGGCCCAGAAAGTGTATTTCGGGAAAAGACAGAAGCTGGACAAAAAGGACAGTGTGTGATAAAATACCGCAGGATATGTTTTGCGGCAGAGGAGGAAGCAAAATGGCAGAGAATAGAAACGAACAGGCGGAACTCGAGACATTGATGAACTCGCTTTCCTTTGCTGACGAGGGAGCGGGAGTGGTCTCATCCATGAACAGCGTCATGCGGCAGAAGGATGTGGACTTCCTTGTGGGGCTTCTTCAGGAGCTTCAGAGCTATCGTGAGATAGGAACGGTTGAGGAGTGCAGGGCCTATAAGCAGAAGGCTCTGGGCTGAGTACCGTAAATGTCCCGTAACCTGAGAAAATCCCTGGTAGTACAGGGCAGTATCCTTGCCGTTGCGGGGCTTATAAGCAAAGTCATAGGCTTTATCTACAGGGTGCCTATGGCAAATATCATGGGAAATACGGGCAACGGACTTTATTCCGTTGCCTTTGGTATCTATAACATAGTTCTCACACTTTCATCCTACAGCATGCCCCTTGCTGTGTCCAAGCTCATGAGCGCCAGACTGGCGAAGGGGGATATAAGAAATGCGGGACGGCTCTTCCAGCTGGCCATGCTCTTTGCTTTCTGTACCGGACTCACCGCGGCGCTGGTGCTTTTTTTCGGTGCTGAGGGTTTTGCGGCCGTATACCGCAAGGAGGGGCTTGAGCAGCCGCTGAGGATACTTGCACCCACAGTCTTCGTAGTGGCCCTTCTGGGCACCAGCAGGGGCTATTTTCAGGGGCACAGGAATATGATGCCCACGGCCATATCCCAGGTCATCGAGCAGATAGTGAATGCCATCGTAAGCGTACTGGCGGCTTCAGCCTTTGTTAAGACCGCGGCATCGGTAGGAGACGATCCTGCGGCTTACGGCGCCATGGGAGGCACCATGGGTACCCTGGCGGGGGCTCTTGCGGCACTTACGCTTTTTGCCGTACTGCTGCCTGCCGCAGCGAAGCGTGAGAAAAGGTACTTAAGGGTATCCAGGGATGAGAACGGGGAGGTACTGCCGGATGAGGACAGGAAGCTCCTGCTGAAGGCAATAGTGCTTACGGTGCTTCCGGTCATTATAAGCCAGAGCATTTACCAGCTGGGCTACACCCTGGACGATCTGGTGTTCGGAAACCTTAGCGCCCTTAAGGGGATGGAGGCCACGGAGGCAACCAGACTCCAGGGGGTCTTCAATACCCAGTATAACCAGATGATAAACCTGCCCACGGCCATTGCCACGGCCATGGCTTCGGCTACCCTGCCCAGCATCGTAGCCTCAAGGGCCAAGGGGGATAAGGAAGGGGTCAGCAGAAAGACAGATACGGTCATCAAGCTCAACATGCTCATCGCCATACCTTCGGCAGTGGGCCTCGCGGTGCTTGCGGAGGGCGTGATGGGAGTGCTCTTCCCCGGACTGGGAGATTACATGAACGTGGCTGTATGGCTTCTGAGGACCGGTTCCTCGGCAGTCATCTTCTATGCTCTTTCCACCATAACGACCTGCATACTCCAGGGCTGCGATAAGATGCGCATACCCGTGATACATTCGGGCATATCCCTGGCGATACATGTGGCGCTTGTAGCGGCACTGCTGTATTTTACGGATCTCGGTGTTTATGCGCTGATAATAGGAAATGTGAGCTTTCCTCTCATAACCTGTCTGCTTAACTGCATCGTTGTGAGCCGTCAGACGGGATATACCTTCAGGGTGGCGGATTCCTTTATAAAGCCTCTGCTGGCGGCGCTGGTGATGGGGGCTGCAGCCTGCGGCATCTACCGGCTTTTTGACGATGATCTGGGACAGCTCTTAAGCCTTATGATATCCATAGTCTCGGCTATCTTCATATACGCAGCCATGCTCTTTGTTTTCGGAGCGGTAAAGCGGGACGAGCTGGCGGCCATGCCCATGATAGGGCGCTTCTTCCGGAGGAAGGCTAAGACTTGATAACAAAACAGGAATAGGATATACTTTGTTTTTGGGGAGGAAGAGATATGCGCAGCATGGATTTTAAAATGGAGAGGCCGGGGCTTCTTACGGAGGGACAGGAGGTCAGCGTGACCGAGGGACTGCTCCCCGGCAGCTATTACTATACCATAGACCCTTCCCTTGCGATGTCGGGAAACTATAAGCTCAGGGACAGGCTTAAGAGCAGAAAAGGCAGGGTGAGCCGTGTGGAAGAGACTGCCCGGGGCTTTTATGTAACAGTGGAATTTCAGGAAGATTAGGAGGAGAGGATAATGAAAAAGATAAGCACAGACAAGGCACCGGCGGCCATAGGGCCTTATTCGCAGGCAATAGAAGCAGGCGGTTTTCTCTTTGCTTCGGGCCAGATACCCATCAATCCCGCAACGGGAGCGGTGGAAGCCGAGGGGATCGAGGCACAGGCCGAGCAGGCGATAAAGAACGTGGGAGCCATACTCGAGGCTGCAGGTACGGACTATGCCCATGTGGTGAAGACCAGCTGCTTCCTTGCGGATATGGCTGATTTTGCGGCATTCAACGCCGTATATGAAAAGTATTTTACCGAAAAGCCCGCACGCAGCTGTGTTGCCGTACGTGAGCTTCCCAAGGGAGTGCTCTGCGAAGTGGAAGTTACGGCCTATACCGCTTAAGACATGCTTTCCGTACTACGCGTCTTTTTCGGCACCTTACTGATATTCAGTGTGTTTCCCCTTCTTTCCGGGATGCTTCTCATACGTCCCGGAAAGGATGAGCGCATCAGACCCGGGGCGCTCTATGTAAGGGGGCTCTTTTTCATGTTCGGCCTTTTTGAGGCCGTCACCATGGTCTGCTTTTTTTTCACCAGACATCTCAGTGTGATCGCTGTCAGTTTTACTGTGATAATGGTCTTATCCTGCATCGCGGGGCTGGTCCGTTATTTCATGAAGGGTTTCATGCCGGAGCTTCCGGAGGCTGCCGGGATGGAGAAGTCCGTACTGATCTCCTGGGTGGTATTTTTCGTACTGCTGGCGCTGCAGCTTCTGATGTCACTGCTCTTTATGACCTCGGACGGGGACGATGCCTATTTCCTGGGGCATGCGCTCCTTGCAGATGAAAAGGATCTGTGCTTTGTTTTCGAGCCCTATACGGGAGTTTATTCCTCTGCGGATTACCGGCATATGCTGGCGGCCTGGCCTGTGTTCATAGCCTATGTTTCAAGGATCAACGGCCTGCATACCGCCATAAATGCCCATACCCTTATGCCGCTGTTCCTGATATCGGCCTCCTATCTGGTTTACGGCTTTATCGGGAGTCATATCTTTGAGGGCCAAAAGGAGAAGCTGCCCCTGTTCATGACAGCGCTGGCGCTGATCAATATCTTCGGAAACCAGTCCGTCTATACTGCACAGACCTTTTTCCTGACCCGTACCTGGCAGGGAAAGGCGGTGCTTGCAGCTCTGGTCATACCCGCAGTCTTTCTGGCAGGTCTCGAGCTGGCAAAAAGAGCTTCCGGGGAGGATAAGACAGGCTCCGGCGGGACGTATACATTTCTGCTTTTCGTGAACCTGGCAGGGGCCATGATGAGTACCATGTCACTGTTCCTTCTGCCTATGGCAGAGGCAATACTGACCGGCATCATTGCCATACGGTATAAGAAGCCGGGATATTTCGTCTATATGCTGCTCACTTTTCTTCCGCTCATGTACCTGCTGGCCGTCTATATGGCCGGGGAAGGTCTGGAAGTCATGGCGCGGAGCATTTTCGGAGGCTGAGGATGGATGCGGTAAGAGGACTGGTATTTATGAGTGACAGCTACTTCGCCGCCGGCGGAGGGCTTGTACTGTTCATGATCTCCCTTATGTTCATGTATAAGAGGCGGCCTGCGGAGCATGTACGGCTTGTGTTTTTCACAGGGAGCCTTCTTCTGCTGGCAGTCATCTTCTGCCCGGTCCTTTTTCATATCTTTGAGAATTACGTTGACCGCGGAACCTACTGGAGGCTTTTATGGCTTCTGCCGGTATCTCCGGTGATGGCCTATGGAGCGGCAGAGCTTTTAGATGGTGATAAGAAGGCCTTGACAGCGGTGATGCTGGTCCTTGTGCTGCTGGCAGGGGGGCGCTTCATGTACACAGGAGTCACCAACGGGGAGCGGAGACTTGCGGAAAATCCCTACCAGCTCCCTCAGGAGCTTGTGGATATGGCAGATGCCATGGAAGGGGCGAGAAAAACGGATGAGACCCTTAAAGCGGCTTTCCCGCCTGAACTTCTTGTATACATACGCCAGTACGATGCGGATATCATCCTGCCCTACGGCAGGGAGGTACTCGATCCGGGCTGGGGAGGCTCAAGCGGTTTCTACCAGCAGATGAGCAGCCTCACCCTGGATTTCGATATACTGGCGGACAAGTGCCTTTATAACGATGTGCGCTTCATCGTGGTGAATTCCACAAAGGCACAGCTGAACGCCCCGGAGGATAACGGCTTTGAGCTATTCGGTACATATGGAGGCTATTTGGTGTATGAGTATATATATGTCAGGGATCAGAGCCTTATGAGCGGTACGGTGAGAGGGGAAAGATGAACCCTATCGTTTCGGTTGCAAAGCCCCAGGTTTGGGTGTATACTATGGGGCGTTTGGAACATATAACAATTTTCGGAGGAATATAAAAATGGCAAAGGAAAAGGTTATACTGGCATATTCGGGCGGGCTTGATACCACTGCGATCATTCCCTGGCTCAAGGAAAACTTTGATTATGAAGTGGTCTGTGTCTGTGTGGACTGCGGACAGGCTGAGGAGCTGGACGGTCTTGAGGAGAGAGCAAAGAGCTGCGGGGCAGAGAAGCTCTACATCCTGGATGTGACCGATGAATTCGCTGATGAGTATATAGTTCCCTGCGTGCAGGCTCATGCCGTATATGAGAACAAGTACCTGCTGGGTACATCCATGGCAAGGCCTCTTATCGCCAAGAAGCTGGTGGAGATAGCACGCAAGGAAGGCGCTGCAGCCATCTGCCACGGCGCTACCGGAAAGGGCAACGACCAGATCCGTTTCGAGCTCGGCATCAAGGCACTGGCTCCGGATCTGAAGATCATAGCTGCATGGAGAAACGATAAGTGGACCATGGATTCCAGAGAGTCCGAGATCGAGTACTGCAAGGCTCACGGCATCCACCTTCCCTTCTCAGCGGATTCCAGCTACAGCCGTGACCGCAACCTGTGGCACATAAGCCATGAGGGCCTGGAGCTTGAGGATCCCGGTAACGAGCCCAACTTCGATCATCTGCTGGTACTGGGCGTTACTCCCGAGAAGGCACCGGATGAGGGCGAGTATGTGACCATCAGCTTTGAGAAGGGCGTACCCACCGCAGTGAACGGCGAGAAGATGAAGGTATCCGATGTTATACGCAAGCTCAACGAGCTGGGCGGCAAGCACGGTATAGGGATAGTCGATATAGTTGAGAACAGGGTTGTCGGTATGAAGAGCCGCGGCGTTTACGAGACACCGGGCGGAACCATACTCTATGAGGCACACCAGCAGCTCGAGGAGCTGATCCTTGACCGCGAGACCACTAAGACCAAGCTTGACATGGGCAATCTCTTCGCACAGATCGTGTACGAAGGAAAGTGGTTCACCCCTTTAAGGGAGGCAGTGCAGGCATTCGTGGAGAGCACCCAGAAGTATGTTACCGGTGAAGTGAAGTTCAAGCTTTACAAGGGCAACATCATAAAGGCAGGCGAGACCTCTCCTTACTCGCTCTACAACGAGAGCATCGCATCCTTCACCACCGGCGATCTTTATGATCACCATGACGCTGAAGGCTTTATCAATCTCTTCGGCCTTGCAAGCAAGGTAAGGGGAATGAAGCATCAGGAGCTTAACGGCTGATATACTACCAAAAGGCAGGGCGGGTCCCTGCCTTTTTAAGTTGTTTTATGGATGTAATAAAGACCATCATCATTTACCTGGCGGTGATGAATGTCCTGGGCTTTGCCATCATGGGCATAGACAAGTGGAAGGCTGCCCACCGCCGCTGGCGCATACCCGAGCTGCATCTTTTTCTGGTATCGCTCCTGGGAGGGAGTCTCGGGAGCTTTATGGGTATGCACATTTTCAGGCATAAGACAAAGCACTGGTATTTCCGCATCGGATTCCCGCTGATACTTGCGGTGCACATACTTGTTGCCGCGTATCTTATTGGTTCCGAGTATGTGGTTATCATGTGAACGATACCAGCCTCGAAAACCGGAACAAAAATACATGCTTGCATGAATTTTTGTTCCGACTTGAGAGGCGAACGAACATGAGCAAGTAGCGATCTTCATGTGCAACATGAAGATCAGCGGATTGCGAATGGTCGTAGGATCGCGAGAGTTGCTTAGCAACGGAGCGATCCGTCAGGTATCGTTCTGTTATGAGGGATATTTATGAAGATCATGATCGTAGGCTGCGGCAGGGTAGGCTTTTCCCTGGCCCAGCAGCTTTCAGAAGAAGGACATGAGATAACCATAATCGATCAGAAGGCTGACAAGCTGGAGCGTACCCAGGCTGTGCTGGATGTGCAGTGCGTTGAGGGCAACGCCACTTCCTTCCGTGTACAGCAGGAGGCCGGAGTCAAAGAGAGCGAGCTCTGTATCGCGGTTACCGGCCAGGATGAGGTGAATCTGCTCTGCTGTCTGATCGCAAGGCGTTCCGGCATAGGACACACCATTGCCAGGGTGCAGAATCCCATTTACAACGAGGAGATAGGTTATCTTTCAAATGAATTCGGCCTGTCCCTTACCATCAATCCCCAGCTGGCCTGCGCCAGGAACATAGCAAAGCTCATCGAAGTCCCCGGAGCTCTGGATATAACCACCTTCGCGAAGGGACGTATAGACCTTGTGCGCCTGCCCATACCCGAGGGTTCGCCGGTAGACGGCATGACCATCATAGATTTTGCTTCCAAGATAAGCGGGGATACGCTGGTCACTGCCCTGGTGCATAAGGGAGAGGTCATCATACCCAACGGCCGTACAAAGCTCTCAGCGGGGGATGACATGTACGTTATACTCCGCCCGGCGAGGATCATCGAGCTGCTGCCCAAGCTGGGGATCAAGACAAGGCCCATCCGCAGCGTGCTCATAGCAGGCGGCGGGACTACGGCGTACTATCTGGCAAAACAGCTGGCGCCTCTGCCTATAGACGTGAAGATAATCGAACAGGACAGACAGCGCTGTGAGCAGCTCAGCGAGATGCTCACGAAAGCCATGATAATAAACGGCAATGCCGCGGACAGGCAGCTTCTGATGGAAGAGGGCATCGTGGATAAGGATGCTATGGTCGCTCTCACCAATCTGGACGAAGAAAACCTTGTGCTCTCGCTCTTTACCGGCAAGGTGAGCAAGGCAAAGACCATAACAAAGCTGAACACGATATCCTTTGACGAGGCGTTCTCCGATCTTCCCATAGGAGTGGTGGTGAGTCCCAAGATGATAATCACCAAGACCATACTGCAGTATGTAAGGGCTCTGGAGAACACCCACGGCAGCAACGTAGAAACACTGTACCGTATCCTGGGTGAAAGAGTGGAGGTGCTGGAATTCAAGGTCACCAACGATGCCCGTGTAAGGGATACGGCTCTTATGAAACTGAAACTCAAGAAGAACCTTCTGGTATGCGCCATAATCAGGGGCGCGCAGATAATAACACCCGGAGGCCGCGACGAGATCTATTCAGGTGATAACGTTATCATCGTCACTACCGAGCGCGGGCTCAGGGATATAAACGACATACTGGAGTAAGCCCATGAATGCGGGAATGATCTTATATCTTCTGGGAAAGATCCTGGAGCTTACCGGCGGCATGATGGCCCTGCCTTTCATTGTGGGGCTTATATATCATGAACGCAGCGGTATGTATTTTCTTGTCTGTGGTGCGGTGATACTGGCGACAGGTTTTCTGCTCACCCACTTTACAAAACCAAAGAATACCTCTTTTTACGCCAGGGACGGCTTTGTGGTCACGGCCCTGAGCTGGCTCCTGCTCTCTCTTGCGGGAAGCCTTCCGCTCTTCCTGAGCGGTGAGATACCTGCCTTTGAGGACGCGCTCTTTGAATGCATCTCCGGCTTTACCACCACCGGAGCTTCGGTTGTGCCTGCGGTGGAGGAGCTTTCCAGATGCGTGAACTTCTGGCGCTGTTTTATACAGCTTATAGGAGGAATGGGGGTACTGGTCTTCATGCTGGCACTGCTGCCTTCTACGGGAGGACAGGATCTGTACCTTATGAAGGCGGAGAGCCCCGGTCCCAGCGTATCCAAGCTGGCACCAAAGGTAAGGCAGACGGCTTATTATCTCTACATCATCTATTTTGTACTCACTGCGGCCGAGGCAGTGTGCCTTGTCATCGCGGGGGCACCTTTATATGACAGTATCTGTACGGCTTTTACCACCACCTCTACCGGCGGTTTCGGAGTGAGGAATGATTCCCTCGGCTCATACGGCCCGGCGGTACAGTACGTGATATCGGTATTCCTTTTCCTGTCCGGTTTCAACTATAACTTCTTCTTCTGTATCTGGATGAAGAAATTCAGGGATGCCTTCGGCTCCGAAGAGATAAGGACCTATACGGGGATATTCGCCGTGGCAACCCTCTTTATAGCCGTAAAGCTTTTGGCGGACGGAGTGTATGGAGGTGAGGAATCCTTCAGGCATGCCTTCCTGCAGGTGGGCTCCATAATGACCACTGCAGGCTATTCCTCCGCAGACTTTGACCAGTGGCCGGCCTTTTGCCGGGAGATACTGATATTCATGATGCTGATAGGCGGCTGCGCAGGCTCTACCTGCGGCGGCATAAAAATATCGAGAGTGCTGATCTATCTTAAGACTGTGGGCAAAGAGGTCTCGCAGCTCTGCCATCCCAGGAGCGTGAAGGTGCTGAAGATGGAGGGCAAAGCCATCCCCCATTCCGTGCTCAGATCTGCCAATATCTTCCTGATAACCTATAGCTGTCTTTTTGCACTGTCCATGCTCCTGATATCACTTGACGGACATGATTTCACCACTAATTTTACGGCCGTTGCATCGGCCATGGGAAATATAGGACCGGGCTTTTCACTGGTAGGGCCCACACATAATTTTGCCTTCTTTTCGGCTCCGGCAAAGTATGTGCTTATGTTCGACATGCTGGCAGGAAGGCTTGAGCTCTTCCCGCTCCTGGTACTCTTAAGCCCGGCGACCTGGCGGAGGAACTGATGATATGAAGGATATGATCTTTTATAATAACGCCGGCGGCGGCATCCTTAAGGAAATGGCCGAGGCCGCAAAAGCCGGAGAGGCAAAGCCGGAGCTTAAGGAAAAACTCTTTTCAAGAGCCGCAGGACTCGGACTGGAGGGAGATGCCTGGTGCGGGATAATAGCGGAAAGCCTTCTTCTGGACGAGAATACCTACAGCCTGAGCAAAGAGCGCAGGAAGATAAAGAGCAGCCTGGATGAAGCAGTTATGGGTGATATGAAGGCCGTTTACAGGCTCATAAATGCCCGTATCCCGGAGGGGCTTGAACTGCTTTCCGGATTTGTTCCGCCTGTGAAAAGCCCTTATCCCGCGCAGGCCGCGGAAGCCGTCAAAAAGCTGGCAATGGCACTGAAGAGCGCCGGAGGAGCGGCTGAGGTGAAGGAGGCGCTGGATGAGACATATCAGCGCTTCGGAGTGGGCGAGGCAGGGTTTTATGAGGCATTCTGTCTTGACGCCGCTAATGAGATCATCCCGCTTAAAGGCCTCCGTGAGAGCAGCCTTGACGAGCTGGTGGGCTATGAAAAACAGAAAGCACAGCTTTGCGGCAACACCGAGGCCTTTGTGAGGGGCGGAAGGGCAAATAACTGCCTTCTGTACGGCGAGGCCGGTACCGGAAAGAGCAGCAGCATACGGGCTGTACTCCACAGATACTATGCGGAGGGACTGCGCATGGTGGAGGTCTACAGGCATCAGTACAGGGAACTTGCGGAGCTTATCCGCGGGCTGAGCAGCAGGAACTACCGTTATGTGATATACCTCGATGATCTTTCCTTTGAGGAGTTCGAGGTTGAGTATAAATTCCTTAAAGCGCTGATAGAGGGCGGTCTTGAGGAGCGGCCGGAGAACGTGCTCATCTACGCCACCTCAAACAGGCGGCATCTGGTGCGGGAGAGCTTCGGTGACAGACCCGAAAGCCCGCTTGACAAGCATCAGAACGAGACTGTGCAGGAGAAGCTTTCCCTCTTCGGGCGTTTCGGACTCAGTATCTATTATCCGGCTCCCGCTTATAAGGAGTACCTTGGGATAGTGCGGGAACTGGCACTGAGGAGCGGGCTTACGCTTTCGGCTGAGGAGCTGGATGCGTGGGCGAAGAAATGGGAGCTTCAGAATAACGGGCCCTCGGGCAGGAGCGCAGCGCAGCTCATAGAACAGCTTCGCTGGCAGGAGGAAGGGAATGGCTGAAAAAAACGCGCCGCGCTGTTTTGCGGCACTGGATGTGGGAAGCTTTGAGCTGTGTCTTAAGATCTTTGAGATCTCACCCAGAGGGATAAGGCAGATAGACCATCTGAGGCACAGGCTTGCCCTGGGCACTGACAGCTATACCACGAGGAAGATCTCGCTTTCCAAGATGGAGGAGCTCTTCAGGGTGCTCCAGGATTTCAAGGCCGTGATGAAGAGCTATAAGGTCAGTGATTACCGGGCCTACGGCACCTCGGCCATAAGGGAGACGGAGAATACGGAGATACTGCTGGACCAGATCAAGAACCGCAGCGGCATAGTGCTCAAGGTCCTTTCCAATTCCGAGCAGCGTTTCCTGGACTATAAGGCAATAGCGTCAAGGGGAGAAGAGTTTGACAGGATAATAGCCAAGGGAACCGCCATCGTGGATATTGGCGGCGGCAGTATACAGCTCTCCCTTTTTGACAAGGGCAGGCTGATCATAACACAGAGTCTTAAGCTGGGCGTTATGAGGATACACGAGCGCCTCATGACCATAAGCCCGGGGACCAGACAGGCTGAGGAACTGCTGGATGAGATGATCTCCGGACAGCTGGGGGTCTTCAAAAAGATGTATATGAAGGACAGGGAGATAGAGAACATAATCCTGATGGACGATTATCTTGCACCCTGTTTCAGCGATGCCGTGAAGGGGACGGGAAAGGACCGTACCGCTACGGCGGAGGATTTCCTGGGCTTCGCGGATGCGCTGGTCACGGAGGGCAGGGAGGACGTGGCGGAGAGGCTTTCCCTTTCCGAGGAGAGCGTGCCCCTTCTCAAGCTTTCCGCAGGGCTTCTGAAAAGAGTGGTGAGAGCCTTCGGGGCAAAGACCATATGGGTGCCAGGGGCGACGCTCTGCGACGGCATAGCCTACGAGTATGCGGAGGGAAAGAAGCTGAAGAGCGCCAGCCGTGATTTTGAAGCAGACATACTGGCCTGCGCAGGCACCATAAGCAAGCGTTTCATGGGAAGCCGGAAGAGGGGCGAGACCATAGAGCGCATAGCTCTGGCGATCTTTGACGGCATGAAGAAGGTCCACGGCATGGGGGACCGGCAGAGGCTGCTGCTCCGCCTTTCGGCCATACTTCATGACTGCGGCAAATTCATAAACATGACCAATGTGGGAGAGTGTTCGGCCTCTATCATAATGAATACGGAGATGATAGGCCTTTCCCATCTGGAGCGTGAGATAGTGGCCTTTGTGGTGCGCTTTAACCATGATGAATTCCAGTACCTGGAGGAGCTTTCCTCTTATACGGAGATAGGGGAGAGCGATTATCTTATAATCGCCAAGCTGACAGCCATACTCCGCATAGCCAACGCCCTGGACAAGAGCCAGAAGCAGAAGATAAAAGAGATAAGCTGCAGGCTTACGGAGGACGGACTGGAGATAAGCATAGACGCAGGCGCGGATCTGCTCTTCGAGCAGGAGAGGTTTGCGGCAAGGTCCGCATTCTTTGAGGAAGTGTACGGCATACGGCCGGTCATAAGAAAAAGGTGATATTATGGATTACAGCAACAGCAGATACTACACAAACAGGGAATTAAGCTGGCTCCGCTTTAACGAGAGGGTGCTCTCGGAGGCGGAGGATGAGGAGATCGAGCTCTTTGAACGGCTGAAGTTCTTAAGCATCACGGCATCGAACCTTGACGAGTTCTTCATGGTCAGGGTGGCGTCGCTTAAGGATATGGTACATGCGGGCTACAGCAAGAAGGATATCGCCGGACTTAAGCCTGAGGGACAGCTGGAGCTCCTAAACGGAAGCCTTCATGAGTTCGTGAAGCGGCAGTATGACTGTTACATGTCCCTGGCGGCGGAGTGCGCAAAACACGGCTTATCAATAGTGGAGCATCATGAGGAGCTGAGTCCGGAAGAAGGGGAGTTCGCGGACAGATACTTCGAGAGCGATGTCTATCCCGTGCTGACACCCATGGCGGTGGATGCTTCCAGACCTTTCCCCCTTATAAAGAACAAGTCGCTTAACATCTGCGCCCTGCTGTCAAAGAAGGGCGGTAAAGGCGGAAAGCATACGGAATTTGCCACCGTGCAGGTGCCCAGCGTCCTGCCGAGGCTTGTGCAGCTTCCTTCTGAGGAAGGCTGCGTAAAGGTGATCCGTCTGGAGGAAGTGATAGAGAGAAATATCACCAAACTCTTCCTGAATTACGATGTGATCGGAGCTTCGCCTTTCCAGATCATGAGAAATGCCGACCTTACCATAGAAGAGGAGGAGGCGGAGGATCTGCTCAAGGAGATCGAAAAGCAGATAAAGAAGAGACAGTGGGGAGAGGCCATACGTCTGGAGGCCGAGAAGGGCATGGACAGACGGCTTCTGAAGATACTCAAAAAGGAACTGAACATCTCTGAGGACGATATCTATGAGATAGACGGGCCTCTGGATCTGACCTTCCTTATGAAGGTATATTCACTGGAGGGCTTCGGGAGTTACAAGCATAAGTCACCCGCGCCCAGGGAGGTGCCGGAGGCACCTTCGGGCTGCAATATTTTTAACGCCATTAAGAAGGGAGACATACTGCTGCATCATCCCTACCAGTCCTTTGAACCTGTGGTGGAATTCATAAAGCAGGCAGCCAAGGATAAGGATGTGCTGGCTATAAAGCAGACACTCTACCGTGTCAGCGGAAACTCTCCCATAGTGCGGGCCCTTGCGGAGGCAGCGGAAAACGGAAAACAGGTGTCGGTGCTGGTGGAGCTGAAGGCCAGATTCGACGAAGAGAACAACATAGGCTGGGCCAGGATGCTTGAGAAAGCGGGCTGCCATGTCATCTACGGTCTTGTGGGCCTTAAGACACACTGTAAGATAGCCCTTGTGGTGAGACGTGAAAAGGACGGTATACGACGCTACGTCCATCTCGGTACCGGGAATTATAACGATGCCACGGCGAAGCTCTATACTGACCTTGGCCTGCTTACCTGCAAGGAACCGGTGGGAGAGGATGCCACGGCGGTGTTCAACATGCTTTCGGGCTATTCCGAGCCTCTGCGCTGGAACTGCTTAAGCCTGGCACCCCTGTGGCTGAAGAAGAGGCTTATAAAGCTGATCAGGCGGGAGACCGAGGCCGCCCGGAATAACAGGGCAGCGGGCATCAGGGCCAAGATGAACTCCCTCTGCGATCCCGATGTCATACAGGCACTTTATGAAGCTGCCGAGGCAGGAGTGAAGATAGAGCTGCTGGTAAGGGGCATATGCTGCCTTAAGACCGGTGTGGAGGGCACGGGCGATAATATAAAGGTCTATTCCATAGTGGGCGATTATCTGGAGCACGGGCGCATATTCATATTTGAAAATGACCTGGAGCCGGAGGTATATCTGGCAAGCGCGGACTGGATGCCCAGGAACCTGGAGCGAAGGGTGGAGATCATGTTCCCGGTGGAGGATCAGAAGCTGAAGGAGAGAGTGATATCCATACTGGATCTGCAGTTTAAGGATAACGTGAAGAAGCATGAGCTTATGCCGGATGGAAGCTATGTAAAGGAAAAGAAGCCGGAGGCGGCGAGGTTCTCCTGCCAGAGGGCTTTTGAGAAGAAGGCTGTGGAATACGAGAAGAAGAATAAGGAGCCGGGCATAAAGGATAGCAGGCGTTTTAAACCACTGGAGGGGATCGAATGAAGTATATACTGGCATCCGGATCCCCCAGACGGAGGGAGATACTGAGCCGGATGGGATTTGATTTTGAACTCTGCACCCCGGAGGTATCAGAGGAACACGGCGACATACCGGTGTGGCGCCTGGTCTGCGAGCTGTCGGCCAGAAAGGCCTATGCGGCTGCAGAGCTGTGCGGACGGGACTGCGTGGTGATAGCGGCGGATACCATGGTAGCGGCAGAGGGGAAGCTTCTGGGAAAGCCGAAGGACAGGGCGGAGAGCGAGCGGATGGTAAGGATGCTTTCCGGAAACACCCACCAGGTCTATACGGGCGTGTGCCTTATCAGGCTGGATACAGAGGAGATGAGCTGCTTTTCGGAACGAAGTAACGTGATGGTGCGTGAGCTTTCCGAAGAAGAGATCAGGGAATATGTAGACAGCGGCGAGGGCGATGATAAGGCCGGAGCCTATGCCATACAGGGAGCTTTCGGAAAGTATGTTACGGGCTATACCGGGGAGCGGGACAATATCATAGGCCTGCCTTCGGAAAGACTCAAAAAAGAACTTGAACTTCTTATGAAGGAGGAATGATCATGACAGAAGTATTTGATGATGAAGTGCTGGATGTATTCTTAAGGGATCAGGGAAGGCTGTTTTCCGAAGAGGTGGCAGCTGACCGTGAGGAGGCCAGGGATTTCCTTACCGACTGCATGGCAGTGGTGGTGGATTCCGCAGAGGAAGCGCTGGAGTATTTTGATGAGGCCGGCATGGATGTCGAGGAAGAGGATGCGGGCAGCATTCTGGATGCCGACGAAGTCTTCGATATCGGAGACGGAAGATATCTCATAGTCAACGGATAAGCCGATCAAAAGTGGAACGGAGTTATTATAATGCTCTGCCATCAAAAAAGCTCCCCCGCGGGGGAGCTTTTTCAGTTATTGCTCAGCAGCTGTTACTTATCAATAGAGGAACTGTGACAGTTCACCCCATACCCTCTCTCCGAAGCAGCTGTACCTGCCGTAGTTGAAGTAGTCCTTCTCACCGGAATCCACGAAGTACCACTTGCCGTTAAGCTTGACAAACTCTGCGTTGCGGAGCTTGAGGGTAGAGTCCTTCTTGCGGCCCTTGATGGTGATCTCCAGGTCGGCATAGACGCCGGCGGTGACCTTAAGCTTATCGAAGGACTTGACGTACTCACCGGCTGCCTTCTGGATCTTGTCAAGGTCGCTGTCCTTCAGGTCGGCGCCGTCCTTAAGATCGCCCATGTAGTCCTGGAAATCTTCGTAAGCGTCATCGTCATCCCATTCAAACTTCTCATAGTATTCGGCCATATCCTCAAGATCTTCGTTCATATCGCGGATATCACGGTCACTCATCTTCTTCTTGTCCTTCCACTTGACGGAGAAGCGCACGTGCTCACCGTAGGTGTCTTCGAGGCTGTCGTACATATCGTCGTAGGAATCGGCCATATCGTCCTTCCAGTCTTCGTAGTAGTCGCTCTTCTTAAAGCAGCCTTCCACTGAATTTCCGAACTTTACGGCATTGGGCTCCAGATATGAGGAGAAATATTTAGAATCCATCTTGTGGCCGTTAAGAGACTTTATGATGTCATTCATGGGCTTCTTGTAGCCGCCGCCCAGAACGTTTATGAGTATGATGATGACTATGACGGCAGCCACCACGCCACCGGCTGCGATGCCTATCATGGCGCCAAGCTTGGCACCGGATCCGCTTTTCTTGGGAGCAGCTGCTCCACCCTGTGCGGGAGCCTGCTGGGGAACGGGAGGAGGCAGGGGAGCGCCTGCTCCGGGCGCAGAGGCTTCGGGAGCCTTTTCGGGAGCGGGAGCGGCAGGAGCGTTATCTCCTGCGGGTGCAGAAGGCACGGCATCACCTGCTCCACTCTCTGCGGGAGCCGTCTGGTTCAGTGGTCTTCCGCAGTTCATACAGAAAGCGGCGTCATCCAGCTGCTGTGAGCTGCAAAACGGACAGGTCTTCATAGTTGATCATCCTTTCTTTATTTGTTATGGTTAACAGATACTTATGTAACCCAGTCAATTATACATTTTTGCCTTCCTTATGTCAAATAACTTGAAAAAAAAACGCTCTGCATATATAATCTCTTTTTGTTGCGCGAGATAAGGAAGTGTAATAAGGAGTAAGAGCATGATAGCAGCAAATAATGTGACCTACAGGGTAGGTAAGAAGGCACTGTTCGAGGATGTTAACATCAAGTTCACCGAAGGGAACTGCTATGGTCTCATAGGGGCCAACGGAGCGGGAAAATCCACTTTTCTTAAGATACTCTCCGGAGATCTGGATACCACCAACGGTGAGATCTCCATCACGCCGGGCCAGAGGCTCTCGGTGCTGGAGCAGGATCACTTCAAATATGATGAGTATCCCGTTATGGATACGGTCATAATGGGTAATAAGCATCTTTATGACATAATGAAGGAAAAGGAAGCCATCTACGCAAAAGAGGACTTCACCGATGAGGACGGCATGAGGGCCGGCGAGCTGGAAGCTGAATTTGCCGATATGAACGGCTATGAGGCTGAAGCTGATGCAGCCACCCTGCTGAACGGTCTTGGCATAGATACCGGGCTTCATTATTCCATGATGAAGGATCTTAAGGGCAGCGAGAAGGTGAAGGTGCTGCTGGCAAAGGCTCTTTTCGGCAATCCGGATATACTGCTTTTGGACGAGCCTACAAACCACCTGGATCTGGATGCCATAGCCTGGCTTGAGGAGTTCCTTATCAACTTCGATAACACCGTCATCGTGGTGAGCCACGACAGATACTTCCTTAACAAGGTCTGTACAGCCACCGCGGATATCGATTACGGCAAGATACAGCTCTATGCCGGAAACTATGATTTCTGGTATGAGTCCAGCCAGCTCCTCATCCGTCAGATGAAGGAAGCCAATAAAAAGAAGGAAGAGAAGATCAAGGAGCTGCAGGAGTTCATCTCACGTTTCTCAGCAAACGCTTCCAAGTCCAAGCAGGCAACCTCCAGAAAGAGGGCTCTGGAGAAGATACAGCTGGATGAGATCAAGCCCTCCAGCAGGAAGTATCCTTACATAGATTTCAAGCCTGACCGTGACATAGGAAACGAGGTGCTCTTCGTGGAGGATATCTGCCTGAAGAATGAAGACGGCAGCATGCTTCTGGATCATGTGAGCTTCACACTGGGCCATGATGACAAGGTGGCCTTTGTGGGCGGCAACGAAATGGCAAAGACCGCGCTTTTTGAGATACTAATGGGAGAGAGGGAGCCGGACAGCGGCAGCATCAAGTGGGGCGTTACCACCTCACAGGCATACTTCCCCAAGGACAACTCAAAGGAGTTTGACAACGACTATACCATAACTGACTGGCTCATGGGCTATTCCCCTGTAAAGGATGTGACCTACGTCCGCGGATATCTGGGACGCATGCTCTTCCCCGGTGAGGACGGAGTGAAGAAGGTTAAGGTGCTCTCCGGAGGTGAGAAGGTGCGCTGCATGCTCTCAAAGATGATGATCAGCGGCGCCAACTGCCTGGTGTTTGACGAGCCTACCAACCATCTGGATATGGAATCCATCACGGCTCTGAACAACGGCATGCAGAAGTTCCCCGGCGTTATCCTCTTCGCCTGCAGGGATCATCAGCTGGTACAGACCACGGCCAACAGGATAATAGAGTTCCTGCCGGACGGCACGATCATCGATAAGGTCTCCACCTACGACGAGTACCTGGAGAACGATGAGATGGCAAGAAAGCGTACCATCTACAGTGCACAGACCGAGGAAGACGAGAATTGAAGCTTTTCTTCTTTGACCTGGACGGAAGTCTCTTAAACAGCGAAAAGAAGATCACGCCCGAAACCTATAAGGCGCTTGAACAGTGGCACGAAGCCGGCCACAGGATAGCGATCTCCTCGGGAAGGCCTGCAGCCAGTGTGCTGATGGTGATAAGAGAGCTTAAGCTGGATGTCTTTTCGCCCTATGCGATAGCTTCCAACGGTACACAGATAAAGGAATATGCCACGGGAAAGGATCTCTGGAGAAAGAGCCTTTCCATGGAGGATGTGAAGCGCACCGTAGCTATTGCGGCGGAGAGAGGGATATACTGCCACGCCTACGATGATGACCATATCCTGACGCCCCGGGAGGGTGAGGAGCTTAAGTTCTACACGAGAGTGGTGAAGCTCCCGTTCAGGATACTGCCGGATTTTCCGGAAGGCATGGCCATGGAGCCCTGTAAGATGCTGGCTATAGACCTTACGGAGAAGAAAGGCATCGATGAGCTTGGAAGGGCAGCAGAGGCTGCCTGTGAGGGACGGATATGCTGTGTGCGGTCAAATCCCTGGTATCTGGAGATCTTTCCTTCTGATGCGGGAAAGGGAGCGGCAGTGACTGCCCTGGCAGCTCACCTTAACGTGGATATTAGGGACACATACGCTACCGGTGATGCAGCCAATGACGTTTCCATGCTAAAGGCTGCAGGACTTGGTATAGCCCCGGCAAATTCGGATGAGTATGCAAAGGCTGCTGCGGATGCAGTAAGTGAAAAAGATAACGATCACGATTACCTTGCGGGATTCATAAAAAAAGAAGCCGTCTGATCACAGGCGGCTTTTTTATATTTCTTTATATTATTTCTTCATCGGGGGCCATTAAGAACACTACCTGGTTCTTCCCGTGTTTTTTACCGTAATAGAGTTTATCGTCGGCCTGCTGTATAAGATGTTCTATCCTGTAGCCGGGGATGGATTCCGCTATACCGAAGGTCATGGTAATGCGGATCATCTTATCCTCAAAGACGATATCCTTCTCTTCTATATTCCGGCGTATACGCTCGGCTGTGGTTGCGGCTGTCTCCATAGGTTCCTGGACAAGGATGAGTATCTCTTCACCGCCCCAGCGGCATACGGCATCGTCTTTCCCGACGGTAGAGAGTATGGTGTTTGCTACGGTCACAAGAACCAGGTCACCGGCGTCATGGCCGTAGGTATCATTTACACGCTTGAAGTCGTCTATATCTCCCAGCACCATGGTGAAGCGTTTTCCTGAACGCTTCAGGAGTTCCATACGTTCGTTAAGGATCTCGTTCATGCAGCGGCGGTTCAGCAGTCTGGTAAGAGGATCCTTGTGTGCCAGCTCGTCCAGCTTTTCGTTCTGTCTGGTAAGCTCGTTTGATTTACTCTGTATCTCCCACACAAAGAGGTAGGAGAACACGATCATGATCGCAAAAGCACAGGCGGTATTGAACACGTTCAGGACCACCAGCCAGAATTCCTTCTTTACCGGGAAGATGGGATCTATGTATTTCATCAATGCAAAATCTATGAAATAACAGAGTATCACTATAAGAGAGAGCATAAGGGGAAGAGAGTGGTTCTTCTTCTTCTCCTTCTGGTTCACATAGGTAAAATAGAAGGCCGTGCTCACGGCGGATATGAGGTACGAATGAAAGCCGCTGTCCCAGCCTACGGTCAGCGTACTGAAGAATACCATTGCTATTATCTCTGTAAGTGTGATCAGATAGACGGAAATCAGACTGTCCTTATCTATCATGGGGGTAAGAGTTGTAATTATCAGGGCTGCCGCGATGAGATGCACGGAGAGCAGTACAAAATTACCTGCACACAGAAAAAGCATTGCATTCAGGAAATGCAGGCCGGAAAGAACATATATGCAGTATTTACAGATCAGCTTGGCTGTAAAAAAACTGTTGCCTTTGATCAGCTCGTCAATATAGTGTTTAAGGTTACTCAAGACCCCGCACCTTTCAGTGAGTTTGTTTCCAAGAAAGTATACCATTTTTCGGGATGAATTGGAAGAGTTTCATAAAAGAAAGTTTTGTGAAAAAGGCATTGTTGTGAAAAATAAACATGGCAAAAGAAAGAGCAGTATGAAAAACAGAGTAAAAGCGAGAAAATACAAGAAAATGAGAGTAAAATGCACAAATTTGACTGTTTTTCGGCCTTGCATATAAAGGCAAAAATAAATATATTATCACGTGAAGTAGCACTCAACCATAATGAGTGCTAACAAAGAAGGAACATAAATCAAAAGGAGGCGTATATTATGAAGTTAGTACCCTTAGGTGACAGAGTCGTACTGCAGCAGCTGGTTGCAGAGGAGACTACCAAGTCGGGCATAGTGCTGCCGGGCGGAAGCAAGGAGAAGCCCCAGCAGGCAAAGGTCATCGCTGTAGGCCCCGGAACCGAAGAGGTAAAGATGGAAGTCAAGAAGGGCGATGAGGTCATCTATTCCAAATATGCAGGGACCGAAGTCAAGCTTGGCGACGATGAGTATATAGTCGTAAAGCAGTCCGATATTCTGGCTATAGTAAAGTAAACTTAGAAGGAGGCAAAGGAAATGGCAAAAGAGATAAAGTACGGAGCAGAGGCCCGTTCGGCCCTGGAAGCCGGCGTGAACAAGCTGGCGGATACTGTAAGGGTGACGCTTGGACCCAAGGGAAGGAATGTTGTGCTTGACAAGACCTACGGAACTCCCCTTATCACCAACGACGGTGTGACCATCGCCAAGGAGATCGAGCTTGAGGATGCTTTCGAGAACATGGGAGCACAGCTCGTTAAGGAAGTGGCAACAAAGACCAACGATGCAGCCGGTGACGGTACCACCACCGCAACCGTACTGGCACAGGCTATGGTGAACGAGGGTATGAAGAACCTGGCAGCAGGCGCTAACCCCATCATCATGAGAAAGGGTATGAAGCAGGCTACGGATGTTGCCGTTGAGGCTATCCGCAAGATGAGCACCAAGGTCAAGGGAAAGGAGCAGATCGCGAGAGTGGCTGCTATCTCCGCCGGTGACGATGAAGTAGGCGATATGGTGGCAGAGGCCATGGAGAAGGTCTCCAACGGCGTTATCACCATAGAAGAGTCCAAGACCATGAAAACCGAGCTGGATCTGGTCGAGGGCATGCAGTTTGACCGTGGATACATCTCCGCATATATGTGCACCGATATGGACAAGATGGAGGCTGTTCTGGATGATCCCTACATCCTCATCACCGATAAGAAGATAAGCTCCATCCAGGAGATCCTGCCCATCCTTGAGCAGATCGTACAGGGCGGACAGAGACTGCTGATCATCGCCGAGGATGTTGAGGGCGAGGCTCTTACCACCCTCATCGTCAACAAGCTCCGCGGAACCTTCAATGTAGTTGCAGTCAAGGCTCCCGGCTACGGCGACAGACGCAAGGAGATGCTGAAGGATATCGCTGTCCTTACCGGCGGCCAGGTCATCAGCGAGGAGCTGGGCCTTGATCTTAAGGAAGTCACCATGGATCAGCTTGGCCGCGCAAAGAGCGTGAAGGTTCAGAAGGAGAACACCATCATAGTTGACGGCGCCGGCAAGGCAAAGGATATCAAGGCCAGGGTTTCCCAGATCCAG
>JAFWWB010000075.1 GCA_017518185.1 Lachnospiraceae bacterium
CATCCTGAGCCAGGATCAAACTCTCTAAATAAGTTTGTATTCCCAGCCAGTTAAAACTGGCTAAAAATCCATAGATTTACAACGTTGCATTGAGCAGAGCGCTTCATGGAATGAAGCAGGCTGCATGCTTGCATGCATGACTGCTGATTGACATGAAGTCATTCGGCGATAGCCGATGACCGAGGAAAATGCAAAGCATTTTTCGAGGTATGCTCAATGCTGAATGAAATTCTTTAAAAGAACTTCGGGGTTGGATAAATGTTCAGTTATCAAGGTTGCAGAGGCTCTCGCCTCAACGGAGAAGGAGGGATTTGAACCCTCGCGCCGCTATTAACGACCTACTCCCTTTCCAGGGGAGCCCCTTCGGCCAGCTTGGGTACTTCTCCACGTAGTTCCCGTCTCCGAATCTATGGTCAAACCTTAACGGTCCGATCAGCTTATGATGCTCTCCTCCCGGAGAGGATCAGCGGAGAGGGTGGGATTCGAACCCACGTGCCCGGATGGACAAACGGTTTTCAAGACCGCCTCGTTATGACCGCTTCGATACCTCTCCGTGCGGTGCCGGTTTCATCGGCGCATTTGGTATGTTACCAAATTCCACCCTTTGTGTCAATCATTTTTTTTCGTAATTTCGCTCAAAATTTTTCCTTACTTTTTCCGATTTCCCGTGATTTTTCCCATCTTCGTCCCGAAAAGCCTTCCGATACCGCTCCTGATACCGTATTCGCACAGCGCAAAAAACATTGTCAGCAGGGCTACGGCCACCATAAATGCGTATCCCCGCTTCATATCGTGCTTAGCCATCCAGGTGGATACCGCATTTATCGCCACCAGATGATACAGATATATGCCGAGGGAAAGCTTTGTGAGAAGGCTGTTTCCCCGGGGTATCAGGCCGTCAAGAGCCAGTGCCGCAGCAAGGAAACAGACGGATACGCAGAGCAGGTTTTTCCCGTAGGCCGCAAGCGCGTGCCGCATGGGAAAGCGCTGGCTGAAATATGACACCCCCGCAAGCAGGATCAGCACGGCCAGCACGGCCAGCCTGTGCTTTCTGTAAAAGCCTGCTGCCCTGTCCCCGTATTCATACAGGAAGGCCCCCGCCGGAAAGGCCAGCGTACTGACATAATAAGCCTGTCCCAGGTCGCTTCTCCTTGTAAATTCTATGAGCAGCACGCAGGGAATGAGCAGCAGCACGAGCCTGAGCGTCCTGTTCCTGACAAGCAGCCCCAGCACGAAAAAGACCAGATAAAAATAGCACTGTTCCCATACGTACCAGTTGACACTGCCCCAGACACTCCTGTAAAAGACCGCCAGTTCCTCAGCGGATCCCCTGTGTCCCAGGGCGCACTGTATGAAAAGATTCACCATGCAGGATATTAGCGCCAGAGCGACAAGTTTTACGGGATGCTTAAGAAGAAAGGACCTGAGATAATCCTTTTTGTTTTCCAGCGATGCAAAAAGCCCGTAGCCCGAAAGAAAAAAGAACAGACCTACGCAGAGCAGATCCAGCTTCTGGATACACTTTAGCACGGGCCCCGCTCCCGACATGAACATGCAGCAGTGGCCGAACATTATCCAGAGGGCAAGGTATCCCCTCAGGTCCTGCAGCCGCCGGATCCCGCCTTCACTCTCCCTCATGCCTGTGCAAGCCTCCAGCACGCGAAAGATATATCCTCAGGTGTGGTAAGTTTGATATTGTCATAGGACCCCCTGACCAGATGAACCCTTTGGTCGGTAAGAAGTTCCGCTATCATGGCATCATCGGTGATCTCCACCCCTGCTGCCAGAAGCTCCGCCTCACGGAGTTTAAGCTGTTCATAAGCCCCTCTTATAAGTGCTGCCGAAAAGACCTGCGGAGTCTGTATCTGCCAGAGTGTCGAACGCTTCGGAGTGCCTGTTACAAAACCTTCATCATCGGCTGTCTTTATGGTGTCCTTTACGGGCACTGCAGCCGCGCAGGCTCCGCTGAGCTTCACGTCCTCATATAGGCGTTCAAGCATCTCCTCCGTGATAAAAGGCCTTGCCCCGTCATGGATAAAGATATGCTGCGCATCAGCGGGAACCGCTTCCATCCCCGCCATAACGGAGTGATAACGCTCTTTCCCTCCGGGCACTATCGCAGTTATCTTTTTAAATCCGTATCGCTCCGCGATCTCTTTCCGGCAGTATTCCTCATCGCCGGGTGAGCACACCAGCACCACACTGTCCGTGAAGCTTTCCTCAAAAGCCTTCAGGGCATAAAAGATGAGCGGCCTGTCCGCCAGCAGCATATACTGCTTCTTAACATCCGCTCCCATGCGTCTCCCGCTGCCTCCCGACAGCACTATGGCTGCGCTCTTCATACGCTCTCTCCGAGTTTCAGCGCCGGATAGGCATTGAGATCCATACCGTGCCGCACACCCTTTTTATATTCATAATAGGCCGCAGAACCTATCATCACCGCATTATCCGTGCAGAGTATGGGCGGCGGGCAGAAAAGCTCAATCCCACGCTGCCTGCAGCCCTCTTCAAAAGCTGCCCTGAGATGCCTGTTGGAGGCAACGCCTCCGGCCAGGGCCAGCCGCTTCTCACCGTGCTTCTCAAGAGCCGCAAACGCATGGCTCGTCAGTACATCCACCACAGCCCGCTGGAAGGAAGCAGCCACATCCGCCTGCACGATCTCCCTTCCCGCCATCTGCTCGGAATTAAGATAGTTCAGCACTGCGGACTTCAGCCCGCTGAAGGAAAAGTCGTATTCGGAACCATCTACCTTTGCCCTGGGAAGAGGGATGCTGTCATCCTTTCCCTGATCGGAGACCGCATCTATCTTGGGGCCGCCGGGATATCCCAGGCCTATGGCTCTGGCCACCTTATCAAAGGCTTCCCCCGCCGCATCGTCACGGGTTATGCCCAGTATCTCATATTCACCGTAATCCGTTACCCGAGCCAGTGTGGTATGTCCGCCTGAGACCACCAGTGCCGTAAAGGGCGGCTCCAGCTCCGGGCTGGCCACGTAATTGGCGCAGATATGCCCTTCTATATGGTGTACACCTATGAGGGGCTTTCCCGCTCCCAGCGCCAGGCCCTTGGCAAAAGAAACACCTACCAGCAGAGCGCCCACAAGCCCCGGGCCGCAGGTCACCGCCACGGCGTCAACCTCAGGAAGGCTTAAGCCCGCATCGGAAAGCGCTTTGTCCGCCACCCTGTTTATGCGTTCCGTGTGCTTTCTGGAGGCGATCTCCGGGACCACCCCGCCGTAGAGCGTATGTATATCTATCTGGGAGGATATCACATTGGAGAGCATCCTCCTGCCGTCTTCCACCACCGCAGCCGCGGTCTCATCGCAGGAAGATTCTATGGCAAGTATCTTCATCTCAGTTTCCCATGAGAGGATCACCGGTCCCCGGTTCACCCTCTTCTTCCTTCTTGAATCCCAGTATCTTCCAGTGCCCGTCCGCATCCTTCCGCATCACGTACACATAACGTATGACCGGATAATAGATCGTGCCGTCCACCATCTGTTTGACCGTAAAGGTGTCATACAGTCTCGCACACTCATACCCATCGTGTTCGAAATAGAACACATCCATGGAGGGAGTCACATCCACACTGTAGATGGTCGTGCCGTGATCACCCTGGCTCTTCATCACCGCTATGTCCTGCTCCAGCTGCAGCAGGTATTCCATGTCCGTCTGCTGGGCCACGGTCTCGTCGTCAAGCATCTTTCTTGAAATGAGCGCCAGAGCCTTCAGTTCGTCCTCCGTATACTCTTCGTTGTAGAAGCACACGGTGATCTCGTTGTAATACTTGAGCAGCTGTACGGGAGTTGCGGGATAATCCTTATAGGCCGCCTCAGCGATGAGCTTCTGCACGGTGGTCATATCCTGAACCGTCTTTGCCGCTGCGATCTCCTCAGTGTTGGACTCTACATTACGGTGCGAGATATAAAGGTAGTAGCCCACAAAGAGCCCCACCAGCACTATCATTATTATGATGGTCTTTATATGCTTCTTCACCTTAGTCTTCTTCGAATCTCAGCTCCACGCTCTTTCCGTCCCTGCCGGGATGGGAGTTGGGAAAAATGTTCCTTACTTCATCCATGAACTGCTCTGCCCTGATAAGGGAAGGGCTGTAATGGGTAAGCCACAGTTCCTTAGGCTGTGCCTCAAGTGCCAGCTGCGCAGCCTCAGTGAACATCATATGCCGGTTCTCTTTTGCTTTGGGAAGCTTGTCCGCCTCGCCGTACATGCCCTCGCAGATAAAAATATCCGCTCCGGCCGCATTCCTTACTATGCTCTCCGTAGGTCTTGTATCGGTACAATAGGTAACCTTAAGCCCCCGCCTCGCCGGTCCCATGACCATATCGGGCGTATACTCCTTATCGCCGTCCTTAACACTCTCGCCGTGCTGCAGCCTGTTCCAGAGCTTCAGGGGTATGCCCTTTGCCTTAGCCGCCTCCGCGTCAAAGCGACCGAGCCTGTCGATCTCGAAGCTGTAGCCGTAGCAGGGCACATTATGGTTTACCTTGAAAGCCGTTATCCTTCCGCCCTCAAGCGGTATCACCTCTTCGCTCTCCCTGAGCTCATGAAAGCTTACGGGAAAGGGCAGTTCCGGAGCGATGACCCGGAGCGCATTCACCACCCGCTCCAGTCCCTTCGGGCCTATCATCAGCAGCGGATCATTCTTCTCAGCATTTGCCATGTTCAGGAGCATGCCGGGAAGACCGCTGATATGATCGGCGTGATAATGGGTAAAACACATGATCCCGATGGGATTAGGGGTCCAGCCCTTCGAACGAAGAGCCATCTGGGTTCCCTCGCCGCAGTCGGTGAGTATGGTCATTCCGTTGTATCGGACAGCCAGAGAGGTCAGGTACCTCTTCGGCAGCGGCATCATGCCGCCCGTGCCCAGCAGACACACATCCAGCATCAGTTATTCTCCAGACTGTATATCAGGGCATCCTCTGCAGGATCCCTGTAGAAATTCTTCCTTACGCCTTCGCGCTTAAAGCCCAGCTTTTCATATAGCCCTATTGCTGCTTCATTTGAGGCACGCACCTCCAGGAATATCCTTTCGACGCCTCTTTCCCGGCCGGCCTCAAAGAGCTTTATCAGGAGCTTTTCCGCCACGCCGCATCTGCGGCTTAAGCGGCTTACGGAAACGTTCAGGAGCTCCGCCTCGTCGAAGCTGATAAGGAGTCCTGCCTGTCCCGTGATGCTCCCGTTATTTTCGGCCACATAGTAAAGATAACGTTCATCCGCAGCCGCTTTATCAAAATCCTCCCTGCTCCAGGGCCTGGAGAAGTTCTCTGCCTCCAGCGCCGCAGCGGAAGCGGCATCAGCGGCCGTCATGGGCCGTATCAGCACATCAACCACCGTTCTTTACCCGTTCGGCCTGGGAAGGACGTATGTATTCAGGAGCCGCATCCTCAGCCGGCACAGGCTCGAAATGCTCTGCTGCCCATACAGCCACCGCAGCGGCGCTCTGATAGCGCATGTGGACCGGCGCGACCATATAGGGTATCTTCAGCTGTTCCTCTATCTCCCGGGCGAAAGCATCGCAGCCGTCCCCCATGAGCACGGCTTCTCCGCCCAGGCCGTTAAGCCTCTCTATCTGCGACGTTACCGAAAGCGCCTCCGCATCATAAAGACATTCGCTCTCTTTCCCTCTGAAACGGTAGATGCCGCTGTAGATCTGGTCCCGTCTTGCATCCAGCATCGGAACGATCAGACGGCTGTCTCCCTGATAGCGGCAGGCCATCCCTTCAAGCGTGGGGACCATAACCATGGGTCTGCCTATCGCCATGGCCAGCCCCTTCGCCGCCGCCACGCCTATACGCAGTCCCGTAAAAGATCCGGGGCCCCTGGCAACAGCCACGGCATCCGCAGTGTTAAGTTCAAATGAAAGCCTCCCAGCCAGCTCTTCCAGTTCACACATGAGCGTCCTTGAGTGGTTCATCTTATGGTTGAGGCTGTATTCACCTATGATACGTCCTTCGGAATAAATGGCCGCTCCGGCCACCCCCGAGGAGGAATCCAATGCGATAATGTTCATATCCTGATCCTGCGGTAGTCACCGCCCTTTGTCATGTCCTTCTCTATGCTTATCCGCAGGCAGTCCGCAGGAAGCAGCTCCTCTATACGCTCCGCCCATTCGATAACACAGATGCCGTCGCCGTACAGATATTCATCCAGACCGACCTCCAGCATCTCCTCCGGTTCCTCTATGCGGTATACATCAAAATGATACAACGGAAGCCGTCCCCCTTCGTAGACCGCAAGAAGGGTAAAGGTGGGGGAGGTCACGGTCTCATCTATGCCAAGCCCCAGCGCAACGCCCTTGGTAAACACGGTCTTCCCTGCTCCCAGCTCGCCTTCCAGGGTTATGATGCTGCCAGCTGGCAGACTCTCTCCCAGCTTCCGTCCCAGGGCAAGGGTATCTTCATATCCGCTGCTTTCGTATATCTCCATCAGTACCTTATCTTTATCCTTTTGGGATCCATATATTTACCCAGCACAGCCATGAGGGCTTCGGCGCCCCCTTCGATCTGGTCCCTGGGAAAGATAGATGCATTGTTCTTTCCGGTATAGACTATTATGCTGCGCTTTGTGGATACCGCCTTTGTGCAGCCATCCCAGGATACGCTGCCTTCCTCTTCCCCCTGGGATACGGTAAAGCCTTTGCTGTCGAAACGGTAGTTCAGGGGATCCTGAAACGCCGGGTTCAGCTGCATAAGGCTGTTGGACTTGCCTGCCAGTGATATGGGCAGAAATACTATGAGCACTATCCCCAGTATCAGGTACAGGGGATTGCCGTCCGCAAAAAAGAACAGCACTCCGGCGGCTCCGAAACAGGTGCCCAGTATGCCTGCGGCCGAGCTGTAGGCATGCTTCAGCATATAGTCATACAGAAGCCCCGCGCTCATCTTCACGCTTATCTCCAGTTCCGCTTCGGGACGCTGTCCGTCCGTTATCTCTTCACGTTCTTCCAAGGTATCCTCCGTAAAAAAAGCCGTAAAAAATCGCCAAAGCATAGCTTCGGCGATATTCTATCAGAAAACCGTATAAAAAGCAAACCTATTCGGATCTCAGCGCATCAATGGGATTGAGCTCGCTGGCGCGTTTTGCGGGCACCCATCCGAAGACTATGCCCACCGCTGCCGAGAAGCCCACACCAAGGGTGATCGCAGAGCCGGGTACGGTGAAAGGCGTTTCCAGGGCATGTGCCGCGGCAAAGGCTATGGCCAGGCCGATGATCACGCCTATGATGCCTCCTATCATGGAAAGCACTATGGACTCGATAAGGAACTGCATCTGTATACGGGAGGGCTCAGCTCCCAGAGCCTTTCTCAGGCCGATCTCCTTTGTACGCTCAGAAACCGACACAAGCATCATGTTCATTATGCCTATGCCGCCCACCACCAGGGCTATGGAGGCTATGCTGGCCAGCAATGTCCCAAGCATCCCCTGGACGGAATCCATCATGCTCATCAGTGACTCCATGTTAACGACGCTGTAATAATCGTCATTATCGTTGTACATATTCTGGAGAGCGCTCCTAAGCCTGCTCTCCACCATGCTCATGTCCGCTTCCTTCTTCACATAAACGTCCAGGTTGTAGATCCTGGTCTTCCCCGACATGGACAGCACGTTCCTGTAGGGCACGATGATGGTGCCGTCCAGCCTGCTGGTATCCGACATATAGCTCATGAGGGAATCATCCTTCTTTGCAACTCCCACTATGGTGTAGGTATTGCCGTTCACCAGTATCTCCCGTCCCAGCACCTGCCTGCCAAGCAGACATTTCTTTATATAGTCCTGATCCACTATGCAGACGTAACTCTCGCCGGACATGTCCGCCTCATTGAAGACACGTCCCGCAGTCACCGCATCCGGATTATGACTGAAATAGGTGGTCGATCTTCCCTGTACCCTGGTCTTTTTGTAGACTTCTTTATCCACAACCGATGCTGTCATCTCCTCGGCAGTGGGGGACACTCCTTCCACGCCTTCAACCCTTGACAGCACATCCACATCCACATCGGAAAGACCGTCCTTAGTGGGAGAGGTATAGGCCATGACCATGACCGTTCCTGCGCCCAGTCCGGAGAACTTGCCCATCACCGCATCCGACACGGTCTCCACTATGGTGATAAGGCCTATGACCGCCGCAACGCCTATGACTATGCCCAGCATGGTAAGAAAAGACCGCATCTTATTGGCCTTTATGTTCTGGATGGACATCACGAAGCTCTGTTTTATTATCCCGAGACTGCTAAGCATCTTCTATGGCTCCTTCAGAGATATTCCCGTCCAGGATACGCACTATCCTCCCGGCATGGGCAGCTATCTTTGAATCATGTGTGATCATTATTATGGTACGGCCCTCATCATTCAGGCTGTGGAAAAGATCCATGACCTGGGCGCCGGTCTTCTGGTCCAGCGCACCGGTAGGCTCATCCGCCAGGAGTATGGTAGGGTTCGTGGCGATGGCCCTGGCTATGGCCACTCTCTGCTGCTGGCCGCCGGAAAGCTGGTTGGGCATATGGAACATCTTATCCTCAAGCCCCACCTTTATGAGCATCTCCTCCACACGTTCCTTGCGCTTACGCTCGGGCATGTTGGCGTAGATCAGCGGCAGCTCCACATTATGCCAGGCATCCTGCCTCTGCAGCAGGTAGAAAGACTGAAATATGAAGCCTATCTCCGCGCTCCTGATATGCGCCAGGGAGGTCTGGTCCTCATCGGCGATGAGGTTGCCGTGAAGCCAGTATTTTCCGTCGGTGGGGACATCAAGGCAGCCGATGATGTTCATCAGCGTGGATTTGCCGGAGCCGGAGGGTCCCAGCACCGCAAGGAACTCACCGCGGTTAACGCTGAGGTCTATGCCCTTGAGGACTACGGATACTTCGTCCCCCATCTGATATTCTTTTGTAATACCCTCCATGCGGAGGATCTCTTCACCCGATGTCATTCCGTCATTAGTCTCATCTGCATTTCCTGGAGGGTTTCGGGAAGGTAAAGCACTTCTTCGCCCTCTTCAAGACCTCCCGTGATCTCCACATAGGTGCCGTCGGTGATGCCGCATTCCACATCCCTCTGGACCTGGGTCTTGCCGTCTTCGGACATGACCATTACGTATGCTGTGCCGTCTTCCCTTGTGGAGATGGCACGGGGTACCACGGTGAGCACATCCTTCTTGTCATTGGTCACCAGACGCACCTCCACGCTCATGCCGCTGCGCACATCTTCATCCACTGCGAACTCCACAACAGAATTGAAGTAACTGACTCCGCCGTTCACGGTAGCTGTCCTGTCTATCTCGGTGATGGTCCCCACATAATCCTTCTTCAGCGCGTTCAGGGTAACTTCCACCTTATCCCCCACGCTTACTCCTTCAAGGTCATACTCGTTTATCCTGATATCCACCTTCATCCTGTCGAAGTTGGTGATCACCGCAACCGGCATAGTCTGGCTCACTATATCCCCCTCCTTGAAGTTGAGGGTGGTGATAACGCCGCTTAAGTTGGCATGGAGATAGCAGTCCTCCAGGGATTCGTTCAGCTTCTCCAGCTGAAGGTCGTTCACCGAGGTGTTGGAGGAATTCAGCGCCTGGGCATACTGCATCTGGTAGGTGGAAAGATTCTGTGTCGCCGCATGCACCGTCAGATTGTAATTATCTATGGCGTTTAAGAAAGTAGTCCTGGCTGCGTTCATCTGGTCCAGATAGTTGGTAAGGGTAACGTTCTCGCCGCGCTTTGCCGACTCTATGGATTCCTTTGCGGAATTGTAATTCAGCCAGGCGCTCTCAAGGGAGTGCTCCGCCTGCTCGTAAGCCTGGTCAGCCTGGAACCTTGCCTCATCGGTGGAGGCGTTCCTCTTGGCATGGTCCGCGGTCTCCAGCTGTATCTGGGCCTGCCGTACCTGCTGATATGCGGCATCCGTATTGACCTGGGCGTTCCTGATGGTGGAGGTATAACCGGCCTGGTTCTCGCTCACCTCCCTGGCGTAATTCCTCTGGGCGATGTCGAAATTGGTCTCCGCCTGATCCAGCTGCTGCTTTGCTGCAAGGATCTGGGCGTTGTAGCCCTGCTCCAGATCGTTCTTATAGTTGATATAATTCGTATATGCCTGCTGTATGCTGAGATCCGTGTTGTCCTTGGTCACGGACATGGAAGTTTCCAGCTGCTCGATCTGGTCATTGATGCTCTTGGTGTCCAGAGTCATCAGAAGATCGCCTTCCTTTATCTCATCCCCTTCTTCAAAATTCAGGGATTTGATCTTTACCCCACTCATGGCGGCATAGACGTTCTTCTCCGTAACGGGCACCACTGTCCCGCTGAAGCTGTGATAGGTCTTTATGTCACGCTTCACTACCGGATCATGGATGTACGCTGCTGCGGCAGTCTGGGTCAGGCCCCTGACCACAAAGAAGCCTATAACACCGATGATGACCAGAAATATCAGAAACTTACCGAGCTTAAATTTCTTTTTTCTTTTTTTCTTAGGTTTCTTCTTCTTTTCTTCTTCTTCCAAAACTTCCTCCTCTGCCCATGCCCGGGGTATTACCCTTGAGAACGGGACTTAAGCTCTTATACATTGCCATGGCGGCAACGGAATCGATGCTTCCTTTTATGAGATTGAGCGGCGCCACGCAGGCTGCCACAAAACCGAACACGCTGCTGCCGTCTACCAGGGGATTGACCGCACGGCCCATCTCCAGGATGGCCTCCATGGGCATACCGTAGAGCGCCGCGAAGGCGGGCAGAAGGTATACCGCATTGAAGGCAGTCCCGAAGACCGTCATGATAAGGGTTCCGCTCACAAGAGCGATAACCGCGCGCTTTTTGGTCTTCTTAAGACTGTAGATCACCGAGGCCGGCAACACAAGGCTGCAGCCTACGGCGAAGTTTGCAAATTCTCCCACAAAGGCGGTGCTCGTATTCTTGAGCACCAGCTTGATCACTACCTTGAGGAATTCCATCATCACCGCTGCTGCAGGTCCGAAGGCAAAGCCTCCGATCAGGACGGGAAGCTCCGATATATCCAGTTTATAGAAAGGCGGCGCAAAGGGCAGCGGCACCTCTGCCAGCATAAGAACGCCTGACAGGGCAGAAAACATCCCGATCATAACTATCTTACGGGTGGTAAATACCACGCCGCTCTCATTGTTTCTTTTTCTGCTTATTGCTTCGAAGATGATTGCCGCCGCGAAGAGTACAGCGATGATGCAGAGTATGCCGGCAACATAACCGGCGTTTTCCGATACGTTCTGAAACAGCGTTTTTTCCATGATATCCTCCTTCTCTCATCCAGACTTAGTGGAAAGCCCCGCTTTCCTCATCACTGTCGGTTCCGGGATCGCACCGGATCTGCCCGAAGGCTTGCGGACTATACCGCCGGTGGGGATTCTCACCCCGCCTTGAAGTTTACAGGGAACAGTTTTACAATATTATGGAAAAATTGTCAAGGTTTTGTAAACCAGATGTTCAGGTCCACGTCCGTGGCTATGCCCGGTATATGATTGCCCTTGGTGTACTGCCAGCAGGCCACTTCATAAGGGTAATAGATATAATCATTGTAAAAAGCATACCATACGGGATACTGGTATACCTCATCCAGATCCAGCATGCTGAAGAAGGTGACCAGTCCGCCGTAGATCATGGGCTTGTATCCCCAGGCCTTTATCCTCTCAAGAAATGCCTTTACGCATTTTGTCCGCTCGTCCCTGTTAAGGGCATCGGCCCTGGCCTGCCCCGTGGTGATGGGCTCCACATCTATAGCAACAGGCAGGCTTATCTTATAGGGTTTGATAAGCTCCGCAACCATGTCCGCCTCTTCTATAGCCTCTGCCTCGTTCACTGCCTGGCTGAAGAAATAGACCCCCAGCTTGATCCCGGCTGCGGAAGCCCCCTCCATATTCTGCCTGAAGCACTCGTCCTCCACCAGCGCGCCGCTGCCGTAGCCCCTGAAGCCGCAGCGTATGAAAGCATACTCTATGCCGCTGTCCGCCACCTGCTGCCAGTCGATCGCGCCCTGGAACTGTGAAACGTCTATACAGGGCACCGATACTTCGGATCCCCCTTCCATATAACGTATGGTCCCGTTCTCGGAGACCTGTATCCCGCTCCGGTCTATGTTATTATGGGGGATATCATCCCTGATGGGAGTGAAATGCCAGCTCCCCGCCGCCTGGAATACCACATACTCATCATAGAAGGCCCTTACGGCATCCGTAAGATTTACATTCGGATCCTCGATCATTAGCCTCATGGAATCCTTAAGCTCCTTTTCCCTTGCATCGGCCCCTTCTTCGGAAGCAAGCTCCAGCATAACCGAAAGCTGGTCCCTGGAATACTGCTGTCCGGCCTCGAAGACCACCATTTTCTCATTATCGGCCCTGGATTCGTCAAGGGCCGCCTTATATGCCTCCGCCTCGCCGTGAGCCACCCGCTCGCGTTCCGCCGTCCTGTAGAGCAGAAATGCCAGAACACCCGTTGTCAGGATAAGGAGCACCAGGAATGCGATAAAAATATTTCCCCTTCTCTGCGCCCTTTTTCTTGCCGCTGCACGTTCCCTTATGATATCTTCCTGTTGTTTATCAGACATTTTCTTAATATACACTTCCTGTAAATTTCCGATCTTATGTCAATCACCTGACCGACAAAGGCTACAATACCACAGAGGAGTAAAAAATGCAAATTCCGGCAATTCCCTCTTTATTATCAATGCAGAATGTGCTATTATTATTCCATGGATGCTTACGGAATGCCTAACGGTCAATACATGAACGCGCGCAGGACCAACAGCATGGCTGTCCTGTCGCTGATAATGGGGATCTTTGCCATACTGCTTTTCTGTACGGGCATTGGACCTGTCATACCCGGAAGCCTCTCCATACTCTTCGCGATACTGTCCAGGGGCTCTGAAAAGCACATGGACGGCTCGGCAAAGGTGGGCATAGCGGCTTCGGTCCTGGGAATACTCATCGGCATCGGGCTGATGGTGTTCGTGATCAGCGAGATCAACAGCGACGGGGAGTTCAAACAGGAACTGGACAACGCTTTTATACAGGTTTACGGCGTTGATTATGATGAGTTTGTAAGGCAGATCAACGAATCCTCGAGGACCGGCGAGACACCGGAGTTCATGAAGGATCTGGAGGAGAACATGGAAAAGCAGCGTAAAGAACGCCTTCTCCCCTCTTATGATCCCGGGGATATCTAGAGCTGGCTAAGCGGGAGATCGCAGGATCTGTATTTCGAAAGGAAAGCTGACGGATGGTAGGCGGTATAGGCAGGATCTCATACGGAGGAGTCTACGGCAGCGTGGCGGCGTACATGCAGCCCGGTTCCCTGCGCCCCGGTCCCGCTTCCGAAGAAGAGCTTTCTCTCGGCGGGCTTGAGCGTGATGTCCAGAAAGGCATCGACGATCCCCTGAAGAAAGCAAAAGGCAAAGAAGAATGCCAGACCTGCAAGAACAGGAAATACCAGGACGGCTCCGACGAGAACGTTTCCTTCAAGTCGGCTTCAAAGATAGATCCGAATGCAGTTGAAGCAAGGGTCCGTGCCCATGAACAGGAGCACGTGGCCAATGCCTATGATAAAGCGCAGCAGATGAACGGCAAGGTCCTTCGGGCCAGCGTATCCCTTAAATTCGCCATCTGCCCGGAATGCGGGCGTACCTACTGCGCCGGCGGCACCACTTCTACCGCCATTCAATACAATAAGGAGAATCCCTACGAGAAGAACAAAGTCGCCATGGGCGATGAGGCTTTCAAGGGGAATAATCTGGACGAGGCGGTATGAGTTCTCTTAAACCATCCCATGAATTAAAATCAAACGCGAGAGGATACCTCCTGGGGAAATATACCCAGGTTGTTCCGGTGCAGATCATATACGGACTGGCTGCGGGATCCCTGAGCATGGTCGGCAGCAACCTGAGCAATTCAAAGCTGCTAATAATGTCGCTCATAGGCCTGTTGATAACACTGCTGGCCTCAGTACTCTCCCTGCTCCTGCACTACGGCCTCTGCCGCATGTACATGAACCTTTGCTGTGGCTTCCGCTTCGGCGCCTCGGATCTGTTCAGCGGCTTTTCCTTTAAGGATGACCGGCCCGTGCGTTTTTCACTGCGGCTCACCCTGGCCTTCTTCTTAAGCATCCTGCCTGCCGCTGTTGTCTGCGGCTTTGCTGCATCATTTAATATAAAACCCCTGCTCATCGCAGCATCCGTGCTGCTCTGCGCAGGGCTCATACTCTTCTACAATTATTACCTGGAACTCTCCCAGTGCTTTTATCTGATGCTGGATTTTCCGGACAAGAGCCTGGCAGACATCATGGCCCTGTCCCGCTGGCTCATGAAAGGGCGGAAGCTCCGGCTCTTCTACCTGCAGGTGAGCTTCGTCCCCATCTATCTGCTGGGATGGATCCCCTGCGGCATCGGTCTCTTCTGGGCCAATCCCTATATAGAGACCACTCTTGCCTGCTTCCACTTAAACCTTACAAGCGCCGCTTCGGAAGGCTGAACCGGACTATTTCCTCTTCCGGAGAAATGTATCCGGTCAGATATCCTCAGCTTCAGTTGCCTCCATAAGAGCCCCCTGGCTCTTTTTCTTTAAGTAGGCATTTATGAACCTGTCAATATCACCGTCGAGCACCGCATCCGCGTTGCCGGTCTCCTCTCCGGTACGGAGATCCTTCACCAGCTGGTAGGGCTGCAGGAAATAGGAACGTATCTGGCTGCCCCAGGCGATGGACTTAAGGTCGCCCTGGATGCCCTTCATCTTTGCCTCTTCCTCCGCCTGCTTCAACACCAGCAGCTTACCGCGCAGCATCTCCATGGCCTTGTCCTTGTTCTGGAACTGGCTCCGCTCATTCTGGCACTGCACGACAATTCCCGTGGGCAGATGGGTTATACGTATTGCAGATGAGGTCTTGTTGATATGCTGTCCGCCGGCTCCGCTGGAACGGTAGGTATCGATGCGCAGGTCGTCGGGATTGATCTCTATGCCCGCATCTCCCTGAAGCTCAGGTACCACGTCCACGGATACAAATGAGGTCTGCCTCTTGCCCTGGGCGTTGAAAGGTGAGATACGCACCAGTCTGTGCACTCCCTGCTCCGAGCGGAGATAGCCGTAAGCATTCTCCCCGTTAACCTGGAAGTCCACGGACTTTATTCCCGCCTCATCACCGTCCTGCTGATCCAGCAGTTCAATGGTGAAGCCCTTCTTGTCGGCCCAGTGACTGTACATACGGTAGAGCATGCCGGCCCAGTCGCAACTCTCGGTGCCGCCGGCTCCGGCATTTATCCTCATGATTGCATTGTTAGCGTCATATTCACCTGTGAGAAGAGTCTGCAGACGTATCTCCTCAAGATCCACGGTAAAGCTGTCCAGCTCATTACGGACCTCTTCCACCATGGAAGTATCATTCTCCTCATTTCCTATCTCGATGAGGGTCATGATATCGTCATAGGCCTGGGAGAGCTGTGAACATTTGTCCACGATATCCTTCTTGTTCTTTGCCTCCTTCGTGAGCCTGTTGGCCCTGTCGGGATCATTCCAGAAATCGGGAGAAGCCATCTCCATATCCAGCTCTTCTATGCGCTTTTTCTTGTTCTCGATATCCAGGGAATCCAGAACCTCTGCCAGCGTGTCCTTATACTGGGACAGCTCCAGCTTCATCTGGTCTAATTCAACCATAATCCTTACCTCTTTACACGATCACGTCCGGTCCTGCTGAGCGCTTATCAGACCACTCCGCTTCCGTGGCAGTTCTTGTACTTCTTGCCGCTGCCGCAGGGGCAGGGATCGTTGGGATAGACCTTTACTGCTTCCCTCCTCTTGGGCTGCTTCAGCACCGACTCGTCCTTGTTGGTGCCGGTGACCTTGGCCACCTGCTCCCTCTCTACCTTCTGCTCCACCTTCACGGCGAAGAGCAGTCTCACCGTATCCTCCTGGATAGCGGTCTCCATTGCATTGAACATATCGAAGGCGCTTATCTTGAACTCAGACAGGGGATCCTTCTGACCCATTCCCGCAAGACCGGAAGCCTTCTCCAGCTGATCCATATCGTCGATGTGGTTCATCCACTTCCTGTCGATGACACGGAGGAGGATAACGCGCTCCACCTCTCTTATCTGTTCGGGCTCGGGGAACTCTGCCTCCTTGGCCTCGTAGAGTTTGACCGCCTCGCCCTTGAGCTGCTGCACCAGGGCGTTCTTCTTCTTTTCCACCCTGTCAAGCCTTATGGGCTCAAGGGGAACTATAGGAAGCAGGAGGTTATTGAGTTCGTTCAGATCCCACTGTTCGGGGCTCTGGTCCTCACCGATAACGGTATCAACCGCTCCTTCCACTATATCCGTGATCATCTTGTAGACCACGTCCCTCATGCTCTCGCCGTCCAGCACGCGCCTGCGCTCGGCATAGATGACCTCTCTCTGCTCGTTCATGACCTGGTCATACTGGAGCACATTCTTTCTGCGCGCAAAGTTGTTGTTCTCTATACGCTTCTGTGCCCTCTCTATGGCTCCGGAGAGCATTTTGTGCTCTATCCTCTGGTTTTCGGGAATACCCAGGGCATTGAAGGTATTTATAAGCCTCTCGGAACCGAAGAGCCTCATCAGGTCATCCTCGAGGGAGATATAGAATACGGATTCACCGGGGTCTCCCTGACGTCCGGCACGGCCTCGCAGCTGGTTATCTATACGTCTGGACTCATGTCTTTCCGTACCTATTATCAGAAGGCCGCCAAGCTTTCTGGCTTCCTCATCCAGCTTGATATCGGTACCACGGCCTGCCATGTTGGTGGCTATGGTAACTGCCCCGTGGATACCTGCATCCGCTACGATTTCGGCTTCCTGCTCATGATACTTCGCATTCAGCACGTTATGCTTGATCCCCTGCTTCTGGAGCAGACGGCTCAGCTCTTCGGAAGCGTCGATATTGATGGTACCCACCAGTATGGGCTGTCCTTTCTCGTGAGCTTCCTTGATGCGTTCCACGATCTCGTGAAGCTTTTCCTTCCTGGTCTTATAGACGCAGTCATTCTGGTCTATACGGGCTATGGGCCTGTTGGTAGGGATGGTGATAACATCCATCCCGTATATATCACGAAACTCCTGCTCCTCGGTAAGAGCGGTACCGGTCATACCCGCCTTCTTCTCAAACTTGTTGAAGAAATTCTGGAAGGTTATGGTGGCAAGGGTCATGGATTCACGCTTGATCTTCACATGCTCCTTTGCCTCTATGGCCTGATGGAGGCCGTCTGAAAACCTTCGGCCGGGCATGAGACGTCCGGTGAAGGAATCCACTATGATGACCTTATCGTCATCCACCACATAATCCTGATCCCTGAACATCAGGTAGTTCGCCCTGAGGGCCAGGATCATGTTGTGCTGTATCTCGCTGTTCTCCGTATCCGCCAGGTTGTCGATGTGGAAGAACTTCTCCACCCTGTCAACACCGCGGCTGGTAAGGGTAACGTTCTTGTCCTTTTCGTTTAAGACAAAATCCCCGGTCTCTTCCTCTTCCTCGCTCTGCTGGCCCATCATGGAATCCATGACCGCATCCAGCTTGTAGATCATCTCCTCGTCCTTGCCGCGCTTCATCTGCTTTGCCAGCACGTCGCAGACCTCGTAGAGCTTGGTAGCCTTGCCGCTCTGTCCGGAAATGATGAGAGGGGTACGGGCTTCGTCGATGAGCACGGAGTCCACCTCATCGATGATGGCGTAATGCAGGCCGCGCTGCACCAGCTGCTCCTTATAGATCACCATGTTGTCACGGAGGTAATCGAAGCCGAGCTCATTATTGGTGACATAGGTGATATCGCAGTTATAAGCCTCCCTGCGCTCGTCGGACTTCATATCGTTAAGTATGCAGCCCACCTTCAGTCCAAGGAACTCATGTATCTGTCCCATCCACTCGGCGTCACGCTTTGCCAGATAATCGTTGACCGTGACTATGCATACTCCCTTTCCCTCCAGGGCATTTAAGTATGCCGGAAGGGTTGATACCAGGGTCTTACCTTCACCGGTACGCATCTCGGCGATACGGCCCTGATGAAGAACGATACCGCCTATGAGCTGCACCCTGAAGTGCTCCATGTTCAGGACTCTCCGTCCTGCCTCACGCACCGTGGCAAAAGCCTCGGGAAGGAGCTGATCCAGGGTCTCGCCGTCGGCAAAACGCTTACGGTATTCCGTAGTCTTGTTCCTCAGCTCCTCGTCGGAGAGGGCCATCATAGAATCCCTGAGGCTCTCAATCTTATCAACGATGGGAGCTATGCGCTTAAGCTCCCTCTCGCTGTGTGTACCGAAGATCTTATCGATCAGATTCATATCAATACTCCATTGCTTTCTCTTCGCCGTTAAGTACCCTTAAGCCGCCCTGGGCAAGAGCCAGGAGCTCGTCCTCTCCGGGATATACGGTAACGGGCGCGATCCAGGAAACACGGCTCTTTATAGCCTCTACTGCAGCCTTTGAATAAGCTATGCCGCCGGTAAGGATTATCTGGTCAACCTTGCCTGAAAGCACTGCGGACTGCGCTCCTATATTCTTGCACACCTGATAGGTGAATGCTTCATAGACCTCTTTTGCCTTATCGTCACCGGCTGCGATCTTCTCCTCCACCACTCTTGCATCATTGGTGCCGAGATATGCGTTGAATCCGCCGCCGCCTACCAGCATCTTATAAATGGTCTTCTCATCATACTTGCCGGAGAAGCAGAGCTTTACAAGGGCTCCGGGAGGCACTGCGCCGGTACGCTCAGGTGAAAACGCACCGTCGCCGTCAAGGGCGTTGAACACGTCCACGATACGTCCGCCGGTGTGTGCACCTACGGACACGCCGCCGCCCATATGTACAACGATGAGGTTAAGCTCATCATACTTTTTTCCGTTTTCCTTTGCGTATCTCTTTGCCACAGCCTTCTGGTTAAGGGCATGGAACACGCTGGTGCGGGGAAGCTCGGGGTGTCCAGAATATCTTGCCAGAGGCTGGAGCTCATCCACCACCACGGGATCCACGATGAAGGAAGGGATGCCTACGGAATCGGCTATCTCTCTTGCCAGGATGCCGCCCAGGTTGGATGCGTGCTGCCCCTGCTTTCCTATCTTAAGATCCTCAAGAAGGGCATCCGATACGGAATAGGTACCGCCGGGTATGGGCTTGAGCATACCGCCGCGGCCTACCACTGCTGCCAGCTCTTCGGTCTTAACTCCCTTGGAGGCAAGGAAATCCATGATGATGTTCTTGCGGAAATCCTTCTGGTCAACTATGGTAGCGAACTGTGAGATCTCCTCGGTAGAATGTCTCAGAGTCTCCTCGAAAAGGAGCTGCTCGTCATCAAACACGCCTATCTTGGTGGAAGTACTGCCGGGGTTGATTATGAGTAATCTTGCCATTTTATGCCTCCTTAAGATGCTCGGCAACTATAGCGCCGAGAGCCAGTGAATTCACCTTTACCTCCTTGGAATCGGAACGCGAGGTCAGGATGACGGGTGCCTTGGTACCGGTCATGATGTTTCCGTTCTTGCATTCCACCAGGTGGGTAAGGGTCTTGTAGACCAGGTTTCCTGCGTGGATATCCGGGAAGAGGAGCACATCAGCATCGCCGGCGATCTTTCTGCCGGATGCTCCCTTGTGCTGTGCAGCCTCCCTGTCAATGGCTATATCCAGTGAAAGAGGTCCGTCCACGATGCAGCCCGTGATCTTACCCTCTTCGTTCATCTTTGTAAGCTCGTCAGCCTCAACGGTAACGGGCATCTTGGGATTTACGACTTCAACCGCAGCCACGGGTGCGACCTTGGGACACTCGATGCCGCAGGCATGTGCTATATCAACGGTATTCTCGATGATGGCCACCTTATCCTCCAGAGTAGGATAGGGAATGAAAGCCACATCCGAAAGGAAGAGCAGTCCTTCCCTGCCCTTCATCTCAAACACGCAGACATGGGAGAGCACCTTATCGGTACGGAGTCCCACTTCCTTATTGAGCACGCTCTTAAGGAAATTCTTGGTATCGATAAGGCCCTTCATATACATATCAGCCTCACCGTTATGTACCAGCTCGACCGCCTTTGTGGCAGCCTCGATATCATCCTTTACATCAACAACCTTGAAATTGGAAAGGTCGATATTAAGCTCCTTTGCGATGGGCTCGATCTTGTCCCTGTCGCCTACGAGTATGGCATCGGCAATGCCCCTTACTCTCGCCTCTTCCACGGCCTCCAGTACAGGGCCGTCCTGTGCCACGGCAACGGAGACCTTCTTGCGGCTCACGCTGCTGACTTTCGATAAAAGATCGTCAAAACTCCTGCTCATGATAAACTCCTTTTATATAGAATATTTTGTTTACGCATACCTGCCACACTTGCGGCTGCCCGCAATCTTCAGTATTTTATAACAATCTCCGGTTAAAGTCAATAAATCCCGCCTATGCCCGTATCGTTATCCAGGGTGCCCATATTATAGAGTATCAGCACATCCTCTATGCCCTTGTGCTCGTTTATGAACTTCGAGGGGCCGCCCTTATAATACCTGGTATCGAAGATGTAGACCTTACGGTAATGATTGAAGAGGAAGGGTATGAAGCAGTTGGCGTAGCTGTCCTTCACGACCGCTATCTCGCCCCCCTCCATGGCGTTATTCGTGACCTCGATAAAGGAATGCTGGTTATCCAGGAAATAGGAATAGCTGTCCCTCTTCTCCAGATAATCAGGATTGTAAGGGCTGTCCGTGACATTTCCGTCACCGTAATCCACCGTCAGATCCCAGTACTCGCAGCTGACTGAGGTTATCTCGTCACTGCCAAAGTAGGAGTCGTTCAGTTTGGAATAGATAGTCCCCCTGAAGGAATCGCTTACCTTATTCCAGCTGTAGAGATCCTGCGCATAGGGGGTAAGCCCCGCAGTCTCGCAGAATTCCATATAGGCCGCATAAGCGCCGTAGACCTTCCAGTGATGATCTGTCCTGTAATAAACACTGTAATGAGGAGCATCCGCAGCATACATATCATCAAGAGCCTGATCGTTGTACCTTGCCTGCCGGAGCGCCCTTGAGGCATCCACCTTTTTGATCCGGGGACTCACTCCCTCATATATGACATCGATGATCTCCTGCTGCCGCTTTCCGTCCTCCGGGGCATATGCGGGAAGCAGGTCACGGTATATGTTCACCGCCGAAGGCACAAGACAGAGATACACATCCGCATCCGTATTCTCCGCCAGCTTTGAAAACTGGGTGATATCCTTTTCAACGTTCACGGGCTCCTCATAGGAATTCATCATGATGGTGCCGCCCGGAAGATAGACTCCGTTTATCTCCTTCCTTCCGCTGATACGTTCCGCGGCGGAGATATAGCTTAAAAGATTGTCCCTGCCCGGAAACTGGTCAGTGACGTAGTCCTTCAGTCCCCCCGCGAAACTGCCGTCAAAAAGGGCAGTCTTTGAAAACTCCGGCATCCCCTTCAGCTTTCTGTTTTCCTCTTCCGAGAACTCCCTCTTCGGGGATATAAAGAAAGCCGCGGAAAATACCAGTATCATGCCGCAGATCAGATATACGCTTATCCTTTGTGTAATGCTAATCTTTTCCATATCTCAGAACCTGAAGTATAAAAACGGACTGTAGCTGTCCCTCACCATACTGGACAGGGCAAGCACGAACAGCGCCACCGTTGCCAGCACACCCAGTATCTCCGCAAGATTCCTTCTGTGGACATCAGCCTTCCCAAGCTTCTCCTTGAAGGCCGGATATACAGGGAAGCTGAGGATAAAGGCCGCCAGCAGGAAGGGCAGGTAATTACCGGCATGCCATATGAGCTCCGGCCCCAAAAAGGGATTACCCGCGGCACAGATGAGTTTGGGGAAATACAGCGCCAGCTCACCCAGATCGTCAAAGGTGAATATACCGAAGCCCACCACCACTATCACTATGGCGTAGAGGTGCTGAAGGAGCTTCGGCAGTTTTTTCAATCCCTTACCCCACACGTACTTTTCCAGTGTAAGGAGCACGCCGTGATACAGGCCCCAGAGCACGAAATTCCAGGAAGCTCCGTGCCATAAGCCCGTAAGGAACCATACGGCGAACATGTTCCGCAGGTGCTTAAGTGTCCCTGCCCTGTTTCCGCCCAGTGGGATATAAACATAATCCCTGAACCAGCTTGACAGGGATATATGCCACTTCCTCCAGAAATCGGTGATGGAGGTGGCACTTAATGGATAAAGGAAATTCTCCGGGAAATGAAAGCCCAGCATCTCACCCAGGCCTATGGCCATGTCGCTGTAGGCGCTGAAATCAAAATACAGCTGCAGTGTAAAGGCCAGAATGCCCAGCCATGCCGTAACGGCGCTGATATTCCCGGCAGTCCTTATGCCTTCCCATAAAGCTCCGCACTGGTCCGCTATCAGCACCTTTCTGAAAAGCCCGGTAAGAAAACGCCTGAAGCCCTTCACGAAGCCGCTCTCGCAGACCTTTCTGTCCTTCAGCTCCTGCTGCACCGTCGAGAAGCGTACAATGGGACCTGCTATGAGCTGGGGGAACATGCAGACATAGGTAAGATAGTCAAAGTAGTTCTTCTCCGGCTTTATCCGCTCTTTATATACGTCTATCGAATAGCTGACTGTCTGAAAGGTATAAAAGCTTATACCAATGGGCAGAGCCACTCCAGGCAGCTCCCTGTCCCAGGGCGTCAGGCTGTTCCAGATGCCGACGGCAAAATCAGCATACTTAAAATACGCCAGCAGCCCCAGATTGATGATCAGCGCAGCAGCCAGCGGCAGCTTTCTCATTTTCGGATGTGCGTGGAGCGCATTGAGGGCCAGACCGTCCAGATAATCCACCATGGAGGAGAACATCATAAGGAAGATATACTTTGGCTCCCCCCAGGCGTAAAAGATAAGACTGAACACGAGCAGGACGACATTTTTCGCCCTGCCCGGTACAAGATAATACAGTATCAGAAATGCCGGTAAAAAAAAGAATAAAAACGTGATGCTTGAAAAGACCATCTCTCTTTCCTGCCGTCAGTTCACCCTATCATGGAGGTGATGATCGCCTCTATGGCATCCATATCAGGAGAGATCACGAGATAGACATAATCCCCGCTTTTCTTTACGGAAGCCGCCTTGATCATATCCGCCTGATCCGGCAGATAGTCCAGCATCTCCTGTGAGGAAAGCTGGCCGTATACGGACATGAGTTTTGCCTCAACATCCGCAATATCATTTCCGCCCTTTGTCTTGATGATAAAGATGCGGTCTGCATGAAGCTCGTCTCCCTCAGCGCATACATAGCTGTCAAGGGCGGATGCATCCAGACCATAGTTGTTCATGATCCAGTCAGCGTCTCCGAGATAAAGATCCGGGAGCTCGAACTGTGCCTCGATCTCGGCGTAGATCGCATCAGCAGAGGCATCCGTCACAGCCTCGCCGTTACCTTCGGGCTCTGTGTTCTCAACTTCACCGCCGTTCTCCTGTACGGGATCCTCTGTTTTTACAGGTTCCTGTACGCTCTCTGTCTTGGTGGGAGCTGCCTCGCCACCGGGTGCTGCGGGTTCTTCCCCACAGCCTGCCAGTACCGCAGCCGTCAGTGCAGCCGCAGCCAACATCGCAAATCTCTTTTTCATAGTTTCCTCCTATTGGGCATGAGGTGGCTCCGAAGGAGCCGGAGTCCTGATGCCGTTGTTTTACTCTGCCGGCGCCTCCACCGGCACGGCAGGCGTCTCCTCAGCCTGCGCTTCCTCCTCCTGTACGTCCTCCGTCACAGCTCCCGCATTCCCTGCCGTATCCGGTCCGGGTATGCCCAGCCTGTCGGCTCCGTACCTTAACACTGCCAGCCTCCATACCTCATAAGCCTTATTGGTCTCATGCAGGAAGCCGTCACTGCAGTATTCGTTTTTCAGATTCCCCTGTCCGTCCGAAAGAAGGGGCGCCAGATCCACATATCCCCAGCCGTTATCCCTGGCCAGCTGCTTCACCAGCTCGTTGAACTCACGTATGCGCTCGTTATTTATCCCGCCCTGTCCGCCGTTCTTTATGGTATAAGTGGTGCTGATTATATTGATCTCCGCATCCGGCGAAAGCTCGTGTATCTTGTCTACCACCTGGGGATAGAGATCCGCAGATGCCTGCACTCCGAAGGCCACGTCATTTATTCCGAAGAAAAGGAAGACCCTGTCGGCTCCCATCATGGAAATGGATTCCCATATGGGATACTGCTGTCCCTGGTACAGAGGATGAACGCTCCTGGAGCTCACCTCCCAGAAGGAATTGTGCAGTGAAAGGGAGCCCGCGGCAAGAAAGCCCAGCTCACTCATTATGGGATCCGAAGAGCGGGCGCAGTAGTTCTTGAAGCCCACCAGTACGGAATCCCCGCAGAATACCGAATTGGAATAAAACTCCTGTATGGCCGCCAGATCCTCCGGGCTGTATTCCCAGGCGGCAAGGGCCTCCAGTGTCTGCCCCGTCATCTCCACGGGAGGCAGTGCTTCCGGCTCCTCCGGCGTAGGCTCGGGAGTGGGCGAGGGCGTAGGCTCCGGCGTGGGAGTCGCGGTAGGCCCCACCTCCACGGTCTCGCTTCCGTGAACCACGGTTATGCCCATGGCCTCATCTGCCACAGGTTCTATATCCACCACCTCAGTGACCGGCACATGGGTAGGTGTGGGCGTGACAGTATCCGCCTCACCCGCCTTTCCCATGGTGCCGCAGCCAAAGGTTGAAACAAGGAGTACCGCTCCTGCGGCATATCCTAAAGCTTTGCGTACCATTCCTTAAGCACCTGCTCTGCCTTTTTCAGATGTATGTTGAAGCCGTTCTCGGCAGCCGCATCCTCAGGCGTATCATATATCGTGCTGCTCCAGTCCCACCAGAAGCAGCCCGCAAACCACTCTTCTTCAGAAAAAACTCTCAGGCAGGACTCATAAAAAGCCGCCTGCTCCTCCTCATCATGAGGAAGCTCCTTATGCTCGAAATCCCAGGGCATTGCCGAACAGCCCTGCGCACTCCGGCAGCCTATCTCCATAAAGAGCACGGGCTTGCCCCAGCGCTCGTGAACCTCCTTCATCTGCCTGCAGACGTCCTTCCATCTTTCTGCCATTCCGTCCGCAGTGCTGCAGCCTCCGGAACCCACGGGAAAATAGGCACTGGTACCCACATAGTCAACGGCATCATACCAGCGGACATCAAACTCATGCCCGTGGTTGGTGTTATAGGAAAGCTTTCCGCCATAGGCCTTCCGTATCCCGGCTATAAGCTCTCTCCACTGCCGCTCCCTGTTTTCGGTGCCGCACATCTCGCAGCCCACGCAAAGCATTTCGCAGCCCGTTTCCTCTGCCAGTCTGGCATAATAAAGCATGAAAGCGCCGTAGGCTTCAAACCACTCATCCCAGTATCTGTCCTCTCCGAGCTGCCCGTTGTCGGGAAAGGCTATACGTGCGCGCCAGATCCCGTCCCTTGAGTTAAGGGTAGGCTTAAGACATACCTTCACGCCATGCTCATGGGCGTTTTCTATCACGGCCATCAGATCCCTGTCCGTTACGTTCTCACCGAAGCGGAAGGGTATGGTCCTGGAGAATATATTGTCCTGCTCAACCGTAAAGCAGAGGCAGATCCAGTTTACTCCCGTTTCAAAAAGCCTCTCCTGGCTGAGCTTTCCTGCCTCGGAGCGGTAATCCCCCTCCCGGCCGTCATAGCCGTATGTAAAACCCTTTATCTCCATCTATTGCTTCCTCTTGAGAGCTTTTCTCTTCTTCTTGCTGCGGTACATGTTCCGATCTGCCTCACGCATGATCTCCATGGCATTCTCCAGGGAAACCTCCGCGCCTATGGACTCGCCGACGGAAAGCTCTATGAGATATTCCCTCTCATCGTTTTCATTCAGTTCATCAAAGGCTTTTTTTATCCCGCTGATCAGCCGCTCCTGGGTCTTTGCCTCATCAATAAGGCCGAAGATGACATATTCATCCCCGCCTATACGGGACACAACGTTTCCTGGAAAAGCCTCCGTACACTTCACCAGTTCATCTGCAACCAGCCTGAGCACTACATCGCCCTCATCGTGGCCCCATTTGTCATTTATGTCCTTGAACCCGTCTATATCGATATAGCAGTAGTTCAGCATACCGCTGCCGCTGTGCCCCTCACAGACCTCTTCCACATACTGCATGAGTCCCCTGCGGTTCAGAAGCCCCGTGAGTTCATCATGTATGGAAAGATCGTAGAGCACCCTGTTTGACTGCTCAAGAAGCCGGGCCGTGTACTCCGACTGGGATCTGTCCCTTACCACCCGAAGCACCATGGAAAGACTGGTGCAGAGCTGCTGGTACATAAAGGGAAAAATGTCATCCCCTATATCGCTGAAGGCGTAGTAGCCTATGACCTCCTCCTGGAAATTCAGGGGACAGAATATCAGCAGATCGTAATATGTGGTGACTGCATCCAGATCGGGAAGCAGATCCTTCCGATCCATGTCCACGCTGTAGACGCGTTCATCCGGTTCTCCCGCAGGGGAGATCGCCGTTGCCGTCAGCACATCATCAAACAGTTTCTTGCGTCTGCGGTAATCGTAATCTTCTTCAAGCCCTGCAGCCCGCCCTTCCCAGAAGGAATGGTTACAGACGACCCAGCTGTCTCCGCTTACGTAAGCTGCCAGTTTATCAAATACGTTTTCCTTTTCCTCGTCCAGTATCCTGTGGCGCATCCGGGCCATGCTGTTTTCATTGGTCTCCAGCCACATATACCGGCCGTCCAGCTCTCTCAGCTTGTCCCCCGCATCGGGAGTTTCCGCCTCAACGCAGCCGCAGCTGCCTCTCAGCTCCAGCCTCATGGGGATGCGCATCTTTCTGGCGTATTCATCCTTGCCCTTTGTCAGGGCATCCATCATGGCCGCTGCCTCTTCGCAGAGCCGTTCCGAATCCGTGGTTATGGTTGAAAGCATGGGCGTGGAATAATCGGCCATCATGATACCGTCCATACCGGTGACTATCACATCGTCCGGCACCCTGTATCCGCTCTTTTCAAGCTCGGCTATGACACCCAGCCCCATGGAATCATTTGCGCAGACTATGGCGTCGGGTATATCGTTGCCCGTGATCATCTCGTCCACGGCCCGTCTGGCAGGCCACTCCCAGAAATCCCCGTACCATATCTTCATACTCTCCTCGGGATAACCGTGCTCCCTGAGGACTGCCTTATAGACCTCTATCCGGCCCTCGGAATAACTGTTATTCCTCATTCCGGCTATCATATAGATCTTCCGGCACTTATGCACCTCCACCACATGGCGTACCATCCTGGCGAAAGCGCCCTCGTAATCATATACCACACCGGGAAGATCCCCATGCTCGCAATCCAGCGCAATGACAGGGATCCCGGCTTCTTTGGCTTTGTGTATTATATCATCCGCCTCTTCCATATCCTGGAAGGTCCCGACCTGGATGATGAGACCGCAGAGCTTATCATAGGGGATGATGCTGAAGATACTCTTCTCCCCATAGTCATTGCGGTCCTTCACAGCCAGCTCGGAAAAGGTACCGAACACCAGGAGCTGCATGCCCCTGCTCCTCAGTTCCAGCCTGAGACGGCTGATGATATCCATATTGTACTCCCTCTGGGGTCTGGCAACCACCAGAGCAACAAGCCTCTTTTTTCTCAAATCAGCATGCCCTCTCCGGAACATAAGTTGACGAAAAACATTGTATCACGCACGCCCCATTTTATCAAGATAATGAGCTTTGACTATTTTTCATCAAAAACACTTGCAAACAGGCGGAAAATATTGTAATATTTACAGCGTTCGGGATCATAGCTCAGCTGGGATGAGCGTCCGCTTGACGTGCGGGAGGTCACAGGTTCGAACCCTGTTGGTCCCACTTGAATTTGAAACGGCGGCCTTTCGGCCGCCGCTTTCGTTTGTCAGTTCTTTCCTTCTTTTGCAGCTATCTTAAACCTGTACGCCTTTATACCGCTGTAGCTTCCCTTCCCCCTTATGATGATGACCGCAGTGCCGGCCTCATAGTTATTGACATACCCGGCCACCTCGAAGTCTGCCGGAGTAAGCCTGTATTTTCCCTCGTTAAGGACTACCGCCCCCGCCCTGTCGGGTTCTATGGCCTTCCCGGTGTAGGTATAAGCCTTTACCTTCCCGTTATTGGTGTCCATAAAGCTGATCTTTGCTTTCCCGACATCTGAGGAAGCCGTGCGTATCCTGAATTTCACGTCCCTGCTGCCGGTATAGTTCCCCTGACCGCTTATGGTAAGGATTCCCGTCCCGTCACCGTTATCCCTGACAGAAGCCGTATAGTCCCTGTTCTTCTTAAGCTCCCTGCCGTCAAGATCCATGATGATATAAGACAGCCGGTCTGCTCCGTTCTTTGCATCCGCATCCCCCGTAAAGATCCTGAGACTGTTCACATCCTTCTGCTTTATGGCAAACTCCTTAGTGACGCTCCCGGAATAGTTCCCCATACCCGTGATCTTTGCTTTTCCGGGCCTGAGCGCATTCCCTGTGGAAGAGAACTTAAGCTTATAGTCCGTACCCTCCTTAAGGCTGTGCCAGCTGTCCGTGCTCCCTCCCCTGACCTTAACGGTCACATACGGCTTTGCTCCACCCTTCAGGTATTCGGTACTGTCGCCCACGCCAACCGAGACCACGATATCCTCAGGGGCACATTTCCTGAGGTCGCATCTGGAGACCTTTATGTTCAGGATCCTACTGCCGTAGTATTTCGTATTTCCGGGGACAGCGGAAACGATGCACTTTACGGTTCCCGGCCTGCCGTTCCTTCCCCCGTAGTATACGGTATAGTCCACGCCTTCCGTAAGTGCGGGAGTGCTGCCGTCCCCGAACCATACCTTTATATCCTGCTGCGCATCAGTCAGCACGTCGGGCTTTTCCACCAGAGGCTTTACGTTTGCCTTCGCAAGATCCTGCATTCCGGTCGGATCCACCAGCACCTCGCTCACAGTATAGCTGCCTGTGAAGTTCGGCTCCTTCCCCCGCACGGTTATCTCCCATTCGCCGGATTTTGTGTAGGCTCCCTCCCTGCTGTCGTTATACTCCAGGGTATAATCCCTGTTGAGCTTAAGGGCCCTGCCTCCGCAGCAGATCACCGGCTTAAGCTCCTGCTTTTTCCCCGCTTTCACGGTTCCATATACCGGCGTTGCCGAGAAGAGCCCGTCCTTCACCGCTTCCTCCGACATCTGACCGGCCACGATATCAAAACTGTAGCTGAGCTTTCCCTTACGGTTGCCCTTCAGGCTTATCTGAACCTTTGCCCTCTTAGCCCCCGTTACCTTAACGTTATTGGAATACTTAACGGTATAGTCCCTGCCTCTCACCAGTCTCTCGCCGTTATCGTAAAGCTCAAATTCAGGGGTCACGGCCATTCCGGTATAGCTGTACTTCTGATATTCCAGAACGGGATCGGTCTCATATCCGGCGGTATTAGGCCTCTCAAGCACAGGGAAATGCATGCTTATGCTCATGCTCTTTCCGTTTCCGCCGTATACCTCGGCAGGCCGGCCGTTCACTGCTGCCGCAGCAGCCGCCCGTCCGTTATCGTCAGTTGCAAATTCATAACCGTCCCTGGCCGTAAGGGTTATCTGAAGGCCGTATTCACCGTTCTCCTCAAACTGACCGGATGTAAATTCGGTCCCCTTCCTGAGATCCGTCCAGGTCACGGAAGGCTCGCCCAGGTATGTATAAACATCGTAGCCGTCTCCGTTCAGCGTTACCGTCTTCGAAGGCTCCGCGCCGATGGCAGGTGCCTGTATACTAAGCTCCACATACGGTATCGTGATATTTCCGCTGGCGCCGGGACAGAGATATTCAGCCTCTATGCTGATAAAGCCGCTGCCCATGCTCAGAACGCTCACGCGGGCAGGCTCCCCATTGACATATGTCTGCAATTCCCCGCCAAACTCCGCAACGCTTAAGCCGTTATCCTTCCTGATGGCAAGACTTATCGTGGCAAGATATGTCTTTCCCGCTTCAAAGGAGTCGTCCTCCTTCATATCCCTGCCGTCAGTGGCATTTCTCCAGCTCACATAAGGCTGTACTTCCGGATCGGGCTCAAGGAATATGCCTTCCACCTCCACTTCGTTATCGGGAGTCTTTCCGGCTTCCGGGGCACGCAGGCCGCTGACCTTTATGCTGCTTAAGATCACCGGCTCCGGAGTATAAACCCTGCTGAAGAATAATGCTCCCGCGCTGCTGCCCTCCTCAGCCTGCACCGGCTCACCGTTTACCGTGATCTGTATGTTCTCGAGGTCAAAGCTGTACGTATATTCCGTTGTAAGGGCAAAACCTGCCCGGTATTCTTTTCCCATCCCAAAGGTGTCTGTGGGATAGGTCTTCGGATCCCAGCTTCCGTCGGCAGTCTTTTCGGACCAGCTCACATTCTTTACCCCGATACCTCCCGTTGTCACCGCAAAGCTCTCGCATTCACTGATCTTCTTCCCGTACTCCGGCATCGCAAGATACAGTATCTCCACCTTTCTGATGAGCTGTGAGGCACAGGGGCCGTAGTCCCAGACCATGGTCCTGTACAGCCTCACATCCTTATCACCGGTCCTGACAAGCTCCACAACCGTACCGAAGAAGCCCGCTTCTGTCACATCCGAGAATACGTATTTCCCGGTGGAAGAGAGATCCAGCTCAAGCCTGTACCTGTGATCCTCAAGGAACTTATCCCCCGCGGCAAGGGCTTTGCCGGAAGACAGATCCGTCCATCTCACCTCATCCGTTTTCCAGCCGCTGCCCGCCGGCTTTTCGAAGACAGGCTCCGCTCCGTCCATGGGCGTGTTGAAATAGCTGTCTATATTTACACTCTTCACGGGGGTGGCTGAGCTGACCGTCACCGCATCCACATTCCAGCCGTATCTCGGGACAAAGTTATGCTCCACCTTAGAGCCGCTGTATACAAGGGCATCGATCTCCTCTACGGTCATATTGGAAAAAACATTTCTTTCCGATCCCTGATCGTAGCAGTACTTCTTTATCCCGGCAGGAAAATAGCCGCCATAGAGCTTTATCTCCCCGCAGGAATAATAAAGCTGTCCCTCCGCGCGGGTGCAAAAAAGGGCAAGGCCCGCTGAGAGATCCGGGTTTTCGGCTTCGGTCTGGTCAAAGACTCCTCCGCTTATGTATGCCGAGCTTCCGTATCCCATAAGCACCGCAGCCGTGGTAAAGCCCTCAAGCACGGAAGCGGAAGACCTGCCGCTCTCTGCCGTGATCCTTCCGAAGCCTTCACCTACGGTAAGCTTTGCCTGCTTTCCGTACATATCGACCGCGCTTACCAGTCCCGGGCTTTTGCTTATCTTAGCCTCTATATTGCCGCCTTCGAGTATAAGCTCAGCCCCGCTCACTCCCACTGCGGCTGTATCACGGCCGTCCTCAGGGGGATTTTCCGAAATATATCTGTATGTCCCTGTACCGGAAACGGTAAGGCAGCTCCCCTCACGGAGAAAGATCCCGTACGCATCCGAATTGACCCTTCGTCCGGCTTTGAGACTCCTTATGGTAAGATCATGTTCCAGGATCAGATGCTTTGTATCCCTTATCCATAACATACCTGTGGAAAGATCCGCCCCAAGCAGGCTGTTTACGGCATCGAAATTCACATCCGGCGATCCTGAGGCTGCCATCTGTTCCTCGAGTGCTTCGATGTTCCCGGTCATCCTGTAGGTCTGGTAAAAGCGGTTCATATCCTCAATGCTCACCGCCAGTCGCATGGCGTCTATATCCTTATCAATGCGGACATGATCCACATCCGGATCCGCCAGGGCTCTTGCAAGCTGCGGATAAGTGCTGACGGGAACAGGATCCTCCTTTGTGCCGGCATGTACGCTGCCCGTGCCCCTGCTCTCATAGATATCCCTCTCAAGCGTCATGCCGTACTCCCGGCCATCAAAGCTGTATGAGTATTCAAATATTATCCTGTCGGTAAAAAAGGGTACCGCATCCGTGACCGAAACAGGGAAGCTTATCTCCTCACCCTTTCCGGCATCCGGAAATTCCAGATCCTCACCGGCCCTTTTCACCTTTGCCTTACAGCCGACAAGGGTGAACTTATGGGGCACAAACCGTATGGTGCCGCTCTCCCCACCGTTAAGGAAGACGGAGCCGGGAGCCAGATCCTCGCTGTCAAAGGGTGTCATAGAATAGCGGTAATACTCTGTCTCTTTTGTTTCGCTGTATATCTCCGAATCAGCAGCAAGGCTTAAGCTCGAAAGCCTGCCATGTGACCTGTCGTTAAAGCCGGCTGTCCCGGTCCCCACCATTATATCCTTGTAAAGATAATCCCTGATGTTGCTGTTATCGTTATTTCCGGTATAGAACACATAGCTGTTTCCTTCGTAATAACCGCCCTTCAGCAGGATATGAGCGCCTGTAGGGTCGTATATGATACCGCCCGCAGGCCTGTATACGTCTTCCCCGCAGGAAGCGCTGTAGGAAGCCTTGGGCCCCTCAAGCACCAGGTTGGAGCCGTAAACCGCATAAAAGCAGCTGGCGGAAGCCAGATGGGATCCGGCCATGGCGCTGATCCTTCCGCTGAAATCCGCTGTGGCATGGAATTCACCGCCTTCTGCGATACTGAATATGGCACTTCCGTCACTGTCGCTGCCTCCACTTACAGGAGTAAACTCCAGGCTTCCGCTGCCATCCAGCTTAAGGACCGCCCCCTCCCCCACAAGGATCAGAGCTTTCATACCGCTGCAGCCCGAGATCCTCAAGGAAGCGCCGAGATGAAGGGTCTTCTGACCTTTGACCACTGCACCGTAGCCGGAAGCTGTAAGCGCCCCCACTCTTACCGTCTCCGTATCATCTGCAGTCAGGCTTATCTCTTTTACGGAAGGATCGGCAAGAGCAGCCTTAAGGCCGGCCAGATCAGAAACATCCACTGCCTCGGCTCCGCCTCCGTCAGCGCCGGGGATCTCAGCATCATCAGCCTCAGGAGCGTCTACTGCTTCTTCATCATCACCGGCCTGATCCTCTGAAGATCCTTCCTCCCATTCTTCCTCATAAGCTTCAAAGGCCTCTTCCGCTTCCTCATCATCTCCGGCCGGGGGGGCCCCGAAGCCGTCTGACTCCTCTTCAGTATCCTCCCGGGGACCGTTCTCTTCAGGTTCTTTCTCTGTCCCGTCCTGACCGTCCGGCGCTCCGGTTTCCTCTTCCGTCTCCTCATCAAGACTGTCGTCATACGGATCCTCTTCCGTCACTTCCTGAAGTCCGCAGTCATAACCGTCCTCATCCGCCGGCTCCGTCACTTCCTCCGCCGCATGCACAGGCAGCACCTGCAGTTCCTGAAGCATCAGCGCCGCTGCCGTCAGCACAGCCAGTATCCGCCTTCCCCTCATCCTGTCTCTTCTCATGTTCATGCCTTCCTTTCTCTTCGTATACCGCGAACAGGACCCATGAGCATCCCCGCGGCCAAGATATATGCCCTATATAACAGGAAACGAACCAGTCCTGAAGGTCTGATCCGTTTCCTTTCTGCTCAAGGTTCCGGTAAGTTTACGGCCCCATATTAAACCCTGACGCCGGCTTACTCAACCTTTTCAAGTCTTACATTCCTTATGTGCACCGTAGCGGTGGAGCCCTGTTTACCCATGTTGAACTCCACACGTCCGTTGTCATCACTCTTCTTTGTCATATCTATTGAGAAGCTGAAGCTCTGCCATTCAGTGGTCAGATCCACTGGGGTATCCTCCAGATAACGTATCCAGTTTACGTCAGGTGCGGTGATGGCAGGCTTGATGGTACGGGGTTCTTCCGCATATGCCTCAAAGGTGAATACATACTTGGATCCCTGCTCCATGGGCATGCAGGGCTGTACCAGCTGCACCGCATACTCCTCGGTACCCTCGTTGGATGAGGTTATGATGATCTCGTGATCTCCTATCTCAGCAGCACCTTCTCCGCCCTTTGCAATGAGGAACTTCCAGTTTTCTTCATCGGTAAGGTCTTCAACCTCTCCAAAATCACCGTTGTATACGAAGTTTCCGGTCTCGTCAGCCTCTCTGAAATCCAGCTGCTCCACAGGTCTCTCCACATTCTCATCATAGGAGTCCTTCTGGAAGATACGTACGTAATCAACCACCATCTGGGCATTCTCGTCAAAGGCGGTATCCGGTGCGGGATCCCCGGGCCAGTCGCCGCCCACGGCCACGTTCAGTATCACGTGGAAAGGCTGATTAAAAGGTGCGGGATAAGGTCTCTCCTCGTCCCCCAGTGCCGAGAACCAGTCGCTGGTCTCAAAATACTTCTCGCCGTCCACATACCAGCGGATGACTCCGGGCTCCCATTCCACGGCAAAGGTATGGAAATCATCGGCATAATTGCCGTTTGCCATATCAAAGGTGCCCTGTCGCTGGGTGTGGGGCTCTCCGAAATGAAGGGTGCCGTAATTACGCTTGACCTCGTCTCCCAGTACCTCCATGATATCGATCTCACCGCACTTAGGCCACTGTCCGTAATAATCTTCATCCTGGGGCATCATCCAGAACGCGGGAAGGAAACCCTTACCCTTTGGAACCTTAAGCCTTGCCTCGAACCATCCGTACTTGTAATCGTGATGGTTCTGGGTATTCACACGTCCGGAGTAGTAGGAAACATTTCCGCCTTCTTCCTTTTTTACCGGCTGGATAACAAGATTGCCGTCCTTAACATATGCATACTCCTCGCTGGCCACATATTCCTGAAGCTCGTGGTTGACCCAGCCCACCTCATGTACCTCATAATTCCAGTCATCCGGCGACAGGGCGCTTCCCGAAAACTCGTCATTCCATACCAGGTGATAACCCTCGGGAGCAGTTATCTCCACTTCTTCGACAGTGTCATACTCATCTTCAGGGGTAAAGCCTTCGATATCCCCGGAGACTTCCTCTTCTCCGCTGCTCTCTGCCTCCGTAGGTGCCGCTGCGGAAGTGGGCGCTGCACCGCCCCCTTCATTTCCGCATGCTGCAAGTAACATCGCAGCTGCGCACACAGTTCCGATCAGTCTCTTTTTCATCTTGTCTCCTCTCGAATAAATATTTTAAGCCGCTTTTTTCAGTGCCATCCTTACAGAGCCCTTAGGATCCATGATGAGCAGTCTCACCAGCCATATCACCAGACCCAGAGCAACAGCCGAAAGCCCCAGGAATGCATCGTTAAGCATATCAGCTGCCTCGGGTGCAAAATAATCAGCCCCCAGCTCGGCATATTCAAACACCGCATCAACGGTCCACATCAGGGCAGCGCCCCAGTACATAAGGCTTAAGAAGCCGAACTGCATACTGTCATCCTTTCTCCTGTACCAGAGAAGGGTTGCGGCCACTGCCGCAAATACGGTTATAAGAAGTGTCATGCCCTGCCTCCTTCCGCTGCTGCGCTCTTTTTCGCAAGAGCGTCTGCAGCAATGCATATACCAACCCATACCACGCTGATGAGCACCGCCATGCATACGCCGACCGTGGCCATCTCATGCAGCATTTCCGCCGTATCCTCCGCACTGTTCATCGCCGTCAGGAAGGGGAACCAGGGTACCACCTCTCCGTGCCAGATGTGTTCAAACAGAAGCAGTGCCACACCGCCCCAGAGCATATTGGAAAGCCACTTCAGCTTCCTGCTCATAGGGATCCTGCTTTCGGCGGTCTCCGTATTACCGCCTTTCTCCTCGATACGGATCTCCTTCTTCGCTTCGATGTGCTTCGCTGTGGTCACCACCACTGCCTCAGCAGCCGATACAAGAAAACATGCCATAGTTTATATCCTCCTTAAAAATATTCATTTCAGAACCCTTGCTCCGAAGCCCAGCCACTTATCATGTCATCCCGAACGCAGCGCAGCGGAGTCGATAAGTGAGGCAGAAGATCTTTGATCTTCGTCGCCGAACTTATGCTGAAGCAGGGATCTTCATTTCAAATTACTGATGTACTGTACCAGCATCTTCAATACCTCCCCGTTCTCTCCGGGAAGCGTCATGTATTCATCCCCGTCGGTCATGCTCTTATAGAAAGCCTCGCCATCCGCGCTCAGCTTATCCGAACCCCTGAGCTTCTCACCCAGGCAGTAGATAAAACGTGCCAGCATAAGATTTCCTCCGCCGTTACACTCCGTTCCCACCGCCTTCGATATCTCCGTGCTCGTGTCCTCCAGCGGCTCCTTGAAACGCACCTTTACGGTGGCGATCTCCTCTGTATCAGTCAGCACAGCTGTCTGGTATTTCAGGGGCTGCTCCTCCTTTGAGGCATCTCCCATGAAGAGCTCGTAAAGAGCCACGCCGTATCCTCCGCTTCCATAGGGTTCGGAGATGACCGCGTCATTGGTGAAGTCGGCATGCTTCAGCGCCCTGTTCTCGTAACCCAGAAGCCTGTACTTTGAAACATACTTAGGGTTGAACTCCACCTGTGCCTTAACATCCTTGGCCACTATGGAGGTAAGGCTGTCATAACGTCTGTTCAGGGATCTCTCAACGTCTTCAAGCCTGTTCACCACACAATAGGTACCGTTGCCGTGTTTGGAGAGCACCTCCAGCTTGTCGTCCTTATAATTATACAGCCCGGTACCTATCACCGAAAGGAAGAGATTGCTTTTCTTCTTTTCTTCTATCAGGTCCCTGAGACCGTCCTTCTTTGTAATGCCGAAATTCAGGTCTCCGTCGGTGATGAGTATCACCTGGTTGTTGCCGTCCTTTATGTAATTCTCCCCGCCTGTCTTATACGCGGTCTCGATACCTGCTGAGCCGTTGGTGCAGCCGGTGATCTCTATCCCCAGTATCCGGCCCATGATATCTTCCTTATCACCGTCTCCTGCGATCTTCATTCCCGCATACACGGTCTCATCCTGACTGCTGTAGGTGATAAGGCTTAAGCAGTCTCCTGCCTTAAGTTTGCTTACGATAGTGGCCAGGGCAGGCTGTGTCACTGTTGCCTGGGAGCCCATGCTTCCCGACACATCCAGGAGTATGACGATGTTCTGCTTCTCCCTTCTCTCGCTGGCAGCACCCACATGGACAAAGAGCATGTCCCTGCCGTCTCCCAGTTCCTTAAGCTCAGTGCTTATGCGGAACTTTTCATTTTCGGGCGCATCAACCTCATATGAAAAGTAGTTCAGCAGCTCCTCTATCCTTACCTGTGAAAGATCCACTCTCCTGCCTTCCCTTATCTGGTTGAGCACCACGCCCGTTGATGCGGTGTTGGTAGTCATCCTGAAGGTGGATGTAGGTGCGGTCAGTACCGACTCTGCATCCTTCTCTTCGATATTCTCATAACTGTCTGTAGCAGTGAGTTCAGTAAGACCGGGCTCCGGTGTGACAGGCACAGGCGCAGGCATGCCGGGAGCTCCATTCATCATCATGCCCATCATAGCTCCTGCAGGCGCCGCCATAGTTCCGGCTCCCATTGCGGATGCAGAAAGGGCCATGGCATCACCCATCAGCTCCGGCGGTTCCTCACAGATATCCTCATCTATACATGCCTCCTCAACGGGAAGAGGACAGCCTGCATCCTCCACAATATGGGCACGGCCTCTCGCCTTCGATACGGGAGCTCCCTTTCCTTTGAAGATGGCGCCCAGAAATCCCATCGGCCCTCCGCCTGCACCCGCTCCAAGCATCGGTCCGGGATCGGTGAACGTCCTGTTTTTAAAATAATAGTTGTGTATTATGGAACCGGGGTCTTCTCCCGGTGCCTCAAGGAAGAAAGCGTAAAGCGCGTCCATAATGTTCTGCTCCGGAAGACTGTCTACAAGAAACTTAAGATCCCCGTTGCCATAGGTCAGCATCGCCAGCAATTCGGATGCCTTCTCGCTGTAGCCCAGCGAAAGGTAGTATTCGAGCCTTTGGATCCTGGTCTTATCCGCTCTTACATACTGAGATATGTTCATTGCCCCCCTCCTTTACCAAAAATTCCCTTTATCATATTGGTAACACGTCCAATGGAAATGTAATCGTTCTCGAGGGCTTCGATATCCGTGCCCTTCGGTATGCCGTTTTCGATGGGTATGCCCTTTACCGTGAGCAGTACGCCCTCCTCAGCCGGCTCCGTGCTGTAATTATCCTGATAATACTGCACTGCCGCGGGCTTCCTGTCCCAGAGTATGCCCCTGCATTCCTCCACGGGACAGCCCGGTATGTTCACGTTCCATATGCCGGTTAAGTCCGGCTCCTTTTTCAGCAGCTCTTCTATTATCTCCGGCAGCTTAGCTATAGCCAGATCATTTGATATGTATGCCGCATTGGAAAAGGCGAAGGAAGGTATGCCGTTCAGTATCCCCTCCATGGCCGCACCCACGGTACCGGAGTATATTATATCAAAACCGCTGTTATATCCCCAGTTCATGCCCGAGAAGATAACATCGGGTTTCGCGTCCTTCATAAGATATGCCAGTGCCACCTTAACACAGTCAGCCGGCGTGCCTCCCACGGAATATGCCTTTGCCACCTCCAGGGGAAATGAGACCTCCTTAACCGGTATCTTCGTCCGCAGGGTGATGCGGTGGCTCATGGCGCTGCATTCCTCCGCAGGGGCCACTACCCATATCTCATTATCGCCAAGCTTCATTGCCGCTTCCGTAAGGATCCGTAATCCCGGCGCATTTATTCCGTCGTCATTCGTGATAAGTATCCGCATATCTCTCTCCGTTCATTCCTGCATACGAACAACATTATACTAAATTCTCCCGTCAAAAACAAATAAAATTCCTCACAGGGACTTATCAAAAATTGTTTAATACTTCTCTTTTTTGTGATAAACTGTTTTTTACCAACACGAAAGCGAGGACACAGCATGAAATTTAACGAAATGCCTTATGAACGCATAGATACGGAAAGCATGAAGCAGAGCCTCTCCGAACTGACGGAACGTCTCAAGGCCGCAAAGAGCGGCGAGGAGCAGTTCGCCATACACCAGGAGACCTATAAGCTCGTGGATCATATCATTACCGAGATGACCCTGGCTGAGATAAGGCATACCATAGATACTACCGATCCCTTCTATGAAGCCGAGAACGACCACTACGATGAATTCCGCGCAGAGTTCACTGAGGCTTCCAACCGCTATCAGAAGGTGCTCTTCGAATCCCCCTTCCGTCCCTATCTGGAAGAAAAGATAGGGCCCGTTGCCTTTAAGAACATCGAGATCTCCCTAAAGGCCATGGATGAAAAGATCATTCCCCTGGTTCAGGAAGAGAACGCACTGCAGAGCCGCTATGACAAGCTCATAGCTACAGCCGAGATCCCCTTCGAGGGTGAGGTCTACAATATCAGCCTGCTGCGTCCCCACCTGACACATAAAGACAGGGATCACAGAAAGCGTGCCTGGAAAGCTCTGAGCGATTATTTCCTCAGCGTTACGGCTGAGATAGACGAGATCTACGACAAGATGGTCAAGAACCGTACCGCCCAGGCTAAGGCCATGGGCTATAAGGATTATGTGGAGCTCGGCTACTACCGCATGAACCGCAACTGCTATGACCGCGACATGGTGGAACGCTTCCGTGAGCATGTAAAGAAAGAGTTTGTTCCCATGGTGACACGCCTGCAGGAGAAGCGCCGCAGCCGCATAGGCGTAGATAAACTTTACTGCTATGATAACGATGTGTTCTTCCCCGAAGGAAATCCCGCTCCCTCCGGCACCCCCGAAGAGATACTGGCAGCGGGACAGGCCATGTATCACGAGCTTTCCCCTGAGACCGGCGAGTTCTTTGATTTCATGCAGGAGCACGAGCTCTTTGACGTACTGGGCCGCAAGACCAAGCAGGCCGGCGGCTACATGACCTATCTGCCGGATTACCGCTCTCCCTTCATCTTTGCCAACTTCAACGGCACTTCCGGGGATGTGGATGTCATCACCCATGAATGCGGACACGCTTTTCAGGGCTATCTTACCAGGAACGACGAGATACGCGAGCACAATGAACTCACCATGGAGACCGCCGAGATCCATTCCATGTCCATGGAGTATTTCACCTATGGCTGGATGGAGAAATTCTTCGGAGAACGTAAGGAAGATTACCTTACCATGCATCTTGAGGATTCCATCACCTTCCTGCCCTACGGCTGCATGGTGGATGAATTCCAGCATATAGTTTACGAGAAGCCTGAACTGACGCCTGCAGAGCGCAAGGCGGTATGGAAGGAACTGGAAGCACAGTACCGTCCCTGGCTGGATTACGCCGGTGATCCCTTCTTCGCTGAGGGCGGCTGGTGGCAGCGCCAGGGGCATATCTTCCACAGCCCCTTCTATTATATAGATTATGTCCTTGCAAGCAGTGTTGCGATGCAGTTCAAACTCATGATGGACAAGGACTATAAGGATGCCTGGGAGCGTTATCTCAAGCTCTGCCGCCTCTCCGTCAGCGACTTCTACGAGAATGAGCTCCACGCCGTTGGCCTGGACTCTCCCTTCGACGAGAAGTGCATCCCGGGTCTCGTCGCCGGCCTTGAAAAATACATATCGTAAACTGATCAAAAAAATACGAAACGGGGCTGTGATGCACACAGCCCCGTCGCTTTATCTGTCTATCATCTCCATGTACTCTTCATAGGATATATACCCGCCGCCCATACTCTCAAGGAAATCCGTGTGGAACTGGCAGTCTATCATGTGAAAACCCTTCTCTTTCAGATCCTCTGCCAACAGTACCAGCGCCAGCTTTGAGCCGTTTTCCCTGTCCGAATACATGCTTTCACCGAAGAAATTCTTTCCTATCACCACCCCATACAAGCCTCCTGCGATCTCACCGTCAACAACGGCCTCCACCGCCATGGCATATCCCCTGCGATTCAATTCCCCATAGGCCTTTTCCATATCATCCGTGATCCAGGTCCCTTCTGCATTTTCTCTCTTCATCCTGCAGCGATGCATGGTATCCGCGAAATCCCTGTTCACGGACATCCGGACCTCGTGCTTTCTCATGTATTTCGCCAGGGAGTGTGATATATGGATATTCTCCGGTCTTATGATAAAGCGCTCCTGAGGACACCACCACATGACCGGCTCTCCCTCGTTGTACCAGGGAAATATACCGTTTGAATATGCAAGCAGCAGCCGCTCCGTGCTGAGGTCTCCTCCGAAAGCAAGGAGTCCGTCCTCCTCTGCAAGCCGTGGATCGGGAAAAATAATCTTATCTTCAGGCAATCTGTAAACAGGCATGGATCCTCCATAAGCAAAGAAGGGCAACCCGCAGCGGATCGCCCTTCATCATCAGTGTTTCTTCCTTTCTCAGCCTGCTGCCTTCTTAGCCTTCTCAGCCTTGATAGCCGCGGTAAGCTGGGGAACGATCTTGTTGAGGTCGCCGACAACACCGTAATCAGCCACATCAAAGATAGGAGCATCCTCATCCTTGTTGATGGCAACGATCACGTCGCTCTCTTCCATACCTGCAACGTGCTGGATGGCACCGGATATACCGATAGCGAAGTACAGGTTGGGACGGACGGTCTTGCCGGTCTGGCCTACCTGCAGATCCTTGGGCTTCCAGCCTGCGTCAACAACTGCACGTGAGCAGGAAACGGTACCGCCAAGAGCCTCTGCCAGCTCCTCAAGGATCTTGAAGTTCTCGGGAGAACCTACGCCACGGCCGCCGGAAACAAGGATCTTTGCATCCATGATGTCCACGGTATCGGAAACAGCCTTGACCACTTCCTTGATGGTGACATAACGGTCATTGGGTGTGAAGCCGGGATTGTACTCGATGATCTCAGCCTGACGGCCTGCAACGGGATCCAGCTTCTGCATAACGCCGGGACGGACGGTAGCCATCTGGGGACGGTTGTCCGGGCAGGCGATGGTAGCTATGGTATTGCCGCCGAATGCGGGACGGGTCATGAGCAGCTGATTGTGCTTCTGCTTGTCTTCCTGTCCGGGAATGGGATTCAGCGGGAAATCACCTATATCCAGCTGGGTGCAGTCTGCGGTAAGACCGGTAGCCACACGTGCGGATACGGTAGGGCCAAGGTCACGGCCGATGGCGGTAGCGCCTACCAGCATGATCTCGGGCTTGTACTCATTGATAACGGAAGCCAGCGCGTGTGCATAAGGCTCGGTGCGGTAATCCTTAAGCTCGGGATCATCCACAACGATGACTCTGTCTGCACCGTACTCGGCAAGACGGCCTGCCAGATCCTTTACGCCGGAACCGATGAGCACTGCAGTAACCTGAGTCTCAAGGGGCTTTGCAAGATCCGTAGCCTTTCCCAGCAGTTCAAATGCTATGGGGCTTATCTCATTGTCCACCTGCTGTGCGAAGACATATACGCCCTTGTAATCTTCTAATGCCATTTTGATTCTCCTCCCTAATTAGATGATGTGCTTTGCATCCAGCTTCTCAACGATGTAAGCTACAGACTCTTCCGGTGAATCAAATGCCTTCTTCTCACCGGCGCCCTTACGTACCTTATCGGAAGCCTTTGCGATCTTGGTAGGAGAACCTGCCAGACCTATGTTTGCGTCATCCACATCCTTGAGGTCATCTCTGCCCCAGGTGGTGATCTCTGCCTTTACGGCATCAAAGATTCCGCCTACGCTCATGTAACGGGGCTCATTGAGCTCTGCAAGAGCGGTGATGAGGCAGGGCATCTTTGCTTCGATCACATGATAACGGTCGTCATACTGACGCTGTACGGTAACCTTCTTTGCAGCCTCGTCAACCTTTATATCCATAGCGTAGGAGATAACGGGAAGTCCGAGATGCTCTGCTATCTGGGGACCAACCTGTGCGGTATCACCGTCGATAGCCTGACGGCCGGTGATGATCAGGTCATACTCCAGATTTCTGATGGCGCCTGCGATGGTGGAAGAGGTAGCCCAGGTATCTGCGCCGCCCAGTCTTCTGTCGGTGATAAGGACTGCCTTATCAGCGCCCATAGCCATTGCCTCCTGAAGCACATCCGTTGCCTTGGGAAGACCCATGGTGAGAACGGTCACTTCTGCGCCGTACTGATCCTTAAGACGAAGAGCTGCCTCCAGGCCTGCCTTGTCATCAGGGTTCATTATGGTGAGCATTGCTGCTCTGTTCAGTGTTCCGTCGGGGTTGAACTCAACGCCGCCCTTTGTATCGGGAACCTGCTTTATACATACTATGATCTTCACTTTAAGCTTCCCTCCTTACTTCAGTATATTCGCAGAGATGACCATACGCTGCACCTCGGAGGTACCCTCGTAGATCTCTGTGATCTTTGCATCTCTCATCATACGCTCAACATCATATTCACGTATGTATCCGTAACCGCCGTGAAGCTGTACAGCCTTGGTGGTGACTTCCATTGCGACCTCGGCTGCACAGAGCTTAGCCATTGCCGCTTCTACGGAATAGGATATCTTGTCGTTCTTCTGATACTCGGCCTTCTTCATGGCAGCCTGGTAGACCGGCAGCTTTGCAGCCTGGACCTTGGTGGCCATGTTTGCCAGCTCGAACTGTGTATTCTGGAATCCGGAAATGGA
>JAFWWB010000076.1 GCA_017518185.1 Lachnospiraceae bacterium
TGCAGAGGCGTTAGCCGTGGGTTGTGCGGTGTTGCCTTAGAACTCTATCTTGCCGTACAGTCCAGCATTAAGGGTATCTTCCGGCTTAGGTCTCTTATAATCCTTCTCAAAAGAAGTCGTGATGTCGTAGTGCGCCTTCGGCTTTCTGTCACGGCGGTTGCCGCCCTTTCTGCCGCCCTTGCCGCGGAAATCATTGTTTCTCGGTCTGCGCTCGGTCGAGCTTATCAGTACCTTTCTGTAAGGCTCCTCACCTGTCGAACGCGAGGTAACTCCCTCGATCTCCGATACCGCAGCGTGGATTATACGTCTCTCGTAAGGATTCATAGGCTCCAGCGCTGAGGTCCTGCCGCTCTTCTTAACGTTGGCTGCGATCTTTCTTGCCAGTTCCTCAAGCTGCTGCTTTCTCTTCTCGCGGAAACCGTTGCAGTCTGTGGAGATGCGGAAATAATCCCTGTCAACCTTATTGCATACTAACGAGGAAAGATACTGGAATGCATCCAGAAGTTCTCCCTTCTTGCCCAAAAGCTCCTCAAGTCCCTCGCCGGAAAGCTCGAACAGTGCGCCGTTCTCAGCATCGCTGACTGTTATGGAGGCATCTGCTATGCCCATAGCCTTCATGACTTCAAGCATATAATTTTTTGCAATGTCTGCCTTAGTGAGCGGAGGCTCATACTCTGCCTCGACCTTTGCCTCACCCTTTACCTTGCCAAACAAACCCTTTTTGGGCTCCTCGATCACCGTGAAGGTGATCATGTCCTCGCCGACTCCGAAATCGGCTGCTGCTGCCTGTCTCGCTTCTTCGACTGTGGCAGCTGTGAATGTTTTTTTCACATGAACCATTCCTTTCTATTAGAGGCGGATATCCATATTATTCTTCCGTATATTCGTCGCCGTATTTTTCCGCCATTCTTTTCCTTGCTTCGTTCAGCTTCTGACGCTGCAGCTCTTTCAGCTCGGCCTTGGAGAGCTTCTTCTCTTCGCTTTCCTCACCATCATCGTCGTCATCATCGTCGTCATATCTGCTTCCGGAATTTTCGCCCTTCTGATCCTTCTGCATCTCTATGGCACGCTCCATAAATGTGAGCTTTCCGCTCTTGCGGCGCTCCTTGTTGCGCTCCATCTCAGCCTCGACCTGAGTACGGATCTTTGCGGGAGTATAGATAATGTTGAGGAATATGGTCTGGAGCAGAGCGAACATCGAGGAGTAGATCCAGTACAGACCAAGACCTGCAGGATACTCGAATGCGATCCACAGAGAGAACAGGGGCAGACCGAAGAGCATTATCTTCATAGCCATACCCATTTTCTGAGCAGGATTGTTTCTTCTTGTAAAGAAGTTGGAAACTATGGTGACCACCAGCTGGAGTACGAAGGAAAGAATCGGGATAATAGCCAGCCAGCTGGAGAAATTAGGTATAGCACCCAGTGAGAGCCCGAAAAATTCATACTTGAAACCCTCGGCAAACTCTACCACACTGTTCGGGAGTATATCCTTATACTTTGCATCTGCCTTGGATGTATCAACGAAATCGAATGTAGCCAGCTCGGGGCGGGACACCACGAGGCTCTGGGATATATATTCGGAATTGGTGATAAAGGTATCGATATCGGGATGCTTCTTGAAGATATCGACAAACTCGTTCCAGAGCTTTTCCTTATCCTTCTTCTCGTCGTCCTCAGTATCGGAATCTATGCCGAAGAGCTTATAGGTATTCTTATAGTTCTTGCTGTCTTCCTTTACGATAACTTCCTTTACCTTAGCAAAGTCGTTGCCGTTTTCTTCCAGGAGCTTTGCCATAGTGGTATCGTCTGCTTTCATTTCCTGTGAAACGGCGGCCACCATGGATATTGTATTATTGGATTTGGTAACGGTATCCTTGTCCAGGTCAGAAACATAGGTCAGAGGACCGTAGATAACGGGGATCATGGAGAACAGGATCAGCATTGAGATGAGCATAGGCAGGCAGGAAGCCATAGGGTTGACTCCGTGCTTCTGATAGAGAGCCATTGTCTCCTCATTCAGCTTTTCCGTATTCTTTCCGTACTTCTTCTTGATCTTCTCCAGCTCCGGCTGGATCATAGACATCCTGACAGTGCTCTTCTGCTGTTTGATGCTCAGAGGCAGCATCAGCAGTCTTGTCAGCAGCGTAAATACCAGCAGGGCTATACCGTAATTTCCGATGAGCTTATAGCAGCCCTTCATCAGAAAGCCCAAAGGCGTTGCGAAAAGACTAAACATAATTCATACCATTCCTTATCATACAGATCCCGGCCTTTGTTACGGAACAGGATCCCTTATTTTTTCTTTCTCATATTTCCCGTAAAAATATCCTTATAGGTAAGCGTTTCCGGTACCTTGTCCACTCCGCCGAGGCTCCACGGATTGCATCTGAGCAGTCTCCACACACTGAGAACGGTGCCCTTGATGACACCGTGCCTGCCGTATGACTCAAGACAATAGGATGAACAGGTGGGATAATACTTGCATCTTGGCGGGAACAGCGGACTGATAAGCTTCCGGTAAAGCATTATCGGCAGCATAAATACATATTTGAGGATCATTTCTTTTTACCGTTTTTGTTCTTGGCCGAAGCGGCCGTTCCGGGATCGTTTATCTTCGGTAGCACTCTGCTCCTTATAAACCCGATAACGTCCCCCGACTTCTTCTCACAGGCGTCATTGCGCGCAGCAAAGATGATATCGTACCCTATCGGGAACTCACTCTCCGTCAGACGGTAGCCCGCACGGAATATTCTTTTTATGCGGTTGCGCTGCACAGCGCCGCCCTGCTTCTTTCCGACGGATATGCCGAAACGGTTATACGGCAGCCTGTTCTGTGTAAAATACACAGTCAAAAATCCGCAGCTCACATATTTTCCCGAGCGGAAGCACCGAAGAAATATCTTGTTTTCCTTAGCTGTTTGAGTAAACATTTTCAAATACCGATAAACTTTGACATAGGCAATACCGCACAACCCCTGTGCGTCAGATCACGCGCAAGCTCAATAAAGTTGAGCTGAGATTTTTCGTCAGAGTGCATAAATTTGACGCAGGCGGGCGAGCGAAGACCAATTCGCTTTTCGCCCGGCAAGGAAAA
>JAFWWB010000077.1 GCA_017518185.1 Lachnospiraceae bacterium
GAAGGCTCCGGGCTATGGCGACAGAAGAAAAGAAATGCTGAAGGATATCGCTATCCTGACCGGCGGTGAAGTGATCAGCGAAGAGCTGGGTCTGGATCTGAAAGAGACCACTCTGGAGCAGCTGGGCCGTGCAAAGAGCGTGAAGGTTCAGAAGGAGAACACCATCATAGTTGACGGCGCCGGCAAGGCAAAGGATATCAAGGCCAGGGTTTCCCAGATCCAGCATCAGATCGAAGAGACCACTTCCGATTTCGATAAGGAGAAGCTGAACGAGCGTCTTGCAAAGCTTTCCGGCGGTGTGGCGGTGATCCGTGTGGGCGCAGCTACCGAGACCGAGATGAAGGAAGCAAAGCTCCGTATGGAGGATGCTCTGGCTGCTACCCGTGCTGCAGTGGAAGAGGGCGTTATCGCCGGCGGCGGATCCGCTTATATCCATGCTGCAAAGCAGGTCGCAAAACTGGCTGATTCCATGGAGGGTGATATCAAGACCGGAGCGAACATCGTGCTCAAGGCTCTTGAGGCTCCTCTGGCACACATCGCAGGCAACGCCGGTCTTGAGGGCAGCGTGATCATCAATAAGGTCCGCGAGTCCAAGGCAGGCATCGGCTTCGATGCACTTAAGGAGCAGTATGTTGATATGGTAGCCGCAGGTATCCTCGACCCCGCAAAGGTTACAAGGAGCGCACTGCAGAACGCTACCAGCGTGGCGAGCACCCTGCTGACCACCGAATCCGTTGTGGCCAACATAAAGGAGGATACTCCCGCAATGCCCGCAGGCGCAGGTGCGGGCGGGATGTACTAAAGCCGCCAGCCAGGCAACAGTGAGATGATAAGGATCTGCCGGATGAGGGGTCTCGCACCCTTTATCCGGCGGTTTTTTATGTCCCCGGGAAAATCATATCTGCAAAGCTGAGCATGGGCAGCAACGGTACTGCTGTGGCGAACCTCGTCTGCAGCTACAAAGAGGCAGGCGGCTTGAGAAAGCCGCCTGCTTTTGTTATAATGGAAGAATTAACGGGAGGGGATCATCATGGGAATATATCTGAATCCGGGAAACGAAAATTTCAGATCGATGCTGAAAGCGCCAATCTATGTCGATAAGACTATGATGCTGAAGACATTGAATGACTTTATAGACCGGGATAATAAATATCTCTGTGTATCAAGGCCCAGACGTTTCGGAAAGACGATAGCAAGCGAGATGATATCGGCCTATTATTCGAAGGGCTGTGATTCGCATGATCTTTTTGAAAAGCTTAAGATCTCGAAGGCAGAGGGATATGAGGATAAGCTGAATAAGTACAATGTGATAAAGATAGACTTAAACAGTGAGTATCAGAACTTAAGGAATAAAGATAAACTGATAACAACACTTGAGGCGGATATAGCTGAAGAGTTGAAAGATCAGTTTCCGGGCTGTGATATAAGGAACGATGATTCGCTGGCCAGGAATATACTGAGAGTTTTCACAGCTACATCTGAGACCTTTATAATCCTTATAGATGAATATGATGTCCTTGTACGTGAGCAGGTGCCGCAGGCACTGTTCGACGAGTTTCTGAGCTTCTTAAACGGTCTTTTCAAGAGCGCTACACTTCGTCCCGCGATATCGCTGGCATATCTTACCGGGATACTTCCGATCGTCAGGGATAAGATACAGTCGAAGCTTAATAATTTCAGGGAGTACACGATACTGAATGCCGGAGAACTGACAGAGTATACAGGGTTTACAGACGATGAAGTCCGGGATCTGTGTGAAGGATATGGGATTGACTACGAAGAATGCCGGCGGTGGTATGACGGTTATCTGGTGAACGGAATAGAATTGTATAATCCCGAGTCTGTAGTAAGGAGCATAGAGGAAAAAGAATTTGGCAGTTACTGGGGGCAGACATCCAGCTACGAGGTGATCTCAGACAGGATCCGGGCAAATCATGCCGGGATCAGGGATGCTGTGATAAGTATGCTGGCAGGAGAAAGCGCAGATGTTAATGTAACACAGTACCTGAATACAATGAATTCCTTCCGGACGAGGGATGATGCTTTTACATATCTGCTTCATGTCGGTTATCTCACATATGATCGAAAAGAGAAGACCTGCCATATCCCCAATAGCGAGGTGCGTCAGGAATGGCTGAATGCGATAGCAGTGGAGCCTGAATATGAAACTACCGACAAGATAGTGAGTGCTTCAAAGGAGCTGCTGAAGGCTACATTAGCGGGGGATGAGGAAGCGGTGGCAAGGGCTCTTGATGAGAGCCATATCCACGTGACGAGCAACCGGAGTTATAATAATGAAGATGCTCTTCAGAGCGCCATATATCTGGCATATATCTATGCGCTGAACAGATATACCGTCATAAAGGAAATGACAACGGGGAAAGGCTTTGCGGATGTGGTTTTCATACCCTTTGTACCGGATCTTCCGGCCATGATCATAGAGCTTAAACATAACAGGTGCGCAGAAAGCGCTCTGGACCAGATAAAGGAGAAGAAGTATTTCGATTCCCTAAAGGATTATAAAGGCGGCCTTCTGTTCGTGGGTGTAAACTACGACGAAAAGGACAAGACCCACGAATGCAGGATAGAAAGGTTTACGAAGGAATAAATAACCGCCCATATGGGCTGCGGTTCACCCTTGACGGCATTTGCCTTATCCACAAGGAACACGCCCTTGATCTTCTTTTTATCCTTTTCCCTGTTCCTGAAATGATCGGTCACAAATCTCTGGTCATATAGCAGCACTTCACGGCTGTCATGGTCTTCGTTTTCCCACTCGACGTCTTCCGGATGGTTTTTCAGAATATCAGCGACAGTTGATTTCCCGGCACCGTTACGGCCGAAGAAGAAGTTGACCATCGTTGGTTCATTTTATAGCTTAACTACCTAATCGGACTGATAGTGGTGAGAGATTTCTTGACGAATGATTTCTATGATGGTACACTATGTTCCATGTTGGCGGTGAAATACGGCTTGTTTACGATACCAAAATATTAGAAATGGAAGAAGCGTAATGTGGAGTAAAGCCAAAGGAGAAGAAAACACAGAGGCAAGAAGGACAGAGCTTTTGCAGAAGGGATACGAGCTGTTTTCGTCGAAGACCATTGAAGCCATTGGCATGAGGGATGTCGCGAAGGCTGTTGGCTGCGGGAGTACCAGTGCGTATCGGTACTATGGATCAAAGCCCGATTTTGTAGTTGCCGTGGCTACTTGGAAGTGGGAGCAGTTTCAAGAAGGGAACCGGAAGCGCAGGCCGACTGTAAACTTTGAAGGAATGACAGCGGCAGAGATATTCGAGTTTTATCTGGATTCATTCCTGCTGCTGTACAATAACCAAAGGGATCTGCTTCGATTTAACCAGTTCTTCAATGTGTATGTACAATCGGAACATATTGACACGGAAACACTACGGCCTTACCAGATGATGATAGACAGGCTTAAAGAGCAGTTTCATGGGATGTACCTAAAGGCGCAGCAGGATAAGACCTTAAGGACGAATGAGCCGGAAGAGAAGATGTTTTCCAAGACGCTCCACCTGATGCTTGCGGTGGTTACGAGATATGCGGTAGGGCTTGTGTATATCCCGGAGAACAGGTTTGATGCGATGGAGGAACTGGCGTTCCAAAAGGAATTGATACTTGAGAAGTACAAAACCATGTGAAGCAGATTTTGGAGATAGATGGAAAGAGAGGGATTATGAAGAACATGAAGGAAAGATGGAAAAGAGCAGTGTCGATAGGTATGGCGGCGATCCTGCTGACGGCACAGCTGCCGGTCACTGCGTTTGCGGAGGAAACCGTTAAGCAGGAGAATGCGGCAGAACCGGTCACCATGCAGGAAATGACAGTCGCGGCGGAAACGCCGGAGAATGAGACCGCGGCGGAAGCGCCGGTGCAGACGGAGAATGAGACCGCGGCTGAAGGCGATACCGCACCGGAGCAGACGGAGGATAAAACCGGGGATGAAGCCCCGGTTGAAGCGACGGTTCCCGTTGAACAATCGAACCCGACTGAGGCAGCGAAGGACGGCTCCGAGGACGAGGCCGAAAAGCAGGATGTGCAGGAAGCTGATAAAAAGGAGGCTGCCTCCGACGGCGATAAAGAAAAGGAAGAGGAGAAGGCTGCAGAGGAGAAGAAAACCCCTGCCTTTAAGGAAAGCAGGTCCGTAGACGGCGTGAGGATCACGGTGGAAGCGGAGGAGGGCGTGTTCCCGGAGGGGGCAGAGCTTTCCGTTAAGAAGGTGACGGCAGCCGAGGAAAGAAAAGCAGAGGAAGCCGTGGAGGATAAGCGTCCCGAAGAGCAGAATGTGGCCGTTTCCTATACCTATGACATCAAGGTGCTGGATAAGGACGGCAAGGAGATACAGCCTGCAGATGAAACTAAGGTTAAGGTTTTCTTTACTCTGGAGGAGGTTGCGGACGCAAACCTTACAACGAATGTTTATCATATCGTAGAAGAGGATTCACAAAACGGCGGCGACAGCGCGGAAGCGGCCCCGAAGGAAGGTGACGATCCTGAGAACAGCAGTAATGAGGAGGCAGACAACGGAAGCAGCGCAGAGCTTACCGCTGAAAAACTGGAGGTGGAGACCGACGGCGATACAGCCATTGTGGAAACCGATGGCTTTTCTTTCTACACCGTGGAATTCACCTATGACAACAAGCAGTATGTCCTTCCCGGCGACAGCGAGGTGGAGTTAGCGCAGATTTTAAGCACCGTTGGTCTTTCCGGCGAGGCATCCGCTGTGGAGGTCAGCAACACATCCCTGTTTTCTGCTGAAAAAAATGAGGGAGGCGAATGGATCGTCACTGCCCATAAGGCTTTCAGCACCAAGGAGTGGATGAAGGTCATAATCGGCGGAGTGGAGTATGAGATCACGGTGACGGATACGGATGATCAGGAGCTTACCTGGATGAATCTGAATTCGCAGCTTAATGAAGACAACGATGTCGTCACACTGACAAACGATGTCACCGCAGACGAGGATTATTATACCATGCTGATGATCCCGTCGGGCAGGAACGTCACCCTCGATCTGAACGGCCACACCATCGACCGCGGGCTTGCAGGTAAAGCTGCTGATAGTAACGGCAGTGTCATCCGGGTGGCAGGTAAGCTGACCCTTATTGACACCAGCGAAGATCAAACCGGAAAGATTACCGGCGGAAATAGTAATGAAGGCGGCGGCGTGTTCGTCTATGGCGGTACATTCACTATGAAGGGCGGCACCATCGACCACTGTACTGCGTATAACGGCGGCGGCGTGTACGTCGATGAAGGTACATTCACTATGGAGGGCGGTACCATCAGCGACTGTAGCACGATCGATGGTGGCGGCGGCGGCGTGTTCGTCGATAGCGGCTCGTTCAACATGAAGGACGGCACCA
>JAFWWB010000078.1 GCA_017518185.1 Lachnospiraceae bacterium
CGGAAACGGATGCCCTGTCACGTCTTACAGCCGGATTTCCTTACTCCCTCTCGGAGTTAATGGCGGATGCTCAACCCCGCCTTGTTTCCTGACGCCAAAATTTTTATTCAGTTTTTTTCTATTGGGCTGTGAATAGTAACGTTCTCCCAGTTAACGCAAAAGTGCGTGTACGCCAAAGATGGCCGCTTCTCATAACTGCGCATACACCAAAGATTATCAGTGATCTAACGACCAGGTCCTTAACTAAATTCAGGGAAGCATACGGAAAAAGAATGGGGGGAGCCTATATCATACATCCAAAGAATCTGAGCATTAAAGATGATGTGATCTGTATCCCCCCATATATGACAATATGCCTGTAAAGTTACATCGTAAAATGAGCGGGCTTAATCGATGAACTCTCCGTTGAAGTAATACTCTTCGAGGATATCCCCGGTTTTGGCGTCGATCCTGATCCGGCTATCGTCATTTATCCTGAAATAATAGTACAGCTCATCCCTGAATACGTCATACTCCGGATTATAGACTACGTATATTTCCTTACCCTGATCCATATTCAATTCCGATTCATGCTGCACAGCCAGTTCATCAACAACAGGGAACAATTCTTCGGGCTCGGTCATGCCGCTTGTATCAAGAGAACGGATGGCAGGGGTATCACCTGTTTTTTCGATATTCATGCTTCCATCCTGCGTTAACCTGTAAGTCACCTCCGGAACTACTACTCCGTCAAAATACTGATATGCATTAAACATGAGCCTGTTATCATCAGACTGCCTGCACCAGCCTACTACCAGGATATCCTCATCCAGTTTTCTATCGGCCTGCTCCAGACAGTCTCTCAGCTCTTTTTCTTCAGAACGTTTAAGATTCCTGTCCTTAAACACGTTATCGGTATAATAGACGTGCGTTCCCGTCTTTCCTGTTACCAGAGGTGAAAAACTGCCGTTCAATCCGGGCTGCGCAGCCGGCGTCGCAGCTGTTTCGATATGATCTAAGCGCCCCCTCTCCCGGTTTGTCTGCCCGGGATCATTCAACTGCATTAAAATGATGACCGATATTATTGCCAATACCACCAGTATTCCTGCAATTACTATGATAATGATCGTTTTCTTTTTCATATCACCATTGCTCCTTGCTAAAGAGTATTATATACCTTATACGATCACAGTGCGGGAAAATTATGGGCTTTTCATCATATTTGCAAAGGCATATGTCATCAGGAAAGCCACGCAGAAAACCCTGCGATTGACAAAGCTCGAAGCCATACAGTAAAATATCATGGTGTTCGTATGCAATACTAAGCGGTCCGGAAAGGAAACGTATATGAAAGAATATGTAATGGGAAACGGGGCGATCGCCCTCGGGGCGCTGAAAGCAGGCGTTAATATTGCCTGCGGCTATCCCGGCACGCCCTCATCCGAGATCATCGAGACCATCGCCAAATACCCCCATGAAGGGCTCCATCTGGAATGGTCGGTAAATGAAAAGGCAGCTCTGGAAGTCGCGGCGGCAGCTGCTTACTCGGGAGCAAGGGCACTGGTCACCATGAAGCAGGTGGGACTGAATGTGGCATCAGATCCTCTCATGTCCCTGGCCTATGTGGGCGTAGAGGGCGGAATGGTCGTGGTATCGGCTGACGACCCCGGGCCCATTTCTTCGCAGACCGAGCAGGACAGCAGAAGGTTTGCCGAATTTGCCCGTATCCCCGTCTTTGATCCTTCCTCTCCCGAGGAAGCCTTCGAGATGATACAGGATGCCTTTGAATATTCGGAAAAATATAAAACGCCGGTCATCTTCAGGCCCACTACCCGTGTGGACCACGGTTATGCTTCCGTAGAAGCTCCGGATACCTATATACCCAAGGAGTTTGACGGCTTCAAAAAGGACGCGGGACGGTTCGTGATATTCCCGCGTCTTTCCTATAAGAATCACGGCATGATCGAGGAAAGGAATGTTCGTATCGGAGAGGACTTTTCTTCATACCGTTTTAATACCACGGAGGGAGCAGCCTCCGAAAAAGCCGTGCTCAGCGGCGGGATAAGCTATATGTACGCAAAGGAGTTCTTAAAGGATCATCCCGAAGTAAAGCATATCCGTATCGCCACAGCCTATCCTTTCCCCGAGAGCTTTGTGCTTGAGAAACTGAAGGGCGTAAAAGAGGTAATGTGTCTGGAGGAACTGAGCCCTTATCTGGAAGAGCAGCTGTTAAAGCTGGCCGGAAAGCACGGGCTGTCCGTCAAGGTATACGGAAAGCTGACGGGGCATGTACCCGCCATGGGCGAGAACAGCGCCGACAGCGCAAAAGCCATACTTGAAAGATATCTCGGCATACAGGAAGCTGAAAAGGCGGCGCCTGAGGAGATCCCGCCCCTGCCGGCAAGACCTCCGGTATTGTGCGCGGGCTGTCCCCACAGGGCCTCCTTCTATGCCGTGAAAAAAGCCATGGAAGGGCAGAAAACCTATTACTGCGGGGATATAGGCTGCTATACCCTCGGAAATGCGATGCCACTGGATATGGTCGATACCTGCCTCTGCATGGGAGCCGGCGTTACCATGGCCCAGGGCTTCTCACATATCGATAAGGAAGTTTTGCCTAACGGCAAATCTTTGAAGCGCCTCAAAGCCGGCGCGGGCTCCCCCGAGCCAAGCTCGGGGGCAGAAAAGGAAGGGAAAGCCTTTGCTTTCATAGGCGATTCCACCTTCTTCGCATCGGGACTTACGGGCGTTGTCAATGCAGTGTACAACGAAGCGGACATCACCGTCTGCATCCTTGATAATTCGACGACTGCCATGACGGGGCACCAGCCCCACCCGGGAACCGGCAGGAATATGATGGGTCATGTAACGCAGAAAGTCAGCATACCGGCGATACTGGAAGCCATAGGACTCACAAAGGTGGTAACGGTCGATCCGCTGGATCTTGAAAAGGCCGTGGCCGCGGTAAAGGAATGCACCGCTCTGGAAGGTGTAAAGGCGATAATATTCAAGTCGCCCTGTATCGCCATTGAAAGATCTTCGAAGAAATGCGTCATTACCGACAGCTGCGTAAACTGTAAAAAGTGCATACGTGAAACGGGCTGCCCGGCATTGTCCTTAACGGAAGGCCGGGTGAACATCGATGCTTCCCTGTGTACCGGATGCGGCCTGTGCGCACAGGTATGTCCCGTATCGGCGATCGGAGGTGCATCATGATGGATAAAGATATACTCATCTGCGGAGTGGGCGGCCAGGGTACCGTGCTGGCTTCCAGGATCATCGCGGCTGCCGCAATGGCAGAAGGCCACACCGTTCACTCGGCAGAGACCATAGGAATGGCCCAGAGAGGCGGCCCCGTAACAAGCCACGTAAGGATCGGAGAAGCGGCGTATTCTCCGCTGATCCCTCTCGGAAAGGCTGATCTTATCATAGGCTTTGAACCTTCGGAGGTAGTAAGGAATATCGCCTATCTTTCACAGAAAGGCATAGCCGTAGTTAATACCGCCGCGGTCAAACCCGTGACAGCATCGCTCTCCGGTTCGGGCTATGACGGGAGTGAGATGACGGAGTATCTGAATAAGCGCGGAGGCTGTATCTTCGCTGACGGTGTGGCTGAATGTGAAAAGCTCGGTTCGGTAAAGTTCCTGAACATACTGCTGCTGGGTATAGCGGCAGGGAGCGGACGGCTCGGCATGCAGAAGGAGACCCTTATCGCCGAGATAGAAAAGAGAGTACCCGGGAAGTTCCGCGAAGCCAATATAAAGGCTTTTATGAGCGGATATGATATCGGAAAAAAATAAAAGAAGAGGAGCCGGAAAAATGAGATTGAATGAAACCCAGTTAAAGCAGGTTGATGCGCAGATCAAACGTCTGCTTGCCACCGACAGTTATTACGGAAAGATATACCGTGAAGCGGGTATCTCCGGAGTAAGCTCACAGGAGGATTTTGAAAAGATACCTTTTTCAAGCAAGGGTGATCTGAGAAATGCCTATCCTCTGGGGATACAGGCAGTTCCCGACGAGGAGGTGGTGCGTATCCATTCATCCTCGGGTACGACGGGCAAGCCTGTCATAATACCTTATACCGCAAAGGATGTGGATGACTGGGCTGTCATGTTTGCAAGGTGTTATGAGATGGCCGGCATCACAAATAAGGACCGCCTTCAGATCACCCCGGGATACGGACTCTGGACGGCAGGCATAGGTTTCCAGGCCGGCTGCGAAAAACTTGGTGCAATGGCTATCCCCATGGGTCCGGGCAATACCGAGAAACAGCTTCAGATGATGGTGGATCTGAAGGCCACCGTTATATGTGCAACTTCTTCCTATGCGCTCCTGCTTGCGGAGGAGATAGAACGCCGCGGTATGAAGAAAGACATCTGCTTAAAGAAAGGCGTCATCGGTTCCGAGCGCTGGAGCGACAAAAAAAGAGAATATATCCATGACAAGCTTGGTATTGAGCTTTACGATATTTACGGCCTTACCGAGATCTACGGCCCCGGCATCGGCATCAACTGCGATAAGCAGAGCGGCATGCATTACTGGGATGATTATCTCTACATAGAGATCATCGATCCCGTAACGGGAGAGAACGTTGAGGACGGGGAAGAAGGTGAGATCGTTATAACCACTCTCGTAAAGGAAGGCGCTCCGCTGATCCGTTTCCGTACGCACGACCTGTCCCGCATCATACCCGGAGAATGCCCCTGCGGATCCAAGTATCCCAGACTGGACATCATCCGCGGAAGAAGCGACGATATGTTCAAGGTTCACGGCGTAAACATGTTCCCCAGCCAGGTTGAAGAGCTGCTGGGCCAGATCGACGGCGTATCAAGTGAGTACAATATCAACATCGCACATGATGATGAGATAAACAAGGACGTGATCCTGATCACTGCCGAAGCCGAAGGACGCGTTAACTTTGAGAAGACAGGCATACTGATAAGGGAAGCCTTTAAGTCAAAGATGAACGTGACTCCCAGGGTCACGGTGGTTCCCGTGGGAACACTGCCCCGTTCCGAAAAGAAGACCCAGCGCGTCTTCGACCACAGAGAGGAATAAAGAAAATAGCCACACAGATTATTGCATAGGAAGCCAGCTTAAATCATATGTCTAACTTTGCTTTCCTTAACAATGATAAATATCTAAACTATCCTGCATGCCGGGCACTGTACGAAAACGTATCCCTGGCTGAGGGCTGCTATTTTTCCGACCACGAGAAGTGCGCACTGAAGGTACGTTTCGTGCTTGAGCAGTTCTGCGTATTCGTTTCGGAAATGAAGCGGGCAAACTATCCCGAAAATATCTTCATGCTGGGAAGCTACTGGAACCGCAGCAACGAATTTGAATTCATAAGGGTATTCGGCAAACGCAACGCCGATCTCATCAAAAGCGCAAACCGCATTTCCTGTTCTTTCCTTCACGATACCATGCCTTCCCGGGAAGACTGCTATCCCGATATGCTCAGAAGTGTATATATCCTTCTGCTGTGGCTTTATAAGGAACTGGGATTCCGTACAAAGCTTTCCGAAAAAGACTACGACACAAAAAATATCCCCGAAAATCTAATAAGCGAAAGCGCAGGCAGTGATATCGTCCACTCTTCGGAAGCTCTGCTGCAGAAGCTGGGAAGCTATTTCCCGGGATGCAACACAGACAAACTCTGTACGGTTGAGGAAGAAGGCGGCCGTTTTATAGTCCGCGACCTTGAGGGAAACAAGCTGGACGAACTCATCACTCCCGAAAAGCTAGAATACTCTGAAGCTGATGCCGAAAAACTGCGCTCGGAGCTTGCAAAAGCAAAAAAAGCCTATGAGAGAAAAGCGGCGGAATTCCTGGAAGTCCAGCTTGAGCGTGACAACAGGATCGCTGAACTGGAAAACGAACTTAAGGATTCGTCAAAAAAGGGAAAGCTTAAGGAAGAAGAACTGAGCAAAGAGCTTTATGCGCTCAAAAATGAAAAAGAATCAGCACTTGAGGATTACGGCAGGCAGCTCTCGGAGCTTGGAAGGCAGTATGATGAGCTGAATGAGCGCTATGAACAGCTGCTCCCCGTGAAGGAACAGCAGGCAGAGCTTCAAAAGAGAGTGAAAGAACTGCTGAATGAGCGTCAGGAACTTGAACTGAAATTCCTGGAAAAGCAGGACAGACTTCAGGGAGAGATAGCTGAAAGCAGGAAACGTCTGAAGAAAGCAAATGAAAGCATTTCGGATCTGAATGCTGCGTCCGAAGAGAGAAGCCGTCTTATCAACAGCCTGGAAAAGGAACTGTCGGATAAAGAGACGCTGCTAAAGGCCGCAGTCGACGGAGCACAGGCAGAATATAAGCGTTATCACCGAGAGAGCAGTGAGGCCATAAAAGAGTATCAGGATAAGCTGAGCACTCTGGAGCAGCTTGTCACAAAGCTGATGGATGAGAATCTGTCCTTTAAGGAAAAACTCTCACAGCTGGATAACTCCGGACATGTACAGGATTATCTGATGGTGATAAATGAGGGAATCGAAGGCATGTCCGGTAAGAACGCCCTCTACAGCCAGTCGCCGCAGGAAAGACAGCTGAGGGATTATCTCCGGCAGGTAAAGGAGCATTACGAGAGCAGGATCGCTGCCCTTGAAGAAGAGCTCCGCAGAAAAGAAGAGGAACGGCAGAGGGAAAAACAGCATTACGAAGAGATACTACACTCGCTTCACAGGGAACGTTACAATGATATAAGGCCCACGGCTGCTTCACGACGGAAGAAGCACCATGTCCTGCTGCCTGTTGCCGCGGCGGTCCTGGCATTCCTTTCCGGCGTCACTGCTTTTTTTATTCTGTATGTATTGAGCGGCAGCGGTAAAGAGACGCAGGATAACGAAAAAGAGAAAACTGCTGTTGCAGAGATCTCTGACGTTACGGAAATAACAGATACGGATGGCGGTGAAGCCGCCGCAGAGGAGAGTGGGACGGCTGAAGGCCTTTCAACTGCTGAAATTCTTGAAAACATGGCACAGGAGGTGGAAGACAGCCGGCCTCTCGTCACATACCGCGATATCCCCGGGATCAGTCCGGCTCTTCTGAAAGAGATCGATGAGCTGAACGTGGATAAAGTAATATATTTATCAGAAATGGGCGAACGCTACCATACCGCAAGCGGAGCGGTCTTTTACGGGGAAAGAATGGTACCGTCTATATCAGCGTACAGGTCAAACGGAAGCTTTTATCCGCCCGGGATCTCTTCAAAGCGTATATGCCGTCCGGACGGATGCGAAAAGATACTGTTTTCATATCAGGTATTTTGGGATGAAATGATCGTAGTGGCCGCTGACGTTTCGGATGTCTGCGGATGTTCGACGCGCGCTGAGATAGATGCGGTGCTGGGAAATAACCTCCGGCACGAGATGGAAAAAATCGGAGCGACAGATTTCTCAAGCTGCGATAACCCTGTTGTAGTCCTTTATGGTTTTTACGACAGGGAGCGGGAGACTTTTTTTGACAAATGCACTGCAGTGGTTATCTGCTATGACGCAGACGGAAACGTCTGCGACAATGCTTATATCGCCTTTTATACAGAATGATCATCCGGTAGTTCAATGGATGAAATATCCTCATGTTTTTCAACATTAAACGTTGTACGGAGACCGATCCGGACCGTTGACTAAATGGCCTGATCGGAGTATCTTTAGACCAGACGTGTCATCTGTACAGTACGTTCCCGGCCTAAGCCATCCGGGACGCCATCATTCACAAGAAAGGATACGGGATTATGGAAAACACCATTGTTGAAAAAGGACCTGTTACCGAAGAACTGCTTGAGAACATGAACCGTTTCTGGCGTGCTGCCAACTATCTTTCCGCAGGCCAGCTCTACCTTCTGGAAAATCCCCTTCTGAAAAAGCCCCTTACCGAGAGCATGATCAAGAAAAAGATCGTGGGACACTGGGGGACAGTTCCCGGACAGAACTTTATCTTTGTACACTGTAACCGCGCCATCAAGCGCTATGATCTGGATATGATCCTGCTCTCCGGCCCGGGGCACGGCGGAAACTTCTTTATCGCCAATGATTACCTTGACGGCTCCTACAGCGAGATCTATCCGAATATATCCAGGGATGAGGAGGGCATGCAGAAGCTCTTCAAACAGTTCTCCTTCCCCGGCGGCGTGCCCAGCCACTGCGCTCCCGAAACCCCCGGCTCCATCCACGAAGGCGGCGAGCTGGGTTATTCCATCGCACACGGCTGCGGCGCCATCTTTGACAATCCGGAGCTCATCGCCACGGTCGTGGTGGGTGACGGCGAGGCCGAGACAGGCCCTCTTGCCACCTCCTGGCAGTGCAACAAATTCATCAACCCGGTGGGCGACGGCGCTGTCCTGCCCATCCTGCACTTAAACGGCTACAAGATCGCCAATCCCACCATCTTCGGCCGTCTCTCCAAAGCGGAGCTGACGGATTTCTTCCACGGCAACGGCTGGGAGCCTTACTTCGTGGAAGGCGAGGAGCCCATGGATATGCACAGGCAGATGGCCGCGGCCATGGATACGGTGATAGAGCGCATCAAGGAGATACAGAAGCATGCGCGCGAGACCGGCGACGCTACACGTCCCGTATGGCCCATGATCGTACTTCGTACGCCCAAGGGCTGGACCGGTCCCAAGGTTGTGGACGGCAACCGCATCGAGGGTAACTTCCTGGCTCACCAGGTGCCCGTGATGATGGACAAGCCCGAGCATCTGCAGATCCTTTCCGACTGGCTGCACAGCTACAAGCCGGAAGAGCTCTTTGATGAGAACGGACGCCTCCTTCCCGAGATCGAGGCTCTTGCCCCTGTGGGCGACGCCAGACTGGGCGCCAACCCGCATGCCAACGGCGGCAAACTCCTTCGCGACCTCAGGCTTCCCGACTTCAGGGATTACGCCTTTGATACCGGTGCCCACGGTTCAAAAGAGAGCCAGGACACCTCAAATCTTTCCGATTACATCCGCGATGTCTTCAAGCTCAACGCGGAAGCAAAGAATTTCCGTATCTTCTCGCCGGATGAGAACAATTCCAACCGCTTCTCTTCCGTCTTTGAAGTGGAGAACCGTGACTGGAATGCACAGCAGAGCGACATGGACGACCATCTGTCCCGCTTCGGCCGCGTAATGGATTCCATGCTCTCCGAGCATATGTGCGAAGGCTGGCTGGAAGGCTATCTTCTGACCGGACGCCACGGCTTCTTTAATACCTACGAGGCTTTCTCCCGCATCATCGATTCCATGGGCGCCCAGCACGCCAAGTGGCTGAAGGTCTGCAACCAGCTGCCCTGGAGGGAGGAGATCGCATCGCTGAACCTCCTCATGTGCTCCACAGTATGGCAGCAGGACCACAACGGCTTTACCCATCAGGATCCCGGCTTCATGGATCACATCGCCAACAAGAAGGCCGACGTGGTGCGTATCTATCTGCCGGCCGACACCAACTGCCTGCTCTCCACCATGGATCACTGCCTGCGGAGCCGCAACTACGTAAACGTGATCATCGCTTCCAAGCATCCCCGTCCGCAGTGGCTGTCCATGTCCGAAGCTGTCAAGCACTGCACCCAGGGTATAAGCATCTGGGACTGGGCTTCCAACGATCAGGGAAAGGAGCCGGATATCGTATTCGCCAGCGCCGGTGAAACTCCCACCCTGGAGGCTCTGGCAGCGGTCTCCATCCTCAGGAAGGAGCTTCCGGATATCAGGATACGTTTCATCAACGTGATCGACCTCTTCAAGCTGGTGCCCAAGACCGAGCACCCGCACGGTCTGTCCGATTCGGAATATGACATGCTCTTCACCACCAACAAACCTGTCATCTTCAACTTCCACGGATATGCTACCCTGGTCCACGAGATGACCTACCGCCGTCATAACAACCGTCTGATGCACGTGCGCGGCTACAAAGAGGAAGGCACCATCACCACTGCCTTTGACGTGCGCGTCCAGAACGATATCGACCGTTTCCACCTGGTACAGGATGCGCTGAAGTTCCTGCCCCAGCTCGGAAACCGCGGTGCTTATCTCTACCAGAAGATGAGCGACAAGCTGGTGGAACACAAGCAGTACATAAGCGATCACGGCGTGGATCTGCCTGAGATCGTAAACTGGAAGTGGGAAGACCTGCATTGATCACCTTTTCTGTTTAAGACCAAAAAAGCCCCCGTCCATCCTATCCGGTGGACGGGGTTTTTGATCATTCTTTCTGTTCGCCTGCATCTTCCATAGGACCGTGTCTTCCGGGGCCTTCCATCTGAAAGTTACCATCCATCGGACCATGGCCCCGCATTTCATTCACATCTTCCGGGTTAAACATATTTTCCGACTCATCCATCATCCCCGGGCCTCTCATTCCGTGTCCGCCCATCATTCCGGGATCACCCATGTTTCCTCCAGGTCCAAAGGTCTGGTTTGTGATCGTGTTCGTTTCTTCGCCGTTTTCTATGATCGTGCCTCCGTTGTATTCGGCCGTTCCGTTGTAATCAAAGGTTGACTGTCCGGTAATGCTTATAGTACCGCCGTTTATCCTGATGTCACCGTTCGAATCCACTCCATCCGTATCCCCTGCTCCCATCGCTATGCTCACGGTCCCGTCATTCATCTCAAACAGAGGGCTCATGGAGGAGCACTTATTTGCTGCGTTGATCCCGTCGTCAGAGGCCTTGATATCCGTCGTACCGCCGTTGACCTGTACCACTGTAGCTTCGATACCCTCAGCAGCTGATATCGTTATATCACCTTCATCAAGTATTACGGTCGCAGTTGCGTGGATCCCGTCATCCGCCGCGTTTATATCGATAGTACCTCCGCCGATGTATATATATCCTGCGCTATCGTCATCATCATCTTCGGCGTGCAGACCGTCATTACAGTTCGTTATTTCAATATTTCCGTCCGCGATCAGTATCTCATCCTTCGCCTCTATCGCGCTGCCTTCGCAACTGATCAAAAGGCTTCCGCCGGTGATCTTTATATCATCTTTTCCTGATATACCGTTATCCGTTGATGATATGGCCAGCATCCCGGTGCCGTTGAATACCAGGTCATCCTTTGAATATATGACAGCATCCGTATTTGTATCACCATCAGCTTTGAAGCTTCCGCTCACGCTGAGGCTGTTATCCTCCGACAGAGCGGTAATGAACACCTTATCGGCATTCTTCACATAGATACAGGGTGTATCCGTGTTGCTCATCACCAGACCGTCCGTAACAAGCTGTACCTTTTCATTGTCATCAGCATCAACATATACCGTTGAATCCGATGCTTTTCCGCTCAGTACATATATCCCTTCCTCATCGATGGTTATATCCTCACCGTCCGATACTGTCAGATAAACCGCATCCGTCAGATCCGGAGTCTGCAGCAGATCTCTTTCCGAGAACATGCCGTCAGTATCCTTTACTTCAACCGTTGCCACTGCAGTATTTTTCTTCGTGCCTGCTTCTGCATTTCCGCTCTCCTGCGTCACTGCCGTTTCTTCGTTCATAGTCCTCACCGTGCCCACTGCCTGTCCGCAGGCGCCCAGCATCAGAGCTGCTACCATAATGCTTATCATCATCATTCTTTTCTTCATATCCCTTTCCTCCTCACCTTCCTGATAATAATACCACCTTCACATCTTTTTACAATGCATCCTCTGCCTCCGTCATCCTTCCGAGACTGATATCGAGATTTCCGTTTAAGGTCCTCAGCTCATCCAGCATTTCCCTTGATGAAACGTTGTCCTTCAGGATCACGCTCAGCGTGAGTTTATAAAGGCTTCCCATATTCGTGGTACGTACTTCGTCATAGGTATACTCTTTCAGATATTTCCGGAAAGCATCGTCAAATCTGTCTTCATAGTCCAGGTTCTCCGGCACTGATATCCTGAGTTTCCGCATCCCCTTATCATCCGCGCCGAAGTGCATCAGCTTGAGTATCAGGTTTGCGGCCGAAACGATCACGGAAAACAGCAGCGCTACACCTACATATCCCATACCTGTGGCAAGACCTACTGCCATCGCCAGGAAGATCCCGGTTATCTCCTGCCCGCGTCCGGGTGCCGAACGGAACCGCACCAGGCTGAATGCACCCGCGACTGCCACTCCCGCGCCGATGTTCCCATTCACCAGTATGATCACAAGTTCCACTATAGCCGGGAGCAGCACCAGTGTTGTGACAAAGCTCTTTGAATACCGGTTCTTTATCATATAGCTTCCCGCTATAATCAGTCCGCACAGAAAAGCTGTCACCATAGTGATCATAAACTCCGTTCCGCTGAAAGTACCGTCAGAAAGTATTGATTGAAAAATATAGTTATACATAAGCCATCTCTCCTTTCGTTCTTTTTCTGTTTGTTTCACTTCCCTGCATGGCGGGTATCCTTTCGGTGATCCTCACCCGGCTGCAGCGAAGCATATCCGCATAGCCTGCCCCGTACTTTGAAAACGATGCCGGAAATATCTTCAGTTCACTGAGCTTATCAGCAAGTCCGATAGGGAAAGCGTTGCTTATCTTTATCTCCATCAGATACTGTCCCGGCTTGAGCAGCGCTCTTCCTGTCTTTGCCTCTCTCAGGTCCCTGCTCTCGGTACTCCATTCGATATTGCTGTCAAAGGTCACTCTGAAATCCTTATCCTGTATCCCTGCCATCGCAAGTCTGTCATAGCAGATCCTCATCGCCGGTACCAGCTCACCATACAGCCTTATGAAAGCCTCTATCTCCTTTGCTATCTGTCCGTCTCCCATACAGGCTTCCCTTCCTGACAGCCTCCGGTACATTTCCCCGTATTCCCCGGAGATACGTCTTTTATAAACAACTCCGTCATATTTTTTCTTTATCTCGACAAATGCATTGGTATCATCTTTTGTCACGCCGTAGGTACGCAGCCTGAGTTTTTCCTTGTATAACGGTTTCTCGATCGAGGTACGCACCAGCAGATGATCCTGCGTGTCATAGTAGATATTGTTGATCCTTGAAAGCCCGTATGCATCCACTTCAGCCATACCCTCCATATAGTTCATCAGGGCTTTATACTGTCCTTCGTCGATCAGATACTTGATCTCCGTTCTCCTGAAAACCTCCCTGTATGTACTCATGTCCATCACTTCCTTTCTTCCTTTTATGATCGAATGATAATCTTTCATCCTTAAACGAATATTAAAAAACGGGGCTTTTTCGCCCCGTTTTCCGTATTTTTTTTATTCTGTTATGACTACCCTTATCTTTACCCACTTTCCGTTTATCTTTGTCTTGAGCAGCACCTTTCCTTTCTGCCGCGCCATAACGGTACCGTATTCATTAACAAATGCCTTCTTTTTACTGCTGCTGGTCCATAATGCATCATGACTCAGTCCCGTCTGGCTTATCTTAAAGCTGTCCCCGACTTTCATGGTATATGTGTAATTGAGTGTCCCATCCTTTACCGGAGTAATATTGTCCAATGAAGGGTCCTCAACATGCACAGTGGTATAATACACATCTGTCCCGTTTATCGTACAGCTTATCAAGGTATCCCCCGGTTCATTCCCTGCGGTCAAGGTGACCTTCGCCCTGTCTGTATTCGACAGTGTTACTGAGTCTCCGGAGATCACATTCCAGCTTATACTGCTGCCCCCAGCGAAACCGTTCTTCAGGGCTGTCGTTTTCCCCACGGTCAGGTAAATGTCTATGTTTACCGGCGCTGTTTTGCTGTTTTTTACGGTTATGCTTGCGGTATAAGCCTTCCCGCCGACAAAACATTTAAGCTTCGCGCTGCCGCTTCCCACTGCGGTTATGGTTCCCTTCGCGGTACCGTTTGCGGCATACTGATCTCCCTCAACCTGTATCACCGAAGTATTGCTGCTGGTCCAGGTCACCGGCATGCTTCCCGTATCGCTTATGCTCACTTCCAGCGTATCTCCTGTGGTCATAGCTGTTTTTTTGATGCTGAGTGCCGGCTGATGCACCGTTACTGTTATGTATATATTCCCGCCGGCTCCGCTGTTTGTCAGCATAGTTTCCCCGGCCTTCTTCGCTATGGCCGTACCGCCCTTCTTCGTAACCCTTACCGTCCTGTTATCGGAGCTTGTCCACACACCGCTTCCGAAGCAGTACCTTTGGCCTTTCACCATTTCCGTACTGAAGCTGTTTTCGCCTGTCTTGACCATGACGACCAGATCATCCTGGCCGGATGCTTCATCAACGACCGTATTTCCGGGCACTGTGTTCTCTGAGGCGGTATTATCGGAAGCTGTGTTTTCAGATGCAGTATTTTCTGATACTGTATTCTCCGACGCAGTGTTTTCCGATGCTGTATTCTCTGACGATGTATTCTCCGATACTGTATTTTCGGATGCCGTATTCCCGGACTCTGTATTTTCGGATGCAGTGTTCTCTGACGCCGTATTCTCCGATACCGTATTCTCTGATACCGTGTTCTCTGATGCCGTATTCTCGGACGGTGAAGGCGGGATAACTTCACCGCCCTGGGATCCGCCGCCCTGACCTCCCTGACCTGACGCTGTCCCTGCCTGTGCAGCCGTGACACTCATCGTCGTGCTTCCTATAGTAACCGTATATGTCGTTCCGCTCACCAGCTCAGGTGATGCGAATATGGCAAAGCTGCCCGCATAAGGGAGAGTTCCCTCATATATCACCGTACTGCCATTCTTTATCGTGATAGAAGATCCGGCGGTAAAGGAAATGCTGCTGCCGCTGCTGCTCTGCTGCCCGAAGCCTCCCTGCTGTCCCGGAAATCCCGATCCTCCGGGGCCTCCTTGTCCTCCTGCTCCTCCTGCAGAACTGCCAATGCTCAGATATACTGCGCCTCCTGTAGAAGGAATGCTCTCGGAACACATATCGTTTGAGCCCGTTGCGAGCACCGTTGCTCCTGTTCCCAGTGTGAATCCGCTGTCCGTGTCAAGAGGAGAATTTGCTCCGCTTGACTGGCCGTATACATATACCTCTCCGCCTTCTATATCCAGAGTGCCGTTGCAGTCTATGCCGTCAGCCTCTGCGGAATATGTAAGTGTCTTTGTGCTTGATGCGCTTCCGTTTCGCAGCGTGACGCTGTGAGTGCTGTCCACATTTCCCGAATCGATCTTTATTGTCAGCTTTCCGCTGTACACCGTACAGCTGTTGTTTTTATTCGAGACCGAGCTCTTTGTATAATAGCAGTCCGTATTATCGGCACTGTCATAGGTATAGGTCACCGTCTTTGACGAAACATTTATACCGTCATCGCAGCTGTATATGCTGATCTCCGGCCCTGTGCTCTTTCCGCTCTCTCCTATCACGACTTTCGCGGCTTCAATACCTTCATAAGCCCTCTGTATATCGATCTTCGCACTTCCCGTGATACTCAGTGTTCCGGCGCTGCTGATCCCGTCATCCGAGGATCTGACGGTGATCGTACCGCCGCTTATCTCCAGATCATTATTGGACTGTATCGCGTCGTCCGGGCTGCCTATGATATATGTACCTGCAGCACAGGCCGTATAACTTCCACCCGAAACCTTTCCTGCCTTCAGACCGCTTCCTGTAGTATCGATGGTCATCGTACCTCCGGTTATGGTCAAACCTCCGGAAGCCTCCGTCACTTCGGTCTCGCCGGTGTCACTGTATATCTGTGTCGACGCCTTTGTACCGGCCTTTATACCCTTATGACTTCCGGTATCCACGTTGATACGCTCGGTCTTGGTCCCGCTCTGTCCGTTTTCCGTAAGCGTATTCAGAGTGGTGCTGCTGCTTCCGCTCGTATAATATGAGGTTGCAGCATTATCAAAAACAGTCGAAATGTTTATCGTACCGCCGTTTATTTCCACATCCTCAGCCTGTATCCCGTCGCCGCTTATGTCTGTGATGTTGATCGTTCCGCCGTTTACCGTCACACTGCCGTTCTTTGCCTTTATACCGTCGGCACATTCAATGAGATCAAGTGTACCGCCGTCTATGGTCACACTTCCTTTCTTTGCGGAAATGCCGTCGCCGCAGCCGGTAAGCGAAAGACTGCCTGCTCCGGATATGACAAGAGTACCCTGTGCGGCTTTGAAGATCCCCTCGGGATCTTCAGCGGAACTGCTGCCGTCTATACTGTTTTTCCCCGTAAGCGACAGACTGACCTTGCTCTTCTTCCCCACACTCAGCGCCGGGCTGTCTTCACCGAGAACCTCCGCTATACCGCTGTTGTCGATCTCAAGTCCGGAGAAAATGACAGTCACATCATCCAGACCTGCCGCCACGCATATCACGGTATTTTCAGCTTCTCCGCTAAAGCTGTAGCTCCCGTTTTCCGCCACCGTGACAGTGAGGACCTTCCCGCTTTCATCGTATGACGCCGTAATGCCGGCATCTTCGGAACTGAGATCCGCAGCAGCGATCCCGACTGCCGTACTGAACTCTACAGCCGCCTCATTTGCGCCGTCATTCTCCGGTTCTTCCTCTTCTTCATCAACGTCTTCTTCGCCCTCATCAACAGACGTTTCTTCATTGTCATCCTCTTCTACACCGTCAGCAGGTGCTTCTTCATTGTCATCCTTTTCTACACCGTCAGCAGGTACTTCTTCATTGTCATCCTTTTCTACACCGTCATCAGGTGCTTCTTCATTGTCATCCTTTTCTACACCGTCAGCAGGTGCTTCTTCATTGTCATCCTCTTCTTCACCGTCAGCAGACGCTTCTTCATTGTCATCCCGAGCGGAGTCTGCGCCAGCAGACGCAGTCGAGGGATCTTCTGCTTCTCCGCTGTATTCAGGCGCTTCCTCCGCCTCCGCTGCCCATACCGTCACCGGCTCCGAGACCAGCATGAGAGCGCACAAAAAAGCCGCCAGCTTCCTGTACGCACTGCCGAAAAACATATGTTTCTTCATAAAATGCTACCCCCTTTTCTGCTGTGGATTTTTTCCTACGGCAGTAATGATAAGATCCCAACCTTAAACGAACATTAAAAAAGCACCGTGAAGATCCACGATGCCTTTACATTCTCTTAATACCTGATCTCTTTATCCCAGCATCACCCTGAAGACCGTCTCACCGCCTTCGGAAAATGCTTCTATATCCCCGTTATGGTTCTGCGCTATCCTCTTTGCGATGGCCAGTCCCAGTCCGTAATGGTTTTCTTCCCTGCCCCTGGCTTTATCCCCGCGGTAAAAACGCTCGAATATCTTTTTCCTGTCCTCCTCGGGAATAGGATCTCCCGTATTCATCACCTGTAATACTATGCTGTTCTTTCCTTTTCCACGTGAGAGTTTTATCCTTACCGTTGTGTCCCTGTAGCTGTGCCGCACCGCATTATCCAGCAGCGTTGCCATCATCTGCTCTATCTCATCCCTGTTGCAGCTGTACAGCAGCCCTTCCCCGATCTCAGTCTCTACTGCGACACCTTTCTCAAAAGCAACAGCCTCGTACGCCATGCAGGTCTTTTCCGCCAGGAGCGATATGTCCTCCTCATGAAAAGCAGCTTTCCCCTCACTGTTTTCCAGCCTGGAAAGCCCCAGCAGTCCCGAGATCAGGCGGCTCATCCTGTCCGATTCATACCGTATATTATCGAGATACTTCTTTTCCTCATCACTTACCTTCAGCTCATCTGCAGAAGTCATGATAACGGCCAGCGGTGTTTTCAGTTCATGCGAAGCATCCGCTATGAACTCTTTCTGCCTTGTGAAGGCCTCTTCCGCAGGTTTCGTTATCCATCCTGTGATAAGCTTTGAGATCAGGACTATCCCCAGCTCCCCGGCGATAAGCAGGACCAGGGATTCGGCCAGCAATCCCCAAAGCTTCTGTCTTATCTCCTTATCATTCAGGATCACCAGGGTCTCGTTTCCGTGGAAAAGCCAGGAATAACTGCTAAAATACAGATTACCTGTATGGGAGCGCTCTTTCTTCCCTGTCTTAAGGATCTCCTCCGCCGCGGAATAAACATCAAAATCCTCGGAAACCTCCCCGTGGGAATTGATCTCCGTGACCTGCCCGTCTTTTATCGTGGCGGTATAGAGCTCATAATCCATGATCATCATATCGCGGATATCATCAGGCGGTACCCTGTTATCTTCGGTCCTTTCCGGTTCTTTTTTTTCCGGTATGTTCTTTTCGGATCCGCTCTTTTCCGCTTCTTTCTTCCCCGCCCACGGATCGCCCACCGGCGCTCCCTTCCGCTCTTCAAGCACGTTCAGATTCCTCCTGACGCTTTCAGCTTCCCTTGCATAAGCCCGTACATTCAGCAGCAGGAGTACGGCAAGCAGAAAAAAGCTGAGCAGCACAAAGAGCGTTGTTCCTGTTTTTCTCCGTAATTCCCGCATCTATCCCTCTTCTGCCCCATACTCAAGACTATAGCCCATATTCCGTATCGTTTTGATGGTAACCCTCGAACCGGTTATCTTCAGCTTCTTTCTCACAAACGACATGTATGCTTCCAGATTGTTCGATACCGCCTCGGAATCCATGCCCCATATCCTGTCGTAGATAAGCTCACGCGACAGTATCCTGTCATGGTTGCTCATAAGATATTCGAGAAGCTGGAATTCCTTATTGTTCATACCCACCTCTTCACCGCTGCCTGTGCAGCGAAGCTTGGATGAGCGGTAATCCAGTTCTATATCGCCGAATACGAGCCTGTTATCGACGGCCTTTCCTATGTTCAGCTGGGCGTTCACCCTTGCGGCAAGTTCATCGATATGAAAAGGTTTGGGAACATAATCGTTCGCCCCGCTCCCGAAGCCCAGAAGGCGGTCTTCCAGTTCGGCTTTTGCCGTGAGCATTATGACCTTTACTTCACTGTCCTTCTTCCGCAGTTCTTTAAGTATATCGATGCCGTTCCGTTTAGGCAGCATGATATCAAGTATGATAAGATCATACATCCCCGACAGTGCATTATCCAGGCCCTCTTCGCCGTCACCCGCTATATCCACGGTATAGCGGTCGCGTTTCAGCCTGTCCGCCACCAGTTCGGCAAGCGCTTTTTCATCCTCTACTACCAGAATACGCATATCACTGATCCTCTGCAAGGCATCCATTTACGTCATTTTACCCAAAAAACACGTCACACAACTTAACAGGATACCACATTTTTGCCAAAAAGTACAGCCTGCTGTGCCTTTACACTGTATTTCTCCTTTGTTATAATGTTCTCTGGATAATAAAGCTTCCCGATGGGGGTCTGATCATATGAAAAAGTGGAAAACCTGGCAGATCATCCTGTTTACGGCGGTCAGCGTCTGTCTTAACGTTGGCGGAAAATCTATATGCGCCGGCCTGCAGCTCCCGCTTTGGGCCGATTCCTTCGGGACCGCGCTCTGTGCCTATATCGCCGGTCCTGTTTGCGGCGCTATTGTCGGACTCACCGGGAACCTGGCCTACTGTCTTATAAACCATCTTTCCATGGCCTATTCCCTGACCAGCATCGCCCTGGGTTTCATCGTTGGTATGGCGGCCCGCAAACAGTGGTTCAACCAGTTCTACGGCTTTATGAAGGCCGCCACCCTTGCAATGGTCACAGCCCTGGTGGTGTCAGTCCCGCTGAACATATTGTTCAACAGCGGATATACCGGCAATATGTGGGGAGACGGCGTTATCGACTACCTTCTGGATAAGGAATGGACTCCCTTCATCTGCACGGTCATGGGCCAGCTGTTCATTGAGTTCCCGGATAAGATACTTACGATCGCAGCTGTATATATCGCGGTCCTCATAAGACGGGCAAGGCGCGACAGTGAAAACACTGCACCTCCCACCCATAGCCATGCGGCAGTCCTCCTGCTCTGCCTGTCCATGGGCATGCTCTTGTACATGCCCGTCAGAGCCGAAGATGATCCGGAAGCAGGTTCCACAGACTATAACGACTACGTCCAGAGCGTTTACAGCAGCAATAACGGCCTGCCCTGCGGCGAGGCCAATGACATCGCCCAGACCAATGACGGTGTCCTCTGGATAGGAACCTATGCCGGTCTGTACCGTTACAACGGCCGGGAATTCCGCTGGGTGGATGATTATGAATCTGTCAGGAACGTAAACTGCCTTTATGTGGATGAAGAGGGCCGTCTGTGGATAGGAACAAACGACAACGGACTTTCCATAGTCATACGCGAAAAAGTGGTCAACGTGCTGGATGAATCCAGCGGCCTGCCCTCCAACACCGTAAAATCCATAATCAGGGCTTCAGACGGATATTACTATGTGGGAACCGCGGACAGCCTTCAGGTGCTGGTCATGAACAACGGACTTAAGGCCGTAAACACCCTTGATGAGGTAACCTATGCCGACAGCATAACGGCCGATGATGAAGGACACGTAGCAGCAGTCGCCTCCGGCGGCCGCCTTTTCCTTCTGGATAAGGGAGAGATCCGCTGCTCGCTGCAGCTGCCGGGAGAGGATGAGCTCTTCAACTGCTGCGCCTTCGCCCCGAACGGGATCCTGATGGCAGGTTCCTCTACAAACCATATCTACAGCTATGACGTTTCAGATGACACTCTTGAGCAGACCGGCGTGATCACCTGCGGGGACGTCAACTGCATCAACAACCTGAACTACCTGGATGACGGCACCCTGTTCGTTTCAACCGACAGCGGTGTATCCTATATCGATAATGGCATCTATCACCGTATCAACACCAACGATTTCAACAACTCCATAGACCATATGCTCTATGACTACCAGGGGAACCTCTGGTTTACCTCTTCGAGACTCGGTCTCCTGCGCATGGCAAAATCTCCCTTCAGGGATATCTACGGCGCCATAGGCATGGAACGCCGCGTGGTCAACGCCATCGTCTTCTGGAAGGACTGCTACTACATCGGCACCGATACCGGCCTGGATGTTGTTAACAGCGCCTGCAGGGAACAGGTCACGAACAGCCTGACGGAGGAGCTGGCCGGCAGGCGCATACGCTGCATGTACGTGGACAGTCAGGATCATCTGTGGGTCTGCACCTACGGCAGCGGCCTTATGGAATTTGCTCCGGACGGGGAATCCTGGGCCTACAATGCGGATAACGGAAGCTTCGGGAACCGTGCCCGTGTGGTGACCGGTCTTTCCGACGGAACGATACTTGCCGCCGGCGACAGCGGTATCAGCTATATCCGTGACCACAAGATCATACGGACCATTCACAATGATGAAGGTCTTATCAATTCCATGATACTTACCCTGACCGAGCTGAGCGACGGCACCGTGCTCGCGGGTACCGACGGCGACGGCATAGCAATACTGAAAGACGGCGAGATGACAAAGCTCCTTACACGCGAAGACGGCCTCAGCAGCGAGGTCATCTTAAGGACCGTTAAGGATCCGAAATCCGAGGGCGTGTTCATCGTTACCAGCAACAGCCTCTGCTATCTGGATGAGAACGGCAATATAAGCGTGCTGGATAAATTTCCTTATTTCAACAACTACGATATCTGGGTCAGGGACGAGGATACCCTCTTCGTCATGTCCAGCGCAGGTATCTACGTTGTTGAGCGCGACGAGCTGGTCAGCGGCGGAGATATGGCATGGGAGCTCCTGGACGCAAAGAGAGGCCTGGGTACTTCCCTGACAGCCAATTCCTGGAACTGGTATAACAAAAGCGGAGAATTATTCCTTCCCTGCGACACAGGCGTATATGCGATAGAAGTGGAAAAGTACAACAGCGATGTACGTTCCTACCGTATGCAGCTGGCCTCCGTCAGGCTGGACGGCGTAGACCAGCCCATTACGCGTCAGGGCGCCATCACGGTAGGCCAGGGTGTCAGCCGTGTTGAGCTGGATCCGGAGATCCTGAACTATACCATCCAGGAGCCCAATGTCGGATACTTCCTGGATGGATATGACGACCAGTGGACTATAATGCCCCAGAACAACCTGAACACTATCATCCGCGTTAACCTTCCTGCCGGTGAATACACCTTCCATCTGGCGATCTTTGACAGCGCCGGAGAGAAGATACTGGAAGAGAGAAAATTCACGCTGATAAAAGAGGGTGAGATCTACGAAAAACCGGGCTTTATCGTATACATGCTCATCATCCTTTCACTCAGCATCATCTGGTTCACCTGGCTGGTGGTACAGAGACAGCTGAACCAACAACAGATAAAATTGAACATGGCAAATGAGACGGTCATGGCAATAGCAAACGCAGTCGATGCCCGTGACGTCCGTACGCACCAGCATTCCCTGCGTGTGGCGGAATACTCCGTACTCATCGCGGAGGAAATGAACTGCTTTAAGTGGTGGGAAAGGAGCAAGGCCCTGTCCAACCTCCGTAAGGCCGCCCAGCTCCACGATATAGGAAAGATCGGCGTTCCCGACAACGTGCTCAACAAGATAGGAAGGCTGACAGACGAAGAATATGCCAAGATGAAATCCCATGTTATAAGGGGTGCGGAGATACTGAAGGACTTCACCCTGGTGGAGCATGTCGAAGAAGGCACCCGCTTCCACCACGAACGCTATGACGGCCGCGGCTATCCCGACGGGCTGGCAGGCGAGGATATCCCTCTCTTCGCCCGTATCATCGGCGTGGCCGATGCTTTTGACGCCATGACCTCCAACCGTATATACCGTAATCACATGGATACCGATTATGTTATGACGGAAATGAAGCGCGGACGCGGTACGCAGTTTGATCCTGATGCACTGGACGCCTTCCTCCGTCTGATAGAGAAAGGCATCATCAACCTCGACGAGCTCTACGCCCAGAAGCGTGCCGAGATCACAATGGCGGAGCATGAGAATGCCGAAGCCCAGACGGAGCTTGCACGGCGTGCCGAAGAGGATAAGAAGATACAGGCTTCCGAAGTAGAAGACGGGGAAAAGAAGGATCCGGAGAAAGATAAAGGAGCTGAGGAATGAAAAGAGTATATATCACAACAGCGCTTACCTGCCTTGTCCTGCTGGCAGCTTTCCATGGGATGTTCAGATTAATGAACCTTACAGGCGGAAGGGATCACTTAAAGATCGGTTTCCTTTACGACAACGACGAAAGCACCCCCTATACATACAACTTCTCCCTTGCCAAGGATGACCTTGAAAAGAAATACGGGGAGAAGGTGGAAATTGTGACCTGCAGCAATGTGCTGGACGATGAGATGGAGGAGCCTCTCAGGGAACTTGCCGAAGGCGGCTGCGACATCATGTTCTTCAGCGGCTACAGCGACCTTGTCATCAAGCTTGCTCCGGAATATCCGGACATCCAGTTCTGCCAGACTTCCTATATGGACATGTACGGACAGACCGTTCCGGAAAACTACCATACCTTTAAGGGTGAGGCCTATCAGGCCAGGTACGTCAGCGGCATCGCTGCCGGAATGAAGATCGAGCAGATGATCGAAGAAGGTACCCTTACGGAGGATCAGGCCCTCGTAGGTTTTGTGGCTGCATTTCCCACCTCTGAGGTCATCTCCGGCTACACAGCTTTTGTATTGGGTGTACGCTCCATAGTACCCACCGCAAAGATGCAGGTCAGCTACACAGGAACCTGGAGCAGCTACGCCCACGAGATCGGTTCCGCAAGACAGCTTATCAAAAACGGCTGTGTGGTCATCACACAGCATACAGATACCATCGGTCCCGCCATCGCCTGTGAGGAAGTCTCCGGGACCAAAGAGGTTTATTACATAGGCTGGGGACAGAGCATGTCGGAAGTTGCTCCCGGAACCTCGCTGATCACTGCCAGGATCGACTGGGAACCCTATGTGCTGTCAGCTGTGGAAGCGGTAATGGAAAACAGACCGATCGAGTCCGTGGTCGCCGGAAAGATCCACGGAACCGACGTTTCAGCCGGTTTTGAAAAAGGCTGGGTGGAGATGATCGACCAGAACCAGCATACCCTCGCTCCCGGAAGCATTGAAGCCATGGACAGTGCCATAGAACGCTTTACCCGCGGAGAAGTTGACTTCGTCTTCAAAGGTGATTACACAGGAACGGATCCCGATGATCCTTCCCGCACCTGCGACCTCCGTAACGGTTATATCGAGAACGAGAATACCTCCTATCCTCTCTTCGATTACATCCTTGACGATGTGGTGACTGTTTTGGAGTGACCGCCATATTCAGTGGAAGGACAAGTCATCCGGTAAAGAATATATTTGCATGAGGAAAAACCATGAAAAGAATGATGACCGCCTTTCTCTGCAGCGCCCTGCTGCTCACTGCCTGCGCCGATGCGGCTCCTGCCGGGAGCAGCGTTTCAGACGGACAGAGCGGAACACAGAGCGAAGAGCAGGCCGAAGATCAGGCTGAAATAAAGGGACTTAAGGACGTCTTTGCAGAGCACGGCATAAAGGCCGGCTGCTGTGTCTCAGGCTTTGCCATAAACAGCCGTAACATAGAGCCCATACTGCTTCAGCAGTTCAACAGCGTTACGGCGGAAAACTCCATGAAGCCGGATGCCATATTAAGCAAGGCAGACAGCCTTGCCGAAGGAACACTTGTCGTGAAATACGGCAGCGAGGCACAGTCCATCCTTGCCTGGGCCAAAGAAAACGGTCTCTCCATGAGAGGCCATACACTCATATGGTATAACCAGACACCGGACTGGATCTTCCATGAGGATTTCGATACACAGAAGCCCTTTGTGGGACGTGACGAAATGCTTTCCCGTATGGAGAGCCTGATAAAGGGAAATTTCGAAGAGCTTGACGCCCTCGGATATACGGATCTTTTCTATGCCTATGACGTAGTCAACGAAGGCTGGATGGAAGACGGCACCATGCGTAAGAACAACTGGTACGATATCATAGGTGAGGATTACATCTGGTATGCCTTTTATTACGCCGACAAATACGCGCCGGAGAGCATAGACCTCTATTACAACGATTATAACGAACAGTACAAGGCTGACAGCTTATGCAGATTCGTTAATACCCTGGTGGATGAAGACGGAAGATATCTTATAGACGGCATAGGCCTCCAGGCCCATCTCTTTACCGATGATGATCTTAACATCTACCTTAAAGGAGTGGATAAGCTGGCCACAACAGGACTTAAGCTTCAGGTGACGGAGCTGGATCTGGGACTGGGCAGCTACGGCTCACCCAAGGAGCCTTCGGAGGACATGCTTAAAGAGCAGGGCCGCTACTACTACGAGCTGATAAACGGCCTGCTGGAGAGAGCCGATGCCGGCACCATCAATATGGATGCCATCGTTTTCTGGGGATTTTCGGATCTGACCTCATGGAGAGCAGAGTACTCTCCCATGCTTTTCGACAAGACCTTTCAGCCCAAGTACGCATATTACGGGGCTGTGCAGGAAAAGGATAAAGCCGGATACGAATAGCATCCGGCTTTCCTCACATCTCTTCCCACTCTTTTATCCTTGCATAGATCTGCGGGAAGAAATCCTGTGTAAGATCATAAGGCGTTTCAAAGAACTTCTTCAGGAACATAACGTGAATGTTCCTCTTTACTCCGGGCTCCGCGGGTTCCTTCATGAACTCTGAGATATTCTTTACAAGAGTGTGCCATCTGAGGACGTATTCCTCATAGGCTTCCAGCTCTTCTATCTCAAGCCAGTCACGGACCTTTACTTCTTCGCGGTCTTCTATCCTGCATTCATGTGTCTGCAGTATGTAGGAAAAAGTATCGTCATGATAGAATCTTCCCAGAGGAAAGAGCCTGCAGATACCGGGGCGGAAGGAATGTATGGTGCAGCGTTTTTCGGCGCTCAGGAATCCGCAGCCGGCTCCGTTGTCCTTTATGTGCGGCATACTGATCAGGTCATAGAGCCCTATATCCAGATAGCCCTCCAGCATCAGCGCGGTGAAATCCTTTCCCAATCCCTTACAGACCGAATACAGATCGTATGGATCCAGGAAGATGGTGTCGCACATGTTCTCGCAGCACCAGGAACAGCCTTTGCAGCCGTGGGCATCCGCCTTAACCAAATCCTCCGAAGTGTAATACTTTCCGTCGGAGATCTCCTCTATCATCACATTGCGTTCCATAAAGATCCTCTCATTACTCTTGATACAGATCATAATACATCATAATGAGAGGATTTACAATGTGTGGTTTTCTGATACCGTTATCCTTCTATCATTTCCATCTTTATCTCCTTCTGGCTTATCCTGAAGGATGTAAGCTCCTCCGTGACCCTGCGGCAGTAATCCAGCGTCTTCTGCATTTTTCCCATCAACACTCCCACCTCCTCCAGCATACGCGGATCATCGGTCTGAACGCAGAGGGTGAAACTGTCAGGCTCTATGCGCAGTGTCTTTATTGCATCATGTACATGAAAAGCTATTATATCGCACTCCTCAGTATAGTCGTTTATGTCATAGAGCAGTGTGGTATTTCTGTCCGCCGCCACGTCTATCTCATCCGCCAGTCTTATGAGGGAAGACAGATAGGGCAGGCACAGTGTATTGCCATTTGAAAGCTTCATATGGGCAGGATATTCTTCCTTATCGTAAAGATCAGTCTTACGGTGCCCCCTGGATATCTCTGCGATAGCAAAGGTATGCTCCTCCGAAGGAAAATCAAAGAGCATGGCGTACTTGTGTATGAAGCAGCCGCTGAATTCATGATGCATGCGCCGTATCGTATCGGGACGGTCGTCCTCGTTCAAGTCCGGTACTTTCACATGCTGCTTTATCTCCCCGAGAAAATGCTCGTAATCACTCTCTGCTATGCCCATCCCCACATCGTGAAGATAGCAGCCCATAAGAAGGCAGTATATCTCGTCATCGTTAAGCTTCTTACAGTTTTCGGGTCCTATTACGTGATTGCAGTAATCTATGACATTCAGCGAATGGAGCTCCGTATGATCCGTGAAATTGGGAAAGAAATGCTGGTATCCCGAAAGCATGCGGTTAAGCACGAACACCGAATCCTGAAAGCGTTTGAACAGATCCGGATTCCGCCTTTTCAGTTCCCGTTCCATCATAAAGTCACATTCCGTATTTACCAGATCTTCCATAACGCTTTTCCTTTCGTTCAACTCTTTTTAGCCAGTGACATGGCCCTGAGATAACTGAGGGCTGCCAGCAGTGTCACGATAAGGATCATGCCTGCCGTAAGTAGGTTATGATCCAGCATTTTCCCAAGTACCACCATGAGAACGATAAGTCCCATATTAATGAACATGTTGGGAAACATATATATCATCGTGGCCTTGCCCTGCTTGATGACTTCTATCTCGTTCTCCCATTCCAGCTTTATGAATCTTATGCCACAAACGCAGCCCCAGGCCGTTGAAAAGGCGCAGAGAGCAATGCCAAGCACAAGGGCCAGGACCGTTCCTACCGGAGATACATGGGCCGATATACACAGACAGAGCGTGGAAAATACCGAGAAGGGCAGGGTGAGGTACATATTGAACAGCATCTTTCCCCTGTACAGCACCTTCTTATCTATGGGCAGGCTCTGCACTATCCAGTAGTTCTTTCCTTCAAGGGAAGGTGAACAGGCCGCAGTGGACATCATGCCTATAAAAAAGTAGATGATGAAGGGGATGGCCGGTATGAGCATTTCCCCATCCAGCGGAGCATTCTGTGTTACTTTCTGAATGACGTTTTCAAATCCGAAGATCAGCACCACTATCCCGAAGATAGCGGCAAGTATCACCCCCATCCCGACATTCACCAGATAATTGGTGGAGCCCATCATCCTCCTGAATTCCTTAAAGGCAACAGCATTTACCACGCTGCCCGCCTTCTGTGAGGTCATATGGTAATCCCCGGATGCATCGTGTGAAGAAAGGGCCGAGTTGATCTGACGGTAATTCTTTCCGACTATGAGAAAGACCAGTTCGAACAGGACCAGTGAGATGCCCACAAGAAGTAAGCTGTCCGATAAAGAGGACTTAGTCACAGCTGCGGTAAACCAGCCCGCAGGGAGATAGATACCGCAGGCTTTATCGATCCCTTCCGCTGCAGCCGTCAGTACATCCTCAACTTTATCATTGCGGAATATTCCCTCGATCATAAACCTGAGGGAAAAACAGAATATCACAAATACAAAAGTGAGTATGGTCTGCACGAGTTTTTTCAGTTTGAAGCCCGCGCTTACTTTTGTTATGAGAAAACCGATGAAGGCTGCGATGAGCATGGGTATCACCGGAACAAAGAGCGAGAGAAGTATCCATAAAGGATAGGTCATAAAGCCGGGCTTTGCATACATGCCGTATCCCGCCATGACCGAAAGAGAGATGACCAGGTACATGGGCAGGCTCTTTATGTACATGTAAGAGAACTTGCAGGCTGCCACTGTGGACGGACTGAAGGGCAGAGCCATCAGCATATCGTATTCTTTGAAGTTGAAGAGATATCCGTTTGTCTTAAAGAAGGTGAACAGGAAAGACAAAAGTGATATGGTCAGCGCGCAGATCCCGGGCACGGTCTCTATGATCCCGAGCCTGCCGTAACCCACACAGGTGGCAAAGGCATAGAAGACCAGCATCGCGTAGAGAAAGAAATAGGCGATGCAGCCTCCGGCTATCTTCCCCTTCTTCTTTTTGTCTTTGCAATATTTATACTTGTTGAAAAGGCTGGTGGATAAGAGCAGCGCCTTCAACAGTACGGGACTCTTACTTTTCATCGACACCCTCCAGGAACACTTCTTCCAGTGAACGTCCTTCCGTCAATTCCTCCATTGTGCCTGATGCGATTATCCTGCCTTTTTTGATGATCGCCACTTTATTGCAGAGCTTTTCCGCCACATCGAGAACGTGGGTGGAAAAGAATACCGCGGAGCCTTCTTTGCACATCTCGTGCATGATCTCCTTTAAGGTAAAGGCTGCCTTGGGGTCCAGACCCACAAAGGGCTCGTCCAGCACCATAAGCTTCGGCTTGTGTATGAGCGCCGAAACCAGTGCGACCTTCTGCTTCATGCCGTGGGAATACGAACCGATAAGGTCTCCCAGACTCTCGGTTATCTCAAACATGTCGGCATATTTTCTGAAGCTTGCTTCCCTTTCGGAAGCCCCGATGCCGAAGACATCCGCAATGAAATTCAGATACTGTATGCCGGTGAGGTTATCGTACAGATCCGGATTATCGGGGATGTATGCAGTGATCCTCTTGCAGGCCATGGGATCATTCTTTACGGAATGTCCGTCGATAAGGATCTCTCCCTCGGTAAAATCCAGCACACCGACCACTGCCCTGATGGTCGTGGATTTCCCGGCCCCGTTATGACCGATGAAGCCGAAGATGTCTCCCCGTTCTACCGTAAGGCTCACGTTGTCGGCAGCTCTCTTGCCTTCACCGTAAGTCTTGCCGTAGCCCTTTATCGAAAGGATAGGTGCAGTGTTTTCCATGGCTGTCTCCTTTATATTCTGTAGTATATCGGCTCTTTGCTTATTCTTCTCCGGGATTTACATGTATCATCACATGCTTTACGTTGGGGAACTTCTTCTCCACCGCCTCATGCACTCTCTCCGCTATGGCATGGGCTTCTATCAGGGAGCTGTCCCTTCTTACGGCGATCTCCAGGTCGATATAGATCTTGCTGCCGAACTGCCTTGTCCTGAGCATATCTATCTTCTGCACGCCTTCCTGTTCATTTACAAAATTGCTGACCTTCTGCTCGAATACGCTGTCGCAGGAGGTATCCAGCATCTTGTTGAGAGCATCCTGGCAGATATCGAAAGCCACCTTCAGTATAAGAAGACAGATGAGCAGACTGGCCACGGGATCCATGAAGGTAAAGCCCAGTCTCGCCAGCCCTATTCCTATGAAAGAACCTATTGAGGAAATGGCATCGGAACGGTGATGCCAGGCATCGGCCTTGAAGGCCGGAGAATCCAGCCTCTTGGCGTAGTACATGGTGTACCAGAACATGCCCTCCTTGACCACTATGGAAACCACCGCAGCGATAAGGGGCAGCAGCGTGGGCGTTTCTATGGCTTCGCTCTCGAAATACAGCTTGTGTATGCCGGTATAGCCTATGCCAACGCCGGTTCCCGCCAGTATGACGCCAAGTATAAGGGAGGCGACGCATTCCAGCCTTTCATGGCCGTAGGGATGCTCCTTATCCTCCTTCTGCCTGGACATGACCACACCCACCCAGGCTATCAGTGTTGCAAATACGTCGGAAAGGGAATGCACCGCATCGGAGATCATGGCGCCCGAATTACCGAAGATACCTGCCAGAAGCTTAAATGCCGACAGGAATACATTTCCTATTATGCCGACCAGGGAAAGCTTATTTACTATCCTGTCCTCACCCATGCCGTCTCACTCTTCCTCGCCCACGATGACGCCGAAGCTGCCGCTCCCGATAAAGAAGCGTCCGAAGTGCCGGCTGTCACCTTCTATGCTGTTGATATCGCCGTAGCGGTGTTCTTCATCGTTTAAGAGCTGCCAGCTCTTTCCGTTATCCGGCGAACGGTAAAAACCGTAATGTCCGTCTATGATGCCGTTTATATATATCATCTTCGGCATGCCGGTATATGCCTTATCCAGGATACCGAGTCCGCAGCGGAAAACACGTTCTCCCTCTTTAGTAAGGCGCTCCGCATTAAAAGCATCCTTTTCCCTGTCATATTCCAGAAGCCAGAGACCGTGTTTTTCAAGAGCCAGATAAAAGCGTCCGGAGAAACCTGCGTCTCCCCTTATCTCCGTCTTATCCGCGCAGTCTATCAGTCCGAACTGTATGCCTGCAGGCAGGAGGGAGGGCTTTTCACTGAAGCTCCTGCCTCCGTCGCTGCTGACATAAAGACGGCTGTCCTCACCGAAGCCGTAAAAGTATGAAGGATCCGTCCTGTCAGCAAACACCTTCATACAGGGCGTATCGTTTTTATCTTCCTCCGCGCTGATACTGACAGCGCTGTAGCTCACGCTTCCGTCCTCAGACAGCTCAGCCCGGACAGTATTCCTGCGTTTCAGGGTGATCCCCTCCGCGAGGGTGAACACAAAGCAGGAGGCGTCAGCCGATACCGCCACCCAGCCGGGATTGGTATTGGGCCGCTCGATGCTTTCGCAGAGCCCGTCAAGCTCATCATTTATACCGTAAGGAAGGGCAAGCCTCTTCCAGTTTTCACCGTTGTCCTTCGAATATATGAGACCGCCCTTCGTCGTCGAGATCCAGTTTCCCCTCGCTGTCACGATGAACTTTGAAGGATCGGCATCTGGAAAGTCCGCATTTATACAGGTTATATAGCGGTCCATCTTCTCATCCACAAAGGGTCTGTCACAGGGCGAATGCAGGTCACGGAAGGCAAAGCCTCCAAGGTCTCCCACAAGATCCAGAAGCTTAACCTCTCCCGAAGGGGGGCTGTATAGGTTCATATGCACCGTCTCTTCGATGCCGTCGCAGTGATCGCTGAAGCAGCGCTCATCCTTTGTGAAATTTTCGGATAAAAAGACTCCCGTCCCAGTATTGAACCAGAGCTTGTCAGGATCATGTGGATCAAGGCCGAGATCAGTCATCCAGTGAACGGGTGAATGGCCGCTGTGAAGCTCCGGCCGCAGATAGGGCGCGCGGAAAGTGATATTGTCCAGTTCCAGATCCTTCAGGGCCACCTTCCAGTGTTCACCGCAGTCCCGGGAGACCCATATGACATAGCCGCCGTAATTTCCTATGCCGGCACTGCAGATAAATCCGCCGGAGGCTGCCGCCACGCCGCCCATGGCATAGGTGAGAGGCATCTTATCCGCCTCAGGCGTTATATCCTCAAAAGCTTTTGTAAGCTCTGCCAGGAGGTACCTTGCCAGGCGGCCGTTCCTCACGTCGCCGCCGTCGCAGGCATAGCCCATCCATCCGGCGTAAACATTAGGGCAGCTGCAGCAGTAGCTTACATATAAATATCTCTCATCAACGGCATATCTCAGCGCTACCGAGCCGCCGTACATCTCATCGGAAGGATCCTCCGGCTCGGAAAGGGGCGTAAAGCTCTCTCCTCCGTCAAAGGAGGCGTATAGACTGTGGCCTCTCCGCTTTCCGGAGCGTCTGCTTATGCCGGCTGTACCCGCCACAACAGTCTTCTCGTCGGGAGAGACCCATACAAAGGTAAGGAAGCTTTCCCCGCATACAGGCTTAAAGCTCCATTTCCCTTCCGCATCCCTTATGCCCAGACCGTCACGCTGTGACGCAAAAAAAATACGGCCCGACTCCGTGATGACCATCCGTTTTCCGCTGCTCCTGCCACAGAGATTCCCGTGAACATAGCAGGGTATATCTTCATAAACAAAGCTGTTTCCGAGATCATCGGAGATGCAGAGACGTCCGCAGGCTTTTACCTCTTCTTCGGGGCCGGGATTCCAGCCCACCTCGCGTCCGTCGCCGCAGATGATATAAAGACGTTTCTTATATGATGCTATGGCGATGGGAAAGGTCTCGCTCAGGTCCTCCATTCCCACGCCTTCGTTCAGGCAGTACCAGCGCCTGTCCTCATATGAGTATCTGTAACTGCCGCCTATGTCGGTACGGCAGTACAGTATTCCCTTCTCAGCCGGATCATAGGCAAAGCCCGTGACGTAACCGCCGCCGGGAATAGGGGCATGATAATACTTGTAAGAAAGCGATCCTTTACTCATTCCCCCATTTTACTCCGATAAGGTCAAATAATCAATACAGGCTTATCGCATTCCGGGATACCACTCCTCAGCCTTTTCGGCGGTAACTTCAAAATGCTGGTAGTCCTTTGTGTTCTTCCAGTCGCCGCCCCAGTCAAAGCCGTGCTCCTTAAAGAGGCGGCAGCAAAGGTCATCCTTTTCTATCTTGTAGGGGAACTCCTCATCCCTGTGAGTATAAGGCTCAGCCATGACGGGCTCGATAAGGAGCTGTCCGTCCACTGTTTTGACATAAGGGTTATAGAGAGTGTTGATATCAACCGCCAGCCCCAGGCCGTGAAGCGAGACTTTAGTGGTATGGGATATGAACCTGAAATTGAAGGAAGAGGAATTGTTGTCCTCCATGGAGAGCTCGTCATCGGCGCCGTAGTCATCCACCAGCTTCATCTTCTCAATGGGGTAGCCGGCTTCGTAGAGCTCCTTAAATATCTCAAGCACATCCTCTGCTATATGGACGTTCACCACCATCTCTCCCTCAAGGGTCTCACCTTCAAGGTTTTTGTGAAGGACATGAAGATAACGGAGATCCTCTCTCGGCAGTGTACAGTCTTCTTTAAAGGACTTTCCGTACATGCGCTCAAACAGTCCGTCATCGATCTCCGTGATATAAAACTGAGCCAGGAGATCCGGTTCGGTGGGAGCAGTCTCCGTCGGGGTCTGTTCCGCCGTGGCCTGCGCTGCGGAAGGCTTTTCGCTATCCGCCTGCTCTCCGTTATCTTCAGCTGATACGGCTGTCACGGATACGGACGGTGCGGGCTCCGCAGCGGTTTCCAAAGTAACAGGAAGAGCGGGCTGCCCTGCCTCTTCATGGGAACAGCCCGCACAGAGTATCCATATCAGAATAGATCCGGCTGCAGCCGCAGCCCCGATACCGCTTCCTTTATGTCTTTTCATGTTGATCAGTATTCCTTATCCACGTGTTCGAGGCCGAAGGCTTCCATGAAAAGCTTCAGGTCGTTCCCGTCAGCCAGGAACATCACTTCGTGGAATTCTCCCGTCTTTCTGTCCTTAAATCCTGCCAGCTGTTCTCCGTTACAGATGGATGCCCGGATCACCGGCCTCTCCCGCTCCGGATCATAGGGATATTCCGGCACCTTACTCTTCTTCTTCCCAAACAGCATCGTCATCCTCCTGCTTACCGAAACTACCGTCAATCTCACCGACGCAGCAAATGCAAAGATCAGTTTCCAGAGGAAATACTTAAAGGTTCTCCGGGATAAATGTTTATTAATACAGATAGGGAATTATGCTAAGAGTTTCCTCTGTGCGCTGCTCTTCATCTATTATACCCGGAACCTGCTCGGTCACATATGTATCCCCGGTCGAAGGATCAACGTAATATCTTACCATTGCTCCGGTGTAGGATCTGTACAGCACCACTATCTCGCCGTTTTCATTTGTGTAAACGCTCCAGTAGCTGTAGCTTTCTTCTGTCTCGCTCTCTTCCCCAAAAGAATAATAATACTTACGTACGGCTTCAAGCGCCTGCTCCTCGGTGATGGTCCCGAAATCTTCGGAAGCATCTGCTCCGCCGCCGGGTACAAAATCATCTTCCCTTACGAAGGTGGTGGGATCGGCACCGGCATCTCCGTTCTGCCTGCTGTCTGTCCAGTGAACTCCGCCTTCTGCATAAACGAAGAGCCCGCTTACCTCTGTTTCTTCTTCGACCGTATCATTTCCGTTCTCATCAAATAATATCTTCTGATACTTCCCGCTGTTATATACAAGGTTGCCGTTGCGCTCGTCGATCTGCGCCGTCATATTCCAGACATTCGTCTCGGAAGCGCTGTCGCTCCAGTTTACCTGAACGTTGAATTCGTTGTTCCCGGTCTTTTCGATAGTCAGATAACCGCGGCCGGCGATGGAATCCACCCAGGTTCCAGTATAGGATGCGGCAACCGCATCGTCTACGCCGGCATCGGATCCTTCCGTGACTGTGTCTTCCGTGGCAGTGTCTGCCGCAGCAGCTTCTCCTGCGTCGGATCCCGTTCCGCCGGCTGCAACCGTTTCACTTGCTGCATTATCACCGCTGCCGCTCTCTGCTGTTGAGCCTGCGGCAGCTCCGACATCTGCCATATCAAGGGTAACCGCCTCATTACTCTTAGAACCGGTGTTTACTGCTGCCTTGCCGGCATCATTTCCTCCGCAGCCCGCAAGACTAAACGCCAGTGTGCCTATCAGTACAGGCATCAGTAAATTCTTCTTCATCTTTTCTCCTCCCTGATTCGTTTTGCCGAGAGGTGATTGTACCACCCGTACACCTATTATGTCAACCGATCAAAAGGATCCGTAACTTTTGACCGCAGCTGTAAAATATGGTAAAATCAGTCCAAATGTATTAAGGGAGGTGCCGGGATGCCCAAGGGAACAAATCAGAAGCTTAAGCTGTACTATTTAAGCCGCATCATGACCGAAAAGACGGATGACGAGCATTCGCTCACCATGCCGGAGATAAAGGAACTGTTGGAGGCCTATGATGTCACTGCGGACCGTAAGAGCCTTTACGACGATATGGAAGCACTCGGGCTCCTGGGCCTTGACATAATCGGTGAGAAGGAAGGCAGAAGCTACGGCTACCACATAGGAAAGAAGCATTTCGAGATCGCCGAGCTCAAGCTTCTGGTGGACGCGATCCAGTCTTCGCGTTTCATTACGGAGAAGAAATCCGGCGAGCTGATCAAGAAGCTTATGGCCTTTGCCAGCGAATACGAAGCCATGCAGCTGCGGCGGCAGGTCTTCGTCCAGAACCGGGTAAAGACCATGAACGAAAGCATCTACTATCTGGTGGATGATATATATTCGGCCATCTCCAATAACCGCAGGATACGTTTTGAATACCTTCGCTGGAACCTGGACAAGAAGATGGAGCCGAGAAAGGATGAGCCCTATGAGGTGAGTCCCTGGGCTTTGACCTGGGCAGACGAGAATTACTATCTTATCGGATATGATGATGACGACGAAAAGATAAAACATTTCCGTGTGGACAAGATGCGCAGCATAGAAGTCACGGATGAGAGGCGTCTTGGCCGTGAGCTGTTCAGGGATTTCGACATCGCCGCCTATACCGAAAAGAGCTTCGGCATGTACGGAGGCGAGGAGACGGATGTTAAGATCGAGTTTGAAAACAGCAAGGTAGGCATCTTCCTGGACCGCTTCGGCACAGATATCCCTGTCCGCAGGGCGAAGCAGAAGGGTTGGTCAGAGACCCGGGTGAGAGTAGCTTTAAGCGACCAGTTCCTGGGCTGGATCTTCGCGCTGGGTTCCGACGTCCACATCGCCGGCCCCGAAAAAGTGGTGGAGCTCTATCGCAAAAAGCTTAAGGAGATGTTAAAAAATTACAAATAAAGAACAGCTATAAGTTGGAGGAATCGGATTCTCCCCCCAATATACCGCACAGAGGAATCATTTCAATTTTACAGGAACAGAAAATGCAGAATCTACAGGGGAGCAGCGATAAATGATATACGCTATAAGTGACATACACGGCTGTATAGGGGCCTTTGAGGATGCATTAGACAGGATAAACCTGTCCGGCCTTAACAGACTGATACTTCTTGGGGATTATATTGATTACGGGCCCGGTTCCGGTCAGGTACTTCGCAGGGTATATGAGCTTCAGCAGAAGTATGGGAACGGGAAGGTTATAGTTCTCATGGGAAATCACGAGGATGCTCTCCTTGGCTGGCTCAGGATGTACCGGAACGGACGGGCTCCAAAAGATATCTTGCCTTATGATTCTTGGATCAAGTACGATTCCGAGGATGGGTATAAGACATTCAAAACTCTGGTCACCGAAGAACAAATGGAAAAGATCAGGCATATGGAACGTAAGGCCTCATTTATTAAGTTGAACACAACCGCTGCTGAAATGATCATGACTTCCAACGGTGATCTTATCCGGTGGATGGAGTCTTTTAAGACATATTATAAGACGGACTCTCAGATATTTGTCCATGCCGGCGTTGATGAAGATGCCGGTGAAGAATGGGAACACGGAACGGGGAGAGGGATCTTTCTTGGGAAATATCCTGCTGCTACGGGGCGGTTCTGTAAGACGATAATTGCCGGGCATGTAGGATCCGCAAGTGTTGCAGGAGATAAAGATTTTCATGATATCTATTATGACGGTATGAGTCACTACTATATAGACGGGACAGTCTATGCCGGCGGGAAGCTGAATGTATTGGGATATGATGAAAAGAACAGGGCATACTATCAGATAGAGCCTAATGGAATGAGAGAGATAGGTTAAGCTCTCTCCCGCGCATCTATGCGGCGATCGATGAGAGGTTCATAGAGGCCTGTCCGTATGACCGGGTGCGCCTCTTTATTTTGACCTCGGGCATATAATATGGTAAAATGGCTGGTGAATTTTGTTGATGCTAGTGTGCCCGTTTCCTGATAACTGGATCAAATGCGCAGAATGGGTTTTCGTTCTGCGAGGAGGAGGAATGAGTCGTACCGGGCGGTACGGCGATTGACGACAACGAAGCAGGCGGAAATCCAGGCAAGCATTTGGTCCGGTTAATTAGGGACGGGTACACTAGGAAATAAATTGTAGGAGGAAACCGGCATGAACCATGTAACCTATATACCCGAGGGGGTCTGCTCCCGTCAGATCGACTTTGACCTTGATGATGAAAACCGTATCCGCAACCTTTCCGTTGTAGCGGGCTGCAACGGCAACCTGAAAGCCATAGGCCGCCTTGTGGAAGGCAGGGATGCCGCAGAGATCGCGGACATACTCCGCGGAAACCAGTGCGGCATGAGAGGCACCTCCTGTGCCGACCAGCTTTCCAAGGCCATAGATTCAGCTCTCCGCAGCGCCTGAGGCCAGGGGTAAAGATACGGACATCCGATGAAAGACGTTCACTTTGATGCGTTCATAAGCTACAGGCACAGTGAACTTGATGCCTTTGTGGCTGAGAACCTCCACAAAAAACTGGAAAGCTTTAAGCTGCCGAAACCGCTCCGTGATAAAGCGGCGGGGGGTAGAACGCGTATCAGCCGGGTCTTCCGGGATGTGGACGAGCTTCCTCTTTCGGAGAATCTAAGCGACCAGATAAAACAGGCTCTCGATAATTCCGACTATCTCATTACCGTATGCACTCCGAGATACCTTGAATCAAAATGGTGTATGAAGGAGATCGAGCTTTTCCTACGTAACCATGAGCGCGACCATGTGCTGGTGGTGCTGGCGGAGGATGAGCCCTGCAATTCCTTCCCCGAAATACTCACCTTCAAGGAGGTGGAATACACCGACGAAGACGGCAACACCGTCATCCGGAGGAAAGAGATAGAGCCTCTTGCAGCCGATGCAAGGGGAAACAGTAAGAAAGAGATAAGGAAAGCCCTTGATACCGTTGTGCTCAGGCTCTGCGCCGCTATCTTCGGCTTTGATTTTGAAGACCTCCGCCAGCGCAGGCGTGAAGCCGGTATGCGCAGAAAAGCGGCGTTTTTCGGCGGCATAGCCGCAGTACTTCTTGTTTTCGCACTCATCGTTACTTCGATGCTCTTTAAGATCAACCGCCAGAATGAACTCATAGAAGAACAGTATGCCGCCCTGCAGGAAAAGTATGCAGGCTCCATGGCTCTTTCCGCGGAAAAGCTTGCGGCTTCCGGAAGGCGAAGGGATGCTGTCTATGCATTGCGAAGCGTGCTCCCCGATGATCCGGAGAAGGGTTATTCTCCGGACGCACTGAGGGAGCTTTATGCCGTGATGAACGTATACGGAGTCTCGGATTCCTGCATGCCTGTTAATGCATACGACACCCAGGCGGAAATATATGAATTTTCCGTATCGCCGGAGAACCGCTATATCCTTCTGAACGACCTCTTCAACATATACGTATACGATCTTGAGAGCTCCGAGACCGCTGCAGTGATCGAACGAAGGCATAAGCAGGCCGAGGATATCTTTGAAGCGTCATTCTGCGGCCCTGATGCACTGATGGTCTGCGACGGTGATGATATATACCGCTGTTCCCTTGCCGACGGATCAAAAAAGACCGTGAAGGTACCGGGAGACATCGGAGAGTTCTTTCCGTCCGATGACGGGGAGATCACCCTGTATTATTCCGATGATATCATCTACGGCATAGACGAAGAATGTAACATCACCTACAGCATAGACATTTCCGAAAAGTTCGGTGAGTCATACCTGGATCTTGTCAGGGTATGCTTTGAAGACGGTACCTTCGCCGCCTTTTTTCTGGACAGCTTCGATCACTATATAATAGTTGCGGATGAAAAAACAGGCAGCGTGAGCCGCATGTATCACGACAATGGCGGGTACGAGCTGTATGCGGCAATGAAGGATCACACTATTTACTATACGCCTGTGGATTATGATTTTACCGCCTCCGCATCCGTCTATTCCGTTGATCTGGATAATAAAGGCGCAGGGTGGATAGCGGATATCAAAGATGCGGTGGTAGAGAGGATCCTGCCGGCAGACACTCTGGTTTACGTCTGTGAGGCCGGCACCATCTATGCACTGTCAAAAAAGAGCGGCAGTCTCGTCTGTATGTATAATTCGGATATGGCCATGGCGGAATGCTGGACCGAAGGCGATACTCTCTATTATGTACTGCGTGACGGCAGGATCTTCAGCTGCGATGCCGAGACAAATTATGAGATCACTGAAGCCTTCTATTCGATCATTCCGGAGGGATACTTTGATGAGGTCTGCCGCGTGGGTGATGACCTCTTCATGCATTTTCAGAATGCGAACTATCTTGTAAGATATGCGGCCGAATCCGGAAGCCTGGCGAAAGCCGTGGATCCGGGCAGGGATTACTATCCGGAGACGGCGGAGATTGCGGACTATGACATCGAAGACATAGAGGGCGTGAATCCTGCCCTTATGGAGGAAGCGATATACTCCGATGATATGTCCTACATTTACGTATCCTATACCGATTATACCGCGCAGATCATCGATGCTGAAAGCCGTAAGGTCATAAAGAACCTGCAGCAGGATGAGACGGAATATGAAAGCTTTAAATACTATAAGGCTGCGGAAGGCTATATCCTGAGTTCCAGGTATTATTCCTATTTCTTCGATGACGATTTCAATATCATCAGTAAGACGGAAAGCGTTGTGGACGAGAAGGGAAAGAAGCTGCTCTTCTGCAATAACATATGGGAGTACCGCGAGGTCCCCTTCATCCCGGCAGACGAACTGCTCGAACTCGCCGATGAGTACCTGGACGGTTACGAACCGCCGGAATGGGTGAAAGGGAAATACAGTATACAATGAGTGTGGATTGTGTTAATATATTCACTATCTGAGATATAAAGGAGGTATCATTATGGAACCGGATTACGGACAGAGGGAACAGTATTATTCACAGGACATGTATCAGGAAGATGCGGGGTATGACCCCACGATCGAAGGAAGACTGAGCAGTGTCTACGATCAGGTGAACGGGCTGATGCATCAGGAGGTCATAGCCAAGTCCTTCCTGTATATGGTGGCTGCCCTTGCGGTCACTGCAGTGGCTGCTTTTGCTGCGCCTAACGCCATGGCCAGGATCCTGGCCGCCAATCCTTCGGCGATCTTTATACTTGTGATACTGGAATTGGTGATAGTGCTGGTGTCGAATGCCGCCATCAAAAAGAATAATGCCCCGCTTATGGCGGTTCTGTTCACGGTATATTCTTTCCTTACCGGAGCCACCCTGGGTGTGATCTTCTGGGCCTATGATCTGGCATCCGTCGGCGCTGTGTTCCTTATGACAGCCGGAATGTTTGCCGTGACGGCGGTCTACGGCCTGGTAACAAAGAAGGACCTCTCCTCCGTGGGAAGCATATGCTTAATGGCTGTGATCGGTATCATTATAGTGTCACTTGTCAATATGTTCCTGCTCCACAGCGAGGGACTTGATCTTGTTATCTCCTACATCGGAGTGGCTGTCTTCGTGGCCATTACTGCATATGATACGCAGAAGATCAAGAAAGCAGTTGCCTATGCGACTCCCGACCGTATGGCGACCATAGCACTCTCCGGCGCATTCGGACTTTACCTTGATTTCATCAATATCTTCCTCCGCCTTTTACGCATCATGGGCCGCAGGAAGTAAGGCTCGGATAATGAAACTGTTTATGGATCCTAAAGAAAATCTGTTCCACGTACACACATTCCGCTGTCTTCATGCTTCCATGTGTGAAGACAGCGTATATGTGGAAAGAGCGTTGGAACTGAATGCAGGATCCATATGGTTTACAGATCATGCTCCCTTTCCGGGAGATCCGTTCGGTCATAGGATGAGATATGAAGAACTGGAAGAATATCTTACGACGCTGACGGAACTGAAAGAAAGATATCAGGATCGGATCGATATACATATCGGTCTGGAAACAGAGTATTTTCCATCTTTTGACAAATCAGGTTATTATCGCCGGTTAAGATCTGATGAACGTCTGGAACTGCTGTTATTGGGGCAGCATATGGCAGAGGACGAGAACGGAGATTATACATTCCATTGGGATGGGGAACTCTTGCAGGAGGGCGAAGCAAAGGCGATCGGAACAGCGATCTGTCAGGGGATCAGGAGCGGATACTTTGATATCGTAGCGCATCCGGACCGCTCTTTCCGGAGAAGGAAACAGTGGACAGATGATATGACGGAGATTGCAGAGCAGATCATCAACACTGCAAAACAAAAGGGCGTAGTGTTGGAGCTTAATGAGACTTCGAAGCGGCATAAGCATCAATACTGGAAAGAGTTTTGGGAGCTGAATGCGGACCAATGCCCGGTTGTGATCGGACTCGATGCTCATTCACCTGAGGAGTTGATGTTGGAGCAATAATGACCATGGCAGAAAAGATGAAGCTGGACGATATCCTTGCCGGCATAAGGCAGGAAAAAGACGAAGAAGAAAAAAGAAAGAAAAAACGGAAAGAAGAAGCATACAGGTGGTTTGACGAATCTCCCTGGTATTTATCCTCTATCTTTTTGATCTGGTCTACAGACTCAAAGTAACTCATGGCTATGTCATTGCTGAGAAGCGCGTCATCATGATTTCCAAATTTCATCCATCTCCTCAACAGATTTAAAGGGCCGGTGATCGTACTTTATTACGTTTTGATGTCCGAAGTGGGTGTCGGCCAAATACAAGTTCATTTCTTTTTTACCATTATATTTTTTTCAAGCATAGCAATAAATCTGTACGCCCTTACATTATACATCCAGAAGGCGATAAACAAAAGGCCATTTCAACGCGAATACACAGGAGGTGATCAAAAATGAAAAAACTTGATATAATTATCGATCTTCCGGATATAGGACTTGATGACTTTGATGATGCGAACTGATGCCAATCAGCGCATCATCATGCGCAGTCTCTTCCTGAACCATCGTCTGCTTCATCATCTGAGTCCCTCTACTCTATGATCCCTGCCGGATACAAGTCGCCGCCCGGGAGGAAGATCTTCTCGGGCTCAGCATTATCTTTAGAGATTTCCTTCCTTTCACCCGGATCGAGCCGTATCGTTCCTTCAAACGCTTTAACAAAGAGTGTTGAAGTCCCGATATTCTCGACAAATAACGGATGATCTTTCGTGCTTTCCACATAAAATTCAATATTCTGAAAATGCGGGAAGTAGCTGAGATCAACATATCCCCCTTTTGAGAATATCAGATAACTATCCTGAAAAGTTCCTACATGCGGATATGAACAGTATTCAACTTTTTCTCCATCTGTCGAGTCTTCAGGCACAAAATAGAGCGAATGGAAGTAATAAGAACAGAAGTCAGCTATTACTAAAAGTACCTTACCGGGCTCTATCGAAGGATAGGGTATAGTGTTCTTATACTGTGCTTTAAGCCTTTCATAATCCGGCAGTAGATCAGGATACTCATCCTGTTTTTCGAAACGGCAATAGGAAAGAGGACAATGATATACGCTGTTTTGCGTTGTGATCAGCGCTTCATCAGTATCCTTATCTATGTGTACCGCCCGAATAGCTGAGGTATGCATAGATATCGAATCATTGAGTCTCTTATGACCTGTGACTATCCCGTGTGCCACATGATATAGCTTTTGATCGATATAATGCTCCCCAATGTACCAATAGTGCAGCATGATCTTTCTCTCACTTTCCGGAGATGCCATGTCGGATACATATGTATCTATCAGACGGGAGCCTATTTCCTCGAATTTCTTCTTTTAACATGGTCATCTATACGTCCTCCATGCTACATTGCTATAAAGCCTTGCCGTTCAATCTCTTCCCGGTCCTCGCGCAGCTCAAACGGCAAAGCCGTTATCTCATCGTCAAATGCCAGAATCCCTTTCCCTCACTTAGGACATTTTGTATCTATTCCATTTACCCCATTTTTCTTTTTGTAGCAAATAAATAATCCCCACTCACCCGGAGTCTTGTTAAACACAAAGCGATGTCTGCAGCATCCGCATATGATCTCGCGATACTGATATCCGGGTTCCATACTTCTCTATCCCACCTCCCACGTAGTGTATTCCATTGTCCTTGACGCAAAACCCTTTATTTCTATCTTTCCCATAAGATCCCATCCTTTCCTTCTGTAGAAAGCACCCTTTTTACTGTTGGATAAAGCATATCAGAAACAAAAAAATAATTCACTAAACCTGTAGTTTAATGAATTATCGAAATGCGTTATCAGCTTTTATAGCTGTTCTATGTTCAAAGATAGAATAATGATGCGTGAAGTATGAGTTGTAAGAAGGCTTCAGTTTTAGGAGATGTGATTCCAATAGCCGATGATATCTGTGAATCCATTATCCAGAGCGTCCTGTTCATCACATACAAAGCCGCATTTTGAACAGCGGATCCTCACTATCGGGCCCGAATTATGATAAACGATATCATCACAGCCTGCTGAACAAAAGGGACAGCCGGAATCGATCTTTCTTCCTGTCCTCTTGCTCTTATGGTCTTCCTTAACGTACGGCATAAACATCACTTTTTGCATATAAAGAATATTTTAAACATTTTCAATCGTAGCCGAACTCCCCGAATAAAGCGCGGAATGCGTCTACACCCTCAAAAGAAGATGCATCTTCCCCACTGCCCGTATGAGCCGCAAAAAGAGACTTAACATCTGCTCCTTTTTTAAACAGCTCATCATAGCGGTAATATTCCGAAAGCTCTTTATTATCAACATATATCATGCCCGGATTCTGCACCGGCATAAGCGGATACTGATAATACATTGATCTGTAATCCATCTCTTTCAGGTATGCGGTCTCGGCTCTCATCCACTCATCACGGAGCTCATTCCTTCTGTTAACAAAGAGATGGGAGAGATATCTGTCCTCTTCATTAACGGGGCACCCAAATTTATCTATCGTTGCCAGAGACTCCTGTTCCCACCTGTCATATTGTTCTTTACCGATGCTGACTATATCATCTATGTATGTCCCGGAACGGTCCCGCTTTATACCTTTTCTTTTATCGTGTATCCTTCTTATCCTGTCCTCCTCCGAACGGATCAGGTCTTCTATAGTCCCTGCATAATGGTTTTCCAATACCTTTGCCAGTCTGAAGAAAGTAAACTCATGCCACTTCCCGTCAAAGAGTCTGCCGAAACCTTCGGACGAGGACAGATCAACATAATAACGGACAAACTCAGCCTCTCCCGCAATGACATCCCTGCCGAAGCCAAATTGGTTTTCCAGATGAAATATGACCTCATAAAACCTGTCTGTCCGCATATCCGCAACAGCCTTCTCCGGTAGCGGCAGGAGATCTTTCACTCCGGCATATGTGGAACATGAAGTCAGACGTTTGCGGATCACATCCTCTATGCACTCTTCATCATCGCTGCTGTCACAGAACACTTCCTTATCCCAGCTGCCACTCAGCCGGTCGCTGCAGCTCTCCCCGTTCCTTTTCTTCAGGACTTCATCCCTTATCACATTCTTAAGGTCTGTTTCGTTAACAAGAAATGCATCCGTATCACTGCCCATTCCGTATGCAGAAGGGTAATTCAATATGTATTTCATAATCCTGTTTCACTTCTCAAATCGTTCTATGCGGCAGCTGTGCTCTTTTGTCTTTTCATCGTAGTTTATGCCGACGAAGAGTAGGCTGCCGCTGTAGTGGTCAAGACTTGCATAATACTTTTTATCACGGATCTGGTCGATGGCGCTTTCGGCGGTATCGTTGCGCTTCAGTTCGATGATCATGGCCGGGATATCCGGCACGTACGGAATGAAGACAACATCCGCAAATCCCTTGCCCGTAGTCATCTCGCGGATCACCGTATACTTGTTGAGAGCGTACAGATAAGCCAGATAGATTGCGCTCTGGAGCGCATCCTCGTTATTGTAGCTGCGGTTGCTCGTCACGTGGATATGCGTTTCATCCAGAGCCTTCGCGACAGCATCCGCATTACCGCGCAGGGTCTCTTCAAGTAGGTCTCGGGATTTCTCGATTATCCTGTTTGTAACCTCATACCCCGGCTCGGTTTCAATCGCGTTATACCATTCCTGTTGTATCTCCTGATTCGGTATCCTGCAGGTCTTCGTCTCTCTTTCATAAGCAAGATAACCCACGTGTATCAGATATGTAAATACGTCATTACGGCTTTCAAAGGAGTCCATGGTATTCAGGTACCGCGTAACATTTACATCCACGCTTTCTCCTGCCAGCATGCGTATCACGGCATCCCTGATGCCGTCAAAATTCGCCCTTATCCTTTCTGATATCACCTTATAGCTGGAAGTCATGCCCCAATAGTTGTCGAATTCGTGCTCCTCCGCACAGCGCACGACAGACTCGGGATTGTATAATTCTATCCCATGCTGCGAGTAACCGTCATACCAGCGCCGGCATTCTTCGTAATCGACATCATATCTGTCACATATCGCACGTACTTCCTCATCGGTAAAACCGATATATTCAGCCAACGACCCTGCGTTCAGGATAGTGTATTCCCTGAAATTATTCAGGTTCGACTGTATCTTGTCCCTTACTACCGGCAGAATACCTGTCAGATAAGCCAGAGTGATAGCAGGCCTTAATGTATTACTCTTGAACAGTCCATTCAGAAAAGACAGGTATTCGTCAAACAGTTCCTTATCAGCCTGCTCCCTGACGAGAACATCGTATTCATCCATGATGATGATAAACTTCTGGGAGTCATCCCACGCATATACTTTTAATATGCCTTCAGCCAGCGAATCATCCTCCGTTATCTCGACCAGAGGAAAAGCTGTCCGCATTTCTTTCTTTATCTTTTCGGTAAGCCACGATATCAGATGTTCCTTATTTCTCGTTCCCTGGTACTCACTGTTCATGTCTATCTGGATGACATTATACTTGTTCAGCTTTTCCTCAAAACCTTCAGTACCGGCAATCTTCAGCCCCCTGAAAAGTTCTCTTGAATCACAACCCTTGGAATAGTAAGCGGCAAGCATGTTCCCGGTGATCGTCTTTCCGAAACGTCTGGGACGGGTGATGCAGATATACTTATTCCCATCCCTGACGATACCCGCTAAAATATCGATCATCATTGTTTTATCCACGTAGATCTTTGCGTTTACACTTTCTGCAAATCTTTCATTTCCGGGATTCAGATATATACCCATGCTCGTGCCCTCCTGTGCGGCACATCAGTCTGAACTATAGTCTTTCATATATTTTGATCTGCTTCAATATCAGCTTAACATCACTGTCCGTGAGCCCTGTAACAGCTGATGTAAGATACAGATGCGGAGTCATGCTCTTCTGCTCAAATAATCCTTCATCATCATCCAGGATGATATAGCCGTCCGCCGGATGTCTTTTAAGATAATGCCCGATCTCTCTCGACCGGCTGCCGTCAGGTGATATTCCCGTCCTGTCGATCGAGGTGATCCCGGCAGGCCTGAGCGCCTGAATAAGCTCATCGATATGCACGGCCGTGGAGCCGTCTCTCGCGATACCGTTACGCCAGGTGGATGATAATACTATCTTCGGGTCTGCCAAACCCTCCAGCAGTCTGCAGAAGACCTTAACACACTCCGGATCCAGCGAATAAACCTTTCGCGCCCAGTCTGCAGTCGTATTCAATACACCATCTACATCAAGAAAAACGTACATATTTACATCTCTTCGTACTCACAATATATGATACTATGATCAATCACTTCCGAAATCCAAGCCCTTTATCACCCGCAGGATTTTTTCCTTGTTCGCACTGTGAAGATATACTTCATTCAGCTTATTCTTTCTGTACTTCAGATAATCATCCTCTGTATAGGAGATGAGCACATCCGTAAAAAACTGTTCCCAGCTGAAATAATCCAGGCTATCTGCATATTCTTCAGGTTTTTCCAGTCGTGCTTTCACTTCATTCCCATCAATCAGCCCGGACATCAATATGATCCATTCGAAAGATTCCGGAAGGTAAAGATGGTAATTCTTTAACGACAGGATCCTTTTGTATACACGATTCATCTGCGCCCCAAACGCAGCCCCATCTGCTATGATGCATACTTCCTTTGTCTCGGAAGGATCTATCATTCCGTATATTTGAGCATTTCCACCGGAAGAGATGCATTCTATCGATCTTTCCATTCCGAGTGAATGAAAGAAATCATACCCGGCATTTGAATCTTCAACGATCAGTTTCTCGGGTCGGACAGGCAATACTTCTTCCTCTGAGTATATCCTGTAAAACTGCTGGTAGACGCGTTCCGTATTATGGTACCTGCCTGCATTATGAATTCCGTAAATCTCTTCCACACTGATCGGCAGCTCATACAGGTTCTCTCTGGTGATCAGAACATAATAGTTATCCGTATCACGAATAGCCCTGGCAAACTCCTCCGTGTGAATAAAAGAATTCTCCTCATCGGTAAAAAAGATCACACCGGGATTATTACGTAAGATAGTTTCCCAATCACGCCCTTCAAGCACCCTGCACGGAACATCGCAGGAAAGCGAGATGCCGCTGCTGTCTCCCAGATTATCATAAGATCTGAGCATATCGATCAGTGTAGACTTCCCCGTTCCGCTGTCTCCCTGAATGATCGTTATGTTCCGTCTGATATCAAATTCGTAATGAAGACTCCGGTTCTGTATGATGATCCTGTGTTTCCCCTTCATTCCTTTTCCTCATACATAATCCCCCGCAATTGCGGAAAATTCCATCATATCGTGAACAATGGTTCCGGTATTTAATACCTCAGCCTTAAATGCTGCATCTCCGAAATCCATAACATGACGCAGATTGATCGTTATATCCTTAAGCTCCGCAATCTTCAGGATCCATTTGGCGCAGTTATCTCCACATGCCGAGGCATTAAACACTTTTCCGCTGTCATCAAAACGAAACAGGATCAGTGTCTTAACGCCTCCCGAAATCGCTTTGACAGGAATTGGGCCAAGCACTGGGCTCTCGATCAGATGTGCCCCGACAACGTCAGATTTATCCACATCCTTTATCATTTCCACAGTGAGCGGATCAGTGATCCATTCATCCCGATATTGATTGTCAAAATATGTAGGAGGATGATATACCGCTTCCGGCATCTCCCCAAGAAAGATCTTAAGCATTGTTATTCTCTCTGTATCATAAACTCGCATCACTAATCGGTCTATGCGGCAGCTGTGCTCCTTTGTCTTTTCATCATAATTCATGAATTCATCAACATTTTATATTTTACATCAAAAAAAGCCGCCCCGCAAGCGCGGAGCGACTGACAATGCCCTGAATCGGGCGGGAATAGGACGGATTATACCGTTATTTCGTGATATAAGCAAGAGATTTTTCATTTTTATGAATGATCTTTTGTGGTGTATCACATTAATATGAATGAACTTGTGTAATTCAAGCACAATTATATGAACGTATTTATCCTTCCAGTTCCAGGTCCAGTTCCAGTTCCAGTGACACTTCGACAGGAAGGATCCGGCACAATATACGACGAAACGAATATACAGAACAAATAAGTATTTGCCGTTTGCCATATTTCCACAACTGTGCTAAAAAATATAGAACCTGACTTTCGGTGTTGAGAAGAAAAATATAGTGCTAAGCCACAGATTAAAACCTATGGCTTAGCATCTTTTTTATCTGTCCTGATGAAAGAAAATAGGATGTTAAGGGAAGACTCGTTTTCTTCGACAGCTCTTTTATCAGGGAGCTATTTCGTGTCAGGTTCATATACTTTCTATCCGAGATTTTTGCTACACGAAAATCTCGGATGAACGAAAAGATCTCCTCAGAACAAAACCTGTTTTCAAGCACTTTGAATTGGAGCAGTCTTGTCAGAAGAACCGCAAGATAGCATATCAGGAAATGTCCTGTTATGGTTTCTTCTCTTTGGAGATATACCGGGCGCGCATCCAACTCTGATTTCATGATCCTAAAGGATTCCTCGATTCTCCAAAGATTATGATAAGCTTTATATATTTCCTGATCCGACATCTTTAATTCTGACGTTACCAGCATGTTGTAGCCGGCAAGCTTGCGTGCATTTTCGATGGCCTCATCATTCAAAGTCACTTTTACTTTGCCATCGGTTTCTTTTCCCTTTTTGTCAGCAGAGACAAAATTTACAAATCTTGCGCACTCTCCATACTCTGATTTCTTTGCCTGTGACGTTCTTAAATTCTGTGCTTTTTCTATAAGTTTGTTTATTTCGTATAGCTGTTTTTTAGCAAGTGTTGGATTAAAAGTAACGACTCTTTTTTCGGTAAAGACCGCCTTCCTTTTTCGGCCTGATTTTTCATCATCGATCTCGTATTCAAAGTCGTCTATGCATTCCTTTATTTTATACAGGACATCACCGCTACTGTTTTTGATTTCCCGGTAATCATTTGGAAGCAGCACCCATACTTTTTCTTTTTCAGAGAGCGTTTTTACGGATCTGGAAAAAATATATCCATCCCCTTCTTTAAGTGCGTGCATTATGTTATTGCCACAGTTCAAGCCTTTATCAGCGACCTGTATCGTTCTGCCGGAAATGTTGTTTCTTGTTTTCAGGCTGTCGATAACATCGCGCATCACCGGCTTTTCGCTTTCGTTTCCCGGATAGAGTTTCATACCAATGGGTATCTGGTTTGCGTCCAAAAGAAGCCCCAACCCAACAAGAGGCTCGTGTCTGTTTTCCTTAGATGGACCTTTTCGCCTGAAATCATCCTCTCGGTCAATCTCAAAGTAGAAGTTGGTGCAGTCAAAGTATGTATGAGATGTATCGAACTTATACTTCAGATTGACCTGATGATTATAGATTTCAATAACCTTTTCGTACTCCATACCGAGGTACTCTAAACCGGTATATATCTGATCGAGAGAGAAATCTGCAGATTCGAATAGTTTTGGTATCACTTCATCATAGGTCTTTGATTTTGAACAGGGATGTACAATGTGGGAATAAACAAGAGCGGACATCATGTCAAAAACATTGAAGCGATAATCCGTAGCAGTCTGCATCAAATCAATGTATTGCTTGGTTCGCAGAGAATCATTCAGATTTTTTAAAGGAAAATATCCCAGGAACTTTTCCGGAGATTCATCAGAAATGGTTTTTGACTTATCAGCCGCTTTCTTTTCGTTATGCTGACGATTAAGTTCATCTACCTCGGACTGATAGTGTGATATGGGATCATCGATGCCTCCGGACACCAACTCGTGAACATAACCTATAGGTTTAAAAGAACGGTGAGCTCCACCTTTACGTTCCGGATCATAATAACTCTCGTAAATCTGAAGATAAGTGCCTTTTTTGTTATTGGTCTTTTTTAAGAAATATGCCATAAAAATCACCCTTCCCTATTATAGCGCTATAGCACTATATAGTAAAGAGCAAATAAAAAGTTTTGTCAAGTTTTTTGGGCACAAGAAAAAGCCAGCAAATATGCTGACTTAACCGGAATAGCAGGTCTGCTAACCCCTAAAGAATTATAGTGCTAAATCCTAAAGACGGGAACTTGTGTAATTCAAGCACAATTATATGAACGTATTTATCCTTCCAGTTCCAGTGACACTTCGACAGGAAGGATCCGGCGCAATATACGACGAAACGAATATACAGAACAAATAAGTATTTGCCGTTTGCCATATTTCCACAACTGTGCTAAAATATATTGAATTGTTGGCAGAGGAGGTATAGGGGGACTGTATGAATTCTGCTTCATTTATTTACTACGGTTATGACAGGGATACCTATCGTGACTGCAAGCCTCAGATAGATGGGATGAACCTGAAGCACATGGTCTTCATGAACACCTGGCTGCTGGTGGTGACGATAATAATCCTCGGTATAAGGATTTACGACAGTTCCGCGGTATCAAGCATCTTTGTTAAATTCAACATGAACGGCCTGGACCGTGTGGGGCTGCCTGTTTTTATCGTGTTTGCCGTGCTGGCAGCCCTTCTGGAGGTCCTGATAGCGGTCTTCAGAAAGCATCCGGCATGGCCTTTCCAGATACTTGTCTACATGGATATCATGCTGATGATAGCCTTCAGCTTACTGCTCTCGATGGCGCAGAACCTGAAGCCCGCCGTGCTCTTCCCGGCTCTGCTGGTGCTGATCTCGGTTTCCTATATCGACAACATGATAAGCATGGGCGTGGTCATGTGCGGCCTGTCAGCGTGCTTTCTTCTGGGAGTGTTTAAGGGCTTCCCGGCCATGAGATTCCAGCCAAAGCCCCCTTCAATAGCAAACGAGGATGTGTTCAGCATGGTGCTCTTCCTGAGCCTTTCACTGGTGCTCCATTACACCAGACAGCGCACCCGCCTTCAGCAGTTTGTCACCTACCTTAAGAATATACAGATAACCCGTGAGCTGGAAGAGAAATCCAGCTTTGATATGCTGACCTCTCTCCTGAACCGCGGCCGTTTTATGACCATGGCCGGAGAGGTTCTGCGGGGCGAGCATGACCACGAATACATGGCCATCTGCCTCCTGGATCTGGACAGCTTCAAACAGATCAATGACAAGCTGGGACATCAGATGGGCGACAAGGCCCTGCAGATAACCGGACGTACCATCATAGAGCAGCTGGGCGGCGAACAGAGCGAGCGCTGGTCCTTCCCCGAAAGGGCCCTGAAGGAGCGTCTCAGCTTTGCCGGCCGTCTCGGAGGAGATGAGTTCATAGTATTCTTCCGTTCCGAGAAGAACAAGGAAGAGCTCTTCAAACACCTGAAGAGCCTGCTGACTGCGCTGAACTGCGTGGATTTCGGTGACCTTCACGGTATACACTCCTCCTTTGGAGTCACCGAGATCACGGCTGCAGATCACGATATAGACAGGGTTTATAACCGGGCGGATGACGCTCTCTACCGCTCAAAACGCGCCGGTAAGAACCGTATTACCTTTGATGGTGAAAAGGAAAGCAGATCATGAATGTACCCTATGCTTTATTTATCTGTGTAACTTCAGCATTACTGCTGGTCATAGTGCTGCTGCTGATCCGGCTCAAAAAAGTCCGAAAAAGGGAGACCTGCGTGCTTGCCATGGTGACAGGCTGTACCGAAGCCGGTGACCCCAGCCTTGACGGACATTCACTTAACGTGATGTTCCTTACCATGCTGCTCTATGATTTTCTCCCTACAGAGTACAGGATAAAGCTGGACCGTGAGAAGCTCATGTTTGCATCTCTTCTCTTGGATCTCGGGAAGAAGAGCATACCCTCTTCTATCCGCAACAAGTCGGGAAAGCTTACGGATAAGGAGTGGAAGCTTATGAGGCAGCACCCTGAGATAGGGAGCAGGATAATCGCCTCCGTACCTTCCCTTAAGGGAGTGGGCGATCTTGTGCTCTATCATCACGAGCGTGTTGACGGCGGCGGATATCACAAGCTCAAGGGTGAAGAGATCCCCCTTGCTTCGAGGGTGATAGCGGTGACCGATACTTTTTCCGCTATCACGATGATACGGCCCTACAGGCCTTCCCTTCCCTACGAGGAGGCCATACAGGAACTGAAGCTGGCAGCAGGTACACAGCTGGACAGCGAGCTGGTGAAATATTTCTGTGAGATCCCGCCCAAGCGCGTAAACGAATGTCTGGAGACCGTTAAGAAAATGATGGAATGCTATTCGCATGAGCGGATAAAGGAATAAGGAGGCAGAAGATCATGAAGAAGAAAACACTCTTTACCGTCGGGCTGGCAGCCGTGCTGGCTTCCGCATCCCTGGCAGGCTGCGGGGGGAACAGCTCCGGCGGCCCCATCGAGCTCAAGATAGGAGTATCCACCGGAGAGAGCGATCCCCGTAATATAGCGGCAAAGGCTTTTGCAGACGAGATCGCAGAAAAGACAGGCGGACAGGTTACCGCAGTGGTCTACCCTTCGGGAGAACTGGGAGGCGACAGCGACATGATAGACGCTCTTTCCATGGGAAACGGCAAGATCGACATCGTCATCTCGGATGCTTCCAACTTCTCACCTTACGAGCCTACTATGGGCATTTCCGCCATGCCCTTCCTCTTCGATGATTTTGACACGGCCTGGGCTTTCATGGACAGCGATATAGAGGCGGCCGCTGAGGAGAAGCTCATAGCGTCCAACATCCGCGTCCTGGCCCATTATGATAACGGCTTCCGCTGTGTCACCAATTCCATAGGCCCGGTGAATTCACCTGCGGATATGAACGGCCTGCTGATACGCACGCCCGAGAATCCCATTATCATGGCTACCATGGATGCCCTCGGCGCAAACGCGCAGCCCCTGGCTTTTTCCGAGCTTTACGAAGCACTTAAGCAGGGCACTTACGATGCACAGGAAAATCCCATCCCCGTCATTTATAACAACAAGCTTTACGAGGTACAGAAATACCTCTCCGTTACCAACCACATTTATTCCGGCATGTGCTTCGCAATATCCGAGAATACCTGGAAGAAGCTTACTCCCGAGCAGCAGGAGATCGTAAAAGCTGCGGCTGAAAGCTCCGCAAAGTCGGACCGCGAGAGCAACAGACAACAGACCGAGGATCTGATAAGCAAGCTGGAAGAAGCCGGAATGATAATCAATTATCCTGATCTGGAGCCCTTCGCCCAGGCCACCTCTTCGGTGCTGAGCAATAATTCCTCCACCTACGGGGATATGATAGACAGGCTTACAAAATGGCAGGCAGAACACTGAAACACTTAGAAAAACGCCCCCGGAGATGATCCGGGGGCATAATTTTTTTATATGGCTTATATGGCTTTTATACGACTTCTATCTGGCAGCTGCGCATGACCTCAAGCGCAGCTTCGTGTTTTTCGGGGGTCACGCCGGCGCAGCAGCTGCTGTCCACGATCATCGGGACCTCCCTGTAGAAGGCCTTGAGTATAAGGGCATTTGATACCACGCAGATATCGGTGCAGAGGCCCACCAGCTCTATGCTCTCGATAGGGCCGAAGTTTCCCAGCATGCCTGCCAGTTCGGCGCTGCCGAAGCCGTACTTCTTCCAGCTGAACTGCACGTAAGGCCTGAGCTTATCGCAGATCTCCCAGCCGGGAGTGCCTTCGATGCAGTGCTTTACGGGAAGCCTTCTGCCCTCCTGGGTCTGAAGATAATCATCCGCATGGGTATCCTGGGTGAATACCACCTGTCCTTCGAAGTTCTTAACTTTTTCAACCACATTATCGACTATGGCCTGTGCCTCTGCCGTGCCGAGGCTGCCGTCGATAAAATCATTCTGCATATCAACAACTACAAGAATTTTCATAGTTTTTATCCTCCCATAGATATTGTGTTCCCAGTGGAAGTATACCACAAGAGTGAAGGCAGGACAAGGGAAATGAGGGGCTCAAACCCGCATTTATCATGGCTTTTTAACGTAATATTTACTATAGGTTCATATTCTGTACATAATTGCTGTGTATCATCTGTATCAGAGTGAAGCGAAAAGCGACACCATCGGGCATGACGTTTTCATAGTAAAGTGTCCGGATGCCTCCTTTCCAATCATCCGGACGCACCTCCTTTCTAGTTTTGCAATAAACGAAAAGAACCTGTCGGAAGACAGGTTCTTTTCGTTATGCCGCATGTTTTCTTAATCCTGTTCGGAGGTCGCCTCTCCGATATTTCCCAGCATCTTCTGTATGGTCTTCCAGCCCAGGGTGGCACATTTGACGCGGGCAGGCATATGGGCTATGCTCTCCAGCGCCGCGGACTCTTCCAGGGCTTCTATCTCCTCCGGAGAAGCGGTGCTCCTGACCATGCCCATAAAGCTTCCTGCAAGCTTAAGCACTTCCTCCCTGCTCTTTCCTATGACCAGATCCAGCATCATATCGGCAGAGGCCTGGGAGATGGCGCAGCCGCTCCCGTTGAAAAGACCTTCCGTCACGATATCATTTTCGTCCAGCTTAAGCTGAAGGTATATGTCATCTCCGCAGCTTGGGTTCACGCCCTGAAGCACCAGATCAGGGTTCTCCATATCGCCTCTGTGGGCAGGATAGAGGTTATGCTCGTTCACAACCTCACGGTACATCTCCTTAAGCTCCATAGCCCATATACCCCCTTATCTTCTTAAGGGCAGCCGCAAAGCGCACTGCCTCCTCTTCCGTGTTATAGAAGGAAACGCTGGCCCTTGCCGTGGCCCTGAATTCCATGCCGCATTCCTTCTGCATATATTCCATGAGCGGCTGGGCACAGTGATGTCCCGCGCGTACCGCTATCCTGTCTTCGTCCAGCACTCCGGCCACATCGTGGGGATGCACGCCTTCGATATTGAAGGTAAAGATGCCGTGATGCTCCGCAGGATCCTCGGGGCCGTAGACCTTTATATGGGGATCGTCAGCCGTCTCCTTCATGATGAGGCTTATGAGCTTTGTCTCATGTTCTTCCAGCTCTTTACGGTCCAGCTTCTTCATATATTCCACGGCAGCGGCCATGCCTACGGCTCCGCTGGCGTTGACTGTTCCCGCCTCGAATTTATGGGGCAGTTCCGCATAGGTGGCACTGTCCCTGGTGACATACTCTATCATCTCCCCGCCTCTTAAGAAGGGCGGCATTTTTTCCAGCAGTTCTTCCCTGCCGTATAATCCGCCTATACCCATGGGCCCCGGCAGCTTATGGCCTGAGAAAGCATAGAAATCGCAGCCTATGGCTTTTACATCCGTCTCCAGATGGGGCAGGCCCTGGGCTCCGTCCGCCACCAGTATGCCGCCCTTCGCATGTATGAGTTCTGCAGCTTCTTTTAAAGGCGTTGCAGTGCCCATAACATTGGAGAGCTGTGTAAGGGCCAGTATCTTCGTTTTCGGGCTGAGGGCAGCCTCTATCATGTCCACGGTGATCACACCGTCCGGACGGGGCTCTATGAACTTAAGTGCCGCACCTTTGGCCTTTGCCGCCATCTGCCAGGGAAGCAGGTTGGAATGATGCTCCAGCACCGAGATAAGGATCTCATCGCCCTCCGACAGCGTGCTCAGGGCATAGCTGTAAGCCACAAGGTTCAGGGCCTCGGTGGCGTTACGAACAAATATGAGCTCCGAGTCGCGGCAGCCTATGAAGGAAGCTACGGTATGCCTTGCGCTCTCATAACGTTCGGTAGCCTCAACGCTCCATTTATAAAGTCCCCTCATGGGGTTTGCATTATAGTGTTCGGAAAAATCCCGCATGGCATCCAGCACCTGCACGCAGCGCTGGTGGGTGGCGGCGTTGTCAAAATAGACCGTACCGTCCGAGAGTATGGGGAAATCCTTTCTTATAGCCTCTATGTTCATCTCATATATCCTTCCGCGTCAAAAGAGTATTCCACGTCATTTATCACCGCCACATTATCGGAGATGTACTCACCGTTGTCAAGCCTGTAGCGCACTCCCCTGTCATCTTTTTTCCAGCCGGCGATGCTGACGCCCTTCTGTACCCTTGCGGGGTTGTCATTCATTATATCATTATCCTGGAAATGCCACCACTCACTGTAGAGACCGCCGAAACCGGCATCGTACATATAGCCCTGCAGAAGCTTCGCATTGGCGTTATTTGCGTTGACCACGGAGAAATGGGTCAGGTCGTGCATACGGGTCTGCATGGACAGCTCCTCCCCGGTTTCAAGGCTTTCCAGGGTAAGGTCCAGGGCATCTCCCAGATTGTGCCTGGAGCCCTTTGCCGAAAGGAAGACCGTAAGGGGATAGCCTCCCTCCATCATCATCTTCCTGTAGGTCATCACCTCGGGCTGCTCCGGCTCGGGAGGCAGGGGAGTAAATGTGCCGTCGGGATTGGCTATATAGCGGTTGCCCTCAGGGTCAAGGACTATCAGGGCACCTTCGGGTATCACGACGGCATTCTCCGAGGCGCTGTTCTCAGAAACCGGATCAGGCGCGTTCTCACTGATGGTCTCCGTTTCTCCGGCGGTTTCCTGCGCAGGCTCCTCTTCCGTTTCTTCAGCCTCCTCCGGGGTGTCTGCCTCTCCGGCCTCGTCCTCTGAGATGCTCTCTTCCTCAACACGTCTTCCCAGATACTCGTCCAGGCTCACGCGCTTTAGCTCCTCCTCCGGTATGGGATCGTCCAGCTGAAGCTCGGTGATGTCGTAGATGGTGCGGGTAGCCACATAAGGCCTGAAGGCGTCGTAGATCTTCAGCCTGTAGCCATCCTCCAGGCAGGCTTCCGCCGCCACGGTAAGACGTTTTGCAACAGGATAGAGGAGCGGTACCACAAAGGTACCGTCATCCAGCAGTATATCCTCATAGCCCTCGGTCACTACGCCTGATACCCCCGGTATCTCGTACTCATGGGCCATGTAGTTTGAAAAGTAGCTGTTGGTTATATCGTAGGCGCACATCCCGCCAAGGTATTCCGTCAGGTTTATCATGCAGCGCGCGCTGTTTATGTAATACTCACCCTTTGAAGTGTATACCCGGAAGCGCTCTCCTTCTTCTCCGGTCACGCAGAGGGCTGTGCCCACGCTGACCTCCCCGGCCTTAGCATCGCCTTCCGCATCCATGTAAAGCTCCATATCCTCCGTGGGCCATATTGTGCAGTACAGCGTGCTTATGCCTGTTGTCAGCTCTGTGCTATCCTCCGCGCTGCCTCCGACAGCCGTAAGGGTAAAGTATTCGTTCTCATAAGAGGGCAGGCGTCCGGTCTCGCAGCTAAGCTCACCCTGTTCAAGAGTGCGGCTCTCCTTCAGCTCCCCGTCCTCATAACGGCAGAGCTCGTAATGCTCCGCCCTGACCGCATCCCAGCTGAGGCGGTAACTGTTGTCTCCAAGATCCTCGAACTTTAAGTTAAGAGGCCCCTCGGGAAGTGGTATCTCCGTGGGAGTTGGCGTGGGCGCTGCCTCCTGTACGCGGTCCACAGCAGGGTTCAGTTCGGCTGGCGTGGGGGTGGGAGCAGCAGTCTTTATGCCCTCGGTCTTTCCGCAGGAAGTCACGAGAAGGCACAGGGATAAAAAAAGCGCAGCCCTTCTCTTCATAGTATCCGCCTTATCCCCGGTATCAGCTTAAGCAACGCCGTGATCGCCATGGAAGCGAAGAAGCTTCCCGCCGCGATAGCCGCAAACACGCCTATACCGCCTTCGTAGGGGTCTATCTCCATGTAGCGCAGGAACAGGCGCAGGAATATCATATGTATCAGATATATGCCGAAGGTGCAGCCGTCAACAAAGCTTAAGGCTTTTCCGGCATTTTCCTTCTTCACGTCCTTGAGCAGAGCAAATATGCCCGCGGACTGGAGCACCACTGCAGGCGATGAATAAGCGGAGACTATGCCCTTCACGGCATCCGCATTGTCGCCCCTTATGAAATAAGTGCCGGCTATGGTCAGGGCCGTACCGGCTATGATAAAGCATACAGCCCAGCCTCCGTTCAGCTTAAGCTTTCCGGAATAAAGGCCGTAGCCCAGGAAGAAATACAGGGTGTAGACCGCGGAGAGCTGGAGATGAAAGGCCGAGGTAAAGCCGAAAAGCTCAGTAAGGTTTAAGATGCTCAGGAATATGAAACAGACCACGGTGAGATACAGGAAGGTCTTCTCATCGCATTTTTCCGAAATGAAGCGGTAGGCCGGGAGCAGCAGGTAAAGTCCGATGAGCATATAGAGGTACCAGAGATGGGACCAGCTGCTGCCGGATACAAGCTTATAGAGGGCGTCCGTAAGGACTGCTCCGGAGAACTCCTCCTTATTCATCACGCAGTCGAATATGCGGAATATAAAGACAAAGAGCACCAGCGCTCCCAGCACACGGGGAACATAGCGGGTAAGGATCTTCTTTATGCTCATCTCCCTTGCAGGATCCAGGAGAAGCGCTCCCGAGACCATAACAAAAACAGGAACGGCCCACATGAGGCAGTACACAATGCCCATGCTCACGGCATCCGCCGCGGCCGAAATCCTGTCCCTGTACAGTATCTCCGAAACATTCAGAGTATGCAGTATGACTATTGCAAAGCTTGCGAGGATGCGCAGCAGCATAAGACCGCCGCTGCGGCTCCCTTTACCAGACAAGACCCTCGTCTCCTATGCAGCCCTGGTCATCACCGCTGCCGCCGTCTCCCATGCCGTCAAGGGCAGGGAACTGCTCCGCAGGGGCCTCGGTAGGCTCCGGAGTAGGTGTGGCCGTTGCAGTAGGTGCGGCTGTGGGTGTGGGTGTAGGTGCCTCGGTAGCTGTGGGACCTACGGTGGGTGTGGCTTCAGACGCCCCGGTAGGAGCTGCGGCCTCTTCAGCCTGCTCCTTAGCGGTATCTGCCTCATCCTCTGCGGTGCTTTCTTTCACGATACTCTCTTCCGGCTCTCCTGCAGACACCTTTGTGCCCTTAGGAGCGGCAAATACAAAGCCGAAGCCAAGTGCCAGCAGTATCAGTATACTTACTATAGCAGGTAACTTATCTCTCATCTCAATAAACCTCAATCCGTCATAGGAGTGTAATTTACGTATCTCCAGGTACCGGGCTTGCCGTACCAGATCTGATACGCGTCGATACGTGATGCATAGGAGCATTCGGGGTCGAAGACCCATGAGGTGCCGTCTATCACGATCTCATCCCAGGAATGGGGGCCCTGGGTGCCATTGGTCCTGGGAACATAGCCGGACATCTGTGTGGCATCGTAGCCAAGGAGCCTTGCCATCTCGCAGAAGGTAGCCGCGAAAACGTAGCAGTTGCCCTTGTGGTTGGTAAAGCCGAACTCCGCAAACCAGCGGGTTCCGGGGGAACCGTTCTCAGGCATATCGGGCTTTCCGTGTCCGTAATAGGTAAGATTATGGACAGACCAGTTAAAAGCGCTCCTAAGATCCCACCCGGCCATATCAAGGGCTTCCGCCGCCTGGGGGTAGGTGGACCTGGTTATCGTCGCGGGAATTACCGTCTCGTCCGAATAAACCCTGTCTTCCTTTGAACCGTGATCGTGGAAATGCTTATAAAGCACTGTGGGGCTGCTGCCCAGAGCCTGTACCACGTCGGGATTATGGGCCGCATATACCGCCGCGTCAAATCCGTTCTCAAATGAGGCCATGGCCGAACCGGGCCTGTAGGGGTAACGCCCTTCCTTTATCCCGTAGTCCCTGTAATGCCGGTACAGCAGGGCCTTGTCATTGCCAAAGGCCGCCTTTACGTCTGGATTGGATTCCGCATAGTATTCCGCGTCGAAAAACCAGCCTTCCTCCACTTTTTCGGGGGCGGCCTGCACGCTCATGGGCAGGCCTGCCAGCAGCAGACCGGCTGCCAGCAGTGCCGCTATTCGTTTTTTCATTTCGGTTCTCCTGATAGTGTTGGTATATAAGATCCCTCGACTCGCTACGCTCGCTCGGGATGACATATCATACGCTCGGGATGACATATCATATACTTACTTAGTACGAGAAGGAGTACACTGCAGCGCCGTAGGGCGGCAGGTCAAATTTTATTGCGTACTGCCTTCCGTCGCACTCGAATTCCTGGGCCTTGATCTCGGCAGGGAGCTCGGCTCCGTTGCCTGCAAAGCGTTTCTCATCGGAATTCAGCACCAGCTTGTACTTTCCCTTCCTTGGTACACCCACCGAATAGTCATTAAGGGCTATGGGGGTCATATTGAGGACGAAGATCATATTGTTCTTTCCGTCCTTGCTCTTCCTGATGAAGCTGTAGGTGGAACGGTAAGAGTCATTGGCATTGATCCATTCAAAACCGTCCCAGGAATCATCCAGCTCATAGAGACAGCGGTTCTCCCTGTAGATCCTGAGAAGCTCCTTCATATACTCGAGCATGCCCCTGTTCAGGTCATTTTCAAGGAGGAACCAGTCAAGCTCCCTCTTCTCGCTCCACTCACGTTCCTGGGCGAATTCCTGACCCATAAAGAGCAGCTTCTTGCCCGCATGTCCGAACATGAAGGCATAGCCCACACGGAGGTTGGCATACTTGTCCACCTGATAGCCGGGCATCTTGTTCACCATCGAGCATTTCAGATGCACCACCTCATCATGTGACAGAGGCATGATGTATTTTTCCGCGCAGTTGTAGCTCATGGCGAAGGTCATCTTGTTGTGGTTATCCTTACGGAAATAGGGATCCAGCTTCATGTAATCGCAGAAGTCGTGCATCCAGCCCATGTTCCACTTAAAGGTGAAGCCAAGGCCGTCATCCTCTGGACGCGCCGTGACCTTGGGCCAGGCGGTGCTCTCTTCCGCTATGGTCATCACGCCGTTATTGAGACCGCGGATCACCGAATTCAGATGCTTGAAGAACTCGATGGCATCCAGGTTCTCGTTGCCGCCGTACTTGTTAGCGACCCACTGGCCGTCCTGTTTGCCGTAATCCAGGTAGAGCATGGAAGCCACGGCATCAACACGTAGGCCGTCTATATGGAACTCCCTGATCCAGTAGAGCGCGTTGGCGATCAGGAAATTGCGTATCTCATTCTTTGAATAGTTGAAGATCTTGGTGCCCCAGTCGGGATGCTCGCCCAGCCTGGTATCGGGATGCTCGTAAAGAGGCTCACCGTCAAAATCCGCCAGTGCGAAGGAATCCCTGGGGAAGTGGGCGGGTACCCAGTCAAGGATAACGCCTATGCCCGCATTATGCAGCTTGTTCACCAGATAGGCAAAATCTTCGGGAGTGCCGTAGCGTGAGGTGGGCGCGTAATAACCGCTGACCTGATAACCCCAGCTGCCGTCATAGGGGTGCTCGGCTATGCCCATGAGCTCCACATGGGTGAACTTCACCTCCGAAAGATATTCCACAAGACGGTCCGCAAATTCCCTGTAGGTATAGAAGCCGTCCTCGGTGCCGTCGGGATGCTTCATCCAGGAACCGGGATGGCATTCGTATATGGCCATGGGCTCCTGGAACCAGTTCTTTCCTGCCCTCTCCTCCAGCCACTTTTCATCGCTCCATTTCAGCTTTCTTATATCGTATACCACGGAAGCGGTCCCGGGACGCAGCTCTGCATAGTTTGCATAGGGATCGGCCTTGTAGATGCCCTCGCCGCTGTGGGTGGTGATGAAGTATTTATAAAGTTCCCCCTCGCCTACACCCGGGATGAAGGTGGTGTATATGCCGCCGCTTCCTATGCGCATCATCTCGTTAGCGTTGACATCCCAGTTGTTGAAGGTTCCCACAACATGGACTGCCGCCGCATGGGGCGCCCAAACCGCAAAGAACACACCCTTTCTGCCTTCCTTTGTGCAGGGATGCGCACCAAGCTTCTTGTAGATGTCGTAGTGTGTGCCCTGTCCGAAGACGTACTGGTCCGCATCGGAAATGAATACTGTCTCCTCCTGAAGCGTCTGTCCCGATTTTTCCTGCTTCTTTACTGCCATCATGTAACCCTCCGTTTTATCTTTTCCACTCGGGCGCGTCGCTGCGCCTTCGTATATCGCTGCAATGGATCACGGTAGCTCCGGGATCCACCTCGCTCTTTTCAATGATGAGCTCACCTATATATTCTGCCGTGATGGTCCCTGCGGCAGGGTTGAAGACGCTGCCTATGCCGCTCCTCACATCAGCCTCTACCTTTGAATACTCGAATGCAAGGGTCGTGTTCATGAGACGGCAGTTACGCAGGGTGAGCCCGTCTATATAGCACATGCCCTGAAGGCTCTCTATGGTACAGTTCTCCAGGGTAAGGTTCTTTGAATTCCAGCCAAGATACTCTCCTGAGACAAAGGAATCCTTCACGGTAACATTCTCGCTGTTCCAGAAGGCATCCTTGGTAAGAAGGCAGGAGGAACGTACCACCACGTTCTTCGCCCCGTCAAAGGAATAGTTTCCGTCAAGCTTAAGATCGTCCACCTCTATGTTTTCGCTGTTCATGGCGAAATAATCACCCTTTGCGGATACATGCTTAAGCCTTACCCCGCTGCAGCTCCAGAGGGTCTCCGCCGCATCCGTCATTGCCGTGTCGGTGATGGAGATGTTCCTGCAGCGCCTGAAATTCTTCGGTGCCTGCAGAAGAGCCTTTTCTATCTCGATATTCTCGGTATACCAGACCCCGGCCCTTGCCATGGCAAGCCAGCTGCTCTCGTACACCTTCACGTTCCTGCAATACCAGAGAGGATATTTCCATCCGAAGAGGCACTGTCTTATCTCGATATCAGAGGCCTGCTTGAGAGGTGACTCGCCGCTGTCAAACACACAGTTATCAATGACAAGTCCTTTCTGCCCGAACAGGGCACGCTCTCCCGTAAAATGCTGTTCACTGTATTTCATCTTAGATATTCTCCAATGCTCTTTTTAGTCTTCCGAGCCCGTCTTCAAGCATGGTTGAGGGGCAGGCCAGGTTCATGCGTACAAAACCCTCTCCGCCTTTGCCGTATTCCCTTCCCTCCGACAGGATCAGCCCTGTCTTTTCCCTTATCTCCGCCGCATCCCTGCCGCTTTTCATCCACAGAAGATATGTGGCATCCGAATGCACGGTCTCGATGCCCGGGATCTCGTTCTTTATAAATTCTTCAGCCCTGTCCCTGTTGTTAAAAAGGTAGGCCATCAGCGCATCCAGCCATTCTCCGCCTTTATTGAAGGCCGCCTCGGCCGCGCACTGGGCGAAGACGTTCGGTTCCCCTGCCTCATCGGTATTGATCCCGCGCCATACCTTATGTCTCAGTATCTCATTTTCGGCGTACACCGCAGCGCTGTGTATCCCCGCAAGGTTGAATGCCTTGGAAGGGGAGAGGCAGCTGGCGCTGACCTCCGCGCACAGCGGCGAGACGGATGCAAAGGGAACATAGCTTTTCCCCGGCCGCACTATATCACAGTGAACCTCGTCAGAGATCACTGTGACACCGTATCTCTTTGAAAGCTCTCCCATCCGCTGAAGCTCTTCCGCGCTCCAGATGTTCCCCGTGGGGTTGTGGGGATTGGAGAGCAGCAAAAGCCTTGACTGCGGATCGGCAAGCTTCTTTTCCAGGTCTTCAAAATCTATGCTGTAGGCGCCGTCCTTATATACCAGCTCACATTCCAGTGCCCTGCAGCCGTTGTTCTCAATACAGTTATAAAATATGTCGTAGACCGGAGTCAGTATGACTACCTTTTCGTTCGGGGTTGTGAGTTTTCTCACCATGGAGGAAATGGCCGGTATCACCCCGGTGCAAAATATAAGCCCTTCCCTTTTCATGGTAAAGCCGTGGCGGCGTTCCCACCAGCCCGTGTAGGCCTCATACCAGGCATCCTCGATATCGGTATAGCCGAAGATACCGTGCGCTGCACGTTCCTCCAGCGCCCCGATCACCTCCGGAGCGGTCTTTATCTCCATATCCGCCACCCACATGGGCAGCTCCCCCTCCTTCACCTGCCATTTCCAGGCTGCGGTGCCGGAGCGGTCTGTCACGCTGTCAAAGTCGTACTTCATTTATTTCTTTATTCCCCTGACCTCAAGCAGCTTGTTCTTCAGCTCGGCCTCCATGCGCGCCATCTCGGCTTCTGCAGCGGCACGCTTCTCGCGTCCCTCGCTCTGTATGCGCATGACCTCGTCGAAGGTGCTGATGAGGTTCTGGTTGGTCTTGTTCAGGGTCTCGATATCCACGATGCCTCTCTGGGCTTCCTTCTCGGTCTCGATGGTGGCGATCTTCAGGGCCTCGGCATTCTTCTGGAGGATCTGGTTCGTCACATCCGTCACCGCGCGCTGTGCCTTTGCAGCTTCGGTAGCGTTCTGGATACCCAGCGCTATGACCATCTGGCTCTTCCACAGAGGGATGGTGTTGACCACGGTGGAACGGATCTTGTCCACCATCTGCATATCGTTGGACTGTATCATCCTTATCTGGGGAGCTGTCTGCATGGCAACCACTCGGGTAAGCTCCAGGTCGGTGAGCTTCTTGGAGAAACGCTCGCACATATCCTGATAGTCCTTTGCAGCCTGCGCATCCTCGGCGAGTCCGGTCTGTCTTGCCTTTTCCTGCAGCTGGGGAAGTACGGTTCCCTCAGCCTCGGCCAGCTTCTTCTTGCCGGCGATGATGTACATGGTGAGCTCCTTGAAATACACAAGGTTCATGTCGTACATCTTATCCATCAGAGCCGCGTCCTTCATGAGCCTTGTCTCGTGCTCCTCAAGGGCTGCCACTATCTTGTTGATATTGACTTCGGCCTTGTCATATTTGCTCTTGAGCATCTCCACCTTGTTGGTCTGCTTCTTGAAGAAGCCCTTGATGCCCTTCTCCTCTTCATTGAAGCCCTTGAGCTCGCCCACAACTCCGGTGAGCAGGGCTCCCACTTCACCCATATCCTTAGTACGGACACTGGCCAGGGCCTTATCTGAGAAATCAGCCATCTTCTGCTGGGTTGACGCGCCATAGGTCATGACCGCATTGCTGTCGGTGATGTCGATCTGTGCCGCGAAATCCTCCACCATCTTGAGCTCTTCTGCGGAAAGCTGCTGCTCGGCAACATCCGTTGCGCTTGCCGCTGCCTCGGGCGCGCTCTTGGGGAGTTCAAGGGTTATAGCCGGTGACGCCGGTGCGGCTGCTGCCGCTGCGGGCGCCGCTGCAGCTTCTGCCGCGGGAGCCTCTGCCTTGAAAGGATCCATGGTAAGTGTGGGGGCAGGCATTTCCGCCTGCATCATTTCCTCCAAACTGTTCTCAGCCATTTTTAGTGTCCTCCTATTATTATTTAAGATCCCTCGACTTCGCAGGCCGGCGGCCTGCTCCGCTCGGGATGACAATACAATTTAATGTTTTGCCCACTTTTGTCATTCCGAGCGAGCAAAGCGAGTCGAGGAATCCTGTGCTTGCTTATTTCCCCCGGACTGACGATCTTTAGTTATTGTTACCGGATATTACGTTGGTCGACGAGAAGTCCCTTCCGGTAAGGCCCTCCTGCTCCAGCATCATCCTCATGACCTCGGCATCCGTGGAGATGTCAAGGCTGGTATCGTCAAAGAGTCCGTCAAAAAGCTTGTCGAAGGCGTCGTTCATCACGTCTATCGTGGACTCTATCTCTTTCTTTGAGCTCTCTATATTGCTGCTGCTCTTCTCCTGCTTGTCAAGCTCTATATAGGAATTGAGCAGCTTCACCATGGTGGGCAGGTAATAGCTCATAAGCCTGCGCAGGTATTCCGTAAGGTGTGGCTGTTCCTTTGCCCTGTCCAGTATCTGCCGTACGGAGTGTTCCATGCGGTCCAGTTTACCCGACACCTCTTCTCCGGGTATAAGATCGTTGCATTCCCGGAGCTGCTTTATGAATTCCTCTCCCTGCCTGAACATCTCTCTCTGCTCGGGAGTGTATATGCTTTCCTCTTCTTCCCGCTCCTTTGCGGCTTTTTCGGCCTCCAGATAATGCTGATAGGTCTCGGCGCTGGTGATCAGGGTCTTCTCCGTGCTGTCCAGGTTTCCCTGTGTGAACCAGCCCTTCTTCAGCATCTTCTTAAGATCTTTCTTAAGCTTATCCTCGGGCTTTCCCAGCGCTGCGGCCAGCGCGCCGATATCCGCATAGGTCTTATCACCGAGGGCCTTCACTATCTTTTCAAAACGCTCTATGAGGGAGAACTCTCCCGCTCCCACCGCTCCGCCGAATATTGCGAGCGCAGGTATGATCAAAAGCCCGAGGCCTATAAAGGTGGCCATACCGCCGCTCAGTATGCCGGGCATGAGCATGATGGTTATTATCGCTCCGGCGGCTATGCCCATCACGGAGCCGACACCGGCAGCAAGCTTGTCGCTGGAAAGGTTCTTGTAAAGTGAGTTGACAAAGGGCTGCGGCTGTACATAAGCCTGCCTCGGAGGGGTCTGCTGCATCATCTGCGCGGCCATCCGGGGATCCGCGGCGCGCTGCTGCTGGAGACGCTGTATCTCCTGGTAGGTCCTGGTCTGCTGCCAGTTGGGATTTCTTGCGGCCGAGGTCCTGGATGCGGGATCCGGCGTGCCGGGCGTACGGTAGGTAGTCGTATCAAAGCTCCGTCCCATGCTGCTGAACATGCTCTCGATGCCCTTGGCCACATCCCTGCTGAGATTGCTGTAGTTCCCGCTGTCGACAGCATCCTGCACGGTCTGACCCACCTGGATCACACCGTTGATGCCCTCGTTTATGGCATTTTCAATCTTTGTGGAAAGATCCTCTGCCATTTATTCCTCTTTTCCGGCTATCACCCTTGCCACATGCACGCCGCTGGCGGAGGCATGGGAAAGACTATGGGTAATGCCGCTGCAGTCGCCTATTATGAACAGGCCTTCGTGGAGGGTCTCAAGCCTTTCGTTGATCTCCACTTCCATATTGTAGAACTTGACCTCCACGCCGTAAAGCAGGGTGTCCGCATTTGCGGTACCCGGAGCGATGCGGTCAAGCTTGTAGATCATCTCTATTATGCCGTCCAGGATACGGCCCGGCATGACAAGGGCCAGGTCACCGGGAGTGGCATTAAGGGTAGGCGTGATAAAGGCTTCCCTGATGCGGGAAGGCGTGGAACGGTGGCCCGTCGTAAGGTCGCCGAAGCGCTGCACTATTACTCCGCCTCCCAGCATGTTTGAAAGCCTGGCTATGCTCTCGCCGTAGCCGTTGGAATCCTTGAAGGGCTCGGAGAAATGCTTTGCCACCAGAAGGGCAAAGTTGGTATTCTCGGTCTGCTTTGAAGGATCCTCATAGCTGTGGCCGTTGACGGTCACTATGCCGTTGGTATTCTCCGCGACCACCGCGCCCTTGGGGTTCATACAGAAGGTGCGCACCAGGTCGCCGTACTTCTCGGTACGGTATACTATCTTGCTCTCATAGAGCTCATCGGTAAGGTGAGAGAATATAGCTGCGGGCAGCTCCACACGGACGCCCAGATCCACGCGGTTGCTCTTGGTGGGGATCTCCAGCTCCTTGCAGACACCTTCCATCCACTTGCTGCCGCTTCGTCCCGCGGAGATTATGCACCGGTCCGCATAATAGCTCTTTCCATCCGTGATCACCTCATAACCGCCTGCGGTCTGTTTTACATGTTCCACGGGTGTGCGGAAGAAGAATTCCACCTGAGGCGAGAGCTCCTTATAGATATTCTCCAGCACGATATAGTTGATATCGGTTCCGAGATGCCTTACGGAGGCATCCAGCAGCTGGAGCCCGTTCTGGAGACAGAGCTTCTTTATATCCGTATTGGCGGTGGAATAAAGCTTTGTGCCGTTGCCGCCATGAGAAAGGTTGATGCCGTCCACATAGCGCATGAGCTCCAGCGCGCGTTCCTTTCCTATGTACTCGTACAGAGTGCCGCCGAACTGGTTGGTGATATTGTATTTGCCATCGGAAAAAGCACCCGCGCCGCCGAAGCCGTTCATGATCGAACAGGGCTTGCAGCCTACGCAGTTCTTTACCTTGACCCCGTCGATGGGGCATTTGCGACGGTCCAGGGGATTGCCGCTCTCAAACACGGCTATCTTCATCTCCGGGCAGAGACGCTTCAGCTCATATGCGGAGAATATGCCTCCGGGGCCTGCTCCGATTATTATAACGTCATAATCATTCACTTTTCATGTACTCCAGATTTCTGTTGATAAGTTCTATCCTCTGTGCCACGCAGTCCCTGCTGCGGAGGGGATCCTCCGGTGTGTTGAAGATGTAATCCGCAAGGCGGTCCACAGTGGTGGATGCCACATGGAGGCGGGTATCCGATGAGGCATAGTAGATATAGATCTCATCCTTCTCATTCCTTACCGCGCCGTTGGTGAACACCACATTGGAAACATCGCCTATGCGCTCGCCCCCGAGAGGGCCCATGAACATGCCTCCCGGCTCCGCTATAACCTCCGTAGGATCTTCGAGTGAGGTTGCAAAGCAGTAGAGAACGTATCTTAAGCCTGCTGCCGTATTGCGGACGCCGTGGGCTATATGGAGCCAGCCCCTGTCCGTCTTGATGGGCACCGCGCCTGCGCCGTTCTTGGCCTCGGTGATGGTGTGGTATTTACGCCTGCTGGTTATCTTCTCTTCATCAATTACGGCATGCTCTATGTCGTCACAGAGGCCGAAGCCTATGCCGCCGCCGCTGCCGGTATCGATGAAATCGTCCATGGGACGGGTATAAAAGGCATACTTCCCGTCTACGAATTCGGGATGCAGCACCACGTTCCTCTGCTGGGGAGATCTTAAGGTCTTCAGGTTATCAAGCCTCTCCCAGGTCTTCAGATCCTTAGTGCGGACTATGCCCGCCGCCGCCACTGCAGCAGAAAGATCGTCAGTCGATCTGTCCTTACTCTCGGAACAGAACACACCGTAGATCCAGCCGTCTTCATGCTCCGTGAGCCTCATATCATATACATTTGTCTCCTCCGGACAGGTGTCCGGAAGGAGCACCGGCAGGTCGTGGAAACGGAAGCCCTCGGTGGGCCTGTCCGACTCAGCCACGGCAAAGAAGGATTTCCTGTCGTTGCCCTCTACTCTTGCCACAAGATAATATTTTCCGTCCTTATAAAGGGCGCCGGAATTGAACACGCAGTTCACCCCAAGCCTCTCGCAGAAGTTGGGGTTGGTATCCGGGTTCAGGTCATATTTCCAGAACAGGGGAATATGCCTGGCCGTAAGCACGGGATGTACATAACGCTTGTACACGCCGTTATAAAAGCGCTCATCCACGCTGTTCTTCCTGGCGATGAGCTGCTCGTATCTTCTGTTTAATTCAATGTATTTCGGATGAACCTTCATAGATCTTATAATCTCCTCAACGCCTCAATGCACATACGGCCGTTGTGGTAAGGACATTTCCAGGGCTCGACTATGGGTCGTCTCTTTTCATCGGGCTGCCCGTCCTTCGTCACCGCATAGAACCATTCGCTGCCTTCCCTGTGGTCAATGGAATAAGTCTTTATGAACTCCCATTCCGCCTCTGCGGCTTCCAGGAAATACTTCTTTTCGGGAGATACCGCGTATGCGTTCAGGAAGCCCACCAGGGTCTCCGCCTGCACCCACCAGATCCTGTCCTCGTTGACCACACCCTTATCACATTCATTCGCAAGGGAATGTCCGTCAAAGGCAACTTTTCTGACGTTTTCCGCCAGATCGATGGTGATGGGCCGGAGCTTCTCCGTATAGTCCTTACGGTCAAGTATCTCAAGTCCCCTGTCTATGAGCCAGCTGGTCTCGATATCATGGCCGTAGGAATACAGGTCTATAAGGGTATTATATTCGTGATCGAAGAACACCTCCTGCCGGTGGAGCGCAGGATTATACATCTTATCCGCAAAGAGATCCAGCATCCAGCAGAGCTTTTCCGCCACGCGTTCATCCTTATCCACCCTGTAGAGCTCAGTGTATGCTTCAAATACGTGGAGCAGGGTGTTCATGGTGCGGGTGGCCATAACGCCGTTCTCCGAAAGCTTCTCATTGCTGACGGGCTTAAACTCCCTGTCAAAAGCCTCCAGGTATCCGCCCTCGTCACGGCAGCGGCCCTCTATAACCTCAAAGAGGGCATAAGCCTCCTCCAGTGCCTTCCGGTCTCCCGAAGCCGCATAATAAGAGCTCAGGGCGTATATGCAGAAGGCCTGGTTGTAGGTATGCTTTGTGGTATCAAGCGGCTTTCCGTCATAGCTCATGGACCAGTACACCCCGCCGTTCTCACGGTCGAGGCAGTACTGCGACAGAAACTTATAGCCGTGCCTTGCCTGGTCCAGCAGGGCCGGGTCCTTTAATAACATATAGGCATTAGAGAAGAACCACACAATGCGGTTATTCAGTATGCAGCCCTTCTCCGCCTTTTTGTCGAGCTTCAGGTCAAAATCCAGCAGACCGTACCAGCCGCCGTATTCATCATCTCTCAGCCCCGTCCAGAAAGGGATTATGTGGCCCGTGAGTTCTTCCTTTATCTCTTCCTTCATTCCCATTTTATTTGCTCTCCTGTTAAGAGTTAGGGGTTTCGATCTTCTCTTTCCTTGTCCTCACATGCTTGTCATTGGATGATAGCATCTTATAAGCCGAATCCACAAAGTAATGCTTTGCTTCGGTCTTTACATGGCTCACCATGGCGGACTTGGCCGAGGAAAGGGCGATAAACGCTATGATAGCTGATATCACTGCGGATGCGCCGATGGCAGGGCCTATCGACAGGCTGAAGAGGAAATAGCTTACAAGGAAACAGATGACCGCCGCAATGGCAAAGGTAATGCAGAAATGCTTCGTGCACTGGCCCTTGTCTATGGGCAGATCGCCGGTGACCTTTCCTGTCTGGCCGTTCATCGCAAAGGTATAAGCATTACCGTTCCAGCGGGTGGTGAGCATCCAGACAGGGAGCATGCAGTAGGTGACCTTGCCCTGCTTTATGTCCACACTCACCCTGTCGGCGTGAACGCTGTCATAACCGGTAACGGACTCACGCAGCTTTTCCTCGGAGGTATTCTTTATCCTCCCGTTCACCCTGGGCTTAACATCATCTGCAGTCTCATCATATTTGCTGGCAAGATAGCCGGAAAAATATGCGGGATCGTAGGGGATGATCTTAGAGTAATCGAAGGGCTCGATGGAGTCCATGTACTCGTCCCTCATCTCCTTTGCACCGTCCGCGGGAACCTTCTCGTAGCGCATTTTGGCTATACGGGATACCGCATATTCCTTGGTCTCCTTAAACTTGGAGCCGTTCTCCTCGAAGGTACGCTCCTTCGTCGCGGTATAGAAACCGCTGGCGTTGCAGTCGCAGTCGAAGAGCCAGAAAGGAACATACACGCCCTTGATCTCCTCCAGGCGGTTGCTGTTCACGAAGCCGGGAGGAAGGAGCTTCTTGCCCTTGTAATAATTCTCCATGGCCTCCTGGGCCACCTTCTTGTCGTTGGCAAAGGGTATGATGCCGTCCGGCAGGTTCATGCCGGTGAAGACACTCTCCATGATGGCCGGATTGCCGCAGTAAGGGCATTCCGTAGCGCCCAGCTGGCCGTCGCATACCATAACGGCGCCGCAGCTGTCGCAGGTGTATTCCTTCACGCCTTCGGCGCCGGCTTCCAGCTTCGCGCCCTCGGACTGGGTCCACTCACCGGAAACATCGTTTCCGCTGTTCTTCTTCACCTCGCTCATGTCGAAGGAAGATTCACAGTATACACATACCATCTTCTGCTGCTCGCCGTTGAACTCAAGCGGCCCGCCGCAGTTTGGACAGAGATATTCCTGTAAACTTGAATCAGCCATATAGAACCCCCTTTTAAATGTTATGATCTTTCGCGTTGGCCCCGGATCGCTGCCAGCGCTTACTTACTTGGCTTTACCCTGGTTAGCTACAGCCTCCATCTTTGCCTTGAGGGCTTCCTGGTCCCCAAGATAGTAGCTCTTTATCACGTTGAAATTATCATCGAATTCGTAAACGAGAGGGGTTCCGGTGGGGATGTTGACGCCCAGGATCTCGTCTGCGCTCTTGTTGTCAAGATACTTCACAAGGGCACGGAGTGAATTTCCGTGAGCTGCGATGATGACACGCTTGCCGGCCTTCATGTCCGCCTTGATATTCTTAAGGTAATAAGGGATGACACGCTCAATGGTGGTCTCAAGGCTCTCGTTTGCAGGCAGGAAATAAGGATCCACATCCCTGAACATCTCAAGCTTCTTTGCGCTTCTCTCGTCGTCGTCGGAAAGCTCGGGGGGCTTAACGTCGAAGGAACGGCGCCAGATCTTCACCTGGTCCTCACCGAACTTCTCGGCAGCTTCGGACTTGTTCTTGCCCTGAAGGTCGCCGTAGTGACGCTCGTTCAGCTCCCATGCCTTGACAACGGGCAGCCAGTTTCTGTCCATCTCGTCAAGTATATGATTAAGGGTGTGGATAGCTCTCTTAAGATAAGAGGTGTAGCAGATATCGAAATCATAGCCTTCAGCCTTCAGGAGCTTACCTGCAGCCTTAGCCTCCTCATGTCCTTTCTCGGACAGGTCAACATCGGTCCAGCCCGTGAAAAGGTTCAGTTTGTTCCACTCACTCTCGCCATGTCTTACAAGTACCAGCTTTGTCATCGTAATACCTCCATATGATATGATGATTTATTTACAGCAGCGCGTTACCCGGCGCTGAAGCATCAAAAAACCGCGGGCACAGACCCACGGTCAATATTACCACAAACAGGGCTGTTTAGTCAACGCGGGTTTTGGCGTCATTACCGCCTTCATGTTATGGTTACTGTTCAGCGGCTGGCCAGCCGCTGAACGTAACACGCTTGCCGCCATGCAGAATCAGCTACGCTGATGGGCGGCAAGCCTGCCGCTCAAAACTATGGCCCGTAGCCACGCAGCGCCGTGCGTGGCTCGGGGCTGAACAGTAACAAGTTATGACAATCTGTGCTCCGCAAGCCTTCCTTCTTCATCGTAAACCAGCTTCAGGGAAAAGAACGGGCGGTCTTCTTCAAGCAGCCTGAAAAAGATGCGGTCCCCCTCCCATATGGGAAGATCGTACACCTTACTTTTATCCACCCACTCGAGTTCTCCTTCATCACAGTCCCTCTCTTCTCCGGTAAAGCTTCCGGAGGTATACAGATACATATACTCCGTGATCTCACCGTACACGAAGGTGACGATACCCCTGAAACGGTGGTCCAGGAGCGTATATCCGGTCTCTTCCAGGACTTCACGGTACAGGGCATCCTCCGGGCTCTCACCCGGCTCCAGCTTTCCGCCTATTCCCAGCCACTTATCCTTATTAAGGTCGCCTTCCTTCTTTGTCCTGTGGAGCATAAGGTACTTTCCGTCACGCTCAAGATAACAGAGGCAGGTGTTCATCATCTTTTTATCCATCGATCCTCACTCCTTGCAGAAAATCTAAGCAGCCTTTCCGCCTTCCGCAGGTTCTGTCCGGGATGATCCTGGGAAAAATAGATATTTCCCCGGAGGTGGTCCGTATAATAGCGCAGCCCCAGTTCAAAACAGATCCGTGAGAGTGCCTGCGGAACAGCATCCCTCTCCTCCTTTGAGAGACTTACGAATCCCGCGGATGTATAGGCATCCATCAATATACTGCAGCGCTCTTCATCAGCGCCGTCTTCATTCATGCACATGGAACGCATGCAGTCCGCGATATCAAGTATGCGCGGCCCGTTCATGAAACTGTCCGTATCGATGGCCGCGATCACCCGGCCGTCCCGCATGAGAAGGTTTGCTGCCTTAACATCACCGTGGATCAGCTGCCTGCCGGGAAAAGTGAGCGCACACAGTCTTTCGCCATGTTCCTCGATGATATCTTCAAGCTGCGAAAGCCTCTCCGCCGACGTTTCCTTCACCGCGGCCCTGTATGCGCGGATATGAGCCTCGAGGTCGTGAAGTCCGGGAAGTATGTCCTCCGCGCCGTCTCCCGCTTCGGAAAGGATATAATGAAGCTTTGCAAGCCCTTCGCCGCAGGAACGGAGTATATCCTCCCCGCAGCCGGCGGGAACAGTATCACCGACGATAAAATGATAAGCCCGCCATATACCGCCGTTTTTATCTTCCTGAAAGAAGCTGTCGTCCAAAGAGCGTATCCACTGCGGAAACTCCCAGTCCCCGGTCTTGTCCTTCAGCCTTTCGCAGGCCTCCGCATAGAGCAGATAGTCCTTCTCCATGGCAGCAAGCCGGCTGCCGAAAAGCTCCCTGTCAAGGCGCTGAAGAATGATGCGGGCTTCTCCGCACTCCGCGATAAAACTCCGGTTCACATGCCCGCCGGATATCTTCTTTATATTTTCCGGTTCCCTGCCGGAAAAGCTCCCAAAAGCAGTGCGCGCGTCAGTCAGGCACATCATTTCCGTCAACCACAGACTTTCCCAGCCATTTCTTCCTGTACCAGTAATACATTACGATGAGCCCGCGTATACATTCATCCGTAGCCGTTCCGATAAAGATACCAGCAACGCCCACTCCCAGCGCCACTCCGACAATATAACCCGTCGTGAGCCCCAGGCCCCAGTTACACAGTATACCTGCTATGAGCGGAAAGATATATGCTCCGGCAGCCTTGAGACTGCTCACGAAGGTCATGTTGAGACAGCGCCCCATTTCAACAAATATATCAACTATCATTATCATCTGAGCGAGAGCGATTATGTTGGTATTATCCGTGAAAATGTGCAGCGTGTACCGGCAGAAGACCGCGTTCAGACCTGCAAGCGCAATGGTTATGGGCATTGAGGTTCCCAAAGTCCTGAACACTCTTTTATATGCCGCATCCGTCTTCCCTGCTCCCACCAGATGTCCGGTGATTATCTGTGTGGCCATAGCGGAAGCATTGGAGAAGATCATGGCAAAGGAGATGAGGGTATTACAGTACGCCCTCGCATTGACCGCATCGTTTCCCATTGCATTGATAAAGGAGAGCAGGGTAGTCTGGTAAAGATTGTAGGTGAGATTTTCACCGGCGGAAGGAAGTCCGATCTTTACCATCTTGGAAAGCAGCCTGGAGGGAAAAGGCCTCAGATAACGCAGTGAGAACCTTCCCGTTTTTGTTGCATAGAAAAATACGATGAGGGCCGCAACTGCTATGGCTCTTGCCGCGACCGTGGATATCGCCACCCCGGCCACTCCCATGTTCAGATGCTTTAACGGGCCGTAGAGAAAGAGGTAATTTCCTATGATATTGATGACATTGATGCAGAACGTGACCTGCATGCCTATCCTGGTGTATCCGTTGCAGCGCAGTATCTGGAGCATGACGCCCGATACCGCCATCAGGAAACCGCCGCCCCCGACGATATAGATATATGTCATCGATAAAGGACGCATCTCCGGAGAAACGTGGAGAAAGTCCATTATAAGAGGATTGACCAGACAAAAGACCACGCTGAGCACAACGCCGAACACCAGGTTCACCACAACCGCAAGGGTGTATATCATGTTCATGCGGTCATGCATTCCGGCTCCGAGATACTGCGCCACTACCACGCTGGTAGCCGTGGCAATGATATTGCAGAGTATGAGCATCATGAACATGATGGTATTTGCATTTCCCACCGCTCCGACGGCATACTCGTCATAGTGGCTGAGCATAACGGTATCGACGTTGTTCAGCATGGTATTCAGCAGGAGTTCCAGGAACATGGGACCTGCCAGTACCAGGAGCGGGGTTTTTTCGTCTATGACGACGGTTTTGTTCTTTTCCATAAAATTTTTCAGGGCATGGCCGTTGCGATGAATTTATAACGGTACTGCATGTATAAGTCTGCGCTGTCATAGTCCCCGGTATAAGAAGTCACGAATTCCGCGGTATGTCCGTCGTATCCGTTCTCGTCCTCATCGACTCCGAAACGTTCGGTTGCTACTATCTCTCCGTCCTTTGTATAGACGACAAAGAATGCGCCTTCAAGGAAGTGCTCGTAATCCGCGTCGCTCCAGTCCGCAGTCAGTCTGAATACGTTTCCTTCCTTCGTGAGCTCAGCCTCCGGGACAGGCTCTTCATATTCACAGACATTGGCAGCAAAGGGCAGCATGATAAAACGGGCTCCTGCAGGCAGGCCCACATCCCAGACCAGATCTTTGCCGGGCCCCACCACTATCTGCCACACTTTGCCTTCAGGTTCGCTGAGGCTTCTCCAGCTCGCTTCCTCGCGGGTCTCATCGGGATTCCAGAAATACTCCCGCCCCTCCGTGTTACTTTCATAATCCTCCGGACCGCCAAGGATGATGAACTCATCATTACGGAAGGCCCTCGTCGCATCCGTTATGTTCCTGCATCTTAGCAGCGTCTTTCCGTCAGCACTTTCCACAAAACTGTATCTGATATATCCGTCAAGGCTCATGTAATCCGTCCCCGTATAATTCTGGGGGACCGCACTTTCATATGCCGAGTAAACATCATCAGAAAGCGGTTCCGCCGTCTCGCCGGTGTAAGCCCAGGCATAGAGCTCATAACGTGCGTAATCATATTCGGGAAAAATGTACGCAAGTTCACCGTTGTCGCCGCCTGAAGAAAAGCTCCTCACCCTGTATGGATTGTCGTCGGAGTCGAAGAACAGCGCGAAATCATGGGTAACGATCCCGTGAGGCTGCCCCACCTCAAGGTCTATGCGGCGGCCGGCTCCCGTGGCCTCGTTCGCCACTTCCGTATATGTCGAAGGATCTATCTGCTCATAGATACCCTCACCGGCACTCTCGCGGAGGTAAGCCGTTATCACCAGTTCGGAAAAATCCTTATTGCTATAGTCACCAAGCTGTGCCTGGAGCAGATCCTTCGAGCCTTTTGTAAGCACACGGGTGCGGCTGTCACCTGCGGATATCACATCGCCGGCCTCGTTCTTCATTTCAAAAGTAAGGTATGCCGAAGCGGGGAAAGAATGCTTATTCTCCACCTCCAGCCAGAGATCCGTATTGTCTTCACCAAACTTGACAGGCTTCACGTCAAAACTGCCTATGCACTCCACTGAGATCTTGGACAGGAACTCCTCGTTAGCCTTAACAATTTCCTCCGGTGTGTGTACTTCAACATCATACACCTCACTGCGTGAACCGCCATTTTTGTTCTTCCCGCTACTGCCCGTGTTCTCCATCCCGTCTCCGTCAAGTGCGCAGCCTGCCAGCAGTACAGCTGTTGCGATCATCAATGCGAACAGTTTTTTCTTCATTCTTTTTCCGCCTTTCATAACATATTACTTTTTATCAGGCAAAAGTTTTTAGCAAGCTTGTTTTACACTATATCATATTTTATGCGGAACTTCATCTGCGTTCCCTGCATTTTTAAAACCATCTGTTTCCTTTACAATCTTTTTTTCCTGAGACTTCACCCTTCGTTCAAGTTTCTTAATGTCCTCCGCCGGCGGCAGCTCCTCCGGCTTAATTCCCCTTTCTCCCAGCATCTTGCGTACTGTACGGTTATTTTGCACGTGCTCCTCCGTGATAGGAGTTTCACCCTGTAGATCCTTTTCTTCCACATTATAATTTGTCATTTCCGTTGCCAGATTCTTTGCAGCTATCGTTAGTGTTGGAAGGAAATCTGACAATGGCCTGTTTTCTTTTACGCCCAACCGCTTCTTCATTTCCTGCGTGGTATTGCCGCCAAAAAGAGCCGTGTCCCCTTTTGAACGAATCCTGCCAAAACCTTTATCGTCCACTCCACGCTCGTATATATTCTTGGACATGCGCTTTTCAGATTCCTTCAGCCTGTCCCTGGCGTTTGCCCTCTCAATATATGCTATTCTTTCCTCTATTACTTCCTGTTTTCTCGTTTGTACAGCAAAATAGCTCTGTGCAAAAGCTATCTCTTCTTTACGTGGATCTCCATTTTGAGCAACCAGATAACAGGCGTACCGGGTAAGCATGTAATCTTTGATATTCCTGTGCGCCCCTTTTCCTGTCTCTATCATTTTCGTGACCTCACGAAAATGATCAGAAAACATATTTCCTGCTATCTCACAGGACTCAACAGCTCGATCTATTGCGTTAGAGAAATTTTCCCAACGATCATACCCTAAATGCGACATCAAATCTCTGGCAAACCAGAATTCTATGCCATCATCCGTATGCTGTGCCATATCATCGAATGACGATTTCATTTTTCCTATCTGATTCTTATCCATTCCTAAATTCTCCCTTCTAACAAGTCGAATTTGACCTGTTAAACGTATCGAATTCGATACGTTTAAGAATCCGCCCTATAATGTTCACCGGTTCCCCGCCGAATTCGATCATGTTACCCGTTCTTGTTCTTCTTTACCATTTCCTCATACGCCAGCTGAAATGCGATCAACCTGGGTATATATTCCGGCGGAGTCCGTCTTCCCGCTTCCCAATCTTCCAAAGTGCGTACCGGGATTCCGGTACGTATTGAAAATTCCTTTCTGTTTTCACCGACGCTTTCACGAAGCTCTGTTATTCTCTCTGCTATATTCATATTATTCCCTCCACGCATTGCGATAAAGATAATATATCATATTATTGATTTTTTTGCAATGCGTGGTTAAAACTTTCTTCTGAAATGTTCTTATGCATATAGACCGAATTGTTTAAGAACTAAAAAACGGGCCTGAGAGCTTCTCAGACCCGCGCTTTTTCTGTTTACCGGCCATGGGCCGGGATGATCCTTTACTTCTTTACTTTCACGGTCACGTTCTTTGTTATACCGCCCTTGAAGCCAAGGGAAAGAGTTACGCTTCCGCTATTCTTGGTGAGGTTGGAGACGGTGACTGTCGTCTTATCCTCTCCTATGGCAGCCGTCACATTCTTCATGCCCTTGATGCTGATGCTTTCAGGCGCTATGAGATGCTGTGCTCCGCTTGCATCCTTGTAGCTGCATACAAGGTTTGCTACAGCGCTGCCATTTGTTCCGAGGCTTATCTTGGCAGCTTTAACCTTCACGGCGGTCTTCTTTGCCTTGACGTTCTTCAGAGTTACATCGACTTCTTTCTCAATGCCGCTGATCGTAAGCTTAAAGCTCAGCTCACCGATCTTCAGGTTCTTGGCGTTAAGGTTCTTGCCGTCGTAGTCCACGATGATGTTTCCGGCATCGTTGATCACTGCATGGTAGTCCTTGCTGCTCACGCTGACATCTATGATCTCACCGCCAACTTCCTTAAGGGTGGGAACGATTACCATCTTCTGTCCGGTCACCACATCGTACTTGCTCTGGATCTTCAGGCTTGCACTATATTTTGACGCATCCATCGCTATTACCTCATTCGCTCACGGCAGATTATCCCCAAACGGTCTCTATCAGTTTTCTTCCTTTTGTGGAATAACTCTGAGTTCTTTCAGACGATCCTCAACAGAAACCGCTATTTTCCCAGATTCATCTGTCAACACCCCGTCATCCGTAAGCAAATGGGTATCAAGAACAGTTTTAATTGATACCGCTATGCTCGCACAAGAAGCAATTACTTTCTTCGATTCAGGCTTATACTGCTTATAATCATCCCCTTCTTCTTTAAAAATATCTTCCATTTTGTAGATCAGAGGGAGAAAATAAGCGTCCAGTCTGGCTAGCAGATTATAAAATACATATGTCCTTCTTCTGATTGCCTCGCACTGTAAAGCAGCTGTAGACAGCTGTTCCGCAATCTGTATTGCTTCTGCTCTATTTGTGTATGCCTTTTCAAGATTCTTCTTTGCAGCCGCCCCAGCCACGAATCCAACAACCATCAGTGCCGGACCAGCCACAAGGCCACCAAGGACAGCTGTACCTCCGGCCATACCGAGTCCACCAGCTGCAAGTGAACCACCACCAAAAAATGCAAGTGTAGCATTCGTAGCGGCAGCACCACTTAATGAAGCAATCGCTGTTCCGGTTGACGCGCAAGCAAAAGCTTGTGCCGCTCCATATGCACCGAACGCCACCAGCGCCCCACCTGCTGTTCCCGCTACAGCTCCACCTGCTATGGAGCCGGCAAAATTGACCATCGATTGCAACACCTCAAAATCCTGTTGATCAATATGGAATTTTCTCAGCTCATCCAGTCCTTCCGAATCTTTGAAATCAACGTTTTTGATCTGCGTAAAAGTGTCAAGGAATTCGACTATGCTGCTATTAAGGACATATAGCTTTTCTTCTCCAAGCTGACTAAGAGACCGACCGCACGCAAATCTCTGTGCATTAAGCCAATCCGTAGTTTCCTGTACCATTTCATTTGCATCTTTGTTGATCTTAGAAGCGTTGTTGGCATCTATCCCTGCCTTTATTGATTTTCCAATGCCCACGCCGCCCGTAGCAGCTGCTACTCCAATAAATAATAAAGGTACTGGCATATTCTTATCCTCCTTTAAAGTGCGATCAGATCTTTGACGCTCTCAAAGATCACATTTTTCCTGTCCTGAATCTCATTTACCATAGATTCTATCTTTAGATACGGTCTATCAGTCGTTTTAATCCATGCAAGCTCTTTTTCCAGATCCATAAGTGTCAGGATACTGCTCTCCATTTCAAGGAATTCAGCCTTGTCAATATCAAGCTTTCTTACAATATACTTGAGTAGTTTTCTTTCCGTTTCATCATAGTTCTCATCGCTGTATGCCACGGAAAGAAGATCCCATACCAAAAGCTTTGGAGTTATAAAGGAATCCTCTGTCCTCATCGATGATATAATTGCATCTTCCACGCCATCCTGAACAACATCATAATAATCGTCTGTATCTATGACCTTATCGAGTTGTTCTTTGCATTCCTTTATTATCTGGGCCTTCTTCTGCACAAAATCAGGATCTAACTCCATGCAAATCCCATCAAATTTTTCTTCCTCACTGTGATAGATCTGTCCATCTGCTGCCATCAGATAATATATGATCTTGATTGCATTCTTTGTGGAAATACAACTCACCCGAATACCGCTGTTCTCTTCCTTCGGATTATCTTCTTTCTGCGCAGACTCAGAATAGGTACCTTCCGTTTTATTAGGTACATCAGACGGAAGACTATCCTCCTTTCCTTCCTCCGAGGTCTTATTTGCCCCTTTCCCCGCAAAAAGATCCGGCATTTTTATTCCTTTCGCCGCATTTGCTACCGAATCAGCCGCTCCCTTCGCTGCATTCGCCACATTTCCGGCTGCATCCTGAAGGCTACCCTTCATCTTTTCAAAATCGAATTTTGCCATATCCTGTACCTCTCTTTTTATAATTGTAGAGCTATGTCTGAATCCATCAGTGCGTCAAACTCTTCTTGATTGGTGAATTGTGGTTCTCTACCAAGCACTCGCTGTATTACAACATTTCCTTTGATCACAAGATCTGAATTTCCTGTTGCAAGTCCCTCTTTCATGTAATCAAATCCTTCTATAAAAGCTTCAATGTCCTGAGCCAGGTAATCCGAAACACGTTCTGTAAGCTTTGCTTTATATTCTTCCAATACCTGCATCACCTGTATAGTCTTTGCTTCTGTCAGGATCATCTTCTCATGTATCAGCTGAGCTTCTTTTCTTTCATTGGAGATTTCCTTAACAATTGCCACTGCGGATCTCCCAGCACCGACATAATTAAACCTTGCCGCAAACCTTCCGGCAAACAGAACCCAATTACCGCCGGATTCAAGTGCTGCATGGACAGCGGCATCCGCCGTATCTGCAACTGTGAAAGTCATACTGGAAATCGTGATCATTCTCTTTACTGTTCTGTTCCTGAATGGAATGACATTACTCCAATCTATTCCTTTCAAGCCTTTATGATCGGCAATCTCAACACAAAGATGTGATACAAAAAATCCAAGCCTTACATATATCTCGTTAAGAGCAACCGGTATAGCCTGTTTCCCAAGAGCCTTATACATCGTAATCTCATGCCGGAGATCCAGCTTATGATTCTCATACAGATCATCAACAAACGCTGGAAGTCCTGAATCCTTCAAAATAGGGAGCGCGGAAATCTCATATAGCAGAGATACAAATATACCAGGTATTCCCATGCCACCACCGGCAGTATTTTTTGAGCCACCCATATCACTAACAAGATGTCCAAACCAGTTGTCAGCACACTTTGCAATCTCTACAATGATCGGTGTAGAGGCAACCAGATGTGATAATCTATGAAGAGCCTTAGGAACTTCCTCTCCGCTTTCCTCTTCATATTTCTTTTCTGCCACAGCCACAAGCCAATTAAGGATCCCTGTTATCACGGCCGGAGCAAGCACCTGAATAATGTCGCTAGGAGTTGTTTCAACAAATATGAAATGCCACTCGCCGTCCTTGTTAACAAATGACCCCAGCCTGAGGAACTGTACAACAATAGATGAAACAAGCCCAACAGGTGTGGGATGATGAGCAAGATCAGCCAAATGATGATTCTTCGCAGAAACGCCTATTCCCGCACCTTTCCACAGATTATCCTGTGCCACCTTGAAAGCCTGTTCCAGATCACTGATAGAATCCTTTAACCTTGCGCGATCAAATCCGCGGGATTTTGCATATTCCTGAATAAAATTATTGACCTGTTGGTGTGACAGCCCAATATCCTTCCCTGTAATCTTTGTTTCACCGATAAATATAGCATCTATGGCTCCTGCCATAATTCCGCTGAATACCGCAAACGCATAATCAACTTTATCAGCTTCACAGGTATACCTCTTAAGCTCTTTATTGACACGTTCCAATTCAGCATCAATATTTATATCGCTATCCCCTGAGGCCTGAAGAGAAATATCTGCGGCTACGATCTCTTCTTCAACTATATCTTCAGCTTCTTTCTCTTTTTTTACGTCAATGGTATAGCTTCCATCAAGGATTCCCTGATACTGATCTGACTTTGAAAACTCATAGCATTCGTAGGCTCTTGTCGCAAGCCTCGGGTGAGTATCTCCCTGTGTCAGCATCGCTTCAATTAATTGATTCGACTTTGAATCATTAACAAATGCTTTCAGATCCAGAGCTTGTTTGATAAACTCATCCCGATTGATATTATTGCTATATCCGTGGATTTTTAGAAGAGCATCCACCATGTTTTCTGCTTTACCATCACAGAGCACAGCGGCACGATCTGCTGAAAGCTCACTGCATCTATCCCAAAACAAGAGTGCCTTTATCAACGTAGGAGTAAGAAATCTTCTAATGCCCGGTATAGACGAAAGGGGGCTGTTTTCAATTCCCTCAATAAGCTGCATTGCCATCGAATGATACAGATAATGCTTGCAGGCAATATGCCCACACTCGTGAGCCAGAACACTTGGAATAAGCTCATTGGGAACCTTTTTTACGAGCTCAGATGTCACAAAAATATAAGGATTCGAACTCCCGCCGGTTGCGGCATTGATTTCTTTTGACTTAACATAGTAAAGCTCTGGCACCACTATACCTAATTTCTCACATATCGGCGGTAACTGATTATAAATCTCCGGCATCTGATTCTCACTCAGTCGGATAGCCGATGACATGAACGATATTTTTGCTGCTTTTTCATCGAAATTCGTGATGTATGCTTCTCTAAGTTTGACAAACTTTGGAAAAGCGTTCAATGCAGCAAATGCTTTTCGATCCAAATCATGTACGTACAATTCAGCGTTGTATGCCATACCGTTTTCCCCTCCACTTTTTATTTTATCAGCTCAATATATGAGCCTTGACTTCTCAACCACATCTCTATTCCGGTTCCGAACACCTCCGCCCGTACAGTATAGATACCATCCTCTTCATCCAGGATCTCTGCCGTGGGAAGCTTATCCAAAATAGCGTCTATATCCGTACCAGAATATTTAAAGGTGATCTTCTGGAGCTTGCCACCATACATGAACTGAACTCTCTTCCGAAACTCCCCCTCTTCAAATCTGCTGCTGTAAGGAATGTGGAATCTTTCCTCCAACACCGTCATTTTCTTTATTCTGTCGATCCGATAAATCGTAGGAAATGAATCATTTATCACATCAAATCTTTGTCTTACTGTTTCATCATCAATAAATGCTGTCAGATAAAAATAATATTCCGAAAACATTATTGCCAACGGCTGAAGTTTTCTCTTAACCGTTTTCTTGTCCTTAGTGCGGTAATAGGAGATTTCTATATATCTGGCCTCCCGTATCGCTCCTCCCAATTCCCACATTCTGTCAATGAATTTAGTTTTATGCCTTAACTCGATATAATGATATTCCTCGTTGCTTATAAGGTCTTTTACCAGCTTCTGGTTGCTCTTAGGTACACAGCAGGTGATCAGTTTATCAAGCATTTCCACCATTTCTGCCTTTGTAAAAGCCCTGCTATCCAACAGGATTTTGCAAAGAGCCAATACTTCGCTGTTTTGAAGCCGAACCTTGTATAGCGTTTCTAATCGATATCCCTTTGCCAATCTGTCATATACTACAGTATTAACGATTCCTGACCGTTCAGAATCAGCATCAAGGAAATTTCTTATATCATCTATATCTCTTGTGATGCTTCTTTCGTTTACCCCGTATAGAAGTGCTTCCTCGGCTTTGTTTACCACATAACCTTCCGTCAGCTTGGTATATATCTGTAGCACACGCCCTATTTTATCGTTCTTTAACTCTTCATCCATGCTGACCTCCTATCTTGTATTCGCATTATAGCATCCGAGAAGGACACATTCTGTCATTTCGAATCATCTTTTTGTTTTTTTCTCCAGTTTTTATATTCTCCGGTAGTAATACGCCCGTCTGTCGGTTTCTCCGTGTCCTTCGGAATTGCCCATTCATGTCCAAACCGTGTAGCTCCAGGTATTCTTCCTTGTGAACACAATGTTTGAACCCTTCTCCGTGTAATACCCCATTTTTCAGCAACGTCCTTAATGGTAAGATATTCTTCAATCATAGATCACCGTACTTTCCATATTCTAAGACTATACATAACTTATTCTATCATATTCCAAACAACGAACGATGTCAACAAAATGGCCGAGGATCTCCCACTCAAAAAAGCCCCCAGAGTACGCTCACAGCGCACCCCAGGGGGCTCCCCATCACTTCCTCACGGCATCCTTCAGCTCTATCCATCCAACACCGCTCTTCAATTTCCCATACCCATCCTTAACCTCAAGGATCGTAAACACTCCGTTCCCGGTCGTTTTCCCGGTCATCGGATACCCTTCTCCCGGGCCTGTCCGGATCGGCAGGTTCTTCACCTTCACCAGGAACGGCACCTTGGCCTCTTCTGCCGCCTTCCTAGCATACTTCTCATAAAACTCCTGTCCGTAACCCGCCCGTTTCACCTTCATAGCCTCACTCTGATCCGTAGGCCGCTCATACTGTGTCAGCACCACATCAGAAGCCTCCCGCACACTCTTCGCCCCCTGCAGGGCCTTCAGCACGCCCGGATATTCCCAAGCAGCCCGGCCACGCCATAGACATATAAAAGGACTAAGTCAAGGCGGCCTCTCCATTTCCTAAAGCCATCCGACTTAGCCCTATTATACGGTTATCACCGTTAATGATAACATTACCTCCGTTGCCCCAATGGCCTCCTCCTATCCCGGCACCTCCGAAATGATTAAAGGAGCCATGAACACTGGCATCAACAGTTCCTCCGTTTATCGTGACAGTTCCGCCGCTTCCGCTGCTTCCGCCGCCTATAGCCGCGCCGTTACCGCTGCTGATGACGTTTACCGTTCCCCCGTTTATAAACACCTTTCCGCCGTTACCATGATACCCGCCTCCGATCCCGGCTGCATAATCACCGCTGTTTGCGGTTACGTTTCCACCATTTACGATCAGCGTACCGCCGGTTTCAATCGATGCGGATTCATTGTTACGGCCTCCGCCTATACCGGCAGCATAATCCCCTCCTTTTACATTCACCGTTCCTCCGTGTATGATGATGGTACCTGCCGGATTACCGTCAGAGCCCCCTATGCCCGCATTATAATTGCCTGCGGCTGCAACAAGCTTCCCCTCATCTCCTTCCTCTGCATATATCGTAAGCGTATTGTCTCCGCTTACATTGATGCCCTTGTTCGCATTCAGGGTCGCTCCGCCGCAGAGCACGAGATTGGCAGAACCGTGAGATAATCTCAAGAGGCGCAAGGACCTTGCCTTTTCTGCTCCTGCGCGTTGAAAACCCCGTATAAAGTAAAAATGACAGTTCGCACTGCCATTTTCAGAGAAGGTATTTCTTTCTTATGGGGTTATAGCAAAAAACTATAAAATGTATTGGGGGTTACATCCTGCATTATAGCAGACCCCGTATTTTATTCCATTCTCAAAACTCACAAAATTTACAATGAATTCTCCGGATTTTTAGTAATTTTTGCAAATGTACCCGGTATCAGGCGAAGAGTGCCTCGAACTCCTCCCTGCCGATGCGTTCCTTCTCGATGAGAAGGGCGGCGCAGTTATGCATGATCTGGAGGTTTTCCTCCAGTATGCGCTTTGCCTCGGCGTGGCAGCTGTCGATTATCTTCTTCACCTCGGCGTCGATCTCGGCTGCCTTGGCCTCGCTGGTGGTCTTGGCGTGGGCCAGATCCCGGCCTATGAAGACCTCATTGTCGTCATCCTCGTAGCAGATGAGGCCCAGATCCGACATACCGAAGCGGGTCACCATGGCCCTTGCGGTCTTTGTGGCGCTCTTGATATCGCTGGACGCTCCGGTGCACACATCCCCGAAGATGATCTCCTCGGCGACACGGCCTCCCAGGCTCACGATTATATCCTGCTTCAGCTGTTCCTTCGAGCGGTGGTTGTCATCATTATCGGGAACGGGCATCATATAGCCTGCTGCTCCCTCTCCGGTGGGGATCACGGATACGGTGTAGACGGAACCGGTAAGGGGCAGGAGATGCATGAGTATGGCGTGGCCCGACTCATGATAGGCCGTGATCTTCTTATCCCTTTCGCTGATCACATGGCTCCTCTTCTCGGTTCCTATGCCCACCTTTATAAAGGAGCTCTTCACATCTTCGTAATTTATGAAGTGCCTGTCATCCTTCGCGGCCTTGATAGCTGCCTCGTTCAGCAGGTTCTCAAGATCCGCGCCGGAAAAGCCTGCGGTGGTGCGGGCAAGCTGGGTAAGATCCACATCCTCTGCAAGAGGCTTGTTCTTCGCATGCACCTTGAGTATGTCGGTGCGGCCCTGCACGTCGGGAAGGCTGACGGTGATCTTACGGTCGAAACGTCCGGGACGGAGTATGGCGGGATCCAGTATATCCACCCTGTTGGTGGCCGCCAGCACGATTATGCCTTCATTGGCCTCGAAGCCGTCCATCTCCACCAGGAGCTGGTTCAGGGTCTGCTCCCTTTCGTCGTGGCCGCCGCCCATGCCGGCGCCCCTGCGCCTTGCCACTGCGTCGATCTCATCGATAAAGACTATGCAGGGCGCGTTCTTCTTTGCATCCTCGAAAAGGTCCCTGACGCGGCTTGCGCCCACGCCCACGAACATCTCCACGAAATCCGCACCGGAGATGGAGAAAAAGGGCACCTTTGCCTCGCCGGCTATGGCCTTGGCAAGCAGGGTCTTTCCGGTACCGGGACGTCCCTCAAGGAGTATGCCCTTGGGGATCCTGGCTCCCAGCTCCGTATACTTTCCGGGGGCTTTAAGGAAATCCACTATCTCGTCCAGATCGTCCTTCTCCTCATGAAGGCCCGCCACATCCGCGAAGGTGGTCTTGGAATCCGTGACCATCTGGGCGCGGCTCTTGCCGAAGTTCATCATACGGCTTCCCGGGCCGCTGCCCGCCTGGTTGTTCATCATGCTGCTGTAGAAGAACACAAAGATCACCAGGACGATAAGGGACGGCAGCACGTACATAAGGAACCAGTTGTCCTCTGGCACGTCCTCTATGCGGAGGGAGATATCCTTGTCCCTCACATATTCCTCAATCTTCTTTACGTCGGTAACGTTGAAGGAGTGGCCAGCGCGGTCAGTAGTGGTGACCACTATGGTACCGGTAGGCACCTCCTTGTTCTGCTGAATGGTGACGGTCATGACCCTGCCGTCCTCCACAGCCCGGAAGAAATCCTCCTGCGTATACTGGGATGTGCGCTTCACCGAAAAGCTGATCCATATGGCAGCCGCCATCAGTATCACTATCAGCAGAAAGACGAAGCTGTAGCTGTTCCTTTTCTTTTCCAATGCTTAGTCCTCCACGACCCCTATGTAGGGGAGATTCCTGTATTTCTGGGCGTAGTCCAGGCCGTAGCCCACTATGAACTCGTCCGGTACCTTAAAGCCCGTGTAGTCCACCTGCACCTCATGGGTGCGGCGGGAAGGCTTGTCGAGCAGTGTGCAGAGCTTAAGACTGGCAGGCTTGCGGCCCTGGAGCATCTTAAGCAGGTAGGAAAGGGTGCGGCCGCTGTCCACGATATCTTCGACCACCATCACGTCCTTGGCCTCCAGGGTCTCGTCCAGATCCTTGACTATGCGGACCACTCCGCTGGAGCTCTTCTCATCCCCGTAGCTCGAAACGCTCATAAAGTCTATGGTCACGGGTATGGTTATGCGCTTTGCCAGCTCGCAGGTGAAGAACACTCCGCCCTTCAGCACGCTTACCAGGTGCAGGCTCTTTCCCGCATAGTCCGCGCTTATCTGTTCTCCCAGCTCCCTGATCCGCCGGTTCACCTCTTCTTCGCCGATAAGTACCTTTATCTGATCCATCATGATGCTCCTCCTGATCTATATGTGGATACCGTATGTTGAAAGGAATTCCTTCATTTCACCGTAATCCGAAAAATCCTTTTTCCAGCCATGGACTGCATAGGGGATGTCTCCGGTCCTGACCCTGTGCCGCAGGCTGTATTCCCCGGCAAAACGGTGGCCAAGCTCCACGGGAGCCGGCTTAAAGCCAATGCCCGAATCCCTGCCGAAGACGCCGAAGAAGATATCCTCATTCCTGAACCAGAGCTTTCTCCTTAATGAATGCTTCTTAAGGAGCTCCCTGCAGTGCTTCACGTGCCGGAGTGAAAAACCTCCGTTGCCCATCTCGATGCCGTCGCCCTTATGCTTGCAGCAGCGGATGTGGCTCCGGATGTCCCCGGTCAGGGTCCACTCCCAGATCTGCCGCGGCGGCTCCCAGGGCGCGCCCGTATAATCATACCCCTCAGAGATGTATCTGTCCAGTTCATCGCTGTTACCCCAGATCACCGCGTCCGTCTGGGCTATCAGCACGTATTCGTAATGCTCGAAGGCGGCGTAAAGCCCGTCGGAGAGCATCAGCTTATTGTAGCCTTTTATCCCGTCAAAGAATTCCGGTGCAAAGCTCTGGTGCTTTCCCGCAGGGAAACGCTCCGAATACCAGGACATGTCCCTGCCCTCAGGCAGCACAAAGTATATATCCCTGTATCTTAGCAGCTCAAAATACCTGCTCACACAGGCTTCCTCATCCGCATCCAGGCGCGGCTTATATACGGGTATCAGAACTGCCGCTTTCTGCATAGAGCTCCTCTATCGTATCAACCATATGCCCCCAGGAAAAACGTTCTTCCTCGGCTGCTATGTTTTCCGCAAATTCTCCTGCCCTGTCTTCCTTAAAGAAGCGCTCTATGGCCAATGCCAGGGCACCTTCGTCCCCCGGTGGGACGATAAAGCCGGTGCGTCCGTCGGTCACAGCCTCGGGAAGGCCTCCGACCGCAGTCGCTATCACCGGCAGGCCGAAGCCGAAGGCTATCTGCACTATGCCGGACTGGGTGGCGGAGATGTAAGGGCAGATGCAGAGATCCGCCGCCGCGAAATACTGCTCTACATCCGTATCCGGCACATAGCCGTCCCTCACGGAAAAACAGTCTTCCGCACCGCTTTCTTTAATCAGGGCATCATATTCGGCGCGCTTCCCGCCGAAATCCCCGGCTGCCACTATCTTAAGGCCGTCGATACGTCCCTTCAGGGCGCCGGCCGCCTTTATCAGGTATTCAAGTCCTTTATATTTTCTCACCAGACCGAAGAAGAGCAGCACCTTCTCATCCGCTGAAAGCCCGATCTTTTCCCTGGCCTCCGCCTTTGACATGCCGCTGAAGCGGAAGGCGTTGTAGCTGGGGTGCATGTTCTCCGCAAAGCTCATCTTCGGCAGGAGACGCTTTAAGTCCGCTCCGTCCTCCTTTGAATGCACCACACAGAAGGCCGCCCGCTTAAGGGTTCCCTTCGTCAGCGCCGCATCCATGGGAAAACGCTCATGGGGCAGCACGTTATGGCAGATGAAGCAGACCGGTATGCCCTTCAGCTTCTTAAGGAGCCCCTGAAAACAGGGTGCAAAATAAGGATGCCACCAGGAGAGTATGCAAAGGTCCGGCTTCTCTTTTTTTATGGCTGCCGCCGCGCGCCCCCAGTTAAAGGGGTTTGCGGTATTTATTATAAAGCGTGTATCCTCAATGGCAAAGCTTTTATTTGCATAGTCCCTCTGCTCCTTCTTAAAGAGCAGCTTCGGGTACTGCATGGAAAAGGAATAGCAGAGTGTAACATATCTTTTCGACAGTTCCCTTGCAAGCATCCCGCTGTAATGGGATATGCCGCCCTTAAAGGGATAGAAGGGACCTATGACTGCAATGCGCTTAAGCTTTTCCGAAGGCATCGGTCCTCTCCTCTGCAAATTCCAGCCATTCAGCTGTGATCTTCCCTGCGCTCACCTTCTCCCTGAGCTCCGATGCGGCCTTTGCGACCCGCGCCGCTTCCTCAGGATATTCCAGCATCTTTCTCATGGCTGCGGCCATCTCCTTTGCATTGGAGCATTCCACCAGAAGACCGTTGCCGCCGTCCTCTATAAGGGCGGCAGGGCCTCCGCAGGGACAGTCGGTTGCGATGACCGGAAGTCCCAGCACCATGGCTTCTATCAGGGCATTGGGCATGCCCTCATATACGGAAGGCAGCACGAACATTGCCGCATCCCTTATGTATTCCTCAACATCCTTCCGGCCGCCCTTCATGAGCACCCGCTCTTCAAGGCCGTGGGCGTGAACATATTCCGCCACCTGAAGCCTTGAGTTGTCTTTGGTATCGCCGCCTATGAGCTCAAGGGTATAGTCGGGATAGTCCTTCAGCAGGCGCTCGAAGGCCTTCACCAGGGTCAGCTGGTCCTTCTGATAGCTGAAGCGGCCCACGCTGACTATGGACTTCCGTCTTTCGCCGGTATAGGGCTCCTTAAGGAAGGCAGGGTTCACGGGATTGAGTATGACCCGCGACCTTCCCCCGCAGCAATCCTTAAAGAAAGCCGCGGCGCTCTTAGTCTGGAACACGGCTCCCGCCGCAGAGGCGTAGAGCTTCTTTGCGATCATCTTATCACGCTTCGACGCGTAATCCTTCTCCGGGTCGTTGCGCACGGATATCATAATGGGAATCTTCAGCGGCCTTGCCGCGAGGATCGCCCGGTAATTCGCGGATTTCATGAAGGAGATCACCAGGTCCGGCTTCTCCTCCGCCATGCATTTCCTCAGATGCCCTATGCGCAGGCGCATCCGGGAGAGCTTTCCTTTTTTCTCCTCTGCTTCCGAAAGGCCGCAGATCACCCGGCGCACGCCCTCAGGAAGGGGATACTCCTCCTTCTCGGCGGTAAGGGTGGCCACAACGCAGTCTATACCCTTCGCGGCCATCTCCGCCGCCAGTGTAAGCACCACGCGCTCAGCCCCCCCCTTGCCAAGGGCATATATGTGAAAAAGCACCTTACTTATCTTCACGAAGTACACTCCCGTAAAAATCCTGGAGCTCCAGGACCTGTTTCTTTATATCAAAGCCCGCGGCCGCCATCTTTTCGCTGCAGTGCATGAGAGACTGCCTTTCACTGCGGGGATACTTTTCCGCAAGTGCCAGGGCCTTCTCCGCCCAGCTCTTCACCCCCGAGGAAAGGGGCTCGTATACCGCGAGCTCCGTTATGTCAACATCTCTTGTCACCGTATCGGAGAGCAGGGCAGGTACGCCGCCTGCCTGGGATTCCACTATGGTCCCGGGCAGTCCTTCATAAAAAGAAGGAAATACCAGCACATCCATTGCCTGGTAATAAGGCGCCGGATCCGGGCACATGCCGGCGAATATCACATTTTCCGAAATACCGAGTTCCCCGGCTTTCTGCTTTACTTTCTCCAGTTCTTCCCCGTCTCCCACAAGCAGGAGCAGCGCATCCTTCCTCTGCTTCAGAAGTTCCTTAAAGACCTCCAGCAGGAAGGGATGGTTCTTTGCGTAATGAAAACGGCCAACATGTCCGACCACAAAACGGTCTTCTATCCCGAGTTCCTTCTTTAAGCTGTCGCCGCCACGGAGGTTTTCTGCGGTAGGCGCAAAGCGTTCCAGCTCTTCGGAATTGGGGATGAGTCTTACTCTGTCCATGGTCCCGTATACGGCCTTTGCCGCATCTGTGGAGCAGGCCAGCATATAGTCCGTTTTATCGGACAGTCCCCTTCTGGTCCATTTTTTGAACATTCCCGAAAGCCCGGGTTCAACGCCGGCGCTGTGGGCATGGGCCAGGGTGACCATTCCCGCCTTCTTTGCAAGAGGCAGGTACAGGGCCGCGGTATTGGTGCTGTGGCCCTCCACTATATCGGTATCGCCGTGCTCTTCAAAAAGCTTACGCATACCGCTTTTGAAGGATGCGGCGTTTATTATCTTATACTTCGGCCCCCTGTAGATACGGGAACCCAGCTCCAGGGCCTCTTTTTCGTAATACCCCGGCGCCTCGTTAAGGAGAAAATCAAAGGTGAACTTCTCCCTGTCCATATGGCGCCATACATCCATGATGCGGCTTTCGGCGCCGCCCATGGAAAGGCCTCCCAGTACATGCAGGATGACGATGCGTCCGTCCCGCATCAGTGCTTTCCTTTCATAGCTTTCATGATCCTTCCGACGGCCCCCTTCAGGAAGGCGCAGAGGAATTCTGCGATGTCACACACGAAGGACCTCTTACGGGCTTTCATGGAAAGGAGCTCCCCGTAATCAATGAAGCGCTCCCTCTGTCCGCCGAAGAGCTTTTCCCACTCTTCGATATCCTCATCCTCAAGCTCCCAGGTATGCACCACAAAGGTGGTGACACCCTCCTGCTTTTTTAATTCCCTGTCCTTCAGAAAAGAGATGGGCAGGAACTTAAGACCCTTGCGGAGGAAAGGACCGTTTCCGTAGCCGTCGGTAACATATGTATAGCCCGCTTCCTTAAGGGCTTTCAGGGTATTTCCGTCAAAGCTGTGGCCCGGCGCCATGAATATACGGCTGTCGATGCCAAGCTCCTTAAGCTTCTTTCTGCCGTTACGGAGCATATGTATCTGCCTTGAATATCTCACTCCGGCAAACTCCGCCTTGGGATTCAAAGGGAAAAGGCCGCCGCACTTCGTGGTATAGACGTGATGGTAGCCATGCACCGCAACGGTCCAGCCCTCGTCAATGCGCTCCTTAAGCCAGGCAGCGTAACGTGCGCGGTCATCGAAGTCCTTATTCCTGTCTTCACCGGCATCCAGCTTTTGATCCTCACAGGCGGGGATCACTCCGATAAGGGGCTTTATCCCGTACTTATCCAGAAGGTCCTCGAAACGCTTAAAGCGTTTCCAATCCATCTCAGGCGTTATATCATCGATCCTGACCGCGATCTTTCGCAAATTTTATTCCTCCGTATATTTTTCTATCTCATCATCGGAAAGGAAGAGGACCATGGTCCCGTCTATGACCTTTACCGAATCCTTTGAGGGCCATGGCTTCATTTCGGAAAACTCCGGCAGCTTCGCCAGTTCTTTCTTCCTCTTCTCCCCTGCATTACCGTATTCTGCGGACACATACCAGTTAAGGGCAGCCACGTACTCCCTCTGGGTACTGAGATAAATATTGGACACCACTCCGCTCATCATGGGAGCCGAGGGAACGTATTCAGGCATCTGCCAGAGATTCCCGTATATGGCGATATCCATATCATCGGAATAGCCTTCCTCCAGCTCCATCCTTGCCTCGATGCGGTTGATGAGGCGCTCTGTCTGACGGTTTGCCCTGTCCATGCTCTCGTATGACTGCGCCGCGATGACAACGAAATGCAGGCACACTGCCGTGAGCAGCGCCCGCCATATAAAGGCGGTACCGATCTTCAGTTTATTGCCGTCTCCCGCCGATGCCTTAAGTTTTCCGCCCAGCAGAAGCGGCATGATCCAGATAAGACACATGCTGTAGGACATGGGGCTGGAGATGTAGGAGACGCCCTCCGATATAAAGGCGAAGATATGGGTGGCCACAGGAAGCAGCAGCCCCAGCAGCACCATCAGTATCACTTTCAGCGGCTCCTTATACAGCTTCCTCTTTATGATAAGGGTCAGTACCATGGCGATCACTACAAGGATCACCAGCACGTTTGTCACGTTATAAAATGTCAGCTTCCAGCGCACCAGCAGGAAGCGGGCGAATTCCACATAGCTGCTGACAAAGGCCCCGGTGATGCGGGATACTATGCCTCCGCGGGCATCCTTAAGGCCCATATAATCAGCCATTTCGGAATCGAAGATCTGCCAGGCCAGTTTCATCCCCGCCAGATACACCACCATGGCGGTGATCCCCGCCGTAAGGCAGATGCCGGCGGTACGGAAGACCTCCTTCAGCTTCTTTTCCTTATCGAGGAGAAGCAGCAGGAGCTTAAACATTATCAGCACTATGGTCACGGAGAGATAGGACTGGTAAAAGGCCATGGAAGCAGCCAGCGACAGCGCCGCCAGGGGTATGCCCCACTTTCCCTGGTATACAAAAAGGAGATATACCGCCAGCACCGAAAGCATCATTCCGAAGAAGTATCCGTCGGCGGTGTACATATATGCGAAGGTGCCGGTGACCACCGGGTTCGCCACCATGATGAAGCCTGTCAGCACCTGCGAAAAGCTGTCCCTTATGTCAAAGATCTCCGCCACCAGCACAGCCGCCGCAGCTATGAAGACGATGCTCAGAAGCCCTATGAGCCAGGTAAGCTCATAGTTCCCTCTTACTGCTTCCACCAGATGGAGCAGATACCTTCCCATTGCCACGGTCCAGCTGCGGGAGATGCTCTCAAGATAATTGTATGAATCGCAGCAGAGAAATTTATTGGACAGTCTGAAACCGTGGGTAAGGAGTCCCAGTACCAGCGTCCAGAGAAAAACCCTTTTCTGCCGCAGGGTTATATGTTTAGTCTCCGCCATCTTCCTTCTTTACGATGCTCCTTATAACATATTGGGGTGAATTGTTCATGCTTATGTATATGCGCCCCACGTATTCTCCCAAGAGTCCCAGCATTATCATTATCATGCCGCCGAAGAACACAAGTATGGCCGCCAGCGAGGCAAAGCCCACCACACGGTCAGGCAGCACGAAATGCTGTATGATTATGACTATTCCGTAGATAAATCCGGCAAGAGCCGCGATCACTCCTATAACGGTGGCTATGCGGAGGGGCTTTACGGAAAAGGCCGTAAAACCGTTCATCCACAGGCCCAGCAGCTTTTTGAGCGTATAGCCGGACTCCCCCACCTCGCGCTTTCTGTGGTTCACGTCCACGTTCACGATGTTGCGTGTGGAACGCAGGACCAGGCCTATCACGTAGGGGTAGGAATTCTCGTAGCGTATCATGTCGTTTACTACAAAACGCTTTGCCGCAAAATAGCTGGAAATATAAAGCTCCTTCGGTTTACCCAGCATAAAGCGGGTCATCCTGTCATTTGCATAGCTCCCGAAATTCCTGAAGGGTGAATGCTTCTTCGAGGAATAGCGGGCATAAGCCACATCCGCGCCGTTCTCAAGGGCATGCACCAGCTTATCAGCCTCCTCAGGAGGGGTCTGTCCGTCATCGTCAAGGCAGACCACGATGTCGCCCTCCGACTGTCTGAGCCCAGCCATAAGGGCGCTGTGCTGTCCGAAATTACGCGCAAAATCTATGGCGGTGATGCGGCTGTCCCCAAGGGCCAGGGCCTTTATCACCTCAAAGGTATCGTCGGGAGAGCAGTCGTTCACGAGTATGATCTCATACTCATACTCCCGCATCTCCTCCATTTTTTTCCGTATGCCCTCTACCACGCTGCCTATGGTCTCCCGGCTGCGGTAGCAGGGTATCACAAAGCTTATGAGACCCATTCCTTCTTATGCTCCATAAAACACGCGCCGTCACCGCCCGGGATCTTCTTAAACCCCCGGCTCAGATAAAGTCTCATGGCGGCTTCATTTTCTTCCCTGAGCCTTAATGTCACACGCGCAAGGCCCATATCTTTATAGGCATGGGCAAGCGCAAGATCGATGACCTCGCCGCCTACGCCCCTGCCTCTGGCGCTCTCTTCACCTATGAATATGCCGAATTCCGCTTCGCCGGCGCTTCTGTCGATATCCCTGAAATACTGGGAACCCACCGCTTTCCCGCTGTCCTTAAGTACTATGATGAACTGCTCCACAAAGCCGGCAGCCACCTTTTCCTTAAGCCACTGCTCATGGATCTCCCTTGTCAGCGGGGTCTTTACGAAGAAATTCTCCATCACCGCCGGTGAATTGCGCCAGCGTATCACATCATCCGTATCCTCAGCCGTAATTGGCCGCAGTATGACATTCTTTCCTTCTATGTTCTCAGTCATGCGAATATATAATATACCTTACTGCGCCCGAGGTAAGGCGGTATTCCTCCCTGAAGGGCTCGCAGTCTCCATATCTCTCCGCCAGAAAGGCGTTCAGCTCTTCAACTTCGAGGCCCACACCCTCCCTGACTACAAAACGGCATCTTGTATCCGTAAGCAGCTTCTCCGCATCCCCTATGCCCAGTGCTTCAAGGCGATGCTCCTGCAGGGGGCTTCCGTAGATCCAGCCTCCAAGGGTCACCACATTAGGGGTCTCTTCATGTTCAAAGGTGCCCCTTGTCCTGTCCACGGCGGCATAGGTATCCAGGAGGAAGATCTCCTCCGGCTTTTCAGCCATATAGGAGTATAACACATAAGTGTCGATATTTACAGCCCTTTGTTCTCCCGCCGCCTTAAAGGGATGGATGAAGACTGCGGCCGCTGCCAGCACCGCAGCTGCCACGGCAGCCGGGACTATCTCCTTCTTCTTATCCGTCTCCGCTCCCGCAAGAAGACCGGCGAGCCAGGCTGTGCCGGCCATATAAAGGGAAAGGGTCACCCGCTCGGGGGCCCTGCCCCGGTAGAGCAGATAGAGGTACAGAAGGATATGAAGGCCTGCCGCAGCTATGGCCGCAAGGCTCCCCCACAGCTCCTTTTTCATGATCATCATGACAAGACAGGCGGCAAAAACCAGCAGGAACACCGCGCTGTAAGGCAGATCCTCCGAAAAACATTTTTGCCTCAGGTTCCATACTGCGGCGCTTAAGGCTTCCCGGCCCTTAAGGGTGCGTCCGGGCTCAACCCAGGCAGCCATGGAGGAAAACCTTTCCGCATCTGCCTCTTCATCGGCGAGCAGGCTGTAGTTCAGATATAAGGGAAGCTCCGCCCCCGACACTCCGAGGCCCCGGTAATACTCCTTTGCGGCGTCGCTCTCCCACACTCCCGTGTAGTCGTAGAGATCTGTTCTTGCGTCATTCAAGGCCAGGTATTCCTTCCATTCAGGGGCAGAGTAGGCTAAAGCATGCACGCCTGCAAAGACCAGCCAGGCGGATGCAAGCATGCCTGCTGCCGTAAGCACCGGCTTCAGGGACTTCTTCCCCGCCCTGATGCAGAGGTAAACAAAAGCAATGAGGCACAGCGGGGCAAGCATCAAGAAGACCTGTGGTCTGATGGCATCGCAGAGTTTGAGCATCACCACTGCGGGGATAAGGTCTTTCAGTTTCAGCTCCCTTCCTTCGGCGGCCAGGTTTCCCGCAGAAAAGAGGGCTGCCGCCCCGCAGGCCGCCGCCACCACGGTATAGTGGGGCGTGAGAAAAAGGGAAGGGAAAAACAGAAGGAACAGGCCCACAGCCACGCAGCTTCCCTTTACGCCGCTCTTCCCCCTGTATACGGAATGGAATATCACCGCAAGTGCGGCAATGAGGCAGGCCCATAAAAACAGGCCGAACCAGGGCACGTCCGGCCCTATCCTGTACAATAAGGACAATACAAAAGAAAGCCCGGCCCTCATATAGACCGTGTGGCAGTCCGGGGAGCCGCCGGCGGCTCCCGAAAGTATGTCCTCTATCTGGAGATCGTCATTCAGGATGAAGATGGATATGTCTTCCATTTAGTGCGAATAAAACTCCCTGACCATGTTTATGATGTACATGTTCTGCTCCTCAGTAAGGCCCCAGTACAGGGGAAGACGGAGCAGTCTCTCGCTCTCCTTCGTAGTGTACCGGTCCTCGCCGGAGAATCGGCCGTATTTGATCCCCGCAGGCGCGCTGTGAAGGGGAACGTAGTGTGACACCGCAAGAATGCCCTTCTCCCCCAGGAAGGCCTTGAGGCGGCTGCGTTCTTCGCCGTCCTTCGTCTTTATGTAGAACATATGGGCATTGTGTACACAGCCCTCAGGCACTGTCGGCAGCTCTATCCTGTCCTCCAGCTCCTTAAGCTCACGGTAATAAGTATTCCAGATGTTTATGCGGAATTCCGTGATCTCATCCGCCATCTCCAGCTGCGCGTAAAGGTAAGCCGCATTCATGTCGCTGGGTAGATAGGAGGAGCCTGCTGCCTGCCAGGTATACTTGTCCACCTGGCCCCTGAAGAAGCGGCTGCGGTCGGTGCCCTTCTCCCTTATTATCTCGGCCCTGTCCGCCAGGCCGGCATCCTTTAAGAGTATGGCGCCGCCCTCTCCCATGCTGAAATTCTTGGTCTCGTGGAAGGAGAAGCAGCCCATGTCGCCTATGGCTCCCAGGGCCTTTCCCTTGTAGCTTGCCATTATGCCCTGGGCCGCATCCTCTATGACGTATAAGCCATGCCGCTTTGCGATATCGCAGATCGTATCCATCTCGCAGGATACACCGGCATAATGCACCGGTACTATGGCTTTGGTCTTTTCCGTGACCGCCGCTTCGATAAGCTGCTCGTCTATGTTCATTGTATCGGGGCGAACGTCCACGAATACAGCCGTAGCGCCTCTCAGCACAAAGGCATCGGCGGTGGAGACAAAGGTATAGGAGGGCATGATGACCTCATCCCCGGGTCCTATGTCCGCCAGCAGCGCCGCCATCTCGGTGGCATGGGTGCAGGAGGTGGTGAGCAGGGCCTTTGCCGTACCCGTGCGCTCCTCTATCCAGGCGTTGCAGAGCTTAGTGTATTTACCGTCTCCGCAGATCTTCTGTGCCTCCACGCATTCCTTAATGTATTCCAGTTCCTTTCCCGTAAACGGAGGGACGTTGAAATTGATCATCTCTTCACCTCATATATTTCATAGCCGGCTGCCATGCCGTTCTTCTCAAAGCCTTCCCGTTCCATATATTCAAATACGAACGCGGCTTTTTCTTCCGTCTTTTCAGTGTCTTCCTTTATGACAAACACCGCAGGGCCTTCCAGCGCCTCCAGCGAAGCCTTAAGCTCCTCCGCGGGGTAGCTGTCCAGATCAGGCCAGAGGTTGGTTACCGCAGGGTCCATGCCGCTGATGTAATGAAGGCCCGGAGCGTTGCCCCATACCATGAGCTTCCCTTCTTTTCCCTCAAGGGCCTTTTCAAGGGCACTGACAGTCTCGTGATTCTTCTCTGTCGTAAATACTCCCTGCAGACGCCCTTCCGTAAACATGCTGTCCATGGGACTGCCGTCCTCCCCGTCGTTGAAGGAATAGCACAGGCCGAAGCCCATTGACTGCAGAAGCAGTAAAGCCGCAAGCCCGCTGCCCATGCAGATCACGGGATAAGACCAGATCTCCTTCCGCTTTTCCTCCCTGAGTGTGCCCATGAGGGCTCCTAGCCCGAAAGGCAGGAAGACGAACATATTGTTAATGCAGGCATAGATGTGATTATTGCTTCCAAGGGGCGTTATCAGTATAAGTATCAGCGACAGCAGCGCCAGCGAACACTCGGAGGCATGGGCCTTTCTGTAAAAGAGCACATAAAGATCTGCCACCGCCGTGAGCAGTATAAAGAGCACCGCCACGTGTACCATGCTGCTGTATCCGTAGTATCTTAAGTCAAAAAGGCCGCTCCGTATGAACCAGATCACCAGAAGAGCCATGCCTCCGCAGAATACGATGCGTTTAAGCATCTCAAGCTTTCCCGGCAATATCGAGAACATCAATATACCCAGCGCCGTTCCGGCAAGCACTCCGAGAAGCCATTTTACATGCATCAGGTAATTGTCCAGAATATTGGACAGCATCTCTCCCAGGGAATATCCTCCCTGTCCGCTGCCCGATAAAAGTCCCGCTATCCAGTCTGCCATGCCTGTAAGCGCAGGTATCCCGCCGCTGATAAGAAGCGGGACCAATGCAAGGGCAAGGCCTGCAGCATAGCCGCCCACGCATATGCCCAGATCTGCCGGGAGCTCCTTCGCCCTCTTCCAGCGGAGATCATCATATATCACATAAAGGATAAGGGCGCAGTGCACGGCATTGGAGACTCTCGCAAAGAACATGAAACCAAGGAGCGCCCCTGCCCCGAAGAGCAGCCTGCGGTCCTTCCTCATCATGCCGTGATAGAGGAGCACTGCGGCCACATCGGGCACCAGCCAGCCCGAATACTGGTATATTATGAGCTTCGGGCACCAGCATAAGCCCAGAGCAGCCAGAAGGCAGAGCGTCAGCAGCTCCTCCTGAAGCCTGTTTTTCATGGCCAGCAGTATGAATATGCATACTCCCGCAGGTATCAGCGCCGAGAGTATGTTCATCCATAAAAGCTTCCCGCCGGTTAAAAGGAATATGCCCCTGCCAAGCAGGTTTGAAAGGAGGGTGGCATATTTCCAGCTGCCCTCCATGCTGTCAAAGAACTCATAATTTCCCACGGCATAAAGGGTATCCTCGATATCTATGCCCCTTACCGCCTGCAGGATAACGAATACGATGAAGAGCAGACAATAGCAGACGGTCCGCCGTCTGACCCTGTAAGGCTTCTCTGTTAAAAGCGCCTCCTCCTGCTCCATCAGGCGTAGAACTCCTTATACCACTGCGCAAAGCGACGTATGCCCTCCCTGAGCGGAGTGGAAGGCCTGAAGCCGTAATCCTCCTCCAGCTTTGAGGTGTCCGCATAGGTCACTGCCACATCCCCGGGCTGCATGGGTACCAGTTCAAGGCGCTCCTCCAGCTTCAGGGATTTATCCAGAACCCCTGCTTCCTTCAGTTCCTCTCCCAGTATGCTCACGAATTCCATAAGGTCCACAGGGCTTGAGTTCCCGATATTATAGACTGCTGCCGGAGGGAGCGGAAGCCCGTCATCGCCGGTGCGCTTATCGGGAGCTCCCTTCATCACAGCTTCCACGGCCTTCGTCACATCGTCCACATAGGTAAAATCCCTGCGGCACTTTCCGTTATTGAAGATCTTTATCTTCTCTCCCTTAAGGAGCTTTTCCGTAAAGGAGAAATAGGCCATATCCGGCCTTCCCGCAGGCCCGTATACCGTAAAGAAGCGGAGGGCCGTGGTAGGTATCTCGTAAAGCTTTGAGTAGGCATGGGCCATAAGCTCGTCGGTCTTTTTGGTTGCGCCGTACAGGGACACGGGATGCTCCGTGGCATCCTCAACCCTGTAGGGTATGGAAGAATTGCTGCCGTAGATCGAGGAACTGGAAGCGTAGACCAGATGCTCCACTCCCTTCCTTCCCTCATCAGAGGAATGACGGCATTCTTCAAGCACATAGTAGAAGCCCATTACATTGGCTTCCATATAAGCATCGGGATTCTCGATGGAATAGCGCACTCCGGCCTGGGCAGCCAGGTTCACCACGACCGCAAAATCATTGGAGCTGAAAAGGGAGTGGAGAAGCTGCCTGTCGGCTATGCTGCCCTTTACGAAACGGAAGCTGCTCTTAGATCTCTCCGCGGCCTCTTCGATCTTTTTAAGCCTGTACTCCTTTATGGCGGGGTCATAATAATCATTTACGCTGTCCAGCCCGGTTATCCTCATGCCGCTGTATTCAGCGGACTCAAGGAGCCTGCAGCAGAGGTTCGCCCCTATGAAGCCTGCGGCGCCTGTTATGAGTATATCTTTTCCCGACAGTTCAAGCTTTTTCATTCTTCTTCTCCACCTTCTTGTCTTTAAAGATCCACAGCTTGCTCAGTATATAATTCAGCACGATCACGATGATGCTCACGATCACATATTTCACCAGTATCTCGTTTATGCCCATGATCTGCACCAGCAGTACCATGAGCACCTCCTCCACTCCGAAGGAGAAGAGCCTTGCCGCCACGAACTGTATGAACTCCGTGGTCACGTCCTTAAAGCCCGTCTTTTCACTGTGGAAGACGAAGCTGCGGTTGGTGACATAGGCAAATATCACCGTCACCAGCCAGCTGGCGGCATTGCCTATCAGTATCCTCCAGGTATCCGGCAGGAAGGAAAATACGTACATGGCGAAGATGGGATAAGTGACCCAGGACACTATGGTGGCCAGGACTCCCGCTATAAGATAATCCCATACTTCCTTCTTCGCATAGTAGATGCCAAGGGCCCAGTCACAGAACCACTCGCCGAAGTCGAAGAGCTTCGTGCGGAGGAGATCGATGACTATGCCCGCAGCCATTATGAGCAGCACGCAGCTCAGTATATGAAGAGGACGCAAATATCCGTAACTGTCTCCGACCTTAAGCCATATGGGCCAGCGGTAACGGAGCATCACATGCTCATGAAGGAGATATACGCCGAAAACATAAGGAGAGAGCTTTGCCGCAAGGGCGCCGATGCCGCCCTTCTTTTCCTTCATAAGTACGAAGCACATAAAGAGGGCCACGGCGGCGAAGTACACCGGCAGGCTGTTGTAATCGTCCGGCAGGTCTATTGCCGCCTCAAAGCCTTTGTCCGTAAGCATGCGCATAAGACTGAACCAAGGGATCACCAGAAGTGAACATACAACATAAGAGATAAAAGCCGTCAGCTTATGCTTAATGAAGGGCAGGCCGTAAAGCCTTATATAGGCGCCGGTGAGGTACAGGGTTATGAACCAGAGTATGCCCAGCCCCTTATCATCCAGAAGCTGGGGGATGGGATCGAAGCTCTTTACCAGGCAGTCAAAAACAAGAAGTACTATCACTGCCACTCCATGCCTGAACTGCCCGAGACTCTTTATGCCCTTCGACATAAAGGGAGCTATGAGACTTAAGATGATATATACGGAAGCAAACCAGTAGTGGCTGTTGGATACCGGAAGGAGCAGGAACTGAAGACCGTATAAGTTGAACCAGCCCGGTATGTCCTCTATGCCTGCCGCAAGGCACACTGCAGCGATGACCACGCTGTAGAAAAACAGCTGGAGCCAGAGCTTTACAATGCGCCGCAGTGAGAATCGGCTCTCCGGGGCGAAGTATCCGCTTATGAGGACATAGGCGTTTACGGAAACAAGGCAGAAGCACTCAAGCAGCCAGAAAAGGGCGTGATCCCCGGCGGGCGCCGTTTTCTGTGACACAAGGAGCTCACCCTTGCTGAGATAGTGAAGGGTCACTATCATCATCATGGCCAGAAGCCTTAAGAGCTCGAAGCGTCCGTCACGTTCCTTTTTTACCGGAGGAGGGCACTGCTCTGCGGGTGTCTTTTCAAAGACCAGCTTCTCCTCATCCCGGCTGACTTCACGGTAGCCAAGGTCCCGGAACACCTTAATGGAGGCCGCGTTATCCGGCTTTACTTCGGCCCTGAGGAGAGAGTATTTTTTCGCCGCAAGGGGCTCCATCATGGAGAGCATGCGCTTTGCAACGCCCTGTCCCCGCATGTCTCTGTCAACGCTGTAGCTTATGAGAGCGGTGGGAAGGATTCCTCGACTCCGCTCACTTTGTTCGCTCCGCTCGGAATGACAGGAAGAAGCGTCACTTTGTTCGCTCCGCTCGGAATGACATGAAGAAGCGTCACCCTGAACGGAGGATGCCGCTGCCCTTTCTTTGTCATCCCGAGCGGAGGCTGCGGAAGCAGCCGAAGTCGAGGGATCTTTTGTGAGCCTCACCTGTCCGAGGCCAAGGAAGAAATCCATGCACACGAACATATCGACGTCGGGATCCGCCAGCGCCTTTTCATACCAGGCCCTGTGCTCTTCCTTCGTTACGGTATGCCCCTTAAAGGAGGCGCGCTGCACCTCCTCATCATTCACCCATCTGAAATATCTGTCCCTGTCCGTAGGCAGGGCTTTTCTGAGATATGCCCTCATTCCTCTCCCCTGCCGGTGAGCATACGGAATTTAAGCTCCGCCATAGCCCAGTCCTCCGGCGTATCGATGTCCTGTACCCTTTCTTCGGGTACTATGAGCGGAAGGGTCTTCTCCATGACAACCTTCCCCTGCTCCTTAAAGGAGCTTACTCTTATGGCGTAAAACTGTCCGCAGTCGTGATACTCGCTCTCCAGATCCTGTGAACGCTTAAGCTGGTCCTCGGGATAATGGGGCACGAGCCGTCCGTCACGTATCAGCAGCGCCCGTCTCGGCGGAAAGGAAAAACGCACCACCGGCATGACGCTGTCCGCATCACCTTTATATAATGCCTCCATGGCCTCTCTTATCGCATCTGCCGTGACAAAGGCTGCGGTGGGATATATACAGCAGAGCCCGTCAAAGCTCTCCCCCCGCTCTTCGTAGGCTTCCAGCACTTCCTTTATCACATCCGCGGTGGTGGCGTTATCGTCGGCATTTTCGGCGCTCCGCATAAAGGGCACCTCAGCGCCGTACTCCCTGGCCACTTCAGCTATCTTTTCATCATCGGTGGAGACCATGACATGCTCAAATACCCCTGCAGCCTTTGCCGCCTCTATGGCATAGCTTATCATGGGTTTCCCCGCGAATTCCTTTATGTTCTTATGAGGGATACGCCTGCTGCCGCCCCTGGCGGTTATCAGTGCGAGACTTTTCACTTCTTCCTGAGCCTCCTGTAGCCGAACAGTATTTTGTAATACACAAAAAAGAGGAGATTTGAGCTCTTATGAAGCTTCAGGAGCTTACGCTGCTCCGCATCAAAACACTCCTCCGCAAAGGGATCTTCAAGAAATCCCGGGCAGTACTCAAGCATAAGCTTCCGCAGATACGCCGTGTTCTTAAGCTTCTGCTTTTCACCGGCGTACATATATGAAAAAAGGGTGCCTGCGTAGGAAAGCTCCGCAAAGCGCCTGACCAGCTCCGTGCGGTAAGCCTCGTACAGCCCCCTCTCCTTAAAGCTCCTTATCATCTCCTCACCGGAACGCACACGATCCAGGCATTTTCCCCAGCTGACGTGGTGGGTGGTGGAGGAGCTGTCGGTATAATAATAATAAAGCGGTTCCGCCACTCTCTCGAAATGCCCGTAATAGGCGCTCCACACGGCGGCGGCGCAGTTGTCCTCATAGAACATGTCCTCAGGAAAGGACAGGCCGTTCTCCCGGATCAGACTGCTCTTATATATCTTGACCACCATGCTTCCGGGCCTTAAGATGAGGCGCTTATGCTTCTCCTCATCCAGTATCCCGCACTGGTCGTCGGTATTCACCGTAACATTTCGGCCGGGCTTAAAGGCCTGCTCATCCACTATGGTGTAGTCGCAGCCCACAACATCGGCGCCGGTCTCTTCAGCCCTTCTTAAGAGCTTTTCAAACATCCCGGGATCAGCGAAATCGTCGCTGTCCATAAATCCGGTCCACTCTCCGGAGGCCGCCTTCATGCCAAGGTTCCTGGCGCCGCCCTGACGGTGGTTTGTTCCGGAGTAAATAACCCTTACGCCCTTTTCCTCATATTCCTTCAGTATGTCCCGGGAGCTGTCGGTGGAGGCATCGTCTACGGCGATGATCTCCATATCCTTAAGGCTCTGCGTAAGCAGCGAATCCAGACAGAAGCGGAGCTTCCCTCCCGCCGCCATGTTATATACGGGGACAATGACGGAAAGCTTCATCTCAATGGGCGTCCAGGGACTTAAGCCTTTCCCTTATATCCTCTACGCTCAGCCACTCGGAATTGTTGCCCGAGGTATAGGAGAAGCCGTCGGGCACCTTTTTGCCCGTAGGCTTCGGCATGCGCTTGGTGCTCCAAACCATCTGGGGATAGATCACGAAGTGCTTATCGTATTCATAGCAGGTCATGGAATCCTCGACCGTGACCATGATCTCGTGGAGCTTCTCGCCCTCTCTTATGCCCACCACGGGCTTCTCGCAGCCCGGAAGCATGGCTTCCGCCAGGTCGGTTATCTTAAAGGAAGGGATCTTGCTTATGAAGGTCTCGCCTCCCACGGATTCCTCAAGAGCCTTTATCACCAGCTCCACGCCCTCACGGAGTGAGATCCAGAAGCGGGTCATGCGGTCATCGGTGATGGGAAGGCTTTTCTCTCCCCGGTCGATGAGCCCCTGGAAGAAGGGTATAACGGAACCGCGGCTGCCTGCCACGTTGCCGTAACGGACTATGGAGAACACCAGGTCGCTTGCGCCCGCATAGGCATTGGCCGCTATGAACAGCTTGTCGGAGACCAGCTTGGTGCCGCCGTATAAGTTCACGGGATTAACGGCCTTATCGGTGGAAAGCGCCACCACCTTGCTGACGCCGCAGTCCAGGGCAGCCTCGATGACGTTCATGGCGCCGTGGATATTGGTCTTGATGGCCTCGTTGGGATTGTATTCACAGGCAGGCACCTGCTTGAGGGCCGCCGCATGCACGATAAAGTCCACACCGTTCAGAGCCCTGCGGAGACGGTCCACATCACGCACATCGCCTATGAAGAAACGCAGTTTGGATGCATATTCCTTAAAATCGTTCTGCATATTAAACTGCTTGAACTCGTCGCGGGAATAGATGATGATCTTCTTTACATCCGAATTCTCCAGACACCATTTCGTAAAACATCTTCCGAAGGAACCCGTGCCTCCGGTGACCAGTACTGTCTTGCCGTCCAGTATCATTGTAATTCCTCCTTCGCCGTATTAAGGGCCAGATCTATGACCTTATCCATATCCAGATATCTGTAGATGCCGAGCCTGCCGCCGAAGATCACGTTGCCCTTTTCCTTTGCCATCTCCGCATACTTTGCGTAAAGAGCATCGTTTGCGGCATTGTTGATGGGATAGTAGGGCTCGTCCCCGGGCTTCCAGGCAGTGGGATACTCCCTGGTTATCACTGTCTTCGGATTTCCGGGCACAGCCCTGCAGCCGAAATTGAAGTGCTTATGCTCTATCACCCTGGTGTAGGGGATCTCATATTCAGTATAATTCACTATTGCACTGCCCTGGTGGTTCTCCTCCTCCAGTACCTCGGTCTCGAAACGAAGGCTGCGGTATTCCAGTGTGCCGTGGCAGTGGTCGAAGTATTCGTCTATAAGGCCGGTGAAGATGATCTTTTCCGCAAGGCCTTCGTAATATGCCCTGTCAGCGAAGAAATCCGTATCAAGGCGCACCTCGGTGCCCTCAAGCATACGCTCCACCAGCTTCGTGTAGCCCTCCACAGGGATGCCCTGGTAGGGATCGTTGAAGTAATTGTTGTCATATTCGAAGCGCACCGGAAGCCTTCTTATTATAAATGCGGGAAGCTCGCTGCAGGGACGTCCCCACTGCTTCTCGGTGTAGCCCTTCACCAGCTTTTCGTAGATGTCCCGGCCCACCAGCTTTATGGCCTGCTCCTCAAGGTTCGCAGGCTCTCCGATGCCGGCTTCCTTTATCTGCTCTTCTATCTTCGCCTTCGCCTCTGCGGGAGTCTTCACTCCCCACATGGCGTGGAAGGTGTTCATATTGAAGGGGAGGTTGTAGAGCTCACCCTTGTAGAGAGCCACGGGAGTGTTGGTATAGCGGTTGAATTCCGCGTAGGAGTTCACGTAATCCCATACGTGCTTAAGCCCCGTGTGGAAGATGTGGGGACCGTATACATGTACCTCTATCCCCTCCTGTTCCTTACTGTAGCAGTTGCCCGCTATATGGTTCCTGCGTTCTATCACCAGACACTTCTTTCCGGCCTTCTTTGCTTTCGCCGCAAAGACCGCGCCGTAAATGCCCGCACCGACTATGAGATAATCATACTCCTTCACGCTTCTTCCCCCTGCCTTTTTCCGCTGTCACCGACACCCGGCCCTTGAGCCTCAGCTTCGGCTTTCCGCCTTCCATTCCAAGCTCGGCAGAGCCGCCCTTACGGAGCCTGCCGAATAGTATCTCGTTTACGAAGAGAGGCTTGATCTCGCTGTCGATGGCCCTCTCTATCTCCCTGCCGCCGTAGTCCCTTGTGGTGCCCCTGCGGCAGATATAATCCATGGCCTCCCTGCTGATGCTGACGTTCACCTTTCTTCCCAGCAGCAGGTCGCTGAGCTCTTTCAGCTTCTTCTCCGTTATCTGCTCCGCCATGCGGTCGTTCATATGGTTGAAGGTCACCACGGCACTGAGCCTGTTCCTGAATTCGGGAGTGAAGACCCTCTTGACCTCTTCCATCATGACACCGTCATTGAAGCTCCTTGCGCCGAAGCCTATGCTCTGGCGGCCGATGAGCCTTGCGCCCGCATTGCTGGTCATGATGATTATGACATTCTTGAAATCAGCCTTCTGGCCTTTGTTGTCCGTAAGGCTGGCGTAGTCCATCACCTGCAGCAGCACGTTGAAGATATCGGGATGGGCTTTTTCTATCTCGTCGAGAAGAAGCACGCAGTGGGGATTGCGCCTGACCGCATCCGTAAGAAGTCCTCCGTCCTCATAACCCACGTAGCCCGCGGGAGAACCTATGAGCTTGGAGACAGTATGCTTCTCCGCATATTCACTCATATCAAAACGCACGAAGTTTATGCCAAGCTCCCTTGCCAGGACCTTGGCCACCTCCGTCTTTCCGACGCCGGTGGGCCCCACGAAAAGGAGGCTGGCTATGGGCTTGTTCTCCGCAAGCAGCCCCGCCCTGGACATATAGATGGAATCCACGATGCGGCGGACCGCTTCCTCCTGGCCGAAGATCGAAGAGGTGATGCGCTTGTAAAGGTCCTTCAGCCTCATTACCTCTGCCTGTTCCGCCGTAGCCTTGGGAATGTTGGAAAGCTCCGCCAGCACGGTCTCTATCACATCCCTGCCCACGGTCTGGCGCTTCTTTCCCTCTTCGGGATGCATACGCCTCCAGGCCGCAGCTTCATCTATAAGGTCTATGGCCTTATCCGGCAGATACCTTCCGCCCATGAAGCTCTTGGAAAGCTTCACAGCGGTCTCAAGGGATTCCTTGCCGAACTTAATGCCATGGAATTTCTCATATTCACCCTTGATGCCCTGGAGTATCTTTATCGCTTCTTCCTCATCCGGCTCCTTTATGTCCACAGTGCAGAAGCGGCGGGCAAAGCCCTGGTTTTTGGTGAAATGCCGCTTATGCTCGTCGTAGGTAGTGGCGCCGATAAAGCGTATGCTGCCCTCCTCAAGATAGGGCCTCATCATATTGGAAGCATCCATTGAATTTGAGCCAAGATTCCCGGCTCCCACCAGGTTATGTATCTCGTCGATAAAGACCACGGGATCATCCAGCTCCGCCAGATATTCCATAAGGTCTATGAGTCTCTTTTCAAAATCCCCTCTGTACTGGGTACCCGCCAGGAGCATGCCCACATCAAGGCTGTAGACCCGGGCTCCCTTCAGATCCTCAGGTACATTCCCCTCCACTATGCGCTTCACAAGACCCTTAACTATGCTGGTCTTGCCCACTCCGGGCTCGCCCACGAGCAGGGGGTTGTTCTTTTCCCTTCTGAGCAGTATGCGCATTATGCGGTCCAGCTCATCCTCACGGCCTATGAGGGGCTTGAAGTCCGCCGCCACGTCGTTAAGGAGCATCAGGCAGTCGGGCAGGAGATCGTCATCGCTGTCTTCATCCTCCTCCGAAAGCTCGCCATCCTCCAGCATGCGCATCATATTTATGAACTCCTCGAGATTTCCCACCTGGCTTCCCAGATAGTGCATTCCGAAGGAATCCTTCTGCTTGTACATTCCGTATACGATATGATGCAGATAGATGAAATCGCTCTCTTCGCGCTCAGCCGCGGAAGCCGCAGTCTCTATCATGGATGCAAAGCCATCGGAGATTATATCCGCTATACTGCTCTCCGCCTCCCCATCCTTTCTTCGGGGAACGATATTCTCAAGGAAATCGTTCAGGTTCTCCTTAAGCTCTTCCGCATTTCCGCCGCAGACTTCCACCAGCTTTTCAAACCAGGTCATCTGTGAAAGGATATGGAGCACATGCTCCGGCACCACCAGCTGGCTCTTCAGCTGCTGCGCCGATGCAAGTGTCATCTGCATCACTCTTTCAGTCTTACTGTCAAAAGTCATCATTCACTCTCCAGATCGATGTTAAAGGGAAAGCCCTCCGCTCTTGCCTTCTCCACGGCCTGCCTCCTCTTGGTAGCGGCGATGTCGTAAGGGTAACGGGCTATCACCGCCCGGCCCTCACGGTGGACCTTGTACATGAGCTCCACGGCTTTTTCCCTGGGTTTATCAAAAATCTTAACAAGTATGTCCACAACAAAATCCATGGTGGTCACGTCGTCATTGAGCATGATCACCTTGTAGAGCGAGGGTTTCTTCGGTTTATACTTTACGGCCGCAGACGTATTAGCGCTGCGCCCCCTCTTATGTTCAGGCATATTAAAACACAGTGAGGACAGGGGTCAGACCCCTGCCCTCATCATCCTCCTGCATAAACCCGTTTTAGTTTCCGTCATCAACGGCAGATGCAACCGAGCTCACCACAGAGCTCACTACAGATATGACCACGGCCAGGATGATGATAAGGCCGCCGCCCATGACAACAAAAAGACCTCCCATGGCTGCCTGCTGTGAAGCATCTTCACCTGCCGCAAGAACATTTGCTCCCATAGCCGTCCATATTCCCGAAAGGGCTGCTGCCCCTTTTAAGATTTTTCCGCGCATTTCTCAATACCTCCGCATACGAGGGATATTATACAACTATATAAGACTTTATGCAAGTGCGGGGAAAGCCCCGCTCCTTAAGATCAAAGCCCCACCCACCAGGCATCCTGGCCTTCTTCGGGAACGGGCAGATATTTCTTCATGGCTTTTTCTATAAGGAAGGAACTCATATAGGCCCAGCAGCCCGGTGCCAGTATTATGGCCGGAGGCATGACCTTCACAAACAGCACAAAGCCGTACAGTATGACCAGCAGCAGCACGCTGAAGTAGATATAGCGTATGGCCAGTACAAAGGACATGAAGATGATCTGCATAGTGCTTATGTCCAGCCTGGAGAGCAGTGGGAACATATAGGTAAAGAGCATACCCACTATCACCAGCACTATGCCGCAGACCATGTAAAGCTCCACCAGCTGTTCGCTCTTATCCTTGAAGGCGCTGCGCATGCCGTTGGTGATGATATCCTCAAGGGATGCTCCCAGTGTGCTCATCCAGGTAAGGAGGAAGAGACAGATCACCAGCAGAAGTAAAGTCATCACGGTCGCCTTGAAGAAGTTCTGCTTCCAGGACTTGAAATACTCCTTTATCATATAGCCCCGGTTCATGCGTATGCATTTCACCACGGTATAATAAAGTGCCGTTGTGGATGCACCTATTGTAATGATGGGAATGCTTGTGACAAACCAGATCACACTGATTATCATCACATTGCCTATCTTGGTGAGGGCTCTTGTTATTGGTCCGTTTACTGAAAAAAGATCCTTCATGTCATAAAAAGGGGGAGGCAGTATAACTGTCTCCCCCGCTCCTTTTGTTTTTGATCAGATCAACCCTTGACAGAACCTGCTGCCAGACCACCGACGATGTACTTTGAAAGGATCAGGTACACCACGATGACAGGGAAGATCGAGAATGCGATGGTCGCATACACAACACCCATATCAAACTTCAGGAAGTCTGCGCCACGCAGCTGTGCGATGAGGATGGGCAGCGTCTTCTTCGTATCCGTGGAAATTACCAGGTTGGGAGTAAAGTAGTTATTCCAGCTTGCCACGAAGGAGAAGATCGCCTGCACTGCCATGGCCGGAACCATCAGCGGCAGCACTATCGTATTGAAGATCCTTACCTCACCGGCGCCGTCTATACGTGCCGCCTCAAGCAGCTCGATAGGCAGTGCACTCTCCATGTATTGCTTCATATAGAAGAATACTATGGGAGCAGCGATGGAAGGAACGATCAGAGGAATGAAATTGTCCATTAGGTGCATCTTGTCGATCAACTGCAGGAAACCGAGTGCGGTAACCTGGGTAGGGATCATCATGATGGCAAGTATCATCGTAAAGATCGCCTTCTTAAGCTTGAACTCATATGCGTGGATGGCATATGCCGTCATAGCGGAGAAGTATACGGAAAGAGCCGCGGTGCTGACGGAAACTATAAGGCTGTTGATCATACCCCTGAGTATAGGCTGGGTGCCTGTCAGCGCGTTCTTAAGGTTCTCGAAGAGATGAACGCTGGGTATGGGTGTAAAGCCCTTGGTCAGCTCACCCTTTGAACGGGTGGCATTAATAAGCAGTATGTAGAACCAGATGAGGCAGAAGATACAGGCGATGGTGAGCACCACATATGCCACCGCACGTCTGGCCTTTACGCCTCCCTTTTGTTTTTCTTCAACCATATTTACCTGCATGTCAGTATCCTCCCTTCTTTACTTTTTCCCGTACTTATCCTGGTTGCCGCTGAACTTGAAGACTATGAAGCTCAGGACACCGGTGATGAAGAACAGGATAACTGACAGCGCACCACCCATACCGTAGTTCTTGCTGTACAGGTGCTTGTTCAGTCGCATGATCAGGGTCATTGAAGTTTCCTGAGGCTGACCGGAGCCCTTGGTCAGTATCTGAGGAACATCGAACATCTGGAGACCACCGATAAGGGAGGTGACCAGCACGTAGATCAGTATCGGGCGGAGGATGGGAAGCGTTATTCGCCAGAAGATCTGGTTTGCGGTAGCGCCGTCCACCTCGGCAGCCTCAAGGAGGGAGGTGTCTATACCCATCATACCTGCCAGCAGCAGGATGGTGGTGTTACCGAACCACATGAGGCAGTTCATCAAAGCCACCAGGGTACGTACGCTTCCGGTATGAGCCAGGAAGTCGTAGGCCACATACTCATTGGGATCGGAGATCTTTCCGATAAGGAGCTGGAAGCCTTTCATTATATCGTTGACAGGGCCAACGGTGGAGAACAAGGTGAAGAATAACATTGAAAACGCCGATGCCATTATCAGGTTCGGCAGATAGATCACTGTCTTAAAGAATCTCTGTCCCTTGAGCCTTAAGCTGGGATCCGAGAACCATGCCGCAAAGAGCAGCGAAATGACGATCTGAGGTATGAAGCCCATGATCCACATGATCATGGTATTCTTCAGATCCTTCAGGAAAAGACCTTCAGAAAAGATCTTTCCGTAGTTCCCGAGACCGGTCCACTTGGGTCCGATGATCTCGAGGCCGTCACGGTAATTGATGTAAAAACTGTTCTTGATGGTGCTGATAAGCGGTATCAGCTGGAAAATGATGAATACCACAATGAATGGTATCAGGAAGATGTAACCCCATTTGTTATAAGAAACAACGGACTTGCCCTTTTTATTCATGCCCTTACCTCCATAAGTTACCTTTCAATTATCATGCTGTCTAAACAGCAAACAAAGAAAATGTTTCCACTTTCTTTGGCGGTACTTTTTTCATAAAACGTGCCTGCCCTGATCGGACAGGCACGTCCATGAATTACTTAGTGCTTATCAATCCAAAGTATCGATTATCTGCTGAGTGCAGGATACTTTGCAGTGATGGAGTTGTAGAACTTCTCAAGAGCATCGTCGTAAGAACCGTTGCCATCGAAGTAATCCTTCATAGCGTTCTGGAACTCCTCGTTGCAGCCCTGATCATAAGCGCTGATCTTGTCGAGGCTGATGTTCTTAGCACCTGCTGCGAACATTCCGAGAGGATTCTGGCCACCGAACACTGCGCTGGTGTAATCGCTTGCAGCCATCTCTTCCATAGCGGGCTGGTTGTTTACGAAGTCGTCATCCTGCTTAACGATGTCGATCATGATGTCCTTGTCAACGGTAAGCTTTCTCATGATGTCAGCAACGGTAGCCTTGTTGTCGGTACCGGTAGCTGCGCAGATCCAGGTGCCGCCCCAGAAGAAGCCCTGAGGTCCTTCGGTTGCGCCCCAGCCACCCTGGTTAGCGATGGATCCGTCAACATCAGCTGCCATACAGAAGTTGATCAGCCAAGCGGGCCCAAAGTAGCAGAATACCTTGCCATCGGGATAGAAGCCTGCGCTCCAGTCATCGCTCCAAAGAGCAGCGGTGCTCTTGATCTCGCCAGCATCATACATTTCCTTGGTATCATCAACCCATGCCTTGATGTTGTCATCGATCTGGATCTTCTTGTCTGCGCTTACCCAGGGAACGCTAACGTTGTTGGAGTAAGTACGGTAAGTATCGTTAACGGTTGCAGTCATGTAATAGCCTGCATCCTTCATCTGAGCTGCAGTCTCCTTGTAGGTAGCCCAATCCTTGACAGCAGCCTGAACGGTGTCATGATCGTCAGCGCCGAGAACTGCGGTAGCAGCCTCACGGTTGTAGATCAGAACGCCGGGGCAGCCCTGCCATGAAACACCCTTAAGCTTGCCGTCAGAGCTGGTCATAACGTCCTGGGTGTACTTGTACTGGGTGCTCAGCTCAGCGATGGGATCGATACCGAGCTCGTTCACGGGAAGAGTGTAATCGGTATCAACATACTTCAGAGCGTAGTCAGCCTCAACAAGGAAAAGGTCGATCTTGTCATCAGCTGCTGCGTCAGCCTGCTTGAGGAGATCCTCATCAAGCTTGTTCTGATAGCCGTTGTCATCGGAAGGAGTGATGGTCCAGACAACATCGATATCACCGATCTTGCCGTGGGTAGCGTCCACTTCCTCATATCCGGGATAGTGATCGGTCAGACGGCTCTTGAACTCCTCATTCCAGCAGTAGATGTTGAGAACCTTTCCTTCGGTCTCCTCAGCTACGTCAACAACCTCAGCGGTCTCGTCAAGCTTCTTCTCCTCGGTAGGAGCTGCCTCCTCCTTCTTCTCCTCGGTATCGCCGCCGTTATCAGCAGGTGCCTCGGTAGGAGCTGCGCTGCCACCCTCTTCGCCACAGGCTGCAAGAGCGCCAACACTCATGATCATTGCCATGCTTAATGCCAATAATCTCTTTTTCATGTTGCATTTACCTCCCATAAAAATGTTATTACGTCTCCGGCCCTTTGCCGGCTACGGTGTGAAGTGTAGCACAGTGGTACATAATATGCAAGAGTTTTTCGGGTATATTAATAAAGTTTGTCGGTTTTCTACAATATGAAAGCGTTTTCATTCACAATTATTCACAATCCGTTCATAATTGTTCATAGTCCGTTCATATATTTATGTAACCCGCCTCCCATAAAAAGACCCCTGCGGCAGATAAACCGCAGGGATCTTCCATTTTCCCCATTCACAGTCAACGTTTTACAGCCTCTCGAACCTGCCCACTTCCTGGTTCAGTTCACCGCTGATGCTCTGGTTTGTCTCCACCAGAGCGTTCACATCCCGAATATTGGACGCTATCTCGCCGGCGCTGTTCTCGGCGGCATCTATGGATCTGGCCGATATGCTCACGGAATCACCTATGGCGCCAACCGAGCCGTTCATGTGATCCATGGCTGCATCCAGCCGCTTAGCCTCCTCGGAAAGACCGTCCAGCACCTCGCTGAAATGTCTCGCGCTCTGCTCATATTTATTTCCGGTATCCACAAAGGCATCGTAGTCCGCCAGCACTGTCCCGTTAATGAAATCTATGACCGCGGTAGCGTTCTCGGAAAGCTCACGCACCGCTTCCGTAACGTTCTTGCTGATATTCTGGATATCCACGGCCGTTTTGCTGGAATCGTCCGCCAGATTGCTGATCTCGCCGGCCACCACGGCAAAGCCCCTGCCGGCCTCTCCGGCCCTTGCGGCCTCTATGCTGGCGTTAAGGGAAAGGAGGTTGGTCTGCGAGGCTATATCCAGTATGTTATCGGTAAGCTCGCCTATGCGGTTGACCTGGGCGGAATTCTCGACGGAACGCCGGAGCACCGTGTTGAGCTCCGCGATGCGCTCGCCCGTGGTCTTCTTCTTCTTCGCAGCCTCGGCCTGTATCTGCCCGGCCTCTTTCATGACCTTTCCCGCAAACTCTCCGCCCTGCTTCGTCTTAAGACCCATATCCTCCACGGAATCCTTCACACCCTCAAGGCTCCTGGAGATATCCTCCGTGGTATCCGTCACGCCTCTCATGGCCTCCGATACCTGGTCCATGGCAGCTCCGGACCTTGTGACGCTGCCGTTGGCATCCCTCATCCTGGCGCTTATGGCCTCCGAGGTTTCCTTTAAGCTGTCGGCGTTGCTCCTGAGCTTCTGCATTATAGCCTGCAGAGTCTCGACATATTCGTTGATGCCTTCCACCACGCTGCCGATCTCGTTATCGGCCCTGACCCCGATGCGCCGGCTTAAGTCTCCCTTGCCGCGGCGTATCAGGTCTATCATGCCGTTCAGCTCAAGAGCGGTCCTTCTCAGGGGTATGGTCATGAACTTCAGCACCACGAAAATGGCTGCCGCCACCACCGCCAGGAAAATGATGATGCCCGCCACGGTAAAGTTGCGGCTGCTGTTCATCATATCCGTGGAGCTCTTCATGCCGTCCTGCCTTATCTTCTCGATAAGATCGGTGAGCTCATTGTAGGAGTCGTTCAGCGCAGCCGTGGGGCCAACGATGTTTTCCCGGCACATGTTGAAGGCCAGCTGCCGGTTTATCTCGGAGGCCACCACACAGTCGTCGCATACCTTTGTGTATTCGTCCAGGTTATCCTTCAGCTTATCCAGTACACTCTCATAGCCGGTCGCCCCATCGGAGGCCATGGCCGTACGCAGTGAGCTTATCATACCGTCCAGGGAATCCTTCTGCTTATTGTAGCTGTTCAGGGATTCCTGCCTCGCCTCATCGTCGGCGGCGAGTATGGCTGTCACCAGCTCCTTCTGCATATCCACCGTGGCGATGTTCAGGGCCGCCAGCATATCTGCGTAGGATACGGCGGCGGAGTTTACCTTCTCACTCACCTCCTGCATCCTGTGGCTCTCCTGTATGCTGTAAAAGCCCGTGGCCGCATACACGAGGGTAAGGATAAGGAAGATGATCCCTATCACGAAATTGATGCGTTTTACAAATGGTACCGGATTTCTGTTTTCCATATTAACCCCCTTTTAAAGATCATTTTATTATCCCGGATCCCTTCTTTTTTATGTTGAAGGTCACGGTCTTGACTCCGCCGTAGTTGCCCTTGCCGTGGATGACCACAGTGGCCTTTCCGGCGTTGACATTATTATAATAGCCCAGTATCTCGAAGTCCACGTTGGGATCCTGGTTATTGTTTATGGTCACTTCCTTGTTGTCGATATAGATGGCTCCTCCGGTATATGTCTTGTCGGGCACGGTAACCTTTGCCTTGGAGATATCAGCCTGTACTATGCGGTAGTTGATGCGCATCATGCCCGTGTAGCAGCCCTTGCCGCTGATACGTACATGGAGCATGGTGCCTGCAGGTATCACATCCTTCGGATCGATATTGTCACCGGCGGTCCTGCTGACGGGCCTGCCGCTGTTGATGACCTGTACATCCTGTGAATACCTGAAGTAGATCTCCTTTGAATCGTAATCCGTTCCGGCCTTCAGTTTCTTACCGTTGACGTCGATGATCACCGGCTTTGTCTTGTAGGCTCCGGGCTTTGAACTGTAAGTCTTGTCCGGCGCATAGCTGTAGCTGTCAAGTAGGGCTATGTTCATGGCAGTGACGCTGAACTGGCGCGTAACCTTTCCGCTGTAGCCGCCCTTTCCGGTGATCGTGAAGCTGGGCTTTTTCCCTCCGGCGGTTACCTTCTTGTTGTTGCTGCACTTTATGGTGTAATCCACACCCTCCGTAAGCTCGATCCCGTTCACCTTAAGCCATACATAAGGTACGGCGCCGCCCTTTTCATACTGCACCTCGGTATCATAAAGCAGGAAGTCATTTCCCTTTTCATCAAAAGGCAGGTTCTTCTTGCTGAGATCCACCTTGCAGATCTTATACTTCATAGTGAAGCTGCCGCTGTAACCGGTCTTATCTTTAGCGGTGATGACAGCCTCCGCGGTACCGGGATTCAGTTTCTTTCTGTAGCTTACGGTATAATCACGTCCGCGTTTCAGCTCCTCTCCTCCGTAAAGAGGCACGACATGGGTCTCGGGCATGATGCCCCTGCCGCAGTAGTCAAAGCTCGTCTGGTTCTTTTCAAAGGTGAAGCTGAAGTTATTCTTATTGAGCTCCTTACCGTTGATCTTGAAGTTCACATCCTTGACGCCGCTTGCCCTGCCGTCTTCAAGGGCCTTTATGCGGAGGGTTGCGGTACCTGTGGTGTCCCCGCCGATGACGGAAGCCTCGTAATCGGTTCCGGGGGTAAGAAGGGTGCCGCCTGCGGTAACCTGCAGGTTAAGCTTCGCCCCGTTCTTATCCTTAAGGCTGTCAACGCTCACTCCTCCGGCAGTCCATGTCTGTGCGGGCACGGCGCTGACCTTTGCCTTGGAAAGGTCCAGCTTCGCGGCAAGCACCGCAAAGTCGCAGTCGATGGTCCCGGTGAAGTTCCCCACGCCATTTACCGTCAGTACATAGTTTCCGGGCCCCTTGATCCTGACGGGATCGATCACATAATCGTTCCCCTCCTTCAGCTTCTTCTTATTAAAGCTTAAGTTTGCCTTCGGCACAAGACTGCCATTTGCCGCCACGGTAACGGACTTCGATAACGCCCGGGAGATATCTGCCGGCTCAATGGTGAAACAGAAGGTCTGCTGCTCATAGTTCTTCTTCATCTTAATGATGACAGCAGCCTGGGGACCGGCGTTGATATTGTTCTTGTAGCTTATGGTATAATCGGTCTTTTCCTTAAGGAGACGGTTTCCCTCGTAGACACGGAGGCCTTCCGGCTTCTGGGCCTTTCCGTTATATACATAGCTGCCCACGCTGGCCTCAGCCACCCACAGACCCGAGGGTATATTAGCAGAGACATTGCCCCACTGCTCCATATCTTCGGGATATTCAGCCACATCACCCCACTCCGGCTTCTTCAGCGTATAATATTCCCAGACTTCGTAGCTGTATACTCGCTCGGTCTTCTTTCCCTGTTTGGTCTCGGTCTCGAAATCCTTATACGCCACGCTCTTTATGGTGCACATGCCGTCGGAGGCGATGTCGGCTTCCGTTATGGTAAATGGTCCTTTGTAGATCTTTACGGCACTATTCCCGCTGGCATTCTCTCTCGGAGACGCACCGTTTATGGTATAAAGTATGGTAGCTCCGGGAGTGAGAGAACGCATGTATATAAGGTCGGTCTTGCCGATCTCATAAGCCTGAGGCAATATGACCGGTGCCTCCACCGAAAGCTCCATCCACACGTTCACGTTACAGGTTGCGGATACATTTGTCTTTTTGACCTTGGGCTCTACCTTCGGCTTCACGGTTATCACCGCGTCGCCCACGCCCACGGCGTCGATCACGCCCCACTGCTCCACTATCTTCTTGTCTACGATCTTCTGCTGGAGATCCACCTTGGCCACGGTCTTCTTACTGGTCTCCATTACCACGTTAAGGTCGTCGGCATCCGCCGGTTCCACCGTGAGCTTAAGCTCCACCTTCTCGTCAAGCTGCAGCTTGTACGAATTGGTGCTTACGGTGATCTTGCTGATGTACACCACTATATGGGTGTTCCATTCAAGCTTTTTCTCTTTGCTGCCGGCCTTTACTTTCGCGCGGAGCACGCTGTCGCCTCTCTCTGCAAGAGCGGTGATCTTGCCTTTCTTTACATCTATAGTGGCGTAGGTGCTGCCGCCATCAACCTCCCAGCTAGCGGTGATGCCTTCCGCCAGGGGTACGGCTTCATCCGAAGGGGAATGCTTATCGATCTTCACCTTGGCAGAGAGCTTGGGGAGATCGTGGGCCACGTCCTGGTCGAGCTTTATGGTATGCGTCTTGTTCTTTGAATTGGCTTCGGGGTCCGAAGTGACGGCGATATCCTTTATATAGTCGTTTTTGATCTCGATCTCTTTGCTCTCCTCGCCGCTCTTCCTTGCGGAGCCTGCATCATCTATCGTGACATTGGTAACTATCGCGCACCAGTAGTGATGGCCGTTAAACACCACATGTCCCACGCCTATCTTGGAATAGACCTGGTCGGTGCAGATACCATATCCCGACCAGCCCGAAGCGATATCGCCCGGATCCTTCTTGCCCTGCAGGATGAATTCCTTGTAGCTGCCCTGCTTGACATTATAAGGAAGTATGCTGTCCCAGCTGTCACCGTTGGGCCGTGTATCATCCATTCTGAGCGCTATCTCGCAGGCTCTCTCCAGTGCCAGCTTCTCAATGCCCCTGTCATAGGAAAGGAGGCCCTTGCTTTTGGCCAGTCTTATCTGGTTCACGGAGACCATAAGGGCCTCGGCGGAGCCGTTCTCGTACTTGAGCTTGATCTTTACCTTCGAGGTATTGGAAGCCTGTACCGGCTCGCCGTCTGACTCAGCATCCTCCTCGGGAAGATCCGCCGCATCCTCAGATACGGTATTATCTGAAAGGCTCTCCTCCGCGGAAAGCTCTTCTTCGGGCTCAACCTCTTCTTCGGCTTCCTCTTCATAAGCCTCTTCTGCCTCTTCGGCCTCAGCGGCTTCCGCAGACTCTTCCTCAGCCTCGGTTTCTTCGGTCTCTGCGGCTTCTTCCTCATCTGCATCCCCGGTCTCTCCGGGAAGCTCTTCAAAGTCTTCCTCCGTATCCTCAGCGTTTACAGCCTCTTCTTCATCCTCTGCGGATACTTCCGCATCCTCATCCGAGGCCGCCCCGGTATCCCCGGGATCTGCCTCCTCTGTATCGCTTCCGTCAGATCCCTCCGAAAGCATCTCTTCTTCTGCCTCAGGCTCCGCAGCCCTTACGGTCAGCGCCGGTGAGAACTCACCGAAGACCAGTGTAAGGGTAAGCAGCCAGGCCAGTCCCTTCCGAAAACTCCTTTTTTTCATTTCTGCCTCCTTGTAGATATTGATATCCTGCGGGAACGGGCAACTCCCGCATCCGGATAAACCCATACTATTTTAATATAACATATCCTGTCCAACAAATGTCCAACAAAATAAAAATATTTCATCCGGGACAAAAACACGCAGGGTGTTCTTCTTGCGGGAGGCTTCTCTATCTGATACAATCATAGCCATGAAAAAAGACATCTCATATTTAAAACTCTTATCAAGGCAGTACCCCACGATAGCTTCCGCCTCCACGGAGATAGTGAACCTCCAGTCAATACTCAACCTTCCGGCGGCTACCGAGCACTTCATCTCGGATGTGCACGGGGAATACGAGCAGTTCAATCATGTGCTCAGGAACGGTTCAGGAGCTATCAGGCGGAAGATCGACGAGGGCTTCGGCAATACCCTCACCCGGAAAGACAAGCGTGAGCTTGCCTCGCTGATCTATTATCCTGAAGAGAGGCTTTCGCTGGTGATCGAGGAGGAGGAGAACCTTGACGACTGGTACCGCATAATGCTGCACCGGCTCGTGCAGGTGACCAGACGTGCCGCGTCGAAATATACCCGTTCCAAGGTGCGCAAGGCCCTGCCTAAGGATTTTGCCTATGTTATAGAAGAGCTTATCACCGAAAAGGAAGAAATAGAAGACAAGGAACGTTATTATAACGAGATAATCCACACCATAATTCGCATAGGGCGCGCAAGGGAATTCATCATCGCCCTTGCCGGTCTCATACAGCGGCTGGTGGTGGATCATCTCCATATAGTGGGCGACATCTTCGACCGGGGGCCCGGTCCCCACATAATCATGGACACCCTGATGAACTATCACTCCGTGGACATCCAGTGGGGCAACCATGATATCAGCTGGATAGGCGCCGCCGCAGGTTCTGCGGCCTGCATAGCCACTGTCATCCGCATTTCCGCGCGCTACGGCAATCTGGACATACTGGAAGAGGGCTACGGCATAAACCTCATCCCTCTGGCAAAGTTCGCCATGGAAACCTACGGGGACGATCCCTGTGAGGCGTTTTCCATACGCTGCGGCAGGGACTACGATACCCGCGACATGGCCCTTGATATGAAGATGCACAAGGCCATAACCATACTCCAGCTCAAGCTGGAAGGACAGCTGATACGCCGCTGCCCCTGCTTCGGTATGGAGAACAGGCTGCTGCTCCAGAATATCGATATGAAGAAGGGCGTGATAAGGCTTGACGGAAAGACCTATCCCCTGAAGGATACCAATTTCCCTACCATTGATCCCGCCGATCCCTATGAACTCTCTGAAGCGGAGTATATAGTCATAGGCAAGCTCAAGCAGGCCTTTCTCCACAGTGAAAAGCTGCAGAAGCATGTCCGCTTCCTTCTTTCCATCGGAGGTCTTTACAAGGTACACAACGGAAACCTCCTCTATCACGGCTGCGTGCCCCTGAATCCCGACGGCAGCTTTAAGAGCGTGAACCTTTTCGGAAAGGAATATGCGGGCCGCGCTCTTTACGACGCCCTGGAATCCTATGTGAGGAAGGGGTATTACGCCAATGAGAAACGTGCTGAGCGCCGCCGCGGCCAGGACGTGATCTGGTACATCTGGGCAGGTCCCTCTTCCCCCGTGTTCGGAAAGGACAAGATGGCTACCTTCGAATCCTATTTTATAGAGGACAAAAAAGCTTCGAAAGAAGAAAAGAACTGTTATTACAGTCTCTACGAACGCGAGGAAGTACTCGACAGCATACTTAAGGAATTCGGGCTCACCGAGCCCGGCGCCCATATCATCAACGGTCATGTGCCCGTGCAGGTCAAAAAGGGGGATACCCCGCTGAAATGCGGCGGAAAGCTGCTTGTCATCGACGGCGGCTTTTCAAAGGCATATCACGAGAAGACCGGTATATCCGGCTACACGCTGATCGTGAATTCCCACGGCATGAACCTTATGGCCCATGAGCTTTTCGAATCCAGGGAGGACTCGATACTGAACGGTTCCGACATCATCTCCGATTCGATACCCGTGGAGCAATACGCCAGAAGGCATTTCGTGGCCGACACCGATATAGGTGCCGAGCTGCGCAGCAGCATCTCCGATCTTGAGGCACTTCTTGCGGCTTATTGCGACGGACGCCTTAAAGAAAAGGGTGAATGATGGCTGCGCCGCCCAAAAAAAAGGAACTGATATGCTCGCCCCTTACCGTGATAGCCACGGCGCTCTTCTTTATATCCCTCGGCAGATACGGCGTGAGCAAAGCTTATCCTGACCCCTTCGAGCAGACTGCCGGGCAGTACTGATACGTTTTTATTATGCGACCAGCTTCTTCTCTATCCTGCTTATGTTCTTACCGTTCTCAAAACGGTAGGTAAAGCTGTCCATCCGTTTTTTCACCATAAAGATGCCCAGACCTCCTATGGCTCTTTCCTCAGCGGAAAGGGTTATATCGGGATCCTTATGCGCCGTGGGATCGAAGGGCACTCCGCTATCCTCCAGTTCCATCCAGAAAACCGCAGGCTCATCACCCTGTGGAGGGATCACATCCATGGTGATATGCACCTCGCCCTTACCGGGAGTGTAGGCGTAATTGCAGATGTTCACAAAAAGCTCTTCCACGCAGACATGCAGCTGCACCTTTACCCTGCGGGGGCAGGCATTGGCCTCCAGCAGCTCATTCGCCCACACCAGCACATCATCAAGCCTGTCCCTGACGGCAACGATGGTTTCATCACGCATGTTTTTTACCTCCATTTCCCTTTACAACTCTGTAGAGCACTATCACTACGGCAGCCACCACGTAAACGCAGGCGCCGGCCATCATAGGAGTCAGCATTCCCTTTCCGGGCAGGAGCAGCAGCTCCGCGATCATGGGCGCAAAGGTAAGCAGTATATACGCCAGCACGACCGAGAATATCAGGGCAGTGGATTCGTCCACCGCATCCTTCACCACCTTCAGTTCCATGAACTGGTCCATGACCATGGGCGTGCCGAAGCCGTCCAGGAAGCCCAGTATCATGCTGCTGAGCACCAGCATGAGCATTATGGGCGGAACATGGAGTATGAAGATACCCACCGCCGTCAGCAAAAAGGTCGCTGCCACGCAGAGAGGCAGGCCGAAACGCTTCCTTGCCTTCGCCACCAGCGCCGGTCCTATATATATGCCCGCTATACCGTTTGCGATATAGCAGTAGCTCAGCATGACGGAGCTTATGCCCCTGGTCTGGCATATAGCCGGTATCAGTGTCACGCAGAGCATAACGCCTATGTTCAGCGGTATGCCGAAGAATACCACGTAGAACAGCATCTCCGGTGAGAAGATCATCTTCTTTATGCCTGCTGCGCTGATAGGCTTGCTCTCCTCGTCTTTCTTCTTTCTCTTAAGCATTGCCTTCCAGGGAACCGCGATCAGACACGCACCCATATAAGCCGCAAAGATGAGGGCGGAGATCATGAATGTGGCGGAATAGCCCATGTTGGCGGAAAGTATGGCTCCGAGTCCGGCTCCGCAGGTGGCGCCCGCAAGCAGTCCGGCATTGTCCTGTGAGATATTGTTGCTCCTGCCCTCTTCGGACTCGTAACCGCTGGTTATCAGATAGTTGGATATCTGCTTGAAGCCGGCATAGGCAAATCCCGCTATGGCACGGCAGATCACTATGACCATGGCCCCGCCCAGGGCAAACGCCGAGATATTGGCGGCCATCATCACCAATGTCGAAACGACCAGCGTCACCCTTATATCACGCTTCTTCACAAAACGGGGCACCACCAGCATGCCTATCATCTGCGCAAAGCCCTCCAGCGTCAGTGGCAGGGCGGCGGTAAGGCCCGACGAAAGGCCGAAGAGGGTCTCCCCGCTGGCACGTATGAGCATGGCTGCATAAGGCACGCACATGTACTCCGCAGTAGAGCAGAGAAAGCCCGTAAGACGCAGGGCTACGCTCACTTTCTTTTCCGAGAACTCTCCCTTTTCGGACGCTCCGCCTTCCACCAGCTCAACGATATTACTGAGTTCAAAGACGAAGATCAGCAATATCACCAGCGTGGAGATCAGCGTCAGCACTATGCTGATCATCTGGGAGTTCATGGCCTTCTTCGATACCTCGGCCTCCAGATACAGAAGCTCCTCACCCTCGCCGGCGCCGAACACAAAGGAAAGGATGTCCGACTGTTCATCGGTCCGGCGCACCTCCACGAGATGCTCGGCTATACGCACCGTATGCAGTGTCTCCAGCGAAGATACCCTGTCGGATATATACTCTGTAAGTCCCTCCACATCGCGAAGATCCACTCCCTGTTCCCTTACCTTCTTCACGGTATTCTCCAGATTCTGCAGCGAGGTCCTGGTGGCAAGTTCGATCTTTCCGCGGTAATCCTTCTGGTAACCGATGATGGATATCGCTGAAAGCAGCAGTATGACTGTCGTCAGTATGACGGCGGAGCCAAGCTTTTCCCGGGTCCTTTCCTGCTTCTCACCATGCTTTTTCAGGAAGGACTCGGACTGCAGGAAACGCAGGAGTATCTTAAGTGCCACGATCGTCGCCACAAGCAGTATCAGAGTGAGCCAGACCGCCTGCTCCTTAACTGTTTCAAACTGGCTGTCAAAAATCTTCTCCTTATACACACAGCCAAAGAAGCCTATGACAGTACCGTTATCATGTATGGCGGAAAGCCGGCTCCGCAGCCCTCCGGCCACTACTCCTCCGCCTCCCTCTTCAACCAGCCCCGGAAGGGCGCGGGTAAAGTCACCCGACGAGATAAATGAACGTATGTGTGTGTCCTCCATCCAGGAGGGTGAATACATGAGCCTGCCGCCCCGGGTGATGATAAAGGGTTCGGTTCCCGGGAACTGGTCCGTAAAGCTTTTGAAGATCTCATCCGTGCCGTAGTAATTCCCGAAGCTCTTTCCGAAGCCGAGAGCCGTTTCCATATCCGATACCGCATCACTCTCTATACGGCTTATGACCTGCTCCTGCAGTTCGATGGCAGTGGTACGGTAATTGAGATAACCCATAACCGCCACGAAACAGATACCGAAGGCGGCCATAAAGATCATCAGCAGGCCGTAGATACGGTTCCTGCGCATCCTGTTTTCTTTATCATTCTTCATCATTCTTCTCCGTATATATCTCGTCACAGATCGCGAGGAAATCAAAGCTTAAGGGATAATCTATCCTCTCAGCCACGTCCAGGTTCACGCAGATGTAAGGGGCGCTGGTATATATGCAGGGCAGGCTTCCGGCCTCCTCACCGTCCATGATCTTTATCATGGCGTCTGCCACAAAACGTCCCACGTTCTCGATATCGTAGGCGCAGATTATCATAAGGGCGCCGCTGTATACGCTGTTCACGTCATCCAGCGCATAAACAGGTATGTTCTTCTCATAGAGCGGCTCCAGCATCTCAGGGATCATCTCGGGATCGTTGATCAGGTCAAGTGTATAGAAGAAGGCGTCTATATCCTCTTCCGCCATCTCCTCGAATTTTTCCTTAAGCATTGCATAGTAGGCGTCCAGCTCGGGCCCGCGCTCCCTGCTCTGCTCGGGTATATTGTATTTGATCACGGAAAAGCCCACCTCACTTGATGCCTTCATTATATCGGGCACACCGGAGACCACCTCATCTCCGAAGATTATCATCCCAAGTTTGCTGAAGGGGCAGAGCGAGTGGTAATATTTAAGCTGCCTTAAAGGCACGGAAGGCTCCACCTGGGCCCAGACGTTGGGCTTGCCGCTGTTTCCGTTGGCGCTTTCTATTATGCCCGAAGCCACGGGGTCGGTGGCCGAAAAATCCACCATAGGCACAGGAAGATCAAGGCTGCTGACAAGCACTCCCGCGCTGGTACCGAAGGTCAGCACCAGATCGAAATCCCTGCCTGCTCCTTCTTTCAGCTTTTCGGCAATGTAATCCTCTCCCATGTTACCCAGATAATAGAACTGATCCGCAGGGAAGCAGATATAATCCCCGAGATCCGCCTCCTGAAGTCCTTCATATATCTGTGCCGTGGACAGCTCCATTTTATCTACATCTTCAAGCGTGTAAGGCAGACTGCCGGGAGTGATCCAGCCCTGCTCCTCCAGGCCCATCATTATGCAGACGAGCTGTCTGCTGGCAGGCAGGTATTCATCGTAATCCACATAAGCTATGCGGTAAGGCGTCCCGTCCTCCTTTGTATGGGGTTCGGCAGCCTGAGGTATAGCGGCTTCGCTTTCTTCGGGAACATCCGCGTTCCCGCAGCCTGAAAGCGCCGCAAGCAGCATTATCATGATCAGAACCGGTAACAGTCTCAGTCTTTTCATATGTATACCTTCTTCAGCCTCCTTGCAGTCATGCACAGCCCTTCGCCGTGCACAAAGCTTATATCATTCCTGTCCAGTATCTCACCGAGAGTCACCCCGTCCTCACCCATGAGCACGGCGGTATCACCCACCTTTATGTCATCAGCGCCGGTTATATCTACGCACAGATTGTCCATGCAGACATCATCCGCCAGTCCGTAAAGCCTGCCGTTGATATGGATCCGTACATCCTTAAGCGAAAGCAGTATCGGGCAGTCCCAGACGCCCATCATTATCCTGGCTATGCGGCGGCTCTTTTCCTCCTCTGCTCCCCTGATATAGGAAAGGGGTGTTGCCGACGATACATCCTTCACATCAAATATCCTTGCGCAGATCCTCATCAACGGCTGCAGGGTCCCCTCGTCCCAGCACTGCAGACCGTAGATGGCAGTTCCGCAGCGCACCATATCAAAAGCGTATTCGGGAAAACGGAAGGTAAGCGAGGAATTCAGGACATGGACCGTCAGCTGCTCCCTGTACTCTTTGTTTATGTTCTCTACAAAATCGCTGAAACGTCTGAGGGTGCTCTCAATCTCATCCGTTTCCTCTGAATAGGCCGTGTAGAGATGGCTGTACAGACCACAGACCTCCAGATGCTTCAGCCTGAAGATCTCATCTTCATTGTTCATGAATTCCATCATGGAAAGTCCCATGCCGGAATTCCAGGGGTCGATGCGCACATGCACGCGCAGGCAGACCTTGGCCCGCTCCGCGACGCTGTCAAGTTCCCTTATCATATCCATGCTGTAAGCGGAAAATATGGTCCTTCTCGGGATGATCCTCCCCGCATCCAGGGCCTGGGCTATCTCACCGGCTGCCGCAACTCCCAGAAGGAGGAGCTCCAGCTTTTCGGAAGCGGGCTCGTTTGAGATCTCCAGGAGCTCCTGGAATTTTCCCACGGCTATCATATCCGTAAAACCGCGCCTCGCGAATTCCTTTACCAGGCCCGAAAGCCCGTGTCCGTAGGCGTCGGCCTTCATCACAGCGCAGATACGCACATTGCTGTTTATGCGGCTGCGTATCACCGCCAGGTTTTTCACCAGTTTTCTGGTATCGATCTCGGCCCATGCGGCATGCTCTGTCATATCAGATATCCTCCGTATTCTCCGGTACAGTATTCCGCTATGGCTTCGTACCAGCCCTCCCGCTTTTCCGACGCGGGGACCAGGTCCTCATATATCTCATAAAGCCCCATACAGTGGGCATCCTTGAGCATGCAGCTCTCCAGACGTCTTTCAAGATCAGTGACAGTGACCGGCTTTTCATAGAACTCCGCCGGACCTGCAGGCGTGGCCGCGCCCTCTCCGCCATCCAGTGCATACAAAGGGCCGCTTATGTAGCCCGAACCGTCATAGGACGCTATCAGCGATGCTTCCCTGGCAAAGCCTGCCTCCGACAGGGCCTGCGAGAACAGGCTGATCCATTCGGGCAGATACAGCGACTGGAAATAACCTCCCAGCCAGGTGATGCCTCTTTCGAAGAAGAGCATCACCGCAGCGGAAAAACCGGCGGGTATCAGGGCCCGGGCCTTAAGGAGCCTGCAGAGTTCTGCCGGGCCTGAGTCATATTCGGCCACACGTCCCCTGTGATCCATGCCTTTTATCTTTCCGTCGGGGAAGAGCTGGACGTTTATCCGCCTTCCCTTCTCATCCGCCCCTCTCAGCAGAAGCTGTGAAAGGGCCAGGCCGTCCGCACTTATGCGGTTCATGGCCTCACGGAGCCTCTCATCGTAAAAGATCCTGTATATCAGGGAGCTCTCATCCTCCAGTTCCCTGATGAAAAGAGGCGTAAGCACCTCTTCGCCTTCTATGTAGAGTATGCGCCTGTCCGCATCGGAAAAAACATGGCGCGACAGCTTTTCACCTATATGGAAGAGCTGGTCCGCGTAGCGGCTTATGCCCAGCAGCTTCTCATCCTCGTATACCTCTTTGAGGAGCTTATCAAGCACCTTCCTCTGCCGGAGGCTCACTCCCGTCTCAGGCATTGCGGCCAGCTTCCTGACCCTGTCCAGGGCTCCCTTATCATAAGATGCCGTCAGGGTCACCATGCGGTTCTCGTCCTTCTTCGGCTGTATGGGCAGGAGCAGTCTTTTGTATCTGCTGCCGTAGAGGCACAGGCCTCTGGCATAGGTGGAGTTTCCCAGCTCCACATGGGAAAAGGAAAGCACGGGAGTGCTGTTTCCCTTATAGCCAAGCATCCTCAGAAGCTCTCCGAAGAGCAGATCCCCCTGAAAAGCCTGAGCGCTGTAAAAGCCCCCGTGGTGATCCGCCGTATTGACTATCCTCTGAGCAAGTGCCACCGCGGCTTCCTCCGCCGCCTCTCCGCCCAGTCTCTGTTCCACATAAAGACTGCAGGCCAGGATAAAATCCCCGTCATCCCGGAGAGGAGTAACGGTGTTGTTCATATCCCTTTTATCCTTAAGGCTGTCAAGATGGCCGGTCAGGCTGCATTCCGACTGAATGCAGAGATCCACCATCCGGTTCTTTTCCCGGCACTGTTCCAGGAGCGTCTCAAAATCCTGCACGTTTACTGCTCACCCTTCCACTGGACGGCCAGCATGGTCATATCGTCAAACTGGGGCGCGGTACCCACGAAGAGATCCACGTCCTCACGCACGCTGCGGAGCAGATGCTCGGAATCCAGATCCGTATGTTTAGCAAGGAAGGCCTCCAGCCTTTCCTTATCATAAAGCTGTTCATCCAGATTGGTGGCCTCGGGCACACCGTCGGTGTAGAGATAAAGCCTGTCTCCGGGTACCATGGTGAAACTGTCCTTCAGAAATTTCATTCCCTCCACCGTAGCCAGGGGAGGCCTCTTCTTTTTGGGTTTGATCGTGGTCACAGTGCCGTCCTGATGGAGCACATAGGCAGGCTCGTGACCCGCGTCGGAGAATTCCACTTCTCCGGTCTTCAGATCTATTATCCCGGCCCAGGCCGTAACGAAGAGCATCTCATCGTTATTCTCAAGGAGCTGGGCGCTGGACACCGTAAGGGCCTCCTCCACACTCTCCCCGGCCAGTATGTGGTTACGTATAAGGGTACGGGCAATGACCATGATGAGGGCGGCGGGAACTCCCTTGCCGGAAACATCAGCCATTACCACTGCCAGATGGTCGTCATCCAGCAGGAAGAAATCGTAGAAATCGCCGCCCACTTCCTTTGCGGGATCCATGGTGGCGTAGAGATCGATATCACTGCGCTGGGGGAAGGGCGGGAATATCCGGGGAAGCATGGAGGCCTGTATGTTGGTGGCCACATCCAGCTCAGCCCCTATCCTCTCCTTCTCTGCAGTCACGGTCTGGAGGTTCTTCATGTAATCCTCCAGCTCGTCTATCATGCCCGCAAACTCTTCGGAAAGGGAGCCCAGCTCATCAAGCCTGGTTATGCTCTGCTTTATCTTATAGGCAACAGCCTTGTCTTTTACCTCGGAATACTCGTGCACATGCTTTTCCAGCTTTATTATCCTGGAAAGTACCCTTGTGCGCACGAACATGGCCATGAGTCCCAGGGATACCAGCAGCACCACTATCATCACCAGGGTCTGTCTGAGCACTGCGATGAGTATGCTGGTATTTACGTTGAGCACATCCTCATCGGCGCAGATGAGGCCTACCTTCTCACCATTAAGTACCAGAGGGACACAATAGGTGTAAACATAGCCATACTCATTATCCACAGCGTCAAAGCCCTGGGGATCGCTGCCCTCATACCAGGCCTCCCACATTACGGCATGCTCTTCGGGATCCTCGAAAGCGTCATCACCCAGCATCAGGATGTCACGGCCGTCATCATCCTTCCTGGTAAATCTGGACATTGCCTCGGTATCGGTGCCGCCCTCAAAGAGATAGGGGAAGAGGGAGGGATCGAACATGTAGGTCACATAGTTTTCCTTTCCCTCCGTGGGGTATACGAAATAGATATAGCTCAGCTCATGCTTCTCGCAGGTATCGTAGAAAAGGGTGAACCAGTATTCGAAACGCCAGTTCACGTAGAGCTGCTGGCCCTGCTCATCCAGATCCGCAAACTTAAGGTCCTGGCCAAAGCTCTGGCCCGGGTAGGTATCGCTCACATACTCGAAGAACCTGTGTCTTGCCTCAGGCATATCATCGGCGAAGTTCACGGGCACCCAGACCCTGTCGGGATGCTCCATAAAATATGTCTTCAGGTTCTTGAATTCGGAGCCTTCCCTGTTGATCTGCACAGCCAGCTGGTTACAGATCATCCGCAGGTTGTTCTCGCACTCCTTGTGGTAGGCATCCATCTGGTTTCCGTAGGTCATCGCCGCGCTGATCAGTATGGTCACCAGCGCGAAGGCGACATAGAAGAAGCCGAACTGTACGGCCAGGCTGCGTTTCTTCCTTTTTTCTTTTCTTTCTTCCTGCATAAGGGTCACACTCCCATGGTAATTTTTTTACATAATCCGTGATATTATACACTCTTTTGAACAATTATACAATAATTTAAGAAAAGATCCCTCGACTCCGGCCGCTCTGCGCCCTGCGCTCGGGATGACATTGTGCAGGTTGATCCGGCCGCTCTGCGCCCTGCGCTCGGGATGACAAAAACCCGCGTGTCATCCCGGGCAACTTTTCAGCAAAAAAGCCCGCGTGTCATCCCGGGCAACTTTTCAGCAAAAAAGCCCGCGTGTCATCCCGAGCGAAGTCGAGGGATCTTACGCGGGCTTTTTCTGTCAGTGTTACTCCATCAGTCCTTCAGCTTCGTGAACACTCTCATCGCGGTCTCCGCATCGGTCTTTCCTATGGCATCCTCCACGCCGAGGACCTTGAGGGCGGTGATGGCCAGCAGCCTGGGCTGCTTTAAGGGATTGAACTTGCTGGCCGAGAAAAGCAGCGCGTTCACCATGCAGAGGCGTACGTGATCCGCCAGCTCCCCCTGTCTCTCGAAACCGAGGCCGTGCTGCAGCTCCTTCAGTCCGTTTTTACCGATGCTATAGTTATTCGTGCCGACGATATCGATATCCATCGACTTAACCTCGATACCGTTGTTAGTGTGGAAGACTTCAGCCATCTTCATCTGTCCGTCAAGGAGCTTCGAGACGGCTCCGCTGCCGCCTGACTTGTAATAGTTCATCACGGCATCCTTATCGGTCATGCACTTATGTATGAACTTGATGAAGTCGGCCACGGCATCCACTGCCTTATCCGCGCCGTTCACGCCTGCCAGCTTCAGGCCGCCCTTGACCACATTGGCAGCCGACCCCAGCATATTGCGCTTCTGGATGTTCTTAACATCGGTATTGTTGGTATTTAAGAGCAGTGCGTTCTCCTCCCGGGCCTCCTCAAGGATCTGCCTGGTCTTTTCGGTAACGTCCACGCCGCCGATGAGATCGTCATCGTTTTTCTTAAGTTCACCCGCCTCAGCCTTCTTCTCATCCAGCTCCTTCATGTTGTTGCGGGCTTCCCACATGTTCTTTATATCCCCGAGTATGCCTATGGCAGGTGTAAGATACCCCGCCACCTTCTCAAGGACCTCGGTGGTATTCTCTGCTATGTTAAGCAGCTGGTCCATGGTATCCTTGACTTCAGCGGGAAGATGGTCGTCAGCCACGAAGCCGAACACCGTATCCTTCTTATCCTCAACCCACTCGTCGGCAGCGGTATACCATTCGCCCAGGGTCTTGGCGCTTATCTTGTCCTTAAACACCCGGGAGATGTAGTTATCCACCTTTTCCAGCATCTCCGGATCCTTGAGATACTTGTCCGCCATCTCCTTATAGCCGGGCAGCTTTTCACCGAGGGCGAGCACCGTTCCCAGAACATCCTTCCCGGGAGGAAGCGGTATGCCGCCGATCTCCTTATCCAGATCGGTAGGCTTCTGGGCGCGGATCTCCTTGAGCTCCGCTTCAGCCTTTTCACGCTCCGCTTTCTTCTCAAGGAACTTCTTTCTCTCTTCCTCATTCTCCGGAAGCTTCTCTTCTTCCTCTTCTTCCTCACCGACGATAAGGTCACGGTATTCCCCGTAGGTCTCCCTGACCTTATCCTTCATCTCCTTTATGCTGTCATACTGGTCTTTTACGGAGCTTACAAGGGAACCGAGGGAACGGACAAAGCTTACGGCCTTCTCTTCTTTTGCGTCGGCCTTTGCCTCAACCTGCTTATCCTCATCCTTTGCCTCTTCTTCCTTTGCCTCTTCTTCCTTTTCCTCTTCCCCGGCCGGCTTTTTGGCGAAAGCGTTGGCCTTTGAATGGAGGAAGTTTGCGGTCTTTGTGGAGACCACGAACTCGGCCCAGCCTGCCGCAGAATCAATGATGCCCAGACTGTCCTCTATCTGGCTGTAGCCTTCCCTTGCGAGGAAGCGCATGAAGCGGGCTCCTGTATGATGGAGGTTGCGTCGCATGAAGCTGCGGTCCATGGAGAACTCACCGTTCATCTTGTCTCCCAGGTTCTCATAGAGCGCCTTGTCACCGGCAGAGGCCTTTCTCTCCGCCACTGTCCTGGTCACCAGCTGCAGGCCTCTCTCAAAGAGCTTCCAGTCGATGACGTATTTCGAACGTGAGTCGAAGACGAAGAGCTGGTTGTCCACGTTCAGGTTCTTGTAGGCCCAGTTGGAACCGTCCACCTCTTCAAAGTTCATGTCGTCGTTGATCTGGGTGGAAAGGAGCGAGAGCATCGCTTCACCGTAGGTTGTCGTGCCCATATCGATCCCTTCGCCCGAAGTGGTCTTTTCTATATATTCGTCCACGAGCAGGTTACGTTCCTTGTCGTTCACGTAATCCCTCTCATCCAGCCCCAGGAAGTTGCGGTAGAGGTTCCTCTGGGACACATCCAGCACATCCCTGTGGTTCAGCGCTCTGTAGAACAGCACCTTTTCCTGGGGAGTCAGGGACATATAGCCTCTGAAAAGATCCATTATCTTCGTATCTCCCGGATCCAGCTTCGAATCGGTGATGACTGCGCCACGCAGATATTCCTCGAACTGCTCGCTGTTCTTGGGGAGGCTCCGTCCCTTCATATAGTCCGTAACGGGCTTGTTCTTCTTCTTCATCTCCTCGGTAGGATTGAGGACACGGAGAGGCGCCTGCCTTACGGCCAGTATCCTGCGCTGCTCCTGCTCAAGCTCGTCCAGGAAATCGATGGCGTTGGCAAGGAGCATCCAGTCTATGGCCTCCACACGCTTAAGGGAGCCGGGTTCGAAATCATCTTCCGTGAGCTTTCCTTCGGTAAGAGGTTTGTCATCCCTCAGCTGGAAGCTTAAGAGCGACTTCAGGGCCCTCTCCGCCACTTCCGGAGACTCTGCTTCCGCAAGGGCCTCCAGCCTGCCCTCTTCCGTCATGAGCTTTTCCATCAGGGCAAAACGTTTCTCCTCATTTACATGAGGCACTATCTTGTCGCTGTTCTTTCCCGCGGTGGAGTAATCCAGCACGGTACGGTCCTGCAGTATGTACATGAGCAGGGTACGTCTTCCCTGTGTCATCTTGTTGATGCGCTCGCATACGGCCTGCACACCGTTGTTTTCCTTGAAATTCCTGTACTTGTCAGGCATCTTGTCAAAAAAGCCCTGGCTCTGCTTTCTCTTCACATCCTCTCCGGACATGCGTGAGAGGATCTTGTAGAAATCCTTGCGGTCGGTGATCTTAACACCGTTGATTGCGTCGTTATGGTTGGTAAGGTTATCAGCCTTATCGGATATGAGTTTTGCCCGTACCCTGTCCGCATCCTTTGCCATGGCTGCGGGATCTGCCATACGGGAATAGTCTTTGGGCTGCAGTTCGAAACGGCGCCTGTTGATCTGTTCCACATAACGGATGGCGGCTTCAAAGGCTTCGGAATCCCCGGATACCTTCGTCCTCTTTGACTTTGCGGCAACGGCGCGCACTGCTCTGGTATAGTCAACCTTGAAGTCGACATTCTCACCCTTTATGTAGCTCAGCAGCTGCTGCCGGTCCTCCTTATAGAGCCTGTGATCGGTGCCGTAGACCACCTTCTGGGTCCCGCTCTCTCCGTCCTTTGTGCAGTACAGCGCAAGGGCAAAGATCTTTCTCTCCTGCCAGTCAAGGGCGTTATACTTCTTTATGAGGGCTTTCTTCTTAGTTGCTGCTATGGCGAACTCCAGATCCCTTTCGGTCAGCTGTCCGGGATAATCCTCATGGTAATTGTATTCCGCGCTGCTGATGCGGTCGCTCTTTGCGACGAGGGCTTCCCTTGCTTCCTCGCCCTTAAGGCGCTCCTGCACCGCCAGACGGTATGAGGCTTCATCAAAAGCTGTACCGTTCATGGCATCGTCCATGATCCTGCCGAGGAAGTATTCCCTTATATTGTCCGTATATCTGCGCTTTCCTTCATCCCCCAGCAGGCCGATCTTCTTGTTCTTAAGGGTCTCGTCATCCAGCACTGCCACCGCCCTGTCGGCGAAAGCAAAGTACTTCCTCTGGTTCTCCAGCATCTCCGTGAATTTCTGCACATCCGAAGGCAGGCCCTTTTCATCCCTGTTGAAGAGGAAGGCCCTGGCCTTTTCCTTCGCATCCGTAAGGGCATAGCGGAGAGCGGGATCCTTTACCTCAACGGCATCCAGCTTTTCTATCTCCGTATAGTAGGGCAGGAACTCCTCCGCAAGCCTTATCACGCTGTCCGGAAGGGTGCTGTCATCCGCGCTTAAGGGTGCGAAACGAGCGGCGTAGACCAGGAAGAGATCCCTTGCCTTTTCGGGAAGCCTGGGCATCTCCTTACCCTTTACCTCTTCCTGTCCCGTGGCTATCCGGCTTATGAGCTTCAGGCGCCTTGCTTCGTGCTTGATATCCGTTTCCACCTTATTGTCTTCGGAAAGGAACCAGTTGCTTATCTTATCTCCCAGACGTACGTAACGGTCCGCATAGCTGTGATGGAGCCTGCAGTACTCATCCAGGCACACCGCAAGTATGTCGGGATAGACCGTGAGCTTCTTCTTCTTTTCCTCATCATCCAACTCGAATTCGGCCCTGGCTGCATCCAGCCACTGCTTATCGGTGGCCTCGCCCTTGGACTTCACCTTCTTGTTCTGCTTGCCTTTTTCGGGAGTGTATACCAGGCTCTGCTTCCTGTCGCCTATACGGCCGAGCTCGTCATACATGCCTCCGAAAAGCTTCTCACGGACGAGCTGCTTTCCTCTGGTCTTCTCGTTCATGACCACTGCGCGGGCCTTTCTCTCCTTATCCCGCTTGGCCTCGTACTTCTTCTCTTCCTCGGTCTTATTCTTCTTATACTCCGCCTGCTGACTGCGGTGAAGGGTAAGGAAATCGGCTGCGTATCTGTCTATCACGGCGTCGAATTCCTTTGTATCAAGCTGTACCGCAGGCTTTGAGATATGCTTCTTGAAGAGTATCAGCGCATCCGAAAGCTCCTTCTGCACCTCCTCATCGAGTTCCTTTACGGCCGCCTCTATCGCTGTCTCTTCATACTCCGTATTCTTTTTATAGACCTTGTTCAGCGCATAGTGAAGGAAAGCTGCCTCGGCCTTTTCGTCATTCGCAAGATACCTGTCCCTCAGTTTCTCGAAATAGTCCTTCGTGGTCCTGGTGTTGTTAACGATGCTGTTCATGGCCGCCTCATCATTGATGATGACGTCCTGCATGTTCATTATTATCTCGTTGGCATTTGCGAAGGCTATCTGGTATTTGGTCTGCTTATGCTTCTGTGCTACGAGCTCCACGCCGGTATTTTTGGAAGTCCTGAACCACCACTTCCTGTACTTCGCTGTCCTGTCCTTAAACTGCTTCTTCGTATCTTCGTCATCGTAGAGCAGATGCTTGGTAAGATCCTGCCTTATGTGGGCGCCGCCCTCCTGGATCTTCTCCCTGATGGAGCTGGTGCCTCTCTTCTTCTTGTCGAGATAGTCGTTACGGTATGCGCCGAGCTGCTCCTTCCAGAAGTTCACGCTGCCCTTGCGTATGTTCTCCGTCTTCTTCTCGTATTTCACCTTTGCTGTCTGTTCATCCTCAGGGGTCTCGGCAGCATCCAGCTCTTTCTTATAAAGCTCCTCTGCCTTGCGGAGCTTTTCAGGCATCTCCTTCGTGATCTTCTCCAGCTCTTCGCGTATCTTCTTCGTCTCGGTGTCGGGACTCTTCGAGTCAAGCAGCTTCACCAGCTTGTCCTCTATGAAGAACTTCGCGATGTAAGGATATTCCTCGGTAAGCGCCTTTCCTAGAGGAGCCAGCATCGCATGGAGCTGCTGCACCCGGCCTTCCGCCACCTTCATATCCGGGCTTAAGAGATCCGTCAGTATGCTGTCATTATTGATGAACGCATCCCAGAAGACGGTGAGCTCTCCTTCGCCGCAGCTCTCCACCAGCTTTCTCCTGTCCTCAAGAAGATCCACGGTATCCTTTACTTCGTTCTTCAGGGCTCCGTTCTCATCGAAAGCTCCGCCCAGACATCTGTCCAGCTGGTCCAGATTGTCAAAGCCGCAGAGACTTAAGTTCTTCCAGTATTCAGAGGAAAGCTGTCTCTGCTTCGCGGTGATCTTTGCGGAGATCGCTTCCATCTCCTCCTTCTTTTCAAGCCATTTCTTTTCGTAATTCGACAGACTACTGTCCTCATCCGCCTTTTTCAGGGCTGCCTCGGCTTCATTGCAGGCGTCCTCCGTGGCCTGCCGTGTTCTGACCGCCTCCTCATAGGCTTCGGCGTTTTCATTCACATAGGCCCTGAAATCCCTGAAGGCTTCCATATGGAAGTCGTATTCATTTTTCAGATCATCATACTCTTCCCGGGCCTTCTGAACCTTCTCGGCCAGTTCGGCTATCTTCTGCTGCTTCTTTTCATCGTTATTGAACTTTTCATTGACGAGCTTGCTCTGGTCATCCGCCTGATAGCCCTTCTTTTTAGCGGTCTTGCCGCTCTTCTCGATCTTTGCGTTGGCCTTTGTCTGCATGGTCTGGGCAAAGCTCTGGAGTGCTTCCATCTGCTTCTCCTGAGCCTTTTTCAGTTTCTCTTCGGCAGCCTTCATCTGCTTGCCCATTGC